>CAJTYH010000035.1 GCA_910583675.1 uncultured Muribaculaceae bacterium
GTTTTTCGGTGTCCGTGATTCGGCCTAATTATTCAAAAATTAACGAACTATTGTATTAATGATTGGCGAAAAAACATCCCGGTCGGCTGTTCCGGGATAGCGTTTTTGTGCATATTTTCACAAAAGTACTCTACTGTGTGTCAAGAACGACGAACCTTCTGTTCAAATAATGGCAATCCCTGTTCATGAAGCCGAGCGTTGACCTTTTAGTCGCGTTTCGGCACCTTGCAGATTCGTAAATGTTGTTTTTTGAACAGATATTTTCTTTGGCTTGACCTGTTGTTGTCTATTTTTGCATTCGAAATAAAATTGTAAAGATCTGTGAAATGGCATGCCTGCCCGACGGTGCGGCATGCGCTTTTGTTGGGAAAATTCTTTAACCTTAAAGATAATTACTACAATTATGAAACAAAGAGACTTAATTCTCGGATTAGGATTCCTCGGCGCTTTCACTATGGCAGCACAGTCGCCTTATACGGGCAGTGTGGCTCCCACCGAAGGCAGCGCGGACTTCTATCTGTATCAAGTGGAAAGCGGCAAGTGGCTGCATAACAATTCAACCCGTGGTTTCTGGACTACGCGTGCCGGTCTTGACAAGGATGGCTTCGATGTGGAAGTGAAAGTGATCGAAGGCGGCTACCAGTTGAATCCCAAACTCACAGGCAACAGCAGCATCAACGGCGAGGGTCTCTATATGGATACCGGTCGCCCCGTTACTACCTGGGGACTGATCCCAGTGACTGTAGACGGTGTAAGCAACGCCTATAATATCCAGATGATAGCTTGCGACATAGCTGATCAGCCCCAGTATCTTCTTGGCGAGGAGGATGGTGCTATCGCAGACCAGAATTCGGTCGGTCAGACGTGGCAACTCGTGAGTCGCGCCGACCGTATCAGCCACATGAAGGCTGAAGTGGCGAACGGCCCCGTGGATGCAAGTTGGCTCATACCTGCAGGTGACTTCAGCCGTAATGACAGGCGTTCCAGCCAATGGGTCTACAAGCTGATCGGTGGTTCCGGATTGGGTATTTCAGGTTCGCAGCACAATTCTCTTCAGGAAGCTTGGGACAATGCAAGATACTATGTTCATTACATAGTGCTAACAGACATTCCCAACGGTACCTACAAATTCACCCCCTACGGATACTACCGTGAGGATTGGGAAAGTCAGGAAGCATGGGATCGTTACAAAAAAGGTGAGACCATCTGCCGCGCGCAGTATTTCGCAGGTGCAGCAAGCCACAACTTCATGCACCCCGCAGATCCCGGCTTCACGGAAAAACCTGACTATGATGGTGTAGATGGCGACTGGCGTGAAGTAGCCGCTCTTGACGGCAATTGGATTCCCAATTGTACCACTGCAGGCTCCACAGCAATACTTGCCGGATACTATAAGAACGAGCCTATAGAAGCTGTAGTGACGGATGGCACTCTTGTACTCGGTGTCGTAAAGCACGATGGCGATTATCACGATTGGGTGGCTTATGACAATTTCCGCCTGGAATATGTAAGCACTGCTACACCTTCTGTGGATCTTACAAATATTGTGGAGAGCGTCAATGCAGAGATCAAGGCTGTTGAGGCTCTTCCCCAGACTCCCGCATCAACGGCCGCTCTGGACGCAGCCCGCGAAGCTCTGACGAGTTCCAGTGCCACAGACCTGCGCAAGGCAATGTTGGATCTTATAGTTTTCGAGGGTGCGCTTTCAGAAGGTGCACGTACCATTGAATATTTCAATGCTACGCTTCCGTTCATGAATGGAGCCGATGTTTCCCGTCCCATCGAGCTGTTCAACACTGCATCAAGCAAGTCCGAATTTGAAGCAGCTCTCAAGCAGCTCCGCTTTGCTCGTCGCCGTATGGTAGCCGAGCGTCAGGAAGATGTGTTCAAGGGTTGCGCTCCTGAGGCTGACGGTCAGTACTATTTCTATAACATTGGCCAGAAGCAGTTCCTCTGCGGCGGTTCCGACTGGGGCGCACACGCAGCTCTGGGTATGCCCGGCATCATCATCACCCTTGAGGAGGAAAACTCCGAGGATCTGGCGTTCCATATTGACACCCAGCTCTACAACGGCGACACCAAGCACTACATGAACTACATGGGCTACCTTGACTGCGACAAGGCGGGTGCCTGGAAGTTCGTTCCCGTAGAGGGCAAGGAGAACGTTTACCGCATCTACCAGTACGACTACTACAACAACAAGTTGCAGGACGCTCGCATAACCTACGCTCCCGACGCCCGCGTTGACCAGGAAGACGGCGACGGCGGACGCACCAAGGACGAGACGACCGTTACCGGTGAATTCCGTGGCGATTGCCCTGCCGGCGACGACGAGTGGAAGCTGGTTACCCGTGAGGAGCGCGAGGCTCTGATGGAGACTGCAACTCTTGAGAATCCCGTAGACGCTACGTTCTATATGGTAAGCCCGGGCTTCAACCAGCGTGAGAATGTAGAGGCCGGATGGATTTTCGACAATACCAAGGTTTGCGACCGCGGCTCACGTCGCAGCAACTTCGTAGTGGAATTCTGGTCTGACGCTACCGAGCAATTCGATATAAGCCAGATGGTGGAACTCCCCGAGGGTGTATACATGTACACTGTAAATGCATTCTATCGTAATGGTCACCATGTGAGCGAAGTTGACAGTGAGACCGGTGAGATAACCGTAGAGGGTCAGCCCGACAACGAAGCTATCTCCAATGCCATCATGTACGCTACCATGGGCGCTGAGGCCGACAAGCCTATCATGAACATTCTTGAGGAGAGCGGCAAGGCTCCCGGTCAGGGCGCTGACGTCAAGAACATTGATGGCACTGTTACCTATCACTATCCTCAGTACACCGATCAGGCAAGCGACTTCTTCCGCAATGGTCTCTACAAGAACTGGACAGTATTCTATGCTGATGGCACTGAGATTCCTGTAGGTATCATGACTGACCCCGACGTGGCGGAATGGCTCCCCCGCCACTGGATGGTATGCGATAACTTCCGTCTGAAATACTACGGCAAGAATACCACCGTTGACGAGGTGCTCGCCGGCGTGGAGGATGTAGTAGTTGACAACGAGACTGCAGTTGAGTTCAAGGGCGACAACCGCATCTTCAACCTTCAGGGTATCCAGGTGACCAACACCGACGCTTCCGGCATCTACATCCAGAACGGCAAGAAGTTCGTTGTTCGCTAACCTGAATTAGCAGAAGACATTTCATAGGACGGTTTTTTGCTGTCTTTCCTGAGGGTGCGCCATTCGGCGCACCCTCTTTCGCATATAGGGGCATATTGGGCGGATTTCGGCACGTGCATGACGAGAAAATAACGTCTTTTGAACAGGGATTTGCCATGCTTTGCTCTATTATGGTCTACTTTTGTATTGTTACAAACCGTAAATAATTGTGAAGCCGGCCAGAAATACCCGGCACTTATTTTCATGCGTAAGAATTCTTTAACCTTAAAGATAAATACTAAAATTTTAACCTTTTTATTTATGAAACAAAGAGACTTAATTCTCGGATTAGGGTTCCTCGGCGCTTTCACCATGGCAGCACAGTCGCCTTATACCGGCAGTGTGGCTCCCACTGAGGGCGGTGCGGACTTTTATCTGTATCAGGTTGAAAGCGGTATGTGGCTGGAAAACAATAGCCAACCCGGTCTTTGGACAACTCGTGCAGGACTCGGTAAAACCGGTTTCGACGTAAATGTAAAGCCCATTGAAGGTGGCTATCAGCTTGACCCGAAACTGAACGGTAACCGTAGCATCAACGGCGAGGGTCTTTATATGGATACCGGTCGTCCTGTTACTACATGGGGGCTTGTTCCTGTGACAGTTGACGGTGTAAGCAACGCTTACAACATTCAGATGCTGGTTTGCGACCGTGATGATGTCGCTCAGTATCTCCTTGGTGAGACTGGAGGTGTGATCGCCGATTTCAATCCCGAGGCAGAGAACACCACTTGGCAGCTCGTTAGCCGTGCCGACCGTATCGAGCACATGAAGGCTGAGGCTGCAAACGGCCCGGTTGATGCTACATGGCTTATCCCCGGCGGTGATTTCGGTCGCAACCAGAATCCCCGTTATGAAGAAGCCGGATGGGTTCACAAATACACAAACCAGTTCGGTGGTGGCGTAGCATGCGACGGCGCACAGCACCAGTCACTCCGTGAGGCTTGGCACCATATCACAGGCTATACTCATTACGTAGTTCTTAAGAACCTTCCCAACGGTACTTATCGTTTCCGTGTACAGGGATACTATCGTCAGAGCTGGGATGATGAGGATGCAGTGTCCGCCTATGTTGACGGCACATGGCCCCGCAATCCTAAGTATTTCGCAGGTGCGACAGAGAAGCCTATTCGTCACATCCTCAGCGAGGTTTTCGAGGCTCCTGGTGAAGGCCCTGCCGACCAGTGGAAGGAGATTGCCGACCTCGGTCAGTGGGTTCCAGACAAGATGAACACCGCTTCTCTTGAGTTCCTGAACGATCGCTACCAGAACGAGTGGATTGATGCCGTTGTTACCGATGGAAACCTTATCGTAGGTGTAAGCAAACTCGAAGGTCTTGACCGTGACTGGTTCATATATGACAACTTCCAGCTTCAGTATGTAAGCGCTGAGACTCCCGCCACAGATCTTACAGCAGCTATCGAAGAACTCAACAACGCCATCAAGCAGGTTGAAGCTCTTCAGCAGACTCCTGGTTCCCAGAAGGCTCTTGAAGCAGCCCGCATGGCTCTCACAAGCACAAGCGGCACGGAAATCCGTCTTGCTACGCTTGACCTCATCAACCTGATTGACGCTCTTACAGCAGGCGCTTCCTCCATCAAGTACTTCAACGAGACACTTGCTGTAGCACCAGGCCTTAATGAGACAACAGCAGCACGTGCATTCGAGCAGTTCAACACGGCTACAAGCAAGGCTGAGTTCGACGAAGCTCTCAAGCAGCTCCGCTTCGCTCGCCGTCGTCTCGTGGCTGAGCGTCAGGAAGACATCTTCAAGGGTAGCGCTCCCGAGCCTAACGGCCAGTACTATTTCTATAACATTGGCCAGAAGCAGTTCCTCTGTGGCGGTTCCGACTGGGGCGCACACGCAGCTCTGGGTATGCCCGGCATCATCATCACCCTTGAGGAGGAAAACTCCGAGGATCTGGCGTTCCATATTGACACCCAGCTCTACAACGGCGACACCAAGCACTACATGAACTACATGGGCTACCTTGACTGCGACAAGGCGGGTGCCTGGAAGTTCGTTCCCGTAGAGGGCAAGGAGAACGTTTACCGCATCTACCAGTACGACTACTACAACAACAAGTTGCAGGACGCTCGCATAACCTACGCTCCCGACGCCCGCGTTGACCAGGAAGACGGCGACGGCGGACGCACCAAGGACGAGACGACCGTTACCGGTGAATTCCGTGGCGATTGCCCTGCCGGCGACGACGAGTGGAAGCTGGTTACCCGTGAGGAGCGCGAGGCTCTGATGGAGACTGCAACTCTTGAGAATCCCGTAGACGCTACGTTCTATATGGTAAGCCCGGGCTTCAACCAGCGTGAGAATGTAGAGGCCGGATGGATTTTCGACAATACCAAGGTTTGCGACCGCGGCTCACGTCGCAGCAACTTCGTAGTGGAATTCTGGTCTGACGCTACCGAGCAATTCGATATAAGCCAGATGG
Source organism: uncultured Muribaculaceae bacterium (assembly GCA_910583675.1). GTDB lineage: Bacteria > Bacteroidota > Bacteroidia > Bacteroidales > Muribaculaceae > UBA7173. The sequence goes on from CAJTYH010000035.1 coordinate 5,670, forward strand.
TGGAACTCCCCGAGGGTGTATACATGTACACTGTAAATGCATTCTATCGTAATGGTCACCATGTGAGCGAAGTTGACAGTGAGACCGGTGAGATAACCGTAGAGGGTCAGCCCGACAACGAAGCTATCTCCAATGCCATCATGTACGCTACCATGGGCGCTGAGGCCGACAAGCCTATCATGAACATTCTTGAGGAGAGCGGCAAGGCTCCCGGTCAGGGCGCTGACGTCAAGAACATTGATGGCACTGTTACCTATCACTATCCTCAGTACACCGATCAGGCAAGCGACTTCTTCCGCAATGGTCTCTACAAGAACTGGACAGTATTCTATGCTGATGGCACTGAGATTCCTGTAGGTATCATGACTGACCCCGACGTGGCGGAATGGCTCCCCCGCCACTGGATGGTATGCGATAACTTCCGTCTGAAATACTACGGCAAGAATACCACCGTTGACGAGGTGCTCGCCGGCGTGGAGGATGTAGTAGTTGACAACGAGACTGCAGTTGAGTTCAAGGGCGACAACCGCATCTTCAACCTTCAGGGTATCCAGGTGACCAACACCGACGCTTCCGGCATCTACATCCAGAACGGCAAGAAGTTCGTTGTTCGCTAACCTGAATTAGCAGAAGACATTTCATAGGACGGTTTTTTGCTGTCTTTCCTGAGGGTGCGCCATTCGGCGCACCCTCTTTGTTTAGGCACGCCTTCTTTTTTATAAATGGAGTTCCTCACACGCCTTCTTCGAAGGCTTGCCGGGAGATGCTAATTTGAGTTCAAACATTAACCGGGAAATCAGCTGCCTCCTCTTCTGGCGCACCCCCCTTCTGACACATATGGGGTGGAGAAGAGAGGATTTGCGGATATGGGCAATAATTTGTATATTTGCTTGATTTATCAATTTTCGCATTTTAATGCCTGTATTTGTCATATATGCTGGATTTCATGAATTTTCACGATAATGCATGGTTGCTCTACGGTACTGCTGTGTTGTTGGGCATGATTGTATTTGGATTCCTGGGCGTGATTTTGCGTCGTAGGATCCATCGTTATTTCCAGCATCGGATGGATACACTCAGGATACAAAAGGAGCATGAGACATTCGAGGCAAAGATGCGTTTCTTTGTGAATCTGGTGCATGAGATACGCACTCCGCTTACTCTCATCAGCATACCTCTGGAGCAGATGGCGGAGAGTGCTGAAAGCGGCACCCTGCAGGCTGAGGAAAACAAGAAGCATATAGCCTCCATGCGGCGTAACGTGAATTATCTACTCGGCATCATAAATCAGCTTTTGGATTTCCGCAAGGCTGAGGATGGCAAGGAAGTGCAGTTGGCAGCGGCGCGTCATGACATGAAGCTGAAATTGTCGGAAATATGCAGCCGTTTCGAGCATCCGATGGCTGCGATTGGGAAGCATATATCACTGATCATGCCTCAGGAAGAGGTGGTGGCCGTGTTTGATGCCGATAAAACGGATCGTGTCATAATGAATCTTATAGGAAACGCCGTCAAATATTCCAGAAGTCGTGTGTCTGTGGTCCTTGCCGAGCCTAAGGACGGCGCGATCCGCATATCCGTCGAAGATGACGGGCCGGGTATCGCGCCGCATGAGCGTGAACGGATCTTTGATACGTATTACCAGATAGGTGGCGACGACGTTGCCGCAAACCTTGGCACAGGGCTTGGTCTGGCTTATGCGAAGTTGATAGCCAAGGCGCACGGGGGGGACATTGGTGTGGATAACAATGCGGCGGGGGGAGCCACGTTTACCCTTACGCTTCCTGTCGGAGACAATACCCGGCTCAGGGGTACCCCTGAGGTAGTCCCCGACATGTCGGGGACTACCTCAGGCAGCAGGGAAATAAAAGTGCTGCTTGTAGACGATAACCGCGAATTGCTCACTACGGTTGCGGACGCTTTGAGGAAGACATATGCCGTGCTTACTGCAACGGATGCCGCGGAGGCATTACAGATCCTTCAGAATAAGGATGAAATCGATGTCATTATCAGTGATTTCATGATGCCCGGCATGAGCGGTGCCGAGTTCTGCCGCAAGGTGAAGGCTGATTGGAGGTTCAACCACATACCGTTCATAATCCTCACAGCCAAGACTGATACTGAGGCAAAAGTGGAGGGGATGGCCTGCGGTGCCGATGTATATATGGAAAAGCCGTTTGCGATCAGGCAATTGAGCCTCCAAATCGCAAATATAATGCATACCAGGGAGCTGAATATCGCTCGAGCTTCGTCGGCAACTTCCGACGGTGCGGGAACTGTGCCGCCTGACGTGGAGGAGGCTTCTCTCAATCGCGTGGATGCGGAGTTTCTGAAAACGCTTGACGACTATATCAGGGACAACATCTCGGAGGAGGAATTTTCCATAGACGTAATGGCCAAGCAGATGAATATGAGCCGGTCAAGTTTCTATCGCAAACTTAAGTCGGTTACATCAATGACTCCCGTGGATTACCTTAAAAATTATCGCCTGGATTATTCCGCACGTCTTCTGCTTGACGGGGTGAGGGTGACGGAGGTGGCGGCCATGTCGGGTTTTACATCCTCCTCATATTTCGCCAAATGCTTCAAGGCCAAATTCGGCATGATCCCCAAGGAATATGTGGCTTCCAAGGGTGGCAAACAACCTGTTTCTGATGCTACTGCAGACGATATGCCTTAAAATAGATTATCTGACAAGTAACCCGTGATAACCTAAAGCCTAAGGGCGAGTTTCCGGGAAATTCATAACCAATTTATCATTTTATGTTTAACTATCAAAAATTGTTTTTAACAGCATGCGCGACGCTCGGTTGCCTAGTATCGCAGGCGCTGACAGTGGGAACGCTCCGCACTCAGTACCAGACAAATCCGGTCGGTATTGACAAGGTGAGTCCGGTGTTCAGCTGGCAGTTGAATTCCGACCGCCGCTCGACTGTCCAGAAGTCTTTTCAGCTTGAGATCGGCCTGGACAGCAACATGTCCGGAATCGTGTACGATTCTGGTACGGTGGATTCCAACAGTTCGGCAAACGTTAAGCTTGAGGGATTGCAGTTGCAGCCCTCCACACGCTATTACTGGCGTGTTACCGTAACGGACAACCATGGTGAGACCGCCGTGTCGCAACCGGGAGCATATTTTGAGACCGGTCTTATGGGGTCGGGATGGAGTGGGGCGCAATGGATCGCGCCGGGTACTGGTGCTCCACAGGCGGTTGATCCGGGCGTTGCCGTGACAGATTTCGTAATAGAGACCGACTTTGAGATAGACCGTTCGTCGGCCGGTCTCATATGGGGCGCCATTGATCGCAACAACTTCTATATGTGGCAGGTAAGCACCAAGACGGGTACACCGCGCTTCCGTCCGCACGTGTGGAACAACGGCACTCCCGTATGCCTTGCCGAGATCAACCTAGGTATCAGCCTGAAGAACTGGGAGCAGCACCACATGCGCATCGAGGTCAGCGACGGGGGCACCATGGCGCGTACATATATAGACGACATACTCATAGACGAACGCAAGGGTGCCTATCCTTACGGGGAGATCGGTCTGCGGTCGTCAGACATAGATGGTCGCGGTCAAAAGCCCGAGACCGCTTTTTATGATTATTTCAAGGTGACCGCTGAAGATGGCACCGTGCTTTTTGAGGACAACTTTGACAGCAACGATAACTTCGGAGTCGGGGAAGTTGCCAACGGACAGCTTCATGTCTGTGGTCCCGAGACGCTGGTTTTCCAGAAGAATTTCACACCCGATGCCGATGTGAAGAATTATACTTTCGAGGGACGGTTCACTATAGAGCAGTTCTGTGCCGGTATAGCATTTGCGGCCAAGGACGCACGCAATTTCTACATGTGGCAGTTCAACATAGAGAACGGGAATCCCCGTTTCCGTCCCCATCGCTGGGTAAACGATGCTCCTGCATGCCTTGCCGAGATCGACCTGAGCGGCAAGGTGTCGCTTGACGCGTATACACCCCACACTTTCAAGATCGTGGTGAGTGAGGACGGTGCACGTGCCACTACTTTTGTAGACGGGGTGCAGATTGACAGCCGTTCCGGTCAGTTTGTCTACGACAAGGTGGGTTTCCGTCAGTCCAAGAGCGAAAGGGAGTGGATGATCTATGAACGCGCCTATTTCGACAACATAGTCGTGAGGGACGACAAGGCCAACGTATTGTTCCAGGAGGACTTCGAGGATCCTTCCAGTTGCTCTATCGCCGGAGGAACCATTGTAGACGGACGTGTGCTTGTCGGATCCGAAGTGGAGACATATCTGTGGCCGAAAAAGGAAGGTGAAGAGGAAACAAGGTTGCGTTACGACATAGACGCAGATATAACGCTCGTCAAAGATGCAGCTTCCTTGATCTTCAGCCATACAAGATCCAACTGTTACTTCATGTGGGCTATCAATTGCAATGACAGGGGATATCCTCTGGTGCGTCGCCATCTGTATGCCAACAGCGGCAACCCCCAGTTCTCCGATACCCCGATGGAGGGATTCACCAACGAGGATATCCTTGGTGTGGAACGTCACCTGCGTCTGGAGATAGACGGCAGCGAGGTGCGCACCTTCGTGGATGACAAGCTGGTTGATACCTATAAAGATACATCTGGTCTTCTTTCGAAGGGGTTGATCGGTTTCCGCGTGTTCCATGATGCCGTAGACGAGCGTGCCTACTGGGACAATGTGAAGGTCACCGAGTATGATGCCGCAGGTAACAAGCGCGTGACTCTTTCCGAGGATTTCGAATCAGACTCGTATGAGTTCTCGTCAGGCGAGGTGGTGGAGGTAGCCGGGAATCGCAAGCTCTATGCCTATTCACCCTCTCAGGAGAACAAGATAATGCAGGATGCCGCCACTGCCTCCCCGATATTCCGCAAGGAATTCACGCTTGACGGCAAGGTGAAGAGCGCCAAACTCTATACTTCGGCCTTGGGGGTATATAATATATATGTCAACGGTGAGCGTGTAGGTCATCAGCAAGCGGACGGCAGCATGATATACGACGAGCTTATGCCCGGATGGAGCGACTATCGCAGTACTGTGTTCTACCTCACACATGATGTCACTTCGCTTCTCCGGGAGGGCAAGAACGCTCTGGGAGCCATCGTAAGCAACGGTTGGTGGAATGGAGCCGTATCCCATGGCATCTATGGGTCTTCCGGCGTGGCATTCATAGGCAAGCTCGTCGTGGAACTTGAAAACGGGGAAGTGGTGACTCTGGTCACCGACCAGTCATGGCTCAATTCACGTCGCAGTGCAGTCAAGAGCGGCGAGATCTATCATGGCGAGGTTTACGATGCCCGTCTTGCCGACGGCTGGAGCAAGCCCGGCTATGACACAAGCGCTTGGAACGGGGTGACGCTCGACCGTCAGAACAAGGGTGAGCTGATGGCGCATGAAGGCCCCACGGTAAGGATTATACCCGAACTCGAACGCAAGGCGCTCTCGCTTACCGTCTACGAGGGTATCAAGGACAACGGAACGCAGTATGGCGAGATCAATACCGTGGCCACGTATGCCGGGGATGCTTCCGTAACCCTTAAGAAGGGACAAACCATGGTGGTGGACTTCGGTCAGAACGCTTCCGGTTGGGCTAAATTCAAGGTGAAAGGCGCAGCGGGTGCCAAGGTCAACCTCCGTTATGCCGAGATGATCAACGATTCGGGAGACACCGAGCGCGGCAACGACGCGGCTAAGGGCGCTCTCTACACCATCGCCCTGCGTTCGGCGAAGGCTGCTGGCCAGTATGTCCTTGCCGGTGATCCCGAGGGTGAGGTGTACAGCCCTACGACCACGTTCTACGGTTTCCGTTACTGCGATGTGACTGTCTCCGAGGATGTCGAGATTGAATGGATCAAGGCCGAGACCATCAGCACCGAGGCCGAGGCAAAATCCTCCATCAAGGTAAACGATGCTGATGTAAACCAACTTTACAGCAATATACAGTGGGGGCAGTGGAGCAACTTCGTCAGCGTCCCGACAGACTGCCCGCAGCGCGACGAGCGCCTTGGATGGACAGCCGACACTCAGGTGTTCTCCATGGCAGCCATGTACAATGCCCAGGTGCAGGGATTCTACCACAAGTGGATGCGCGACATGCGCGACGGACAGCTTCCCAACGGTGCCTACCCCAACGTAGCACCCTTCAACTGGGTTGAGCATGGATCGGCCGCATGGGCTGACGCGGGTATCATCCTGCCGTGGAACGTATACGTCATGTATGGCGACAAGGCCATAATCGAAGAGAATTACGCTTCCATGGAGCGTTTCATGGACTGGCTCGCAACCCAAAAGGACGGTTCCTACCAGTATGCCGGTTCCGACACCCGTTATGGCGACTGGCTGGCATTCGAGGATACCGACCGCCGTTTCGTGTCAGTGGCATATTACGGCTATATGGCCGACCTTATGAGCCGCATGTCGAAAGTTCTCAGCACTTCGGAAGGTGACGAATACGATCTGAAGGCTGCCGAGTATGCAACCCTCTTTGCCAACATTAAGGATGAATTCCACACCCGATATTGGAACCGCGGGCGCAACCCCGGACTAAAGCAAGGTTCGCAGTGTGCTCAGCTTCTCGCCCTGCGTTATGACATGCTCCAGGATGAGGAGGAGATAGAAATTACATGCGGCAAGCTCCGCAAGAGGATCGAAGGGAACGGCAACAAGCTGTCCACCGGATTCCTCGGCACCGCCGTGCTCAACCAGACCCTCAGCCAGTTCGGTATGGACGACCTGGCTTACTCACTGCTTCTGCAGCATGACTGTCCCTCCTGGCTGTATCCTGTTGATCAGGGCGCTACGACCATGTGGGAGCGATGGAACAGCTATACCCGTGAGGGAGGTTTCAGCAAAAGCATAGAGATGAACTCATTCAACCACTATGCTTACGGTGCTGTGGGTGAATGGATGTACCGTCATATGGCCGGTATAGCCCCCGACTACGACAAGCCCGGTTTCTCGCATATCATTCTCAAGCCCTCGTTCGACGCCTCACGCCGTATTACCGACGTGGATGCGACTTTCCTTTCCAATTACGGAGCGGTGGATGCCGCATGGAAGACCTCCGAGGATGGTAGCTACGTATACGACGTTACTGTTCCCGCCAACACCACGGCTAAGCTGGTTCTACCATCGCCGACCGACGGAACACACATTTCCGAGAGCGGCAAGGATGCCGCCGATGCGGAAGGGGTGACCGGTTATGCCGACGACGGCACCAACGTTACCATGACACTTGGCTCCGGTTCATACAGTTTCTCCGGTGGAGGCATTGCCGGTGCCCTTGATAAGGTTGTGGCGTCAGGTATCAGGGTTTATCCGAATCCTGCTGTGGATGTGGTGACTGTCTCAGGCGAGTGCGAGATAGAGAGCCTGGAGTTGCGTTCCCTCTCCGGTGCGCTTGCCGCCTCCGTAAAAGGCTCCTCCGTCCTTGACGTGTCCTCCTGTGCGCCCTCCCTCTATCTTCTTACCGTAAGGGAGGCTGGCGGTAAATCCCATGTTGTGAAGCTGATCAAGAATTGACCTGTTCATAGGTTGATACATTCGATGTATTGAAAAAGAGTGTGCCGAAATATCTGGTTTCGGCACACCTTTTCTCCAAATTATGTTCTGGATTTGCCAATTCGTCCGTTTCGGCATGATTCAGGCATCTGAAAGCGATGGCGTGAAATCGTACAAATGTGTAAAATGGAAGACGAATTGACTGTTTTTGGCCGGTAAGCGCGTCTTTTTATACATAATCCATTGCATATGCCGGATATGCCACCTTTATGTCGCCGATAAGCACATGAGGAGTGTTAATAAGGGGTGTAGGGGCGGTCGTGAACAGTTTTTTTTGATGATTGAACATATTTTTTTGTCTTTTTTAGCAAAATTGCGGTTATTTTGTGCCATAAATCTTTAACCGGGGATGCCCCGTTTGTATGCTGACAGATTCCATTAAAACGTCTACTTATAACCAAACATATTTCACATGAAGAACCTGATAAAATACGCGGCGGCGCTGTGCACTGCATTTGCCATGAATGGACAGACCGCCGAGCTTTTTCAGCCTTACCAAAACACAGATTTAAGACTACCGTCGGTGCCGCTTGTGGTCTCCGATCCTTACTTTTCAATCTGGTCTCCCTATGACCAGCTTACGGACGGTTCACCCCGTCATTGGACAAACGACGAAAAGCCACTTGAAGGCCTTTTGCGTGTAGATGGAAAGACTTATCGTTTCATGGGCGTGAAGAACACTGTTCTGGAGACCATAGTCCCCATGGCCGACGAAGCAGCATGGACTGGTGCGATCACGCATGAGAAACCTGCCACCGGCTGGGAACGTCCCGATTTCGACGACTCCAAATGGAAACGCGCCGAGGGTGCGTTCGGTTCACGCGGCCTCAGCGACGTGCGCACGCGTTGGGACAAGGAGAACAGCGACCTTTACGTTCGTCGTGCCATAGAGCTTACCCCGGAGGATATTGCTGGCAATCTCTTCCTGGTGTTCTCGCATGACGATGTATTCGAGATCTATATCAACGGTGCTCTTGTCGCCAAGACCGGCGAGACATGGCGCGAGGGTGTGAAGCAGGAACTGACCGACGAACTCAAGCAGCTCCTCCGCCCCGGCAAGAACGTCATCGCCGCTCATTGCCATAACACCACCGGGGGCGCATACACCGATTTCGGACTGTATCGCAACGTGGGTGCCGAGGATGGCAATACCGAGATTGCAAAGCAGAAAAACGTGGATGTGATGGCCACTTCCACATATTATACATTTGAGTGCGGCCCCGTGGAACTTGACCTTGTGTTCACGGCTCCCATGCTCATGGACAACTACGACCTGCTTTCCTCCCCCATCAACTACATATCCTATCAGGTACGTTCGATGGACGGCAAGGAGCACGACGTGCAGCTCCTGCTCACGGCATCTCCGCTTATCTCGGTGAACAAGGCTTCCCAGCCCACCCGTTCCACAACCGAGGAGCACAACGGTGTGAAATATGTGAAGACAGGTACCGTGGAGCAGCCGATCCTGGCCAAGAAGGGTGACCACATCTGCATTGACTGGGGTTACCTTTATATGCCGGCCATCAACGGCGACGTTTGCCTCGGCACCGACAAGGAGATCAAGAGCAGCTTCATAAACACCGGCAAGCTCCCCGCTTCCGCCGACGAGATAGTTGCCGCCAAGGGCGCGAACCCCATCCTCGCGTACGAGCACAACTTCGGTCGCGTGAAGGACGCTTCGAGCTACACCCTCATCGGTTACGACGAAGTTTACGACATTGAGTATTTCTTCAAGCGTTACAAAGGATACTGGGCGCACAATGGGGAAGTGAGCATATTCGACATGTTCAATAACCTCAACAGTTCCTATTCCTCTATAATGAAGCGTTGCCGCGATCTTGATAAGACGATCTACGACGATGCCCTCGCCGTAGGCGGCAAGAAGTATGCCGAGATCCTTTCCGGCAGTTACCGTCACGTGATCGCAGCCCACAAGCTCTTCAAGGATGACGAAGGTACCCTCCTGTTCTTCTCCAAGGAGAACGACTCCAACGGTTGCGTCAACACCGTCGACCTTACCTATCCCGAGGCTCCTCTCTTCCTTATATACAACCCCGAGCTCCAGAAGGCGATGATGACCTCCATCCTCGACTACAGCGCTTCCGGACGTTGGACTAAGCCGTTTGCCGCACACGACCTCGGTACCTATCCCATCGCAAACGGTCAGGTTTACGGTGGCGACATGCCCCTTGAGGAGGCCGGTAACATGCTCACCCTCATTGCTATGTGCTGCAAGCTCGACGGTAATACGAACTATGCCGAGCCTTACTGGGACATTCTCCAGACCTGGACTGACTATCTCTCTGAAAATGGACAGGATCCCGAGAATCAGCTCTGCACCGATGACTTTGCCGGCCACTGGGCACACAATGCCAATCTTTCCATCAAGGCTATCATGGGTATCGCAGGTTTCGCGGAACTTGCAAAGATGAAGGGCGACATGTCCACGTATAAGAAATACAACGACCGTGCCAAGGAGATGGCTGCCAAATGGGTGGTTGACGCACGCGAAGGCAACGGCAAGGATGCCCACTACCGCCTCGCATTCGACCGTGACAATACTTGGAGCCAGAAATACAACATGGTATGGGACAAGCTCTGGGGCACCCAAATCTTCCCCGCAGAGGCCATGCCTTTGGAAATCAACTATTACCTTAAGAAACAGAACAAGTATGGTCTTCCCCTTGACAGCCGCAAGGACTACACCAAGAGCGACTGGGTCATGTGGACGGCGGCTATGTCTCCCGACCAGAAGACACTTGTGAAATTCATCGATCCCCTCTACGATTACGTCAACGAGACCGAGACGCGCGTGCCTATCAGCGATTGGTACGACACCAAGACCGGACGTAAGACCGGTTTCATGGCTCGTTCGGTGATTGCAGGACACTGGATGCCCGTTCTGGCCGAAAAGTTGGCGAAATAAGCCGCACCGGCCGCACTTAACTCTGAAACCAACACCAAAGGCCGACGGTGCCCGCACCTGCGGGTTGCCGTCGACCGGCGGAGGTCAGGATTGTTTTAGCGTTTGAGTCAGGCGGTTTGTCCGGATTTTCCGTTGCAGTCAGTTGCAGTCATAGGCTGTTGTAGGCTGTGATGGGAGAGTTCCGGGGAACTTGCCGGGCAGATGGGTAAATGGCGCCTTAGCGGATGCTTGCGTCCTGACTTGGAAATATAGTAATTGAAATTTATCTTTAACAAACACTTAACCAATTGCCATGAATTTAAAAAACATTACCAACAACCTTCAGAAACTCATGATGGGTGCTGGTCTGGTGCTGGCAGCTATGTTCGCCTCCTGTTCCGACGACAAGGAGAATGTGGACAACAACGTTGCCTTCGACCCGGCAAAACCCGTACAAGTGACTGATTTCACGCCGAAGAGCGGCGGTTACCAGGAGCAGATGCTCGTCTATGGTTCCAACTTCGGCAATGACAAGAGCCGTGTGAAGCTCTTGGTGGGCGGCAAGGAAGCCGTTATCGTGACTCTTAACAACACTACTATTTATGCTTACATCCCCAAAGGAGCTGATGGCAGTTCCGTAGAGGTGGTTCTCCTTGACGAGAACGGAGAGGAGATCCAACGCGGCGTTTCTCCTGCTGGCATGGATTTCGCTTACACTCGCAAACGTGTGGTAGGTACCCTCGTGGGTTACCGCAACGAAGATGATACTCAGGGTGAACGTTTCGGCCCGTTCCACGATCCCAGCGGCAATCAGGAACTTGCCGCCTGCGGTTTCCGTTCTGCCGGCTGTATGACTTTCGACCCCCTCTATCCCAACCGTCTCTATATCGTTTACGACGGTATGAACAAGATCGTGGAGCTTGACCTTGAGGCCAAGATGCATAACCTTCTGATGTCCTCCTCAAAGTTCGGTGGTAGGCGTCTGCGTAATTGTGCCTTTACCCTTGACGGCCAATACATGCTGGTTTCTACCGACCGCGATGACAACGGTACGCACTCCACAAGTGTATGGATCGTAAGGCGTAACTCCGACGGCACTTTCAGCGACCGTTCAAGCACCACCGTGCTTGCTGCATACAAGCAGTGCAACGGTGTGGCAGTGCATCCTGTTAACGGCGAGGTTTACTTCAACTCCTATGAAAAAGGTCAGTTCTTCCGCCTTGATATAAACAAGTATTTCGAGACCATCAATAACACCGAGGGCACTTCCGAGCCTTGGTCAGGTTATTTTGATGAAGGTTGCTTCGATGAGCTTTTCCAGATCTACGAGAACCAGTGGGAGTTCAACATCACGATCCATCCTACCGGTAACTATGCCTATATTGACGTGATCAACCGTCACTATATCCTCCGCGCCGATTATGATTGGAAGGCGAAGAAATTCACTCAGCCTTACCTTATCGCAGGTCGCAGCGGCAACGCCGGTTATTCTGATGCAGTAGGTGGTGATTCGCGTCTCTCAACCCCTTATCAGGGAATATTCGTGAAAAACCCCGCATACGCAGGCCGTGCCGACGAGTATGATTATTATGTATGTGACCGTGGCAACTTCTGTGTACGTAGCATCACTCCCGACGGTATCGTTCGCACATATGCCGGTCACTCCCACAATACCGACAACAACTGGTGGGGTATAGAGGAAGGCGATCTCCGCACACAGGCTCGTTTCCGCGACGTGAGCGGTATCGCGTATGACGAATCCAAGGATGAGTTCTATGTGCTTGACGACGTGAACCGTCGTATTCGCACTATCGGCCTAGAGAGCGACGATGACGAGCCGACCCCTGATGAGCCTGACCAACCCGAGCAAGGTGGTGAAGGTGATGTGACCGAGGAATAATTCAGTATATATCGCTTGAATCTAATAACTTCAGAATAAGATGAAACAACAATTGATAACATTGCTGGCTGCAGCGACGCTTACCACCGGCCTTGCGAACGCTAAGGTATTCACAGGTACCGTCTACAGTTCAGCTGACAATGAACCGTTGATCGGCGCGACAGTAGCCGTGAAGGGCACCGGCGTAGGTGTCTCCACCGATGTGGACGGTGAATTTTCCATAGATGTGCCCGACAACGCCAAGACCCTTGTAGTACGCTATGTGGGTATGGAGCCGATGGAAGTATCGGTGCGCAACCTCAAGAAGCAGGGCAACGAGTTCCGTCTCGAAGAGACCAAGACAGCCCTCAACGAGGTTGTGGTTACCGGTATGGGTGCCCGTAAGAAGATCACGGTGACAGGTGCTGTGACCAACGTCAATGTGGACGACATGAAGCACTTCAGCACCTCCAACCTCTCCAATGCTCTTGCAGGTAACGTGCCCGGTATCTTCGCCCGTCAGACTTCCGGTCAGCCCGGACGCAACAAGTCGGAGTTCTGGATCCGCGGTATCTCCACTTTCGGTGCAGGTGCATCCGCCTACATCCTTGTGGACGGTTTCGAGCGTGAGAACATCGACGACCTCAACATCGAGGATATCGAGACCTTCACCGTGCTCAAGGACGCATCTGCAACCGCCATCTACGGTTCGAAGGGTGCGAACGGCGTTGTGCTCATCACTACCAAGCATGGTAAGGCCGGTGCCGTAAAGTTCAATGCCAAGTTCGAGACCTCCTACAATACGCGCACGAAGACCCCCGAATTCGTTGACGGTCTTACATACGCCCGCATGCTCAACGAGGGTAACATCACCCGAAGCAAGGGTGAATACTTCAACCCGCAGGAGCTGGCACTTATCCAGAACGGACTTGACCCGGATATTTATCCCAACGTGAACTGGAAGGATCTCATCCTCAAGGATGGAGCCATGAGCTATCGTGCGATGGCCAACATCAGCGGCGGCGGCAGCACGGCACGCTATTATGCGTCCATCTCCTATGTGAACGACGAGGGTATGTACAAGACCGACGAGACCCTGCGCAACAAGTACAACACCAATGCCAACTACAGTCGCTGGAACTATCGTCTTAACCTTGACCTTGACCTGACACCCACCACCGTGCTCCGTCTCGGTACCTCAGGTGACCTCTCCCAACGCAACTCCCCCGGTATTGATGACAACCGCACATGGAACTCTCTCTTCGCCTACAACGCGATCACCTGTCCGGTGCTTTACTCCAACGGCTATGTTCCCAAGACCAACCTCAAGCGTGATGATGACCGTGACCTCAACCCGTGGGTACAGGCCACCCAGACCGGTTACTATCAGGAGTGGAACAACAATCTCCAGAACAACGTGACCCTCGAGCAGGATCTCCGTTTCGTCACTCCCGGTCTCCGCTTCACAGGTCGCTTCGGTTACGACACTTACAACTTCAACCGCATCAACCACTTCCAGACCCCTGAGTCATACTACCATCAGGGACGTGACAAGGAAACCGGTGAGATAATCTTCGACAGGACTCATCCCCGTAAGGATATGGAGCAAAGTTCGGACAACAATGGCTCGCGCCGTATCTTCGCCGACCTCCTGTTGAGCTACAATCGCACGTTCGCCGAGGATCACACCGTAGGCGCCAACCTCAAGTTTACCTACGACGACAACATCTCTACACAGAACATCGGTTCCGACATAAAGAACTCGGTATCTCACAAGAACATGGCACTTGCCGGTCAGGTGTCCTACAACTGGAAGTACCGCTACTTTATTGATGTGAACTTTGGTTACAACGGTTCAGAGAACTTCGCCGACGGTCACCGTTTCGGTTTCTTCCCCGCTGCTTCGGCTGCATGGAACCTCACTCGTGAGGAGTTTATGAAGGATGTGACCTGGCTTGACATGTTCAAGATACGCTATTCTTACGGTAAGGTAGGTAATGACAACCTCTATATTGGTAATGATAAGATCCGTTTCCCCTACCTTTACACCATTGATTATCTTTGGGGACAAAGAGATAATGGCGATAGATACATCAGGGAAGATATTTACAACTTTGGTACTGTTAATGACCCTACTCGTTCGGAATACCGTCGTGCCATGCACTTTACCGAACTCGCCTCCAACAATGTAACTTGGGAAGAGTCAACGAAGCAGGACGTAGGTCTTGATATTGCTCTGTTCAACAACAGCTTCTCGTTGACCGTTGACTACTTCCATGAAAAACGTACCGGCATTTTCATGCTGCGTAACTTCCTCCCTTACTCTTTGGGTCTGGAGCAGTCTCCGAGAGCCAACGTAGGTGAAGTAACTTCGAAAGGTTTCGACGGCCATTTCCGTTTCGAGAAACAGTTCGGTGAAGTTTCCCTTACCGTTCGCGGCAACATGACCTACTCCAAGAATACCGTTGACAACTACGACGTTGAGAACAACGCATATAACTATCAGAACTGGCTCGGCCACCGTGTAGACCAGATCCGTGGTCTTGTTGCGGAAGGCCTCTTCAACAGCTACGAGGAGATCCGCAACCATCCGAAGCAGATGTTCGGCGACGTGCAGCCCGGTGATATCAAGTACAAGGACGTGAACGGCGACGGTGTGGTTAACGACGGTGACATCTGCGCAATTGGCGCGACAACCCGCCCCAACCTCGTGTATGGCGTCGGTGTGTCGGTCGCATGGAAAGGTTTCGACTTCAACGTGCACTTCCAGGGCGCAGGCAAGGCTTCGACTATCATCAACGGTAAGACCGTATGGGCATTCTCCGAAGGACGCTGGGGTCAGATCCTCACAGACCTCGTGGAAGATCGTTGGGTAGATGCAGAGACCGCTGCCAAGTTGGGTATCGCTGCCAACGAGAATCCCAATGCGGCATATCCCCGTATGCCAGACTCCGATGGTACCCTCGGTCGCGGCAACAACTACCGTGCCTCTACATTCTGGATGCGCGATATCAGCTACGTGCGTCTGAAGAACCTTGAGGTAGGTTACAACTTCCCGAAGAGCTGGATGAACGCCATCCGCTTTGAGAACATCCGCCTCTTCGTGCAGGGCGCAAACCTCCTGACATGGTCAAGCTTCAAACTTTGGGATCCTGAAATGGGCAGCAGCAACGGCGAGGCTTATCCTCTCTCGAAATCGATCACTGCCGGTTTCCAAATCAACATCTAACCGTATACTACAATCATGAAAAAATATATTGCTAAATCAATATCACTGGCTGCGCTTATCGGGTGTGCGTCGGCAATGTTCTCCTCTTGCGAGGACACCCTTGACGCCGACAAGTATTTCGACGACCGCATCACGCTCGAGTCGGTGTTCACGGATGTCAATCAGACAAATGCGTGGTTGACACAAGCTTTTAGCTATCTCAAGTATGACCTCTGCGATGTCAGCATCAAGGAAGCTAACGGCAGAAACTATCATGTGTTCGCCGACGATATCCTCTGGGGTGACCGTGACAGCGAGTATGGCAACGACTTTGACTATACCGGCAAGTACTCTTCGTTCAAGCAGGGTGACTATAACGAGAATTTCAACTCCGGTTTCTGGACAAGCGCCTACCGTGGCATCTATCAGGCTTCGGTATTCATCCACAATGTTGACAAAAACACACGGCTCACTGAAAGGGAGCGTACGGACATGAAGGGTCAGGCCCGTTTCGTTCGCGCCTACTTCTACTGGCTGCTTCTGCGTAAGTACGGCCCCGTGCCCATCATGCCGGACGAAGGTGCCGACTATACGCAGCCATACGAGAATCTCTCTTTCCCCCGCTCCTCTTATGAGGAGGTTGCGGAGCATATATCCGACGAGATGCTCAAGGCATGCGACGAGCTTTCAAGCTGGAGCCGCATGACCGGCAACACGAGTACGGAGAATGTGGTGCGCCCCACCAAGGGTGCCGCCCTTGCAACCCGTGCCCTCGCCCTTATGTATGCCGCCTCTCCATTGGCTAACGGTCAGCTTGCCAACGGTGTGCATGGCTCGCTTGTGACCGACGATTTTGCCAAGACCCTTGTAAATAAGGATGGCAAACAGCTCCTTAGCCTTACTTACGACGAACGCAAGTGGGCTCGTGCAGCAGCAGCCCTCCGCGACGTTATGGAATGCCCTGCAAATTACGAACTGTTTACCGTCAGCAAGAATGAGGCAGACCGTGCTACTGAAGGCTATCCTTTGACGCTGACTCCTTTTCAGGATGGCGACTTCTCAGAGAAGAACTGGCCTGACGGATATGCCGATATTGACCCGTATTTGTCATATCGCGACTACTTCAATGGTGTGGCGACTCTTGACAACCGCGAGATCATTTTCAGCCGTGGCTATAATACGGCGAATGAAGGTGACCGTCATGGAAGCCTTGATGGTATGATACTTCATGCATTTCCCTCGTCGCTCGGTGGCTGGAACTGCCACGGTGTGACACAGAAAATGGTGGATGCCTACTATATGCAGGATGGTACGGATTGCCCAGGCCGCAACAGCGAGTGGCAGCAATATACCGATGGCGACTTTGATGCACGTGAGCGTCTTTCCGGTTGGACGGCAACCCGTCCGAATCCGAACCGCAATGAGGTTTCGGCAAGCAACTATCCTGAGTTTGGCAAGAATGTGACAGGTGTTTGCATACAGTACGGGCATCGTGAGCCGCGTTTCTATGCAAGCGTAGGCTACAATGGCTCCAAGTGGTGGAATGCCTATGATCAGGCTGCGGATCATAATCCTCAGATTTTCTATTACCGTGGCAACAAGGATGGCAAATCAAATGCCAACGCCTTCTGGCAGCGTACCGGTATCGCATTCAAGAAGTATATCAATCCGGCAGACTATTGCACCTCACAGATGAACTACAGCAATGTGATCCGCAAGTGGGAGCCGGCTCTTCGTTACGCCGATATCCTCCTGCTCTATGCCGAGGCCATCAACGAGCTGAACGGGAGCTACAACATCCCCTCATGGGACGGTTCACAGGTATATACCGTAAGGCGCGACATCAACGAGATGAAGAAGGGGATCCGCCCGGTTCGCTGCCGTGCAGGTGTGCCCGACTTTACCGCAGACATTTATGCAGACCAGACTGCTATGCGTAAGAAGATCAAGCGTGAGCGTTTCATTGAGCTGATAGGCGAAGGCAAGCGCTACTATGACCTGCGCCGTTGGATGGATGCTCCGGTTGAGGAGACAATCCCTGTATACGGTTGCAACGTAGATATGTCTCAGAACCGCCGCGACGACTTCCAGCAGATAGTGCCCATCTACAGTCTCCCGACTGTGTTCACCATCAAGATGTATCTTTGGCCTATACCGCTGGATGAGCTGAAGAGGAACCAGAACCTGGTGCAGAACCCCGGTTGGAAGTATTACGACTAATTTGGACTGTTAGGAACAATGATAGAAGAATGGCGATGTGCCGCCATACCGGCGCATCGCCATAAAGAAACAAAACATAGAACAGCTTAATCTTTATATCATGCTTAAGATAAAAAACATATTTGCTCTCGGTCTTCTGGCAGTGGGTGCAGGGGCGGTGATGACCTCGTGCAACGACGACTGGAAGGAGGAGCAATACGCAAACTATATCAGCTTCAAGGCTCCTCTTGATGCCGAGGGAGGCCTTACCTCCGGTGTGACCACCGTGTATGTGCCATATACCCGACTCAACTCCGATCTGGAGCCTATGTTCGGGAAGGAAGGCTTGTCTAACTACAAGCTCCCCCTGATCGTGGCCGGCTCGCAGAACAATCCGAAGACCGTGACCGTGAACATAGAGCATTCGGATACGCTTGACATCCTGAATCAGGAGCGTTTCGCCCATCGTACGGAGATCTATTACAAGGACATGTCTGATTTTGCGGAATACTCCCCGACAATCACCATACCCGAGGGGCAGAACACTGCGCTTCTTGACATCAAACTTGACTTTACGAAGAACGGTGGTCTGGATCTGATCGACCGCTACGTATTGCCTCTGCGCATAGCTCCGGGTGCGGGATATGAGCGCCATCCGCGTAAGAACTATGCCACAGCGATGTTGCATATCCTTCCTTACACCGACTTCTCCGGCATCTTCTCGGCTACAAACATGCTCTATTGCATCACTGACGAGAATAACGGTGACGGTGAAACCGGAGGTATGATCGATGTGCAGACCTATGCATGCGGCCCACGTGATGTATTCTTCTATGCCGGCACAAACAAGGAGAGCAGCCTCCTGCGCCGCAACTTCCGCATTTACGCACACTTCACTCCCGATCCCGACTTCGAACCGAGTGACGACGTTGTGGCCAGCGGTAGCGTGGAGCTTTACGTAAATGAAGCCGAGAATCCTGAACTGGATTTCAAATCCGAAAAGGTGGGCAGCTATAAGATCCTTTCTTCTCCCGACCCTGTGCTCAACTATGTGATTCGCCGTACTCTGGTGCTCCAGGATCTGGACTATTACTACACCGACACCAAGACTGCCCCGGGCACATCTGTTACCTGGCACGTATACGGCGGTATGACCATGGAGCGCAAGCTCAATACCCAGATGCCGGAAGAGGATCAGATCATGTGGGAATAATCCGATTGTTCTGATCACTGTCTGAAATAGCTTAGAGTGTGGACTGACACTGAGGTGTTTGGCACGCACTCTAAGCCTTTTTCTTAATAAAATCCATTACCATTATCGAATGAAGATAAATCTACGTAAAGCATTTCTTTCAGCCGCTATCGGTGCCTCCCTTATTGCCGGGGCGCAGGAACTGAGCAAGACGGAACTGGCTGTGCGCAACATGGAGCGTGCCATGGCGATCATGGATGCGTCGTGGGAAAAGACCATGAAAGGCACAAGAACCAACCTGTATATGGCCGACCGCTACAATACCGAGACTGGGTGGACGAGCGGCTCTTCCGACATCTGGCCTCTGACGGCTGCAGTTGAGGCGCATTGCTCGCTGCTTCAGGCGCTGCAGTTGGTACAGGATACCAATGCGGAACTGTACGGCGAGAATTTTGAAAAATACAAGGATCGTCTTGACGTTCTGATAGACAACCTTGAGTATTATCGCGGGAGCTACCGTCTCCCTTCGTATGCAAGCAACAAGGTTAGCCGTCCCTACGCGGTGCCTCGTTCCAACACCAGAGGTGGCGCGAACGTGACCGGGATCCTCAACGTATATGACGACCAGATGTGGTTGTCGCGCGAACTGATCCGTGCGTATGAGATCACCGGATCGGAGGATTATCTGGATCTTGCCACTTATCTGGCGGATTACGTGCTCGACGGATGGGACTGCTGGCGCGACGAGAACGGCGAGGAGTATGGTGGAATAACGTGGGGACCCGGATACAATTCAAAGCATGCATGCAGCAACGCCCCCATCATCCAGCCTCTTGTGTGGCTGAGCGAGATCTACAAGGGTACGGGCGCGACGGTGGAGTTCGGTTACCGTGACGAGGAGAACGCCGTGAAGAAGGAGGATCGCGACCGCTCGGAGCATTACCTGGAGTTTGCCAAGAAGGTATACGACTGGCAGAACAAGCATCTTTTCGACCGCTCGGGGGTGTACTGGGACATGATGGGGGCAGACGGGAAGATCCTGGTGGAGCGTGGCTACCGCCGTCATGTGGATTGCGGGGGAGCGGTAGGCGCTTTTTACAGCTACAATACCGGCACGATGGTAGCCGGTGCCGCAGAACTTTATCGTGTGACGGGTGAGGAGCGTTTCCGCACCGATCTTGCGAAGATATGCAAGGGGTCTCTCAACAAGTTCGCCTCATTCAAGCGTGCCTACAATGCATATGACTTCAAGACGGATGAAACTGCCGAGAACGGTTTCAATACGTGGTTCAACAACGTGCTGATCCGCGGATATGTCTATGCCCAGCCGTATTGCGACAATACCTCGGCCAAGAACGGGCTGAACGGCATACAGATCACACTTGACTATGCTTTCGAGAACCATAACCGCGAAAACATGCTTCCGATCCATCTGCTTGGCGGATGGGGGGAGGAGAAGATTACCAAGCCGTTCCACCAGTTTTCGTTCGCGTCGGAGTATTCGATGCTCGCGGTGAGGTATCTTACCGATGCCACAAGCGGTGTGGATGGCGTCGTTGCCGACAAGGAGGCCGCTGCCGCTTCCGACATCGTGTACAGTCTCGCCGGTGTGGCTCTCGGCACTCTTGACGAAGTGGAGTCCACGCTTCCACGCGGCCTCTACATCGTGGGGGGTACCAAGCGCATCCTTGGCCGCTAACCGATGAGGGTGTGTACTAACGGCTCATCTGGGTCGTCGCTTAAAGGATGAGGTTTCGGTCATTGACCTAAGTCAACTCCCTTAACCTCACCTTCAAGCTCCTACCATCTGAACCATTATTACAGCACCCTCATTCTGATAGTACATACGTTCATACAGTATACACGGTGTTTTGTGCCCGGTGGCGTGTAGTGGTGGGGGAATGGCGTGGAATGGTGAGGAATGTGGAATGGTGTGGATTTTTTCCTTTTAGAAATTTTCGCGGTATATTTGCATAAGTCAGTTCTGTTGCTTAACTTTGCACCGCAAATAAGACATGCGATGCATGGGGTACTAGCTCATCTGGCTAGAGCGCGACACTGGCAGTGTCGAGGTGAGCGGTTCGAGTCCGCTGTACTCCACT
>CAJTYH010000036.1 GCA_910583675.1 uncultured Muribaculaceae bacterium
CCGGGGACACAAGGATTTTCAGTCCTTTGCTCTACCAACTGAGCTATGGCACCAGATTTGCGAAACTTGGAGAAGAACAACCTTTTCCGTTTCAGCGATGCAAAGTTAGGAACTATTTTTGTAACTGCCAAATTTTGACGATTGAAAATTCACACCAATTGTCGCACCAGTCTTTTAAATGCGACCAACACACAACATAGCAATTTAGCAATCAAGCTAATACAAATTCACACTAACAAAGCATGCACAAGGGCATTCTTTATGAAAATCCCAATACATAGTAACCATATATTCTCATCTTTGACCAAAAACGCCCGAAAACTTATGACAACGACATAAATTATTTCTGCAACTTGTATTAAATTGCTAATTTTGCATATGCGTCCTTGAAGACCCGATTTTCAAGACATCCAGCCGAAACCACTTTCCGGGAGACGGCAAACGACGCGCCTTTTGCACCTGAAAAAAGACAGGTCACATTTTTAAAACCTTAAACAACTATATATCACCATGATCAAACGATTACTATTGATCCTAACAGCGTCCACTGCCATAGGCACATTCTCCATGGTAGGAGAAAAACATGACTGGGCGCATTTTGCGAGATACGAACGGGCCAACAAGGAACTCTGCTCACAAACCCCATCTAAACGTTTAGTCGTATTCCTAGGCAACTCGATAACCGACAATTGGGCATCAATGCGCCCATCGTTTTTTTCCGACA
Source organism: uncultured Muribaculaceae bacterium (assembly GCA_910583675.1). Taxonomy (GTDB): domain Bacteria; phylum Bacteroidota; class Bacteroidia; order Bacteroidales; family Muribaculaceae; genus UBA7173. The sequence goes on from CAJTYH010000036.1 coordinate 725, forward strand.
ATGATTTTACAGGACGTGGCATATCCGGCCAGACCTCATACCAGTTCCTGTCCCGTTTCCGTGAAGATGTCATAAACCTCCATCCCCGTGCCGTGGTCATCAACGCCGGCACAAACGACGTTGCCGAAAACACCCACGCCTACAATGAAGATCGCACCTTCGGAAACATAGTTTCAATGGTGGAGCTTGCCAGAGCCAATGGCATAAAAGTCATACTCACAACCGTGCTTCCGGCAGCAGGATTCGGATGGAATCCCTCCATTACCGACGCTCCGGAAAAGATAAAAAGCCTCAACAGCCGGTTGGAAGACTATGCACACAAAAACAAGATACCGTTCGTCAACTATTTCTCACCCCTCGTGGCGTCAGATGGCAAAAGCCTCTCAAAAAAATACTCAAAAGACGGCGTACACCCCACCGAAGCGGGCTATGAGATAATGGAAGCGACCGTTCTGCCTGTCGTACGAAAGATTATAAAATAACACATAACCAAATTGATGAAACTAACAATCACGCACCTCTGCCACATCGTCACGGCTCTCATTCTCCCGTTTACAGCCATAGCCGCCCCCACACGTATCCAATCTCCTGACGGCTCCGTCGAAATGTCGGTAGAGATCAACGACTCCATCTGCTATTCCGTATCCAAGGATGGCAAGCTGCTAATCAAGCGCATCAGCATAGCCCTCTCACCCGAAGGAGCAGCTGTCATGGGAGTAAAACCATCACTAAAAAAGACGACCCGACAATCAGTCAACGAGACCATCACACCGGCAGTCCCGATAAAGCACTCCTCAATATCCAATCGCTACAACTCGGCCACCATGCAGTTCGACGACGGATATGCCGTGGAATTCCGCGTGTTCGACGACGGAGTGGCACATAGATTCGTGACATCCGGCAAGGGTAACGTCAACATCCTCGATGAAGTATACAACGTGACCTTGGCCAATCCCGCCACCGCCCATATACAGCAGCCGTGGGGATTCAAGACCGCATACGAAGAAGCCTATTCCCATATCCCACTTGCAGAATGGAAATATACCGATCGAATGGCCACCCTCCCGGCACTTATGGAAAATGAAGACGGCACACTCATGCTTTTCTCCGAAAGCGACCTCTCCGACTACCCCTGCATGTTCCTCAAAGGCACACCGGGCAACTCCTTCTGCGCAGTCTTTCCCCGTGTGCCGACTGCATTCGGCGACGACGGAGACCGCAGCGTAAAAATACTGCAGGAAGCCCCCTACATCGCCTCCACCACCCGCAACCGCATGTATCCCTGGCGCTTCGTCGCAATAGGTTCCCCTGCCGACATTATGGAGCAGACACTCGTATGCCAGCTTGCCGCCCCGTCTGAGATAGAGGATACCTCATGGATACGTCCCGGCACCGCAAGCTGGGAATGGTGGAACGGAGCCACCCCCTATGGAGAAGACGTAGACTTCGAGTCGGGATTCAACATGGACACCTATAAATACTTCATTGACTTTGCATCACGCAACAACATCCCCTACATAATAATGGACGAGGGTTGGGCTATGAGCACGCGTGACCCTTACACCCCCCAATCCCGAGGTAAACGTCCACGAAATCGTAAGGTACGGAAAAGAGAAAGGCGTCGGTGTATTCCTATGGCTGACATGGCTGACTGTGGAAAACAACTTCGACCTCTTCAAAACCTTCTCGGACTGGGGCGTAAAAGGGCTTAAGATTGACTTCATGGATCGCAGCGACCAATGGATGGTAGACTTCTACGAACGCGTATGCCGCGAAGCCGCCACGCACCATCTCCTTATAGACTTCCACGGAGCCTTCAAGCCCTCCGGCCTCGAACACAAATATCCCAACCTGCTTTCATACGAAGGCGTACTCGGCATGGAACAGATGGGAGGCTGCACCCCCGACAATTCAGTCTATTACCCTCTCATACGCAATGCCGTAGGCCCGATGGACTATACTCCCGGAGCAATGATAAGCATGCAGCCTGAGTGCTACCGCTCTGAGCGTCCCAATTCTGCAGCGATAGGCACACGCGCCTACCAGATGGCTCTTTTCATACTGTTTGAAAGCGGCATACAGATGCTTGCCGACAACCCGACACTGTATTACAAGAATCCCGACTGCACCGAGTTCATCACCTCCGTACCTGTAACCTGGGATGAGACGCGAGCACTTCCTTCAAAAACAGGAGAATACGTCTTCGTTGCAAAACGGAATGGAGATAAGTGGTATGTCGGAGGAATCACAAACGGGAAAGAAAAGCATCGTTCTTTCTCAATCCCACTCGACTTCCTGTCACCAGGCACAGACTACACCATTACCTCATTTGAGGATGGCCCTAATGCCCATCGCCAGGCTATGGATTATCGTCACAAGACCAATACGGTCAACAGCACCGGTACCATGGAAGTGAAGTTGGCACGCAACGGAGGTTTCGCGGCCGTCCTTAACCCCGTTACCCGGCACTAATACCACCGACACCCGATATGGCTGCCACAAAACAGGGCAGCCATATTGAATGTTGGATGAAAAATTCGTATTTTTGCAGTCGGAAAAAGATGCATGGAATGACACCGCCAATCCGGCATCCATCTCATCAATCATAAAAACTCATCAGACTGCCATCTCATATGAACATAGCCATAGTAGGCGCGAGCGGCGCCGTGGGACAGGAACTACTTAAAGTTCTAACACAAACAGATTTCCCGGTTGACAACCTGCGACTGTTCGGATCCTCACGCAGCGCCGGAACCTCCTATCCGTTCCGCGGGAAAGAAATCGTCATTGAGGAACTCACCCCACAGTCAGACTTCAGCGGCATTGATATCGTCTTCACATCAGCCGGAGCAAGCACCTCACGCGAATACGCCGAACTGATCACACGCCACGGAGCGCTAATGATAGACAACTCCAGCGCATTCCGCATGGATCCCGACGTGCCTCTCGTTGTCCCGGAAGTCAATGGAGCTGATGCCCTTGACGCTCCACGCCGGATAATCGGAAACCCCAACTGCACCACCATACAAATGGTAGTGGCATTGAAGCCGCTCCACGACCTCTCCCCCATCCGTCGCGTCCATGTTGCCACATACCAGGCAGCCAGTGGAGCAGGAGCCAGCGCCATGCAGGAACTCGCCAACCAGTACGAACAGATCACACGCGGCGAGAAACCCGTGGTGGAAAAGTTCTCGGCACAGCTTGCCTACAACGTCATCCCGCACATCGACGTCTTCACCGACAACGGCTATACCAAGGAAGAGATGAAGATGTTCAACGAGACGCGCAAGATCATGCATGCCCCTGAAATGAGCGTAAGCGCCATGTGCGTGCGTGTGCCGGTGCTGCGTGCTCATTCCGAAGCCATCTGGATCGAAACCGAACGCCCCATCTCTCCCGAAGAGGCACGCACAGCCCTTGAACAGGCACCCGGAATAGTCGTGCTTGATAACCCCGCCGAAAAGATCTATCCGATGCCCCTTGACATCGCCGATCACGATCCGGTATACGTAGGGCGCATACGCAAGGACATCGCCGACCCCAACGGACTGACCTTCTGGGTTGTCGGCGACCAGATCCGCAAGGGAGCCGCCCTGAATGCCGTCCAGATAGCCCGCTACATCCTTGAACATCCAAACAAGTAGCCAACCGTGCCGACCTGTGCAACAGCCCTGGTAACCGATCCTGTCGCAATCTTCCTGATTGTGATGGCAATCATCCTGCTTGCACCGGTGATCCTCAACAAGCTCAAGATTCCCCACATAATCGGCATGATTGTGGCCGGCGTTGTCGTCGGGCCGTACGGGCTTGACATCCTTGACCGTGACAGCTCGTTCACCATCTTCGGACAGGTGGGATTGCTTTACCTGATGTTCCTCGCCGGTCTGGAGATAGACATGTACCACCTGCGTAAAAACATACGCAAGGGCGTATGGTTCGGGCTGCTGACATTCTTCATCCCAATGGCCATGGGAGTACTGGCAAGCGTCTACATTCTACAACTCAGTTGGCTCACATCCTTCCTTCTGGCTTCGATGTATGCCTCCCACACTCTCATCGCATATCCCGTAGCCGCCCGTTTCGGCATTACCAAGGCACCGGCAGTGCTCATATCCGTCGTCGGCACAATAATCGCAGTCGTAGGCGCGCTTCTTGTTCTCGCCGGTGCGGTTAACATCTTTGACACCGGCACATTCCAGTCCTCAGGCATACTGTGGCTTTTCGGCAAACTCTCACTATACTGCATAGCAGTCCTATATGCCTATCCACGCATCACCCGACGTTTCTTCAAGCAATACAGCGAAAAAGTCACCCAGTACGTATTCGTCCTCGTAATGGTATTCCTGTCGGCATGGGTCGCAGGAGCTATCGGTTTGGAACCCGTGCTCGGTGCCTTCTTTGCCGGTCTCGTGCTTAACCGCTACATCCCCGCAAATTCCCCGCTGATGAACAGCATCGAATTCGTCGGAAACGCGCTGTTCATCCCCTACTTCCTCATAGGAGTGGGCATGATGATCAACCTAAGCGTCATAATGAAGGGTAATACCCTTGCAGTAGCCTCCGTCATGCTGATCGTAGCCCTGCTCAGCAAATGGATCGCCGCCTGGATAGCACAACTCGCATACCGCATGCAAGCAGCAGACAGACGCATGATGTTCGGCCTAACCACAGCACACACCGCAGTAGCCCTCGCCGTGGTGACCATAGGTTACAACATGATCCTGCCAGACGGCACCCGCATGATGGGAGAGACCATACTGAATGGCACCGTTCTTGTCATACTCGTGACCTGCGCAATAGCCCCGATAGTCACTTCACAAGCCGCCTCCAGGATAAAAATCCGCATGCTTGAGGATCGCCCCGAAAACTCCCGCGACGATGCCTCAACGGTAAACGTCCTCATACCCGTAGCCAATCCCATCACATCATCGGCGCTTATGGAGCTGGCGCTATTCATGCGCCGCAGACGCACAGGGTTGAACGCAGACAGGATATATGCCCTTCATGTGCGCAACGACAACTCCACCTCCTCGAAAAACATGGGACAGAACTCCCTGAAACTTGCCATGGATGCAGCCTCGGGAGCGGACACTGCCGTCACACCCATTGAACGGTTTGACATCAACACCGTGACAGGCATACTCAACACCATGCAGGAACGCGACATAAGCCGCGTCATCCTGGGCATGCACCGTAAAGCCACGGTAATAGACACCTTCCTCGGAGCCAAGATAGAGCAACTGCTTAGAGGCACCAACCGCATGGTGGTGATATCACGCTGCTATATACCGGTCAACACGGTCACCCGCATAGTCGTCTGCTCACCGGAAAAAGCCGAATACGAAACCGGCTTCCGTGACTGGGTCATATCCCTGGGTCATCTCGCCGCCGAGATAGGATGCCGCATCATATTCTGCACACCCGAGCGCCAACAGGGCGCCATACGCGGAATAATACGACACGAAGCCCTCGGCATACGCCACGAATACCGCACACTCGCCGACAAGGACGACTTCGTGCTGCTTGCCAACAGAGTGCTTGAGGACGATCTTTTCGTGGTCATAGGAGCCAGGCCAAATTCGGTCAGCTACTCGTCTGAACAGGTCGAAAACTCAATCTTCCTACAGCGCAATTGCAATAGCAACAACCTGTGCATAATATATCCCGAACAATTCGGCGCCGAACCGGCTCCATTCACCTTCTCGGATCCCCTGGGATCGGATATAGTCACTACAGCCTCACCTTTATGGCTCGCCGTACGCTCACGCCTACAGCATCTAAACCAACTGAAAAAGCGCATTACCCACCGCAACCGCAGATAAGAGACCGCACATCCTTAAATCGGAAGTTACACCGACACTCTAATACCTATAATCCCATGTATCAAAGAATCAAAATCCTTCTCTCAATCATCGCATTGGCGTTGTGTGCGGGCGATGCCGCCGCGATAGAAATCATCTCAGGCCCCTACATTCAAAATGTCGGCGAAAACGAGGCTACAATCATATGGCGCACAGACAAGAACGCCACAGCATGGGTTGAGATAGCCCCCGACGATGATACGAACTTTTACACCACCGAGCGTCCAAGGCATTACGCCACCGACCTCGGACGTGCACTGACCGGCACCCTACACAAAGTGCATATCACCAACCTTGAACCGGGAACAAAATACCGTTACCGTATATTCTCCGAAGAAGTGCTCGACCAGACCTCGCATCATGTCAATTATGGCGGAGTAGCCTCTACGGACGTATACCGGAAAGCCCCGCTCGAATTCAGAACCACGGACAAGTGTAAAACCGTATTGGACGCAGTGATAGTCAATGATATCCACGGGGACAACGAGCTACTTTCCGATCTTCTTGCGGGGGTCGGGAAAGATAACACCGATTTCGTTTTCTTCAACGGGGACATGGTAAGCTACATGGACAGCGAACAACAGGTCTTTGATGGATTCCTGAACCGTTCATGCGACCTGTTTGCATCCGAGATCCCATTCTACATGGCACGTGGGAATCATGAGACACGCGGCCAATGGGCCGGAAAATACATGGACTACTTCCCTACCTCCACAGGAAAGCCATATTACGCTTTCAGTAAAGGCCCCGTTTTTTTCATAGTACTTGATGGAGGAGAAGACAAGCCTGACAGCGACATAGAATACTCCCGCACGGCATTCTTTGACAACTACAGGCGCGATGAGGCTGAATGGCTCGCCGACATCGTCAAGACTGAGGAATTCAAATCGGCCAAATACCGCATAGCCGTCATGCATGTGCCACCCGTACAGGACAAATGGCATGGGCCGATGCATGTCAAGCAACTTTTCCTACCCATACTGAATTCAGCCGGAATAGACCTGATGCTGTGCGGGCATCTCCATCACCACTATTTCCTTGAAAGCGGAACGGACGGAGCGCAATTCCCGATTCTCATCAATTCGAACAAGGAAGCAGCTATCCTACATGCCGACGACACCCATATGACACTCACCACAAAGGATCGGGAAGGGAAAGAGATCAAAAGATGGAATTTCACCGGCAAATAACAACAAATGCAACATTTGTGATAGGTACGGGCGTCCTCAAACCACTATCTTTGCCATAGAAAAATCCATAAAATGAAATTGCCATGAAAAGGACATCCATATTTGCCACGCTGCTATTGGCGCTTTCGCTATCCGCCCAAACAGCCCGATCCGGAAACACGTATCAGGTAACCCTGGAAAGTCTGCTTGACGAGATGGTATCAGCGGAACAGCAAGCACGCCTACCCGAACCATCATACATCTCAGGGCAAGTAAGCAGTTACGACAGACGATCTGTCTCACCGGAAACCCAAGGATGGTTTGCCAACAACGACGGATTCGGCATCGAACGGATAGACACCGTCAACGGACATATTGAAAAGGTCATGTTTGACGAGACAGGCCCCGGCGCGATAACCCGAATATGGATCACCACCCTTGACAAACGAGGCACATGGCGCTTTTACTTCGATGGGAACAAGACACCGGGACTGGTTATCCCTGCCTACGACCTCATGTGCCTGGATTACCCTGAGATAAAAAACGGCCTCGTAATGGCTCATACGAGCTATACTCCCGACGGCAAAGGTGGAAACACATCGTTCCTGCCAATACCCTATGCGAAAAGCTGCAAGATAACATTCGAGGACGCACCGGGCGTAAATCCCACCCCCAAGTACTATCACATCAATTTCCGCAAATATCCTGAAAATGTGACAGTACAGACATTCTCCACCGAGACATTGGAGAAATCACGCAAAAAGCTGTCATCCGTCAATGAAGCTCTCCTCAAACCATCCGTCCGGTCAGACAGGCCGTTAAAGACCGTTTCCGCACGAAAGGCCATAACACCGGGCGACTCACTGTGCATCAACCTTCCCAAAGGCAACAATGCCATATACGAGATCCGGTTTTCCGTATCCACGGATAATCCCGATGCCTACGCAACTGTCATGCGGCAACTGATTTTCAAGGCCGAGTTCGACAAGAAACAGACCATATGGGTGCCATTGGGCGATTACTCGGGAGGCGGCATGGGAGCACCTGCCGTGGAAAGCTGGTATCTATCTTCAGACGGGAACGGCAATATCACGAGCCGATGGCTGATGCCATACAAAAAGAAAGGCTCCCTTAAACTTCATAATCTCTCTGGCGGGGAGGTAAACGTAGAGGTTGCAGTTAAAGTGTCGCACCTGAAATGGGACGATAGGTCGCTCTACTTCCATGCCTCTTGGCGGCAACAGGATCACATCTACATCCACAACAATTACGACGAGGATGAAAAATGCTCCGACTGGAATTTCGCGACAATTCATGGCAGAGGTATATACAAGGGAGACCTGCTTTCGCTCTTCAACCACGCACCACGATGGTACGGAGAAGGCGACGAAAAGATATGGGTTGACAACGACCGGTTCCCATCCCACTTCGGCACAGGCACGGAGGACTACTACAACAGCTCATGGGCACCGGTCTATCCCTTCCATACTCCTTTCGGAGGCGCTCCACGCGCAGATCTGGAGACATCCCACGGCTATAACGCCTTTTACCGCACCCGCCATCTGGATGCCATCCCCTTTGAAAGCACTTTCAAGTTTGACATCGAAATGCTCGGATGGGACAGCGGTTACGTTGACTACTCCACCACCACATACTGGTATGGCGACTATGAAGCTCAAGCCATAGGAACGTCAGGCGCGCCAGAAGCTCTAAGACCTCTCCTGCCAGCCGATCGCTGAGCTTAACCCCCTGTTACCACCGCTCATCATAGGACTATCCGATACAGTACATGCTCCTTCAACGGATCACCATCCGGAAGCGCCGGATGCGGGAATGTACCGGCGTACTCCATGCCGATCTTTTGCATCACCCGCTGTGAACGGCGGTTGCAGACTGCCGTGAACGAATATACCGACCCGCTGATCAATCCCGTTTTACGGGCATAGGACAGACATCCAAAAGCGGCCTCGGTGGCATACCCGTTATTCCAGTATTCATGGCCAAGCCTCCAACCGATCTCAACACCGGGGGAAAAAGGCGCATCAAAGGCAAACCTGTGAAACCCCACATAACCGATGAACCGTCCATCGCTCTTACGCTCTACCGCATACAAACCGAACCCGAATTCATCAAATTCCTTTATTATACGGTCATAGAAACCTACAGTCTCGTCATAAGATAGAGGACGCGGGAAATGCGCCATAACCTCCTTATCACCATTCATCTCCACAAATGGCTCTATATCCCTCTCAGACCATTTGCGCAGTATCAGGCGTTCCGTCTCAAACACATTCAAATCCGCACACATACGTTGGAACATTCTAAAAAGAGTTATCTACATACTCATAAACAGCACTGGAGATCCGGGAGATAATCTGCTCGGCTTCCTCCTGTTCCCCTCCGAAATCCCTTACAAACACGACAACCGTGTATTTCTTGCCCGAAGGCAGCTCCACATATCCTCCGTCGTTTACGGCAATCACCTCTCCATGATCATTTACATATCCCGAACCGGTACGATGCGAAAAGACAATATCCGGCACATCAGGCAACCCGGCTGCAATACGCGGCATGCCGGTATCGCAATTGCGCATGCCGCGCTTCACATGTTCCTGCTTGGAAACAGACACCAGGCTGTCGGTAAACAACCGATTTACCAACATGGCATATGCAAGAGGCGACGTACGATTTTCGTAGCTCTTCCCTATTTCGGCCTTCATATCCGCCTCCCTATGCTTTATGGCAAAATCGCTTCCCGGCAACATTTCATGTATGCATGCGTCAGTCTCTGGTGCAGATATTATTTGATCGAACAGGAAGTTGCTCGCATTGTTGTCACTGCAAACCAGGATATAATCTATCAGTTCACCTGCCGTAAGCCGGAAACTCTCGCCTACATGCTCCTTGAGCATCGGACTCCAGGTTTCCGCATCAAGTTCGCTGCGCCTGAGTTCGAGAACCGTGTCCAGATCGGCAGACTTCATGTCAAGTCTGTGGCAGACAGCAAGAGCCTCATGGAGCTTGAACATGCTCATCATCGGATAGTCCGATGAATTGTTCAGCACTATCGTGTCATTATTGTCAATGATTACCGCAATGCCGAATTGCCCGGGCTGCTCATCCACTACCTCGTGAAGTGCCACCAAAAGGCTGTCTTTATCCACACTCGTCCCACCATTGGACACTTTCGTGTTGCTGCAGGAATGCAGCATGCATGCCAGAAACATGCATATTATTACATAAATTATTCGATTATACATATCATGAACCCGGATAATTGAAATCAGCGCCCGCTGCATATACAGCGGGCGCTGAAGGAATGCCGGCTAAAGCCGGCTTTATCATTATCGTTTGCCGATATTATTCAGCTTCGATAGTCACGCAACGGTCAAGTGTAAGGCACTTGTCACCGAGGTCTACGCGGTTGCCGTTGTTGGTAGTAGCGTTGAGCTGGCTTTCGCTCACACCGTAACGAACGAGCTGGTTCTTGACAGTCTCAACACGGTTCTTGCGAAGACGTGTGTTGATTGCGTCTGTACCGGTATAGTTGTCGGCCCAACCGGTGAGGGTGTACTTCTTGTTGTCAGCCTTCATCACATTGGCAACGCTCTGGAGAACCTTGCGGTCAACCGAAGTCAGACGGTAAACGTTGCAAGGATAGTAGATAGTTGCAAGAGGAGCCTTTGTTACAACCTGCTTCTCTACGGGACGTGCGAGGCAAGCCTTGAGCTGGCTTTCGAGGTCGGCGATACGTGCGTCAGCAGCCTGAAGACGTGCGCGATATTCGTCGCAGTTCTCTGCAGGGGGGCATACGGGAACGATAGGAGCCTTCCAGTCGCTCTGGCCGAGCTTGAAAGTAGCTGTAAGGAGAGCTTCACCTACTACAGTTGTGAGACCGTCACGATCTATGCTGTTATCCATAGCTACCGCACGCAGGTCAAGACCAAGAGCGAAGTGACGGCTGATGTTGAAGTCCTGAGTAAGACCGGCACGGATTGTGATAGTGCGGTCCTTCATGTTCTCCCACTTGTGATCAGCTGTAGCCTTCTCCCTGCCAAAAGCCCAGTAGAGACCACCGCCGGCATAGATATATGCATTGTAAACGCGATTGGGCTTGTAGCCGCACCACCAGTTGGTAAGGCTCAACATCACATCAAACGTAGGGCCTGCGTAGTTTACTTTTGACTTATAGTAACCGTCTACGGTATTATCCCATGTGAGAACGCCGTAACCGTTAATATCGCCATGTTTTGCAAGACCTTTAACGGACACGAAGTCAGCACCGATACGGCCTCCCAGAATCGGAGAGAACCATTTGCCTACATAAAGTGAAGCAGCAGGTGCGAAACGGTCACCAACTTTACGATGCACGTCAGCAGGAGTGAAGCCCATTGCTACACCACCCTCGGCCTGGATAAACCAGTTGCTGGAAAACTTGTTGAACAGGTAGCCCTGAGAGGGATCCTCCACGTAGGTAACTTCCTGAGCATTCTGAGCAAACGCGCTGCCTGCCAGCATAGCGAAGCCCAATGCCAAAATTGAACTCTTTTTCATAGATAAAGTAAAAACGTTTTGTTGATATATATGAAAGTTTTTTATTTATTTCTGCCTTCTGCACCCTGACAGACGGAGAATCCACGACGTTGCATTATGCTAACGGATTGATTTCCTGCCTATACCTCATCCATATCACAGGATAAGTGCAAATTGCGGTGTAAAGTTATAGAATTTTTTTTAATAAATTTACATTTCAAGGTGAAAATTTACATTAGACCATGCAAAACCAGATATCTCCAGAGAGTTAGGAACCGATTTTCACATGAGTTATACTTCTATAACCATATTTTCGTCAAATGAGTTCAACCCTGATCCATCATCCGGCAATTTTAACAATCGCCTCATATTACCATGCGGCATGCACCTTTCGATTGATGCATGCCGCATGGTCGCATAAGGCACCTGCGTTCAGGCACCTGACATAATTCTTACTTACCGATGAATTTCAGCACCTGCTCCACTACATTCTGAGCGGTGAAACCGAATTTCTCATCAAGAACCTGATACGGTGCGGAGGCACCGAAGTGGTCAAGGCCGAATACCTTTCCATTGGAGCCGACAACACCACGCAAGGTCGAAGGAAGACCTGATGTAAGCCCGAACACGGGCACACCGGCAGTCGGGATCACACTTTCGCGATATTCCTTGTCCTGTTGCTCAAACAGACCTATGGAAGGCACGGAAACCACCCTGCAAGGAATTTCTCCGGCTTCCAGAAGAGTTGCCACTTCGCACAGAAGCGATACCTCAGAGCCGTTGCCCACAAGTACGACCTTTGGATGAGGCGTATCCATTACCGTATATCCACCCATACGCGCACCCTGAGCTTCCTGGTAACGATCGCCCGTTGCAGCCGGCAACTGCCTTACATCCTGACGGGTAAGGATCAGAGCAGTAGGAGTCTTGTCGTTCTCCATCGCCATATCCCACGCCACGGATGTCTCCACTGAATCCGCAGGACGCAACACAAGCATAGAAGGTACACCGGAAAGGTTTCTTAGCTCCTCCATGAGGCGGATCTGTGCTTCCTGTTCCACCGGTTCATGTGTCGGGCCGTCCTCACCCACGCGGAACGCATCATGCGTCCAGATATACTTTACAGGCAATTCCATGAGAGCCGACATGCGGATGGCCGGTTTCATATAGTCAGAGAACACAAAGAAAGTGCCGCAAGCGGCGATCAGGCCGCCGTGCAGCGCGATACCGTTCATGATGGCAGCCATCGTAAGCTCGCTGACACCGGCATGGAGGAACGCCCCCGAGAAGTCGCCGTTTACGAACGCCGTGGTATGCTTGAGGAAAGCGTCGGTCTTGTCAGAGTTTGCAAGGTCGGCACTGCTCACGATCATGTTCTTCACTTTCTGAGCCAGCACGTCAAGCACAGCGGCTGAACCGGCACGCGTCGCACTGTTCTCCTTCTGGACTATGGCGGAATAGTCTATCTGAGGTAGCTTGCCGTTGATGAAATCGTCCAACTGACGAGCCTGTTCAGGATTCGCCTTTGCCCACTCAGCCTCAACGCTATGGCGTTGAGCGCATATCTTCCTCAATTCCTCGTTGCGATCGGCGTACAGTTTCTCCACTTCAGCAGGAATCAGCCATGGGTTTGCAGGATCCGCACCGAGATTCTCTATGGTCTTGGCGTAATCTGCACCCGACTTGCTCAAAGGCTGACCGTGGGTGGAGTATTTCCCTTCGAAATTCTCACCGGTAGCGGTCACGGCACCACGCCCCATGATGGTATGGCCGATTATGATCGTCGGACGGGAAGTCTCGGCAATAGCCTTGCCAAGCGCATCGGCAATGGCTACCGGATCCGTGCCGTCGATTTCCAGCACATTCCATCCCCAGGCACGATATTTCATGGCCACATCTTCCTTGTCTACGGCATCCACGTCCGTTGAAAGCTGCACTTTGTTGCTGTCATAGAACATTATCAGGTTGGACAGCCCGAGAAAACCGGCAATACGCCCTGCGCCCTGCGAAATTTCCTCCTGGATGCCTCCGTCTGAGATAAAGGCATAGGTCTTATGCGCAACCACGTCACCGAAACGAGCCTGCAGGAAACGCTCGGCAATGGCACATCCCACAGCCATGGTATGCCCCTGGCCCAGCGGCCCGGAAGTATTCTCTATGCCACGCTCCACATGCAGCTCCGGATGACCCGGACACGGACTACCCCATTGACGGAGTTGCTGAAGCTCATCCACGGTATATTTGCCCGTAAGAGCCAATACACTGTAAAGCATGGGCGACATATGACCCGGGTCAAGGAAGAAACGGTCGCGAGCTATCCATGTGGGATCATCCGGATCCGTAACAAGGAACTGCGAATAAAGCACATTCACGAAATCGGCGCCACCCATGGCGCCACCGGGATGTCCTGACTTGGCTTTTTCAACCATTGCAGCGGAGAGTACGCGTATGGTATCTGCCGCCTTGTTGATTACGTCGGTGTTCATTTGGGTTGTTGAATTGTTACTGTTATCTGAATGTTGTACGTTGCATATGTCCGGGTACCGGTGAACGCAAGCATGTAAACTCGCCCTCGGTATTTTTCTTTGAAACCCACCTCCCGTGCCCGACGGCACTGGAGGCGGGTCATATCAATTGTTATCCCTTAATGGCCAAGGGATAATTTCAATACTTCATTTACAGGGCATCCTCAACGGCATCGTCCACGGGGATGTCCTTGTTCACGTTCTTGGAACCGCTTACGCCATAGAACAGGAGGTAAGCGAGCATCGCAACGATGAGCCAGTATGAAGCCATGTAACCGGCAACACCGGCGATGTAGCTCTGGATAAGAGGCATGATGCCGCCACCTACTACCATCATCATGAAGATGCCGGATGCCTGGGCTGTATACTTGCCAAGACCCTCGACTGCGAGGTTGAAGATGCCACCCCACATCACTGATGTGCAGAGACCGCAGACTACAAGCAGGAATGCGCTTACAGGCACCTGTGCTCCACCGGCATAGATGAATTCCGGAACGGGAAGGGTGACTGTCTTGGGGATTACTATGGCTGCCACTACAAGTATGATTGCAACTGTGGATACGGTTATGATCTGCGCACGAGTGGACACCGCGCCGCTGATAATGGAAGAGCAGAAACGGCCGACAAGCATGAGAAGCCAATAGATAGCCACGATCGCACCTGCTATGGCGGATGCCTCACCGACTACACCCGCTCCGTTTGCACTCTGGTCTGCCAGATAGAAGTTGAGAGTTGCGGGGATACCTACCTCTATGCCTACATAGAAGAAGATGCCGACAACGCCAAGCACAAGGTGACGGAAGTTCCATGGAGAATGTGCATATTTCACCTTCTTGCCGGACTTGGTGAGGTTCGGTTCGGGAATAGCCACGAAGGAGATGATGACGAAAGCTACAGCGAATACACCCATTGCGATCCAAAGGAGCGGAGCCACGCTTGACATGGCGGTATCAGGGCTGAGGGCGCCAATCAAAGCTCCGACGAAGAACGGAGTAAGGGTTGCAGAGAGCGAGTTGAGCGAGCCACCTGTCTGGATGAGCTGGTTGCCCTTGTTACCACCACCACCGAGAAGGTTAAGCATGGGATTTACAACCGTGTTGAGCATGCACACGCAGAAACCGCAGATGAAAGCTCCGAGGAGGTATATGATGAAGTTCAGAGGTACCTGGACAGTCTGCAATGTCTCTGCGGAGGTCATCTCGAACAGGTTAACGTCAGCACCTACCACACTGGAGAGCCACTGAATGAAAAGACCTACGAATCCTATGGCCATCGCCCAAAGGGCTGTTTTCTTGTAACCGATCTTAACCAACAGGTTACCGGCCGGTATACCCATAAAGAGATAGGCGAGGAAGTTCATCATGTTGCCCATCATTCCGAGGGTGGAATTGCCCTCGAACTTATAGCCCCATATGGTACCGATAGGAGCGGCAAGGTTGGTCACGAACGAGATCATCGCAAATAGGAAAAACATCGCGATGATCGCTATCAAGCGCCCATTAGAGCTAGATTTTACTTGATTCATAGCAATTTACTTGATTTTAAGGTAATTATAGTTTTATAATAATTTGTTTTCTGATCTTTATACTGTCATGGGATCCGAACAACATGAGAAATTTTTCAAAAGAGAGTCTGTGTCAACTCACTATTGCGGATTTGCAAATTTAAACAAATTTTTCGCTTGGCACAAAATATTTTCATCTCTTTGTCCTGATCATGGCGGTACGTCAAATTGACATATCGCCTTTTTTGTGTCCGGATGGTGATGGTGTTGTCAGAATGGTTCAGATGGTAGGAGCTTGAAGGTGAGGTCGACGGGAGTTGACTTAGGTCAATGACCGAGACCGAACCCTTCAAGCGACGACCCAGATGAGCCGTTATGACACACCATCCTATCGCCGAAAATGGCGGTACCGACACGCACATGAGTGCTGCCGGCCTTGATCGCAAGCCGGTAATCATGGCTCATACCCATGCTGAGCACGTCAAATCCACGCAGATCGGGACATTGAGCCATTATTTCACTGCGCAAGGATGCAATAGCCTCAAAATCCGCAGCCACCCTGGCATCGTCATCTGTGTTTGAGGCCATGCCCATCAGCCCGCATATGTGCGTGGCCTTAAGCGTCTCGAACCGTCTTTCTGAAAAATATGTCCTCAGTTCCTGAGGCGTGAAACCGAACTTTGTCTCCTCCTGTGCCACATGCACCTGCAACAAGACATTCTGCACGATACCCGACCTGGCTGCCTCATTGTCGATTGCATCAAGCAGCCTTAAAGAGTCAACACTTTCTATCATGGCCGGATGCAGCTTGACGAGCTGCCTGACCTTGTTGGTCTGGAGATGACCTATGAAATGCCATCGGATATCGTCCGGAAGCAACGGCACCTTCACCTGTAACTCCTGGACACGGCTTTCACCGAACAGACGCTGCCCGGCTTTATATGCCTCCGAAATAGCGTCTGCGGGATGAAACTTCGAGACGGCCACCAGCTCCACCCCCTCAGGGAGGGTGGAGCGGACTGCCATAAGATTTTCTGCTATACAAGCCATTTGCTTCAGATCATTCAGCGCTCTTTTCAGCAGGCTTGTCCCCGGTCTTGATGCGGTACACATCCATTATCGGCGTTTCCGCGATGGACGTGATCTCGAAGTCGGCCATGGTGCCCTTCATTCCTTCCATGAAGGCATCATATGCACCCTTGAAATCATTTGCAGCCACAAGAATCAAAGACGTGGATTTCTTTTCCACTGCGGTCTTCTCGTCTATTGTGATAAAAGCCACTTTTACCAGAAACCAACGGTCTGCGGAGTCATCCCAGAATATCTCCGAGATCTTAGTGCGCTTTACAGCGTTTACGTCCACTTCACCGCTGATGAAGGGGGTCATTTCCTCTATTATACGTGCTTCTGCCTCGGTAAAGCTCAAGGCATCCACAAGATAAGGCTCGGTAACTTTTTTTATCGACCCGTTTTCCTGAGTCTTATCATAACGGATTTTGCATTCAAACCAGTTTGCCATAATTGCTGTATACTCTTCTTATATAGTTATTCGCCATTACCGGACAGAGGCCATCCCGCATCTAGGCAAAATTTTCACGAATTAAATTTGTAATTGTTTTGTAATATTAAACAAGTTTAATTAATTTTGCCTCGAAAGGTTCATTTAGGCGCTCTTTCCCTAAAAGCAGGGCAAAGTTACTCAGAATGTACAAACTTTGCAACTAAAAGTTATGAACCGGAGGCCCTGGAGGGACGATAAGACAGAATGAAAAAAGATGGATTTCTAAACAAGGTGGTGAGCATGTACGTGGACGGTTTCCGTTCCATGACAGTGGGTCGCAAACTCTGGATACTGATCATAATCAAACTCGCCGTAATATTCCTGGTATTCAAGCTGTTCTTCTTCCCTGACATCCTGCAGGAAAATTACGACAACGACACCGAACGCGCACAGGCCGTGCGCACCGCACTCACACCGCATGAATAACCTCTCCAAGAACTATACGAGAAACATCAAGTAAATCAACAGACATATCATGGATGAACTATTAAGCACCGTCGACTGGTCAAGGGCACAATTCGCCCTGACAGCGATCGTACATTGGATTTTTGTGCCGCTCAGCATCGGACTGTCGCTCATAGTGGGCATAATGGAAAGCATCTGGTATAAGACCGGCAACGTGCAGTGGAAACGCATGGCAAAATTCTGGATGCTCCTTTTCGGCATAAATTTCGCATGCGGAGTCGCCACAGGCATCATACTCGAATTCGAGTTCGGAACCAACTGGAGCAACTATTCATGGTTCGTGGGCGATATTTTCGGCGCACCGCTCGCCATAGAAGGCATTGAGGCATTCTTCCTCGAATCCACATTCATCGCCGTAATGTTCTTCGGCTGGAACCGCGTCAGCCGTGGTTTCCACCTCGCTGCTACCTGGCTTACGGCCATCGGCATCTGCTTGTCGGCATACTGGATCCTCGTTGCGAACGCATGGATGCAATATCCTGTAGGGATGGAATTCGACCCTGAACAGATGCGCAATGTGATGTCGTCTTTCACCGATGTTGTATTCTCGCCGGTCGCCGTAAACAAATTTTTCCATACGGTGCTCTCGGGATGGGTTCTCGGTGCCACATTCGTGATAGGGGTCAGCTGCTGGTTCCTGTTGAGGAAGAGCAACGTGCAGTTCGCAAAGGAATCCATGAAGATCGCATCTTGGGTGGGACTTGCCGGCATACTGCTCACCATGTGGACTGGTGACGGATCTGCCGTGCAGGTCGCCCGCGTGCAACCCATGAAACTGGCCGCCATGGAGGGACTCTACAACGGTACCACAGGACAAAGCCTCGTGACTTTCGGTATCGTAAACCCTGACAAGCAACGCACAGACGACAAACCGGCGCTTCTTGGGGAAATCAGCATCCCGAAAGGTCTGTCAATACTTGCCAACCACGATCCAGACAGTTTCGTGCCGGGCATCAACGACATAATAGACGGCATAAGCATCAATTCCGAGGGTGACACGGTAAACACCGTCAGCTATGCCGAGCGCATAGCCCGCGGACATCAGGCGCAGGAATACCTGCGCATATACGACCAGGCACGTGCTGCGGGAGACACACAGGCCATGGCGGCGGCAAAAGAAAAGTTTATGGTCGATTTCCCGTTCTTCGGATACGGCTACCTTGACAGCGTGGATGAAGCAGTGCCACCGGTGGCACTTACTTTCTATATGTTCCGCATCATGGTCATCGGAGGCGGATACCTGCTTATGCTTTTCATCGCCATGCTCATACTGAGCTACCGCAAACCGCACATACTTGAAAAGAAAATCGTCACCCTCCTGGGTCTGATAAGCATTCCGATCGTATGGGTAGTAAGCGAGGCCGGATGGGTGACCGCCGAGATGGGACGGCAGCCATGGACTATCGAAGGGCTTCTGCCATGCAAGGCCGCTATCAGTGCCATATCCCCACAGTCCGTGCAACTGACATTCTGGATGTTCGTCGTGGTGTTTGCCGCCCTTCTTATCGCGGATGCAAGCATTATGATCCGTGAAATAGCCAAAGCCACCCGCCGCGACATACTCAATGACGACCGCACCGAATCTCAAGCGAAGAAAGCCTGACTGACAAATACATAAAAACGAAAATATGGAGACTTTACATATGGAAGCATTACAAATATATTGGTGGTTCGTCATATCGCTCCTCGGAGGACTGCTTGTGTTCCTGCTGTTCGTTCAGGGGGGACAGACCATGATCTGGAGCGAATCAGACACCAACCGAAAGTCGTTGCTGGTAAACGCGCTCGGAAGAAAGTGGGAACTGACCTTCACCACTCTCGTAACATTCGGAGGTGCATTCTTCGCATCTTTCCCTCTCTACTATTCCACAAGTTTCGGAGGCGCATACTGGCTATGGATGCTCATCCTCGTCAGTTTCATACTGCAGGCGGTAAGCTACGAATTCCGATCAAAACCGGGAAACGTATTCGGCACGGCTGCCTACGATGCGTTCCTTTGGATAAACGGATTCATCGGTTGCGTCCTTCTCGGTGTGGCGGTAGCGATGCAATTCTTCGGAGCAGACTTCGAAGTGTCCCGTGGCAGCATCCTTGACGGCAATTCACCGGTTATCTCAACCTGGAACTCATCGCACGGATTCGATGTCATATTCGCCATCCCTAACCTCCTGCTCGGATTCGCCGTATACTTCCTCGCACGCACCATGGGTGCCCTTTTCTTCATCGAAAGCGTCAAGGTGACCGGCACCGACTTCTACAAACGCAACCGTTTTCGCGTGTTGGTCAACGGCACCATCTTCGTGCTCCTGTTCCTCGCGTTCCTGTTCGCGCTTTTTACGAGCGACGGATATTCCAGAATGGCTGACGGCATGGTTGTAAAAGTCCCCTACAAATACTTCTTCAATCTCGTTGATCTCTGGTGGATCGGTGCCGTATTCCTTATCGGCGTATTGATGGTGCTTTACGGCGTGCTTTCAAGCGCCTTCAACACCAAATTCCGCCACGGTTTCTGGTGGGTTGCCATCGGGGTAGTGTTTGCCGTGACATCCCTTTTCTGCATCAGCGGATACAACAATACCGCTTTCCTCCCCTCGACCACCCATCCCGAAAGCTCGCTCTTCATCACCAATGCTTCATCAAGCTATTTCACCCTTAAGGTCATGGCTTGGGTTACCGTACTGTTGCCTGTAGTAATAGGATACATCGCATATGTATGGCACAAAATGACCTCCCCCGCCATCACGAACGATGAACTGAGCAAGGAAGACCATATTTATTGAATTGACAGTTAATCTGTCAACATTACCCTACAAATGCCAACATGGCGTAGTGTCGCTTGGGAACCGCGACACTACGCCATGTTGGCATTTATAGGGTATTATGATCAATACATCTTTCGCTTATCCCATTTCGGATGCGCCGGATCCTCCGCTACAAGCGCCTCCTCAAGGCTGATCCCGAGGGCATCGGCAAGTTTCGCTCCATAGCTGGGATCAGCGTTATGGCATGCTCTCACATGGCGCTGCTTTATGAATAATGGCACCCCTTCCATGGCTCTGGCCGTATTCTCGCATGTCAACTGTTGCTCTTCAGGAGGCATAAGACGCCAAAGCTTACCCGGCTGAGTGTAATAGTCGTCATCATATTCGCGCTCATCGTAGTTGTAGGCCGCACCATGCAGCTCAAGTGGAGGCTCTTTCAACCCGGGTGAATCCTGCCATTCCCCGAAACTGTTAGGCTCATAGGACAACGTGGCTCCGTAGTTGCCGTCCGTGCGCATCTGTCCGTCGCGATGATAGGCATGGAACGGGCATTTTGGCTGATTCACCGGTATGAGGTTGTTGTTGACACCCAGACGATAACGCTGCGCGTCGCCATATGAGAACAACCGCCCCTGTAGCATCTTGTCGGGAGAGAAGCCGATCCCTTCCACGACATTCATGGGGTTGAATGCCGCCTGTTCAATCTCCGCGAAGAAATTTTCCGGATTCCGGTTAAGTTCGAGTATTCCCACGTCGTGCAACGGGAAATCCTTGTGATACCACACCTTAGTAAGATCGAAAGGATTGATGTGATATTTCCGGGCTTCCTCTTCGGTCATCAGCTGCACCTGCATCAGCCAACGCGGGTAGTCACCACGCTCTATAGCCTCGAAAAGATCCCTCTGGTGTGACTCCCTGTCCTTGGCTATCACCTTCTCGGCCTCTTCGTCCGTGAGATTCTTTATCCCCTGCAACGTCCTGAGATGGAACTTGACCCACGTGCGTTTGTTATCCTTGTCATAAAAGCTATAGGTATGGCTTCCAAAACCATGCATGTGACGGAACGAGGCGGGAATGCCCCTTGGCGACATAGTAATGGTCACCTGATGAAGCGCCTCCGGCAGGAGCGTCCAGAAATCCCAGTTGTTTGTCGGGCTTCGCATTCCGGTTCTGGAATCACGTTTGATTGCATGATTAAGATCCGGAAACTTCAACGGATCACGCAGGAAGAAGACCGGAGTATTGTTGCCCACCAAGTCCCAGTTACCTTCGTCGGTATAGAATTTCATGGCGAACCCGCGGATGTCCCTTTCCGCATCGGCTGCTCCACGCTCCCCGGCCACGGTGGAAAACCTCACAAGGCATTCCGTCTTCTTGCCTATCTCCGAGAATATGGACGCACGCGTGAACCGGCTTATGTCGTTGGTCACGGTAAAAGTGCCGAAAGCGCCCGAACCCTTGGCGTGCATGCGCCTCTCGGGTATGACTTCGCGGTCAAAATGTGCAATCTTTTCAGTATACCATGGATCCTGCATCAAAACCGGCCCACGGACTCCTGCGGTCTGGATGTTTTGATTGTCGGCAATCGGCCTGCCGTTCTCTGCGGTAAGTCTTTGTCTTTTCATATGATGGAATATTCAAGTTTGTTCGATAAATAAAACCCTCTCGGGCACCTGTTTGTTCAGCTCGTAGAAACTCTCACAATCCACAAATCCCTTGTTTTCACAAGCACGTGGGTTGTCAAGTCTCGGAGTTTTTGTAATTTTGAGACATACATTTACAAAAAAAAGCGATTTGAGGGTTAGTCTTTTTCCCGCTTAAGGGTATTAAGGGTAAAAGACGTGACAAGAATAATGACGAACGAAGAAGTTAGGAGACTGTTTACACTGTATTACGCAAGGATGTATAGGGTGGCGCGGACAATTCTGTACGACGAGCAGGAGAGCAAGGATGTGGTCAGCGACATCTTTGAGCGATTGCTTCGCGAAGGGATTGTGTTGTTGCCGGAGACAGAGGGACACTATCTGCTGACGAGTGTCCGCAACCGGTGCTTGAAACGATTGAACCACAACGATGTAAAAAGGCGATTTGCCGAGGACTACCCTATCGATGAGGATGACAGCGATATGGATGAACGGCTCAATGAGGTTGTGGAATTCGCGAAACGCACCCTGACACCACAGCAACTTCGCATTTTCAATCTACGCTTCACCGACGGCTGCACCTATGAGGAGATCGCCTCAGAAGAAGGGATCAGCAAGGTAGCCGTATGGAAGCATCTGTCACGTCTGTTGAACACCATCAAGGACAACTTTAACTCAAGCGGAAAATGAAAGATTCAGACAATACAAAGAGCCGATTTAAGGATATGCAGCAGCATCCCGGCAACTATTCTGACAAAGAGATAGAGGACATAATAGCCGAATTGGACGAGCCTGCAGATGTAGAAGCCGAATGGAATAATTTCATCAACAGGAACATCGCGCCCGACGAAGTGCGTCCCGTTGCAGCAAAACCGGCAAAACGCATAGCCATGC
This sequence comes from uncultured Muribaculaceae bacterium, assembly GCA_910583675.1. Classification (GTDB taxonomy): domain Bacteria; phylum Bacteroidota; class Bacteroidia; order Bacteroidales; family Muribaculaceae; genus UBA7173. The sequence goes on from CAJTYH010000036.1 coordinate 23,642, forward strand.
ACTGGCTACGATCCATTGCCGCCATTGCAGTGATAGCATTGGGAGTATGGGGCATGAAGACATTCACATATCAGGAAAATTCATCCCTGCAACCCGCTCCTCAATTAGCCGACAAACCGCAAAGCAATCAGATTGCCACAAATGAAAAGACCATAGCGAAGAATACGCCCCCTGAGAAAAAAATACCTGCCACACAATCCGTCATTGCAGATGAGCCATCGCCTATTGACGAAAAGCCCTCCCCCTCAAGCAATATACTCATACGTGGTACGAACAATACTTTGCCCGATAAGTCTCCGGTAATCATTGTCAATGGTCTGAGGATACAGGACATCGATGCGCTCGCGGTCTTCAATACCGACGACATAGACAGCATACGCATTTATAAGGACGAGAATGCCAAGGCTCGTTACGAGGCTCGGTTCGGAAGCCAGGTAAAAGATGGCATAATCGATGTCACTTTAAAAGCCGGCAGAGAGGATGCCTATGCTGATGTATTGAACCCGAAATCCGATAGCGAGAAAATCTTTTCCTCAGTAGAGAAGTTCCCGGAGTTTCCCGGGGGACAGGACTCACTCCGGACATACATCAAAGAAAACCTGAAATACCCGGCCGAGTTTCCGGATACCACAATCACCGGACGCGTCATAATAAATTTCGTTGTAAAGAGCGATGGAAGCGTCGGGGACTTCAAGTTAATGCGCAGTCTCTTGAAAAACGCCGACAAGACTGCCTGTACAGACTCTGCCATCATCAACATTTTCGCTGAGGAAGCATTACGTGTCTGCCGCCAGATGCCACACTGGACACCGGGAGGCATGTATACGAACGAAGGATTCAAGTACCTCAACGTCCGATTCACGTTGCCCGTTATATTCGGCAAAAACAAGGTCGAACAGAAGAAGGGAATAAAAATACGTTAGCCAACATTTTGGGAAACCGCTATTTTCAGAGAAGACCGAAATGGCGCAAGGCATTTACAACCCCGTGATCGGTAACTGATGTGGTGACATAATCGGCAACGGCCTTGACGGCCTCCTCGGCATTCCCCATAGCCACCCCGACGTGGGCATGTCGCAACATGCCCACGTCGTTGCCGCCATCGCCGAAAGCCATAGTTTCCTCCAATTTCAGGCCGTGATGCGCAAGCATCATGTCAATGCCCACGCTTTTGTCGCTGCCGGCAGGGACAATGTCGCAGAAATACGGGTTCCAACTCGTAGCCTCGCACCCGTGCAACACTTCATCGAACAGCCCGCTGCGCATGCGTGCCTCCTCAGATCCGAATGCCATCAACTGAACGATTTCCTTGCCACGTAGAATGTCAAGCGGGGCTATCCGCACGGTCGGCATGTTAAGCATCTCCTTGACAAGAGCCACATTTTCATCTTCCTTGTCAATGATTATCTCCCCGTCAGCCGGTATGGCGACTATCGGCATTTCGCTCCTATGCGAAAAATCCATAAGCCTGTCCATATCCTCCGGCGGTATGCAATGCTTGTAGATCACAGTCTTTCTGTCCGGTTCAAGGCAAAGGCTCCCGTTCGCAGTGACAAAGCCGTCAGTTTCGAGCGTACCCAGATTGTCTACCCAATTTATATGACGGCCGGTGGCAATGAACACCTTTACTCCCTTTCCCCTGACTTCCGCGAGCGCCTCAACCACCTCTTTCGGCGGTTCATGCTCACCGAAAGGCACAAGCGTCCCGTCTATGTCAAAAAACAATGCCTTTATATTACCCATTGACTTGCTCAATTTGAAGCTGCGTTACCGCATACCGAGTACTTCATCTATCATAGCCAACTCTTCATCCGAGAAATAAAGGTTGTCCAACGCCCTGAGACTGTCCTTTAACTGACCCGACGAACTTGCGCCGGCGATCACCGATGTTACTTCATCCTTGCTCAACAACCATGAAAGCGACATTTGAGCCAACGACTGCCCTCGTCCACGGGCTATTTCGTCCAGTTTTCTGACACGTCCGATCAGTTCGGGAGTGATATCCTCGCGATGCAGGAACACTCCGCTTTTTGCCACCCGAGAATCTTCCGGTATGCCGTTGACATAGCGATTCGTGAGCACGCCCTGAGCCAAAGGTGAAAAGGCCACGAATCCCAGCTGCATCTCTTTCAGAAATTCAATATGTTTTTCCTCCGGTTTGCGGGACATCATATTGTACCGATCCTGATAGACCAGGCATCTCACATGCTGCTCCTCCATCATACGGCAAGCCTCAGCGGCCTTATCCACAGGATATTTTGAAAGCCCGACATACAATGCCTTCCCCTGGCGCACAATATCTATCAGAGCCTGCACTGTCTCCTCAAGCGGAGTCTCGGGGCAATACCTGTGACTGTAGAATATGTCGAAATACTCAAGCCCTGTGCGTTTGAGACTTTGGTTGATGCTTGCCATGAGATATTTTCTCGAACCGCCATCCCCATAAGGGCCTTCCCACATGAAATGGCCGGCCTTCGAGGAAACAATGATCTCGTCGCGATGGGATCCCAGCCCGTCGGCCAATATTCGTCCGAAATTGGTTTCTGCGCTACCGGGAGCGGGGCCATAGTTGTTGGCAAGGTCAAAATGCGTAATCCCGTTGTCGAACGCACAAAACGCAGTCTCCTTCATCGTGGCATACCTGTCGGTATCACCGAAATTATGCCACATGCCAAGCGAAATCAGTGGCAACTGCAACCCGCTCTTTCCACAAAACCTATATTTCATAATACCCTGAACACAATTATTTCATTAATCAACGGTTCTCAATCAGCAATGTCATCAAGACACTTACACAACCGATAAAAACAAAAAAATCGCAATATGCTAATTTAGCTTATTGCGATTTATAAAGTGTCCGAAATGAGACTCGAACTCACACGATCCAATGATCACTACCCCCTCAAAGTAGCGCGTCTACCAATTCCGCCATCCGGACATTATTAATCTTGCCTCGTAACCGACCACTATTGAAGTAGGGGACTGCGACAGACCGAGATTCAATCTAATGATGGTTCTGAGCGAAAAACGGGACTCGAACCCGCGACCCCGACCTTGGCAAGGTCGTGCTCTA
>CAJTYH010000037.1 GCA_910583675.1 uncultured Muribaculaceae bacterium
CCCCCTATCAGCGAGCGCCCCGTCACACCCAGTGTGGCGGGGCGCTCCCTTTTTTGCCCCTCCCCTTTATCCTCCCCCTCCTTTCTCAATTTCTTAATTTCTCCTTTTCTTCCTTCCTCTCCGGCTTCTGGAGGCGGAGAGGAAGGGGGGACGCGGGGACTATCGCGCGTACACGCGCGATCACCGGGGCGCAAAATAAAGAAATTTTATAATTGGCAAGATTTGATTATGATAGTTCAGATTGGTGTTCTTTTTGTATTTCTCGCAATAGGAGAGTTTATTGTGGGAGTTACCGGTATGCCGATTCCTTCCAGTATCTTAGGGATGCTGCTCTTGGCGGCGGCTTTAAGAGTTGGGGTTATTAAACTTGGATGGGTTGAAAGAGCTGCTAATTTCTTGGTGCGTAATCTTGGGTTCTTTTTTGTGCCTGCCGGAATAGCGTTGATGAGATGTATGGGTATCGTGAGGGATCAGTTTTGGCCGATAGTCGGTGCATCTGTCCTAAGCACAGCGTTGATCATTGCGGTTACTGGATGGGTTCATCAGACTATGCGTAAATGGGTGTCGCATCGGCATGATTGTGAGCGTAGCAACTCTGAAAAGAGTCTTTAATGGTTATCAAAGAGTATAATATCGGATGCAATGGAGTTCTTTACGAATGTTTTTTTCCTTATAGCGCTGACTTTTGTTTTTTATGTAGGTGCTCAATATATTCAGCGCAAGACGGGTTTGCAGCTTCTCAATCCAATTTTGGTGTCTGTTATGGCCATGATATGTCTTCTGTCAGGTTTAGGTATAGATTATGAGACATATGAGGAGGGCGGGGCATATATCGATTTTTGGCTAAAACCAGCTGTTGTGGCTTTAGGGGTGCCATTATATAAGCAGCTGTCGAATATCAGGAAGCAATTGCTACCTTTGCTTATTTCTGAGCTTGCTGGTTGTATCGTTGGGATTGTATCTGTTGTATTGTTGGCGAAATTGTTTGGGGCTACTCATGAGGTGGTTGTCTCTCTTGCGCCAAAATCCGTGACCACTCCTATTGCCATGGAGATTTCTTCTGCCGTAGGGGGTATCCCGGCTCTTACGGCGGCGGTCGTGGTGTGCACCGGTATTTTTGGTGGGATGGCAGGTTTCAGGATTGTGCGGATGAGTCATATTCGCAGCAATATTGCTTCAAGTCTGTCTATAGGCACTGCAGCGCATGCTGTTGGTACATCTGCAGTCATGGTACATGGTGAGCGTTTTGGAGCGTTTTCTTCGTTGGGGCTAACAATAAACGGACTTTTTACTGCATTGCTTACCCCGTTTTTATTGGAGATGCTCGGTCTTGGCGGTTTGATATGATCGTTGGTTGCAATGGTGACTTTGGGAAATTTCAGATCAACTAAAAAACGCGAGCAGTGTGTCCTGGATTTGTGACACACTGCCCGTGATGGTTTATTGCCGATATGGGGGATTAGCGCAGACGGAGTTTTTTTCCGGGATTGATTTTTGACTTGGTTGTCAATCCGTTGAGTTTGCATAGCTGTCGCACTGTAACTCCATTGCGGGATGCTATGCGGCTGAGTGTATCTCCTTTCCTTACAGTATAGGTTGATGCTTTTTTTGATGATGTCCCGGAGGTAGATGCCGTAACGCGAGCCGGGTGTGTGGCCCGGTATTGTTTGGCGTATTCGGTATTGGCCGCCGGGTCATAGTTGCGGGCTTTCTTGTAGGTCTGTTTGTCGAATGTGTATGTATCGGTATGTACAGTCTGGTTTGCAAAGTCAAAAATGGCTGCGGGGTTTATCGGCATGCCCATGAATCGGGTTTCGAAATGCAGGTGTGCGCCGAATGATCGTCCTGTATTGCCACCGAGTGCAATAGGCTCGCCGGCTTTTACGTCCTGATCTTCCTTTACAAGGAACTTGGAGAGGTGGCCGTATACGGTTTCAAGTCCGTTGGTATGACGCAGTATTACATAGTTTCCATATCCCCTTCTTTCGAAGTTGGTAAGGCGTACACGTCCGTCAAAGGCGGCGTATACCGTGTCGCCGGTCTGCAATTTAAGGTCTATGCCTTTATGCTCCCTTCTGAAACGCGGGCGGTATCCGTAGGGAGATGTTACGTATCCGGGACATGGCATTGCGAATTTGCTTACGTCAATGGATTTTGTGTCGGGCACTTCCATGCCGGCATATGCGTTTACACTACGGGAGTTCCATCCTTCGGTATAGATGTCAAGTTCTGGTTCTTCCTCATCCTTGAAAAGATTGTCAAGGAAGTCCTGGGTATCTTTTACCGATATCTGGTTCCCGATGTTCTCCTGCCTGGCGATAAGATCGTTGTGTTCAGCTTTATGTGCATTGGGTAAGCGGTATGTCTGTGCGTCAGCAGCTATGGCGTATGCGGCGATTGCAAAAATTGTTAGGTTCCTAAGCGTTTTTTGAAGCATCATTAGTTAATAGGTGAGAGAGATTTATTTTGGTTAACCTTGCGTCCTGTGTCTGGCGGGGTTACGCTGCCCCGTGGCCTCATGGATTGTGCAAGTGGTTTATATTATTGTCTTTTCTTGTATTCTTTATTTTGTGAATGGGGAAGTGGTGAACTCAAAGATTGAGTTCGTCCGGTTCGTAGAGAGCCGGGGTTACCAACGGCATGTAATCAAAGATTTCTTCAGGTTTGAAGAAGCGGGCAAGTTCCACAGTGGCGCTTTCCGGTGAATCGGATGCGTGGACTATGTTTTCCTGACCACTCATGCCGAAGTCCCCACGGATCGTGCCAGGAGCGGCATTGCGTGCCTTTGTCACGCCGGTCATTCCTCTTACGACTGCAACTGCGTCAACACCTTTGAGTGCAAGCACTACTACCGGCGTTGCCATCATGGAGCGAAGAAGTATGGGAAAGAAAGGACGGTCAACGAGATGGGCATAGTGCTCGCGGAGCAACGGCTCTGTGAGCTGCATCATTTTCATGCCTGTGATGATAAGTCCTTTTTGTTCGAATCGGTTGGTAATCAGCCCAATTAGTTCGCGTTGAACACCGGATGGTTTGATGATGACGAGAGTGGTTTCCATTTCAAAATTAAATATACCCCGTTGGGGATGCGATTGAGTGGATTTACGGGACGAAAAAATTCGTCTCCGAAAATTGCGGAGAGTAAGGATGCGGTTTTCAAGGAGGAGATTCGGAAAGAAATCTGAATTGGCTGATTAAAAACCTTTTCCGCACACCAAAGTTATTAAAAATAACATTGTTGTAGAAATTTCGGCGTATTAAAATATACTAATAAAAGAATCTGTGGCTTAAATAGGTGTATAACATTTTGGTTATCAGCGGTATGAATAAAATGTGTTATACAACATGTTTTGGGCTGCTTTGCAGCGTGCGATTGCTGGCTGAGTATGGCGAAATAATCTGGAATTTGTCAGGAGATACGCGACAGGTTGAAGTTGCGATTGAACAAAAGCCTCAGTTCGGGGAGGAGCATGGAATGCTCCGGAAGGGACAGTGTCGGATCCGCATCAAGTATGTCGCATGCGCAATCACGAGCCAGTTGCACAAGTTGCCCGTCCATGGCTATGTTGGCTATGTGCAGATCGAAAGGTATGCCGCTTTGAAGCGTCCCTTCAATGTCGCCCGGCCCTCGCATTTTCATGTCGGCTTCCGCGATGAGGAACCCGTCGGTTGTCAATGTCATTAGCTCAAGGCGTTTGCGCGTGTCTCCGGCAATTTTGTTCTTTGTCATCAGCACACAATAGCTTTGTTCCGCGCCTCGTCCTACGCGTCCCCTGAGCTGGTGGAGCTGAGATAGCCCGAACCTCTCGGCGTTTTCTATCAACATGGTGGAGGCGTTCGGCACGTTTACTCCCACCTCTATCACGGTTGTCGCAACCAGTATGTCGGCATTATGCTCGGCAAAGAGCTTCATCTGGAAATCCTTTTCCGCCGGCTTCATCTTGCCATGTACGTAGGCTACGCAGTATGATGGGAAGGTCTCCCTTATCAGTTCGTAACCTTCCTCCAGACTACGCAGATCCAGTTTTTCGCTCTCCTGTATGAGAGGATATACGATATATGCCTGTCTTCCTTTTGCCAGTTCGCGGCCGATGGAGCGGTATACCTCCATGCGTTGGTTGTCGTATCTCAACAATGTCGTGACCGGCTTGCGTCCGGGTGGCAATTGGTCTATGACGGAAACGTCCAGGTCGCCATATACGGTCATGGCGAGTGTGCGCGGTATCGGTGTTGCGGTCATGACCAACACGTGAGGCACACGGGTGCTTTTATTCCACAGACGCGCCCTTTGCAATACCCCGAAACGGTGTTGCTCGTCGATTACCACAAATCCGAGTGAATGGAATTTAACTCCGTCTTCGATGAGTGCGTGGGTGCCTATGAGGATATGGAGCGTGCCCGCTTCCAGTTCGGCGTGTATCACGTCGCGCTCTTTCCTGCGTGTGGATCCTGTGAGCAGACGCACGTTTATCCCCAATGGTGCGGCGAGTTTCCGCAACGTTTCAAAATGCTGTGTGGCGAGGATTTCGGTAGGTGCCATAAGGCATGCCTGTGTACCGTTGTCAAGTGCCATGAGCATTGCCATGAGCGCCACGATCGTCTTTCCAGAGCCGACATCCCCCTGTAGCAGACGGTTCATCTGTCTGCCGGAGCCGACATCTGCCCTGATTTCCTTCAATACGCGTTTCTGCGCATCGGTGAGCGGAAATGGGAGCACTTCCGAATAGAAACTGTTGAAAAAGCGTCCTATCCTCGGAAAGGGAATCCCTTGTACCGCAGCCGCCCTGCGATGGCTGAACCGTTGTATGTTGAGTTGCAGGTAGAAGAGCTCCTCGAATTTCAATCTCTCCCTGGCACGTTGCAGTGAGGTGTTGTCAGGCGGATTATGCACGATGCGCATGGCCTCTTCCGCGCTCATGAAATTGTATCGGCTCATGATTTCCCCAGGGAGTGTTTCAGGGATATGCCTGATGGTCGCAAGTGCGTTCTGTACCCAGATATGTATGTTGCGAACCGAAATGCCCCGGTTTCGCAGCTTCTCGGTAAGCGGATATACGCCTCTTAATCCTCCCGATGCGGCCGCCGATTCGGGAGGATCCACCTCAGGGTGAACCATACTCCAGTGACCGTTGAATTGCTGCGGCTTTCCGAATACGATGTATTCGCGTCCGGTAAGATAGAGTTCCTTCAAGGCCTTTATGCGTTTGAACCATACGACTTCCATTGTTGCCGTGCCGTCCGTGAAAAGTCCCACAAGGCGCATCTTGGCACCTTCTCCGAGTGTGTTGAACGTGACGAAGCGTCCGCGCACCTGCACCGAAGGCATTTCCCCCGAGAAACGGTTGATCGGATAGATCTGCGAACGATCCACGTAGTGTGTCGGGAAATGGTGGATCAGGTCGTGGCATGTGCGTATCTTAAGCTCCTCTTCAAGCAGCTTTGCGCGTGAGGGGCCTATCCCTTTCACGAACTTCACCTCTATGTCGCGTGGAGACGTCACTTGTAGCAGGAGACTTTGGGGTTGTTTGCAGACAGTATCGTCTCGGCTATGACCATATCTATAGGGGTGGTCACCTTGATGTTTTCAGGTGATCCTTCAACAAGGACGATGTTCTCGAATCCTGCAGCGGCTATTACCGATGCGTCGTCGGTGAACGCTTCGTCGTAAGGCAATGAATAGGCTTCGCGCAGCCGCCAGAGGGAAAATGCCTGTGGGGTCTGCACGGCGCGATACAGGCTGCGATCCACGGCTTCGGAGGTCACTCCGTTTTCCGAGATCTTCCGTATGGAATCTGTGACCGGAACCGCCGGAAGGGCACCGTCTGTGTTCCTGGCATATGCCAGTACCCGCTTTATCAAATCGGCGCTTACCAACGGGCGTGCACCGTCGTGTACAAGTACGGTCGCCGATGCGGGATCGTCCTTCAATGCCTCTATGGCATGTTTTACCGATTCCCATCGTGATGCGCCCCCCTCGGCAATTTGCGGCGACTGCATGCCGTGTGTCTTGCAAAGATCCTCCCAAAGCGGGATCATACCGGGTGAGAGCACGAGTATTATTTTTCCGGACGGAAGAGCCTTTCGGAAAGCCTCTATAGTGTGCATCAGCATGGGTTTCCCGGCAAGGGGTAGGAACTGTTTCGGCAATTCGCTTCCGAAACGCGAGCCGCTTCCGGCAGCTACTATCACGGTTATCTCCATATGTGTCGGTGAGGAAAGGGGGATGTGGTTTGTTTTCGGGGGATGGTCATTTGCGGCCGATGCAGTGATATTCAATGCCTTGCCGCGCCATGTCGTCAGGGTCGTAGATGTTGCGTCCGTCTATTACAACAGGGGTTTTCATGGAGCGCACTATCACTCCCCACGATGGCAGACGAAATTGCTTCCACTCCGTAAGCATCAGCATGGCATCCGCTTCAAGCACCGCGTCGTACATGTCGCTGGCGTATTCTACGGCATCGCCGATCCTTCTGCGGCACTCGTCCATAGCGACCGGATCAAACACTCTGACCCGGCATCCCGCGTCAAGCAGGCATCTTATAGTGACGAGCGACGTTGCCTCGCGCATGTCGTCAGTCTCAGGCTTGAAGGCCAGTCCCCATATGGCCACAAGTTTATCTTTCATATTTTCCTTGCCACCGAAATGTGCGGCCAGCTTCTCAAAGACTACTGATTTCTGGCGCTCGTTGACCTCTTCCACTGCCTTGAGCACCCTCATGTCGTATCCTGCATTCTCGGCAGTCCTTATGAGGGCTTTTACGTCCTTGGGGAAACAGCTTCCCCCATATCCGCATCCCGGGTAAAGGAATTTCGATCCTATGCGCGAATCGGTTCCGATCCCTTTCCTGACCATATTTACGTCCGCTCCAACGAGCTCGCATAGGTTCGCAATGTCGTTCATGAACGAGATGCGGGTGGCAAGCATGGAGTTTGCGGCATATTTTATCATCTCAGCCGATGGGATGTCGGTGAATATCACTCTGAAATTGTTGAGCATGAAGGGTCGGTACAGCCGGCTCATGAGCACCCGGGCTTCTTCGCTGTCAACCCCGACTACCACCCGGTCGGGACTCATGAAATCCTTTATGGCTGCTCCCTCCTTAAGGAATTCGGGATTGGATGCTACATCGAAGCGGATATCCTCGCCGCGTTTTTCCAGCTCCTCCATGATGGCTTGACGCACTTTTTTCGCAGTGCCTACCGGTACGGTGGACTTGGTTACAAGCACGGTGTATTTGTTTATAGTGCGTCCGAAAGTGCGTGCCACATCCAGGACGTATCTCAGGTCTGCGCTTCCGTCTTCGTCGGGGGGGGTACCCACGGCGCTGAACACGACTTCCACATCGTCTATCACCTCTTCGAGGCTTGTGGTGAAATGCAGTCGTCCCTCCCTTTGGTTGCGGATCACCATTTCGTCAAGCCCAGGCTCGTAAATGGGAACCTTTCCCTGTTTGAGGCGTTCGATCTTTTCCTTGTCTATGTCCACGCAAGTCACGTCTACGCCCATTTCGGCGAAACATGTGCCTGACACCAGACCTACATAGCCCGTTCCTACAATTGCTATATTCATTTCATCAAATTCCGTTGCTCAACTACAAAATTAGCGATTATTTCTAAATTGCGCAATTATCAGTCATGTTTGAATGTCATTAGGTACTAATGGTGTACTCCTATCCCAGCACTCGCCTTCCGACACGTTACACGCCGCAATGCCGACATGACTACCTAATTCCTGTATTATTCTGTCACAGGCTTTTGACTACAGATGAAGAATGTGGAGTGGACCCTCTCTGTCAATGTTTGGTGTTATAATTTCTATGCATCATTTTCCAGTTCGGCAGCTTTGACATACCACACGGCGGCCTGCCGAGCATTTTTTCTTATACCTATGCCGTTGGCATAGCACTCGCCCAGACAACGCATAGCCCCCGGATGTCCGTAATATCTCTTGTTCTCGTTGATATTTGTCGCCGCTTTTTTGTAAAGGCGCACGGCCTCTCCCATATCCTGTTCAACACCGTGTCCCTCGGCGTAACATCTGGCAAGGAGGTATTGCGATTCAGGGTCATCCGATTTTGCCGCCTGACGGTATAACCCGACAGCCTTGTCCCAGTCCTGCTCCACGCCATATCCTGCCGCATAGCAGCTACCGAGGCTACGAATCGCATCGGGGAAGGCATGGCCTCCCAAATCCACCGCTTTGCTATACCACTCGACTGCTTTCCCATAATTCTGCGTTATTCCAATCCCTGCGGCATAACAGTGGCCAAGCTCCACCCAAGCCATAGGATTGCCATGCTCAGCAGCTTTCTTGAACCAGCCAAAGGCTTTTTCAGCATCACGTTCCACTCCGTCACCATCTTTATAACACAATCCTACTGAGAAATAATCCTCGGAATATCCACCATACGCCGCTTTCAGATAGTGTGCGAAAGCCTGCTCCGCATCTTTCGGCAGACCACCTTTGCCGAGGCTATAACAAGATCCCAGACGGTCATTGGCATAGGCATCCCCCAAATCTGCGGCTTTCTGCCACCACTCGACAGCAGAAACCATGTCGCTGTCCACTCCCCAACCGTGCTGATAACAGCATCCGAGCATACACATCGCTTCCGCCAAGTCAGCACCGGCCAACTGCTTGCCGTTCACCGTCTTTCTCAACCATTTGGCAAGCTGCCCCTGATAACTGTCCTTGTTCAAACGCTCTTTTGCCGGGCGGCATCTGTCTGATGCAAGCCAGTACAATTTGAAGGCTTTTACTAAATTACACTCCACGCCAATGCCTTCTTCATAGCATTGACCGAGCTGATATTGTGCCGGAGCATAGCCTGATTGCGCTGATTCCCGACACATGTCAATGTCAAACGACTTGTCGGTATATTTCTTCTCGTATTTTATCATGATTCAATTATTCAATTTCAGGCAATTCAACTGTTTCTGTCCAACTTGGATCTCGTCTGTATAATGTCACCTTGAAAGCATTTCCATACCACGCGGTTTTGGTGACAGCCCCGGCCATATCAATAGTGTGTGGTAGTTCCTCCAGCCTCCTTGACACAACGACCTCTTCTGTAACACAGTTGACTAAATCGACTCTTATTGCATCACCTATGCCATGACCGATGCAGCGGTACACCATCGCCCTATACTTTTTGTCGCGACGCAGTTTCGAGTATTTTTCAAGCAGGATTTCCTTCTCGCTCCCGCACTCCCGCATCCGCTCCAAAATGTCATTACGCCGCTCTGCAAGGCTATTTTTGCCGCCTTGCATATGGTCAATCTCCACAAGAATGTCCATAATAATATTGGCAACATAGTTCTCAAACTCATTGCTGAGTTCCTCGCTGAACGCTTTGCTGAACCGTTTAAGGCTGTAAAGTTCCCGAGATGTTTCAATGTCAAGATTATACCACGACACGCCCAGTTCGGGAGAGGTATGATAGCCCGGTTCGTATGTCTCATTTTGTGGCTCGACATTAGCGCAGATAGTCAGTTTGCCGCATCCGTCAAGGTCAATGGGTTGTAATTCTGTCAGGATATACTGTGCGATGCCGAATGTCGTGGCATACAGGTTGACATAGCAATAGTTGGATTTTTTCTTTTCTCTTTTTTCAAGAGCATAATCGCCCTCGAAGCACAATGTTTGCAGTTTCATCTCTTGAAATCTCTGAATTTATTGCTGTTGAGCGCATTTTCAGCAGCAATATTGCCTTTCTTGGCGGCAATTTTGAAATAACGGGCGGCTTTCTTCAAATCAACCGACACACCTAATCCATTGAGATACATATTGCCGATTTCGTATAGTGCGGTTCCGATGCCGTCGGCATATCTATTCCAGAAACGGCCTGTACGCTCTGCGATATGCAGATATTGTTCCATCGCTTTTGAGTAATCGACCTTGCCACCTAAGCCATTCTTATAGCAGTCGGCCAATTTTAATGTAGCTATGATTTTACCTATATCGGCACCTTTTTTATACCATAGGCGAGCCTTTGCAGGATTCTTTTGTACACCATGACCACCCAAATAAGCATCGCCCACCATTGCAAACGCTTCGGAATAATCATGCGCGGCTGCTTTTTTGAGGCAAATAAAAGCCTTTTTGAAATCTTCCAACTGCCTATATGCCTGTCCCATCAGATACCATGCCTCTCCCTTATCAGTGAAGGATTCATCGCCTTCTACAATCTCCTTGTAATGCTTTATGGATTGCATCAGGGGCATTGGATTTATCTTTCGTTGGTAAGCTGTCATCCGTTTTTTGCATCATACAGAACTTCTTTAATGAAATCCGTTTTTGCATCCGTATAACCGTCTCTGTTATTTTTAAATTGAGGCAAAAGACTAAGCTTCAATGCCTCATACTCTTCGGCTACAGCCGGATGACTGTTGAGATAATTTCGGAAGAGAATCTCATCATTGTCACCAATCGCATGGATATGAATGTGGAATACCTTTTCGGCATAACCGACAGGGGTATAGCCTTTGTTGAAACTCATACGATCTCCTGATGATGACATACAGATGTATCCTGACGTTTCTAATTTAGCTTTTACGCCTTGCCAATCGGCATCAGGTGAGATTTCAACAAGAATGTCAATTATCGGCTTCGCTTGAATATTGGCAATCGCCGTGCTGCCGATATGGTTGATTATAGGAGAGTAGGCAGATAATATTTCCGAAAGATTCTTTATCTCGTCTTTAGCCCAGTCCTTCCATTGCGGCTGATGGGGAGTCAGAATTATCGGAAAGAGTTGCCACAATTCCTCCAATGTCATAGCTCTGAAAGTCTTTTTCATTGGAATATTTGATAATTCCATCTCTATACAATTCCATATTTCGCCAAGACACTTGTAGCTCTCTGTCTCAAGTTTAACAACTTGATGGAATCCCGCCGATTCATAGCATCGGATAGCTGCTGGGTTGTTTTCAAAAACACCCAATGATACTTTTGTGGCACCGAGTTTGCGGAAAGCATAATCAACGGCCATGCTGACAAGGGCCTTCCCTAATCCTTTGCCACGTTTTGAATCATCAACAATAACAAAGCCTATACGTTCCTCTGATAAATCATTGGCAGGTACACGTAAAGTAATATATCCAACGATATCTTCACCATCTACCATAGTCAGAGCAATAGAGTTATGTCCGTCAACGTATTGCCGATGATAAGAGTTCATATCATCGGGTGTAATAGGATAATGCTCATATCGGTCTGCGCACCATTGGCGCATAAGATACTCGCTTTTAAGCCAAGTAGTGATTACATTGGCATCCGTGGGTTGATATGGTCTGAGGGTAAGGTTCATTGTAGAATTGTTTTCAAATCTCCATCGCAAAACATCGTAGGAGTAAACTCCACTATCTGATAGTCGGCAATGCCGTTGATGTGGAACGGATCTTTGGCAATTATAGCATCAACCGCTTCATGGCTATCGGCTTTCATCATTATCACGCCACCGACACGCTGATTCTGCGGACCGGATGCTATGAAATCTCCAGCGGCATAGTGCTTGGCAAGATATTCACGATGAGCGGCGAGGAATCGGTCAACCTCGCTCAACGGCTTTTTATATGTGAGTATTGCGATAAACATAGTAATTCAGTTCTTCCAGCGTTTTAGGTGAGGAAAGAATTGGCGCATCATCTCCTTTGCCTGTTCCTTTGTCAAGTTCTGCCCCGATTGCTTGTTGATTTCGTCGGTGAACTGGGCGCAGTGGTCAATCATCTGCTCCATTGTCATATCTTGCGTGAACTTGCCATCCTTGTAGCAATAGGTGCAATAATTCTCATTTTGTGAGCCATCGGCATTTGTGCCTTGATAGTCATCCGTCAGAGGCATTCCGCAGCTTTGACAAAATTTCATTTCCATTGTCATTTTCTTTTTTGCTCCACAGTCCAATGGAGCGATTTATAAAGGCAAAAGCGCGAACTATTGATGCAACTCCTATATTCTCGACTTACAAGAGAGCATACCGCTTCTTATTTCAAAATATCGTGGGCTGCCTTGCGCCAACCCAATCACGAAATTAGCAATTATTCCCGAATAAACGTGACGCCGCGGATGGGGGTGTGCATAAAAAGTGCTAAATTTGCATGAGCAATGCATATTTATGGAGGAGATATATTTTTCGTTTGACAATATCAAGACATTGGGTTGGGTAGGATTGGGTGTGGCGTTTGCCGCTGCCATGTGGCTTTTGTTTTTTTATCGGAGGAGGGTGTCGCTTATCGCAAAAGCTGCCCGTAAGTCTGGAGCTGATACCGAGGCCGAACCTACGGCATGGCCGGGAGTTTCGGTGCTTATCTACAGCAATGGCAATCTGGAGGGGCTTGAGAAGCTGCTCGGACATCTTGCATCGCAGGATTATCCCGGAAAGATGGAAGCGGTAGTTGTCAACGACGGCACTTCAGGCGACATGGCCGATGTTGTGACCCGTTTCGGTCTGCAGCATCCTGAAATGGATGTATATTATACCCATGTACCTGATGGTGCCCGCAACCTGAGCCGCAAGAAACTTTGCCTGTCGCTTGCGGTTAAGGCGGCACGGCATGATTATGTGATGATCACGTCGGCGGACTGCGTTCCGGCATCGGATCGTTGGCTGTCGCTGATGATGCGCCCACTGACGCAGGGACGCGATGTGGCTCTGGGATTTTCCAATATAGAGGGGTTGACAGGGGCGATGGATCGCTATGACGAAGTGGCCACCGCGACCACCTGGCTTACCGCCGCGTTGAAAGGTCATCCTTACCGAGGATGCGGTTTCAATCTTGCCTACAGGAAACAATTGTTCTTTGACGTCAAGGGGTTCGCCCGTACGCTTACCTTACATTACGGGGACGACGACCTTTTCATCAACCAGATAACCAACGACACAAATACCGCTGTAGTGCTTGACGTTGACGCATTGATGACTGCCCGTTTTGATCGTCCCGCAGTGGCTTTCCGCGAACTCCGTCTCCGTCATTGTTTTACCGGACGATTGTTGAAGGGGGGGAGGGGTGCCCGCTGGTTTTTCCGCATCTCCAATATCTTCATGTGGGTATGGGTTGCCGGAACGGTCTTGGGACTTGTAATGACACTTCCGAATGCGTTGCCCGGATGTTTCCTGTTGGCGCTGTTACCGGCGCTCTGGATTCCCCTTGTGATGGCATGGCGGCGCACCGGTGCAGCCCTCGGTGTGAAGCTCGGGGCAACACTGTTGCCATTTGAAATGTTATTCCGTTGGGTACGTACCTGCCTGTGGGGAATATGGAGCGGTCTTCCTTCAAGGAAGAATCATACCTGGCGTAATTGATAAGCACCGGGGTTGTAATATTCCTTAAACATTACTGCAAAACGTCAATCAAAAAAACGGAGGAATCGTGTATCTGAGAAAAATAATATGCCTGATCCTGATATTGGCTTTTGGATGTGGCGCGGCAGATGCTGCGCGCCGAAAGAAAAAGACTCGCAAGCGGGCGCGCACCACAAGGGTGGTCAACAAGAAGCCTACCTTTACCGGCCCTATGAGCGATGCCGAGCCGTTTGTGATCATAGAAACGGAACATCCTGCCAAGCGCGGGCTTGAGGGACGCATCATTGCCGTATGGCAGAGCCACGGTCTGTATTTTGATCAGGGAGCCGGACGTTGGCAGTGGCAGCGCCCCAGGCTTTTCGGCACGGTAGAGGATCTTTTCGCACAAGGATACGTGATGCCGTATCTGATGCCGATGCTGGAAAACGCCGGCGCCTATGTGATGTCGCCACGTGAGCGCGATCTTTCCACCATGGAGATAATAGTGGATACCGACGGATCGCCAAGAGGCGATTTCTATCTTACCGAAGGGAAATACAAATGGAAGGAAGGAGGTCGTGGCAGCGGTTTCGCACTGCCAGACCGCGATCTTTTTTCTGGCGACAATCCTTTTACAATGGGGACTTCCGAGAAGGTGGAGACTGTCGGAGAAGATGACAAGGAGCATCAGAGCACAGCAGTGTGGAATGCCGATTTTCCCCAACGTGGCGATTATGCCGTTTATGTGTCGTACTCCTCCTATCCCAATAGCGCCTCTGATGCGCGATATACCATCAATCACTTGGGGGGAAGCACGGATGTTACCGTAAACCAGCGGATGGGGGGCGGCACATGGGTGTATCTCGGGCATTATTCCTTTGCGAAAGGCAAGCAGCAGAAACCTGTGGTGCAGCTCACCAACCGATCGTCTGAAAAAGGCCGGGTTGTATCCGCTGATGCCGTGAAGATCGGTGGCGGAATGGGAAATGTGGCTCGTGCTGCAAAAGGTGACAGCCGTTATGATGCCATCACCTCGGGGGCACCCCGTTTTACCGAAGGGGCACGCTACTGGCTCCAGTGGGCGGGAATGCCGGAAAGTGTATACACGGAGTCGGAAGGTGAAAACGACTATACCGACGATTACAAGAGCCGTGCATTGTGGGTAAATCATCTTGCCGGAGGTTCAGAGATGCTTCCCGGTAAACCGGGACTGGGCATACCGATTGATCTCGCGTTCGCTTTCCATACGGATGCGGGAACGACGCTTGACGGTTCGGTGGTGGGTACGTTGGGAATATATTCCACCGACGACGGCAATCTGCTCGGAAACGGTCGTACCCGTCTGGAAAACCGTGATCTCACTGATTATGTTATCACATCTGTAGTTAATGACATAAGGGAACTGCACCGTCCCGACTGGACTAACCGCTCCATCCGCGACAAGAAATACTATGAGATACGCGAGACCAAGGTGCCCGCGATGATAATGGAGCTATTGTCTCACCAGAACTTCGAGGACATGAAGTATGGCCTTGACCCTCGTTTCCGATTCGATGTGGCGCGGGCGGTGTATAAGGGAATCCTGCGTTTTCTTGCACATCGCTATGACGTGCCGTTTACCGTTCAGCCGCTTCCTGTCGGTAGGTTTGCCATAAAGTGCGGAGGAGGTGGCAAATATCGTCTTTCATGGGAGGCTACCGAAGATCCGTTGGAGCAGTCGGCGGTGCCGTCATACTACATAGTGGAGGAGCGCGTTGGCAATGGAGCCTTCATTCCGGTGGCCACTGTCAAGCAGCCGCATTATGAGACTACGGTCAGCGACCGTGCCATCCATTCATACCGTATAGTGGCCGGAAACGATGGCGGCAGAGCTTTCCCATCTGAGGTGCTTGCGCTTTACGACAACGGAACGGGTATTCCCGATGTAAACATTGTCAACGGCTTTACCCGTATTTCAGCACCCGATCATTTTGATTTTGGGGAATACATGGGGTTCAACAGCTTGTCTGACGGCGGGGTTGCCGACGGGCTTGACATAATATCCACAGGGGATCAGTATGATTTCCGGGGCTGGTCTGAGTTTGTGAACAATGACAGCCCGGGTTTCGGGGCATCGAAAGGTGATCTTGAGAAGGAGATCACTATGGGAAACACCCGCGATTTCGTGTACTTGCACGGACGTGCGGTCAAAGCAGCCGGTAAAGGTTTCATTTCTTCGAGCGTGGATGCCTTTGCTACGGGATCTGTCGCAAATCCCATCGGTTCCCCTGCGAATCCGAAGGTCATAGATCTTATTCTCGGGAAACAGAAGGAGATCGCTCCGGGAAACGGATCCAAAGGAACCCGCTATAAGGCGTTACCCCTTGAGCTTCAGTCGCGGCTTGCGGAGCATTGTGCTGCCGGCGGTTCTCTGATGGTGAGCGGGGCGTATATAGGTACCGATCTGATGGACAATCCCTATTCAGATGACGCTACTGCAGAGCGAGACCGTCTGTTTGCCACGGGGTTGTTGGGTTACTCATGGCATATGAACAAGGGTGCCGTCAACGGGAAAGTGGAGTCGGTGGCTTCACCTTTCAAGCTATTCGGTCACCACAAGTTGGTATTCGAAACCGGATCGTCAAGGGACAGTTATGCCGTGGAGTCTCCTGATGCCATACACCCTTCAGGCACCGATGCATTTACTATAATGCGGTATGAGGAGAATGGCCTTACTGCAGCAACGGCTCTTGAACGTGTGTCGCCTCCGAGATTGCCTTACAGGGTTGTCGCATTTGGTTTCCCGTTTGAGACCATACATGGAGAGCAGGAAAGAAATTCCCTGATGACCGACATATTGAAATTCCTGTGTGCGAAACCGGCGCATGCTTCCGGCGCTATCAAGTAACAGTATCAAAACCTTAATGGAAATATGATGGAACCTATATTCATTGCTCCCGTGATTTCAACCAAGAAGTTGAAGAGTGTATTGTCAGAAGCGCTTGTGTCAGGCTATGATTACATATTCCTCAATATCGGGGGAAAGGATGTAGATCTGGATGCCGGGGCGGTTAGGCGCATGACCGGCGTGCTTGATGGCACGTGTGCGCCGATGGCATATTCTGATTATCGCGTTGAGGAAGCTGATGGCAAGTTGTCCGCGCATCCTGTTATAGATTATCAAGCGGGGTCTGTTCGAGATGATTTCGATTTTGGCGCTGTGGTGCTTCTCCGTTCATCGGATGTGGGGGAGTGCCTTGATTCCATGCCTGACTATGATTATGCCGCATGGTATGCGTTGCGGTTGGCATTGTCGCGTCGCGGATTGCCCGTAAGGATACCGGAGCAGCTTTATACCATGGCCGAGACAGACCGCCGCAAGAGCGGTGAGAAGCAGTTCGATTATGTTGACCCGCGCAATCGCGACGTGCAGATTGAAATGGAGATGGCTGTCACACGGCATCTGGCAGAGATTGGCGCATGGATACCGGAGCGTGAAGGGTTGATTGAATCTGATGCGGGCGACTTCGATATTGAGGCATCAGTGATCATACCGGTGCGAAATCGCGCCCGTACGATAGTAGATGCGGTTCGTTCGGCGCTCGGGCAGCAGGCCGACTTCCTTTTCAATGTGATAGTGGTGGACAACCATAGTACCGATGGGACGACTGAACTGCTTAGGGAACTTTCAAGGCAGGACGGTCGCTTGGTTCACATCATACCGGAAAGCCGGTCGCTTGGCATCGGTGGCTGTTGGAATCTTGCGGTAGACAGTCGCGCGTGTGGCAGGTTTGCCGTGCAGCTTGACAGTGATGACCTGTATAAGGACGGACATACGTTGCAAAGGATAGTCGACAAGTTCCGTCAGGAGCGATGCGCCATGGTGATAGGATCGTATGAACTTGTGGACTTTGACGGGAAGCCCATCCCTCCCGGCCTTATAGACCATAAGGAATGGACGGACGAGAACGGAGCCAACAATGCGTTGCGCATCAATGGCCTCGGTGCGCCAAGGGCATTCGATACACAGGTATTCAGATCCATAGGATTGCCGAACGTGTCGTATGGCGAGGATTATGCCATGGGTTTGCGCCTGTCGCGTGAATACCGCATCGGACGCATATATGAGTCCTTGTACTTGTGCCGCCGGTGGGAGGGAAATTCCGATGCCGCGCTGTCCGTGGAGCGCGTCAATGCAAACAATGCGTATAAGGATTTCTTGAGAACGACTGAGATTATGGCTCGTCAACGAATGAATGGTGTTACCCGATAAGCAGCACTCCAATATGACCCTAAACGAATTTTATCGTCGTCAAGTGGCTCTGTGGCCATTGGCCGCTGACAATATCCACGCCTTGTTCGGTGTATGCAGCCGCCCGATGCGTCCTGCAGGTCATGAGGAGGGGATGCCTTTTGTGATCCAGCACAATCCGGCGAGGATACGCTCTACCGGTGCCAAGGTGGATGCAGCCTCTGTGGCCGCACGCCCTTGTTTCCTCTGCGCCGGCTCTCGGTCGTCAGAACAGATTGCGCTTTTGCCGGTTGAACTTGACAGCTCCCTTCCAGGTCTGGAATATGAGATACTGCTGAATCCGTATCCCATTTTCCCGTATCATTTCACGATCCCGGCCATGTTGCATACGCCACAGGTGATTGCGTCTGACGGAGGCCGTAGGTTTGATGACATGCTTCGTCTGTCCCGCGCAATGGAGGGGATGGCTCTGTTCTACAACGGGGCTAAGTGCGGAGCGTCTGCTCCCGATCATTTCCATTTTCAGGCAATCCCGGAAGCATCCATGACGATCCTTTCCACAGACCGTCCTGTCCCATTTCTTGTCTATGGTTATCAAAGCCGGGATGAAGATGAGATGCTGGAATGGTTTGCAAGAGCCGTTGCGCAGGTTCGTGAACTCCCTCCTGCACCAGACTTCTCTACCGAAGAACCGGAGCCGCGAATGAATGTGATATGCGCCTACAACGATGGGGTGTGGAAAACGATTGTCATACCACGGCGTGCACATCGTCCCGATTTCTATGGTATCGGCGAGGGGAAATTCCTCCTTTCGCCCGCATCCGTTGATCTTGGAGGAACCATAATCGTCCCTTCCCCCGCCGATTACGAAAACCTCACCCCCGAGACCCTCTCCTCCCTCCTCCGCCAGACCACATTCATGTTGTGAACATCAAGGAGTTCATCCGCTTGATGCTGGGATAATGTTTAGCTAATAGTACCTCCTTGTTATTAAGCATATCCGCTATGTGGAGTTTGTCATTAGGAGCCCCAAATTAGTGAGTACCAATCACGAGTTCAACGCCTTCTCTCAGTAATTTACATTTAAGTCCTCTCCAATAGTTTATAGTCTTGATGTAACCTGATTCATTGTTGGTAGCTCCGGATAATGTATGTTGGGGGAAACCGCCAACTGTTATGTTTATGATATGTAGCTGTCGTTGTAAATTTTATAACGAAATTTCACGAGATAGTCAATATCAACTTTGTTTTTTCTGATGTCTAAGATTTTTATAGCAGCAAATTGGTTATTAGAATTTTCTAAAATTAAAATCTCACCAATATGTAATGACTTACATCTTGATGTATAATCAAAATCTGTCAACACATCAGTAACTGGGAAATCAGTATATTTTGGATTATACCCAATTCTATGAATATGGTCTCTATAGCAATAAATTGAATCAAATCCACATTCGCTGAATGCTATGACAAAAGTATAATTGCCATTACCGATAATATATCTCCCGCTATTACGTTTATAGTCGAATTCTACAGTTCCCTCAAATGCAGGATTGCAAAATTCCACTGCTTGTAATTGTGTAATCTTGGTGATTGTTTCTGATATTGTTGAGGATCTGAATGGGTTTTCACCTAATGGAGGTTTTTGCTTCAGGTCTTCATTGTATATACGAGCCAACAACTCCTTATAGGTAGAAAAATAATTTCTGTCATTTGAAAAATCTGCGTATTTTAAACCCATTAAGAATGTAGGTCTTAGTTTTTTAGGATTGTTTCTAATAATGGGAATTATATAATCCCTATTGGTATCGGAAATCAAATCGGCACACATGATTCTTTTTTCGTAGCCAACACCGCCCTTCTGTTGATTGGCTTTTGTTGTATATTGTTCTGAACAAACACAAATAACCAATTGAGAATTGGTCAATCCTTGTTCCATAAAAAACACCAAATCATTTCCGAGTCGTACGTCCCATTGATCTAAGATAACATCAACTCCATGACGCCTTAAATCCGTAGCAAGTTTTAAAACCCAGTTTTTGTGATCATTGTTATTCTCATTATCCCATGAGTAAGATATGAATAATTTTGGATTTTCAGTAGTAGCCATTATAAATCAAAGTGTGATGATTGTTTCGTCACCGCAGATGTTGCGGATTTTCATACGGAGGGGGCGGGAATCTGAATGGATGAGGCCGTCCCAGAAGTCGGTAGTTTTGCGACCGTTGATTGTTGCGGTGCAGTCTTTCTCAATTTTTATTTCAGAATCGCTATGCCATGGAGCATTTCTGTCAGCTGTGGTACAATCAAGGGATATCATTTCAATTGCTTCAAGTCCCTCTTGGCTAAGCTCAATATAAGAGGTTCTCTTATTTGAGCATGCCATTGCCCGCTGATTAAATTCACTGATTTTATGAAAAACACGGTCGCTGTAGAAACGAGAAATTTTTACGGTATATATGTCAACCATATTGTTGGGGCGTTCTATAACTGTATACTCCGCCTCATCTTCAAGAATAAGGTTGTCAAGCAACTCTTTAAGGTCGCGTAACTCAATTTCAATGACAGTATCGTTATTGCCTTCTATAAAATCGTCAAGTTCTTGACGGTTAATCATGTCAATGTAATAGACAATAACACGCTTGATCGTAGGTGGCAGCTGGGGCATAGCATCATTGATGATCCGGTTAAGAGTGACAATGTCAAGTACCCGTGAAGAAGAATCCATTAAATCAGGGATATATACGGGGGATGAACCGTATGTTGTATCCATAACGCTACCAATCCATATAGACCCAATTGTGGGGTCAATGCGAAGTCCGGGGATAATGCGGGTTATGGCATCCTTTGTCTGGACAGGATTGCGATAGAGCGTTACCCCATCTTGTATCTTCTTGACAGTAAAACTTGCTTCGTTGGCTTTCAGTCTGTCACGGGCAGTTTGTATGCTGTTGATGTTTACATCTGTATGAACGAATTTACGGCCCAATTTTGCAGCAACAGCAGACGTGACTCCACTGCCACCGAAAAAGTCTGCCACAAGCATACCTTCATTGCTGCTTGCCTTAATTATGCGCTCAAGTAATGCCTCCGGTTTCTGGGTGGCATAGCCAACTCGCTCTTCCGCTTGTGAATTAACTGCAAAGATATCAATCCAAAGATCTTGGGCTGGCACACCTTCCATCTCATCCAAATATTGTTTGAAGCGAGGAGTCCCATTTGATGTATAATACAACCTATTCTCTCGCTCTAAACGTTCCATTGTAGTTATGGGGCAACGCCAATATCCATTTTTCCCTTTCCAAGAATATGTATAACCGGCTCCCTTTAATCCTTTTGCGGATAAATCTCGGTCAAGGTATTTTCTGCCGTTGTGGTCTGTTTTATTGTAATATCTATCAATGTATTCTTGTGAATAAGGTACCAATGGGGTGTCAAAGAGAGGTTCTCCTATGGAATAGTAGAAGATGGTATCATGCAGGTTTGCAAATCCGGTGCTATCATTATGAGCAGTAGAGCGTTTCCAAATAATCTCGTTTCTAAAATTATCTTCACCGAAAATCTCATCAAGAAGAATTTTGACATAATGACCGATATGGTAATCAAGATGCACATAAATGGATGCATTTTCGCTCATTACGGAGCGGATTGCCATAAGGTTCTCGTACATCCAGTTGAGATATTTTTCTTTATCCCAGATGTCACCATACATTTTTTCTTCAAATGTTTTCAGTTCATCGTCATCAAGTTCTTGCTCTGTTTGTTTGATAACCTTGGCAACAAGTGGATTGCGACGTATATAAACTTTCTTGGCATAATCAGCACCACTGGCAAAAGGAGGGTCTATATAGATCAAATCAACTTTGATGCCTTGATCTTTGAGATAGGCACAAGCTGATACACATTCGCCATGAATAATCATATTGTCTGAATCAACATCTCCTACACGCTCCGTTTCCGTCATTTCGTAAAGCGGCATCCCGCGAAGGATGCGTTCTGTAACCTTTTCGCTCTCGCGATAGCGCAAAATACGCTGAGTGCGCACAAAATTATTAAGCACTGCTTGGCCGGATACTGTTGTCGGGAAATATGGAACGTATTTTATTGCCATAATGCCTTAATTTAATAGAAATGAGTTGATTTTGTTGATGGTTTTGTGAAGACGCTGCTCTCGGCTGAGTGTATCTTCTATATAAAGGAAGTGGAAGCGTTCACGACCAAATTTCTCATTATTGAACTTCACAAACATATTTTTCAAGAAGTGTTTGCGAGGCTCAAATTTCCCAGCAAACCCTTCACCTTTAGTTTCAATGATAATAACTTTGTTGATTGTATTATCATTATTGCGGGTAAGCATAATGAAGTCTGGATAGTAATATCCGAGCATCTTCCAATGATTGCCGCGCTTGGCGTAACAACGAATGCGGAAGTCTGTCAATGTATCATCGCCATTGAAATAGAATTCGACATTCGGGAACTCTCCGCCTTTCAGATGATTGACAATCTGATTGAAGTAATCATCTTCCAATGTACTGTCAAGATGATATGGGAGATAATGATAAGTATGGTCGAATAACGGATTTTGTACTTGGGGAATTTCAACATGCACTCCTCGCGCTTTCATCGCTAATAGCATTGCCCGTTCCTCTTCTGATATTGTCACAGGATTGATATCAGCATTGACAATCCGTTTTACTTCATCTTGTGAGGGAACATAAATATCTTTAACGGAAGCATATATAGGGGTCGGCAACGGTTGCACATTGAGCAATTCTGCTTCTTCGGGAATCAGTTCCTCCGACACATTGAATGTGCGTTTGAGTGTGAAACACGTTCTGATATTTGCTCTTACTTGCCTTTGGTCAATCTCCGGAGAATAGTATCGAATATCATTCTCTATTTTTGTGATTCGTTCAAATAGAGAACTGAGTTCCGACTCATACTCTTTTAGTTGATGTATCTTAAGAGTTCCGAAGCTTTCCTTAATAATACAGTCAAGCCATAAACGGAAATTCACAAATTCTATACTTCCATAATCGGTAGCACTTTTTGAAACGACATTGGTATTATCAAATCCCTGAGAATATATTATTGCGCTGTCAAGTCGTGGCGGGGTGTATGATACTAAGTATTCATGTATGTTTGGACATGCAGTCCTCTCGACTGTATTGTATTTTATCCTAATCTGATAATAATCAATCGCAGGCAATTTGAGTTTATCCATACGAGAATACCGTTCTAATGCAATCATATCCTCTGGCTTATGGCTTCCGAATTCCTCAATAGTAGTATACTGCTGTTGTTGTAACTGCTTGTTGAGCTTTTCAGCATTAAATTTGTTCAGCCATATAAGAGCGGTCTCGGTGGCAGCGTTATCAACCTCTCTCAGACAGCGGCAACTGATCTGCAACACCATATTTTGTGGACATGAGTTGCGCTGTGATAAAATTACGCCTGTGAGACTTTTGCAGTTCCAACCCTCACGGCCTATCCCGACAAGGAGTATAATTCTTATTTTTGAGAAAGGAGAGTCTAGTGTCGAAAATTCAAACTGAGCGTCTTCAGAAACTTTATATGTAGAGTTTCCCTTGTGGTATTTTAATATAACTTCCGAAGGATTCATATTCAACTCACGACAAATAGTGCAAGCCTCAGGGTATAGTTCTTCTTCAAGCACGGCAATGGATGGGGCATAGACTGCGATCTTTGTGGTCGCACCGTTCGCATACACTGTGTTTGCGTATGTCTCAAAAAACTCGCGCAGTCCGGAGGCTAAAATTTCCGATGATTCCATATTTGTATATCTCACAGTTGGAATTTTCAGAAAATTACCTAATCCCTTTATGAGCGGATAATATGTAACGACGTTTGCGTATTGAGTGCATCTTACCGACAAATCTGCTGTGATATTCACATTTGCCGGAGGATCCATATTGGGGGTTCCTGAAAAACCAAGAACAGAATTGAAGTTGCGTTGTTCCATCCATTTGTTGACAACTTGTCTCAGCTTCTGGTCATCACTTGCATGGTGCACCTCATCAATTAGTATGCAAAGTCCTGGTATTCTGCCGATATGTTCCCGTAGTTCATTGGCTTGCAACACTGCCTCATATTCTTTGCGCTCTGTTTCGCTTAAGCTCTTGAGTAAAGTTTTGTCTATGTCTAGATTGCGGTCAACTCTGTCCAAAATAACTTTCTCGGCATTTGTAACAGCAACTAATCCCATCAAATTAGGCTTGGAAGTATGTGTGCTAATTTTGCGGGCGTTAGGATTCTTGACAATATTACTTTTAGAAGCTGAAGACGATTCTTGCAACCACTCAAATTGAATCAAGTTTTTCAACTGAGAAGCAACTGGATCGGGCAAAATCCATACCGGATTAAAATTCTGAATGTCTCGCAGGCTTGGGATGATAGAGGACTTCAAACCAGAGGGAACAAACAAAATGAAGTTGTGAGCAAAAAGTTCGTTCTCCGGTTCCGCCAATGCCAAATACAGATTCAGATATATTAATGCAGCCATCAGGTAGGTCTTTCCGGCACCCATTGGGATGCTGAAAAGATAATCGGGATAATTTACATTGAAAAACAGACTTTTAAGCACCCTCTCGTAATCAATATCGTTTGGAGTTCGCTTTATAGCGTCAATAATCTTTGGAGAACTTATATTTCCTTTCTCATCAGGGATCGCAGCATATTCCCACAAAGCTAATGCAGCAGGATTTGACTGTAAAACATTACGAGTATTCAGACTGATTTCCAGTGCGTCAATCTCATTTTGGCTCAGTGAATTAAATTTGCCAGAGGCGAATAGTTCCCAAAGAGGGCGATTTTTACATTCAATTTTTAAGAAAAGGTATGTTTTTATAGATTCGATCTGAGCATCACGCATCTTATGCTGACGTTCAATATAAGATATAAGTTCAATAACGACGCAACTTGGCGAGTTGAGCCATTCATCTCTTTTATTTTTGATTATCTTATAG
>CAJTYH010000038.1 GCA_910583675.1 uncultured Muribaculaceae bacterium
CTTTTTCCATTGCAAGAAATGTGATAATGATTGGTTTATTATTTAACGAGGAGTTACCGTGAGGCAATTTCTCGTTTTTTTGTTTGTCGTTTGGCGGCATCTCCGAAGCCCAAATTATCAATCGCGCACCAACCCCACATCCCACACCTCGCTTCCATGGCGCTCGATGCGGGGATAAAATTTCACCCGCCTCCTCCGGAGGCTCGCTGGTAAAGGAACGACAGGGTTGTGGAGATATTTTCTACTTCCTTGTTTACCGGTGCTTTCCGGAATATATGAAAATGAAACGTGGCCGACCTCGCATTGAGGCCGGCCACGCCGGTTGTTTGCTTATTTACCAAGCGCCGAGGCGCTGATTATTGATTAGCGGATAATGGTCTTTGTTACTGTATCACCCTGACGCTTGATCACGAGTTCACCTGCGGCAGGATTAGCTACGCGTACACCCTGAAGGTTGAAGTACTCTACAGGAGCGTTGTTGTCAAGGTCAATGACTGCGTCATTGATACCGGAAGTGGGAAGCTCAAGTTTGAATTCATTTGAGTCGCCGCCCATAAATTGTGTGTCATCTGTAAGTGCTCCGGTGTACATGAGGAAGTTCAGATATTCTCCATCGTCCAGTGTGCAAAGTGACGGGAATGTTATGACATTGTCCTTGATTGTACCGACAGCATCGGGATATACACTTGCAACTTGTGCAGCGCCATACTGTTTGCATAGGTCACCTGCTTGGGTGAGTACTTTTAATTCGCCCTGTCCGGTTAGGATCACACCTGTGCTGAAATCTTCAATCCATACATAAGGAGCCTCTTCACAATGTATGACCATGTAGAATGTCTTATTGTTGTTGTATGTCAGCTCTGAGAAGGTTGGTTTCCAAGTTTTGTATGGATCAACAACTCTATACATCCCATCAACCTTTGTAGATTTTTGTATGTTGACTTTAAGTTCTTGAACCGGAGTCTCCTTTAGTGCGCTTGACATGATAGATTCGAAATAGGTACCCGTGCCGAGGTCTTCCCATCCAGCATTTGGATCAACATTTCCACCGGGCATTACGATCTGGAACATTCCGTTCATATTGCCACCATAGTATCCTTCTTTAGGATCACCTACTGATACAAGTATGTTGGTGTAGTTTTTCTGCTCTTCGGCATCATAGAAAGATTTAGGATAAGTAATTACACCATTTACGTAATTAGCTACGATATCTGGATATACAGAAGCCAATTGTGCAGGAGTGAGGCCTGCGACTGCAGCAAGAAGTCCTGATGCTTGAGTTGTAAATGCTACTTTGTTCGGAACATCGGGCGCTTCGTCGTAATATACGTTGAATCCAAGATCTGCATCTTCGAAGATTACTATTTCGTCATAGATCTTGAACTCCATATAGTAATCCTTGCTGCTGTCATATACGACGTTTGAAAAAGGATTTTCCCAATTCTTGTACGGATTCACAAGACGGAAGTGGTTCTCGTCATTTTCGTCCATTTCTAAGTCCACATTGTATGTCTGAGGCTCAAGATTTTTGGACAGACATGTCATAATGTCGTCGGTATATGAAATTGTACCGGCCGATACCCAGCTCTCTTTAGGAGAAATGCGTTGCATCCCCTCCTTCTGTGCCGGAAGGTTCTCGAAATGAACCTGAGCAAGTTTATTTAGCGGCTTGCTGATCTCAAAGGCAGCAATTTGTGCTCGCTCTGCTTTAACGTCTTGTTGCAGAATTGTTGTGGTGGCGGAGGCGGAGAGTGCGACTGCCACACCGAGGAGTAAAGTGTAAAGTTTCTTCATGCTGATAGAAATTTTTACGTGATTAAAGAGATATTGTTGTTTGTATTTGTTTCCGGTGATAGGATGCGCGGGATGTAATTGCGGGATTGGAAACCGCGGTTTACAGTCTTTAAGCGTTTTTAAGTTGGACGGCTAAAGATAACAACTTTTCAGCCTTGTCTCCAAATCTTAGCCTATGTTATAGAGCATATTTATAGAGCACGTTGCAAACTTAGACATTTTTTTTCATTCTGCCAATATTCAACTCGTATTTTTTGCATTTTTTTTGAGAACCCCCTCCCCCCGCTGTCATTTTGCCCATTCTCCCCACAATCCCCCCTGCCATCCTTCCCGGCGGCAATGATATTATGCAGTTATCAATTTCAGGTCGAAAAATAATATTCGGCTTTTGAGGGTTTCTTCAGCAGATATGCCAAAAGCATCTTTTTCTCCTTGTTCCGTTTTGTAAAGAGGCTTGAATTCGTTTTTCAGATAATAATGTAGTGTTGACTCGGAGTTGTAGGCATCAACGAGCATATAACGGCAAGCGGCCTTGTTGTTCTCATCAACAAACCAATATTTAAGGGCATCCATTAGCTGTGTGCCGATGTTCAATCCTTTCCCTTGGAAATTTGTGTTGACGCCAAGCCGACCGATCAATACAGCCGGATAGCTACGATGTCGTTTTTGTTGTGGGATCTTTCGTTGAAAAGCATTTTTAGAGGGGTTATCAAGCGTATAAGTCTTGATGCCATCATAGGACAGTGTAGCGATGGCTATTATCTCACGTTGATTAGTCTTGTTTATCCAACAATAGGTTTTACCGAGCAATTCTTCCTCGTAAAGGAACACGTCATTGCTGAAAAAATCGTCAAGGTCATCATCTCCACAGGAAAAGGGGTCACAGTAATCTGCAACTTCTTTGGTATAAGGCACCATAAAGGTGTTTTCAACGAAAATAAATTCGGCCATTGTTAGTCTTTCCTGGGAGGAAATATGATATTCTTTGCACTGTCCAACATTGTGGAAAGCACCTTGCGCTGCGATTCTGAGAGTCTTGGCGTAGGCAATTTGCCATTGCGCTCCGCTTCCTCAGTGAAGATTCTTGCATCTTCTCCCCAAAGTTCGGGGGACGTTTTAATTGTCATTGCCATAGTATTGTCTTTTTCTGCTTTGATTACAAAGATACAACAAATTTCTCACATAATCAGCTTAATAGGTGGATATAAACATTCCTTAAGCAAATCATTGGAAAAAAAGCATCGGGGATGCCTTGCGCCGTTGCGGTGCGGGGCATCCCCGATATTGTGGGTGGGGGTGTGTCAAAATTGATATATAGCCTTTTTTGTCCGTATGGTGATGGGTCTGTCAGTCCCAGGTGAGGTTCCAGATGGCCACGCGGTCGAGGTTCTTGTCCTGGCCGCTGGGGCAGTTGTTTACGATCTCTATGGTGAAGTCGCCGGTGGCGTTGACTTCCATTGATGCGTCATATGCAGTCTTGATGGTCATGTCGGGAGTAAGGGTCTCCTCCTTGACTACCGCGCCGTTCTGGAGCACCTTGACTGTAAAGGAGAACTTCGATGCCGAGGTGCTGTAGGCTGTGCCATACTTGAAGGTGAGGGTCTTGATGCCTCCGGTCAGCACGGGTGAGGTGAGTTTGCCGGGTGCCGAGGTCTTGCCGTTGAGGCATACGGCCAGGGTCTTGGGCCCTCCGATGAAGTTGAAGCGTGGGTTGGCATCGTCCACGCCTGCCGTCTGGCCGCCGAGGATGATGCTGCCGGTGGCAGTCCATCCTGTGGCGTTGGTGTATGTGCCGTAGGGGCTGCTCTTGGGTTCGCCGCCGTTGAACGAGTCGAAGTCTCCCTTGTAGTCACCTGTAGGGGGAACGACGGGATCGTCACCTCCACCGGGGGTGTCTCCCCCGGCGGGGAAAGTGGTGTCGGGTGTCGCCGTGACGCTGCCCGTGCCGTTGATGGCGAAGTTCTTGATTTCCCATGAGCCGGAAACGCCCTCGGTGCTGGTGTAGTGGAAACCTACCTTGATCTTCTTTCCCGCATAGGCTGAAAGGTCAATTGTACCGGCATTCACGAAAGTCCAGTCGTTGTTGGTAGACCAGTTGGGGATCGTTACCGTCTGCCAGTCACCACCGTCTACGCTGATGGCAAGCGATACCTGCTGCTTGGCTGTGGCGATGTCGGGGAACTTGTTGGTAACATGGTCGAAGGTCAGTGTGGGGTTCTGTGCGGTGCTGAGGTCAAGCACAGGCGACATGAGCCATGAGTTGGAGGCATGCGAAGCACCGGCTACGAAAGCGGAGGCTTTCATGTAGCCGTAGGATGCGTCGTGGCTCCATACATAGCTGAGTGCGGAGTTGAGTTCCACGTTGTGGATCACGAAGTCGCCCTGGCTCTCCTTGAAGGTCTGCGAGAAGAGCGCCTGTCCCGGAGTGGGAGTGTCGCCGCCGCTCTGGCCGTCGAGCTTGTAGGAAGTGGTGTTCTTGACACCGGGGAGGGTGTTGTACTTCATCACGTCGCCGAGGATCTCGACCTGCTTGCCGAGGTTGCCGGGATTGTCTACGAGGTTGAGCGCTGTGCGGGCTTCGGATTGTGCCAGAAGCTGCACGCATACGGTCTGAGCCTTGTCGGTGGGGTTGAGCACGTCTGAGATGAGGATGTTGGCACGCTGTGTGGTGGCAGCCTGGAAGTGTGCCTCATATTCCTCATAGTAGCCGACGATGTAGCCGCGCACCCATACTCCGCTCTCTACGGCGACGGTGGTTGACTGCGGGTTCATGGCTATTACCTGTGCGCAGTTGTAGGGCTTGGCCTCGGTGCCGTCACCCTTGCCGGAGAGGTCTACTCCTTCGAGCTTGAACTCACCTGCGGTGCCGAGGTTGCCGGTGATGCCGAATGTACCCATGTACATGTCGGGAGTTCCCTGCACTGCTATCTCCTTGCCGAGGTTGCCGGGGTTGTTCTTAAGAGCCACGGTGTTGCGCATCACGGAGTTCTGGGGCAGAGGCACGACGATACATGACTTGTAGTCCTTGCATTCGGGGAAGGGTGCTATGACCACGGTGTTGGCCAGAGTGGCTTCGGCGCCCCATTCGATGTCGGCGTCGGAGGTCACTTCGGTCACCTCGGGAGCCACGGTGCCTACGATGTAGCCCTTAGTCCATCCGTATGCGGTGATGCCGGCGGTGATGTTTTCTATGGCCTGGTCTATGCTCCACGGGTTCTTCTCTGAACCGGCGGGGATGGTCGGGTTGCCGGCGTTCATCACGTCGGAATAGTTGACGATGAAGAGCTGCCAGTCGCCGTTGTAATACGACAGGAGTGCCTGGAGGTCGAACGGCTCGGTAGGCATAAGCTCATAGTAGAAGTTGGAGTAGCCGCTTGTGCGCAGTTTGTAGCCGGTGCCGTCGATCTTCACGATCTGGTCGAAGTTCTCGTGATAGATACCAAAAGTATATACGGGCTTGAAGATCCCCTCGTCGTTGAGATTGCTCTCCTGCGGTTCGGCGGTCACGTTGTTGAAGCGCACCAGCTCGCTCTGCCAACGGATGTTGTCGGCGGCCGGCTGGCTGAGGTTCTCGAGGGTGTAGATGTGCACCTTCGAGGGTTCGGGCAGACCGTTGAGCTGTGCGAGCGAGTGGAAACGCGCGTCGCTCATGTAGGATGTCTGCTCGGCGCCGGACGAGTTATGTCCCTTGGCTCCTACCTGGAGCAGCCCCATGTACTTGCCCACGTAGAGGCCGGTGAGGTCTATCACGATCTCCTGGCCGTAGCGGTATTTCTGGTAGAGGCTGTAGGCGTTGATGGAGAACTGGATGGCGGCTGTCTCGTCCTGGATTACGAGGCTCTTGTAGATGTTTCCGGCGTAGTCCGATGTGATCACGCGTCCGGAGATTATGTAGTGCGATCCGTCCTCCTTGGTGCCCACCTGGGTTGCGTAGTTTTCCACGCCGTCCTGCCAGAAGGCTTTCTTCAGTTCAAGGATGGTGGTATTCGGGGTCAGTTCGGCCTCGGGCACCTTTGCGAGCACATCGAGGTTGTCAAAGTCGTCCTGGCAGGCAGTAAACCCTCCCAGGGCTGCGATGGCAGCGAGACCTATTGCGATTGATTTCAGAATTTTCATATTCGTTAAGTTCTTCTTATGGGTAGGGTTCTGTTATTTGGCGCTACCGGGAAACGCTCCTCCGGCAGTGGCGGTCACTGTGCCCTTGCCGTTGACTGCGAAGTTCTTGATCTCCCATGAGCCGGAGGCTCCGTCCTCGCTGGTGTAGTGGAAGCCTATCATGATCTTCTTGCCGGCATAGGCCGAGAGGTCGTATGTGCCGGCATTGACGAAGTTCCAGTCTGCATTTGTAGACCATTCCTTGATGGCCACCGGTTGCCAGTCGCCGCCGTCTACGCTGACGGCCATGGATACCTGACGCTTGGCCGTGGCGAGATCGGGGAACTTGTTGGTCACGTGGTCGAACGTGAACGACGGCTCCTCAGCCTTGGAAAGATCAAGCACCGGCGAAACGAGCCATGAGCTGGAGGCATAGGATGCACCCGATACGAAGCCGGAGGCTACCATGTAGCCACGTGATGCATCCTGCTTCCATACATATGTCATGGGGCCTGTCATCTCTATGTTGTGGATGGCGAAGTCGCCCTGGCTCTTTGCGAATGTCTCTTCGTAGAGGGCGGGGGGAGCGGGTACCCAGGCGGTGAATGTGTCGCCGATACCCTCGGCATCGTTGAGCGAAAGCTGCCAGTCGGTGTTGTACACGGCCAGCACGCCGGTCACGTCGCCCGTGCCGTTGGGAGCGTATATGTCCCACAGGGTGGAGTAGCCTGAGGTGTTGATGGCCAAGCGTCCCTGACCGCCGGCTGCGGGAACGATGTATACCGAGTTGTTGCTCTGGTTCTGCTTGCCGAGCTGAGTGCCCGGTGTCTGGAACTTCACATCCTTGACCTTTACCAGCAGTCCCTGCCATTGCAGGCGGGTCGCGGGATCGGAGTAGAGTGTGCGGAGATCCTCAAGTGTCACTTCGTGTACGTTGACCAGTGCCGGATCGGGTACGCCGACTGCCGTCACATGGTTTTTCCACATGTCCTCGGGCATGCGTGCCGGAGCCACCGTGGCGGAATGGCCTTCACCTTCCGAGCCTACCTGCACGCCGAATCCGTAGTTGCCGTAGTACATGCCGGTGCAGTCCACGATCACTTCCTGTCCGAGGGGTGTCACCTCATAGAGGCGGCTGTCGTTTACGGAGAAGATGATGCCGCCGGTCTCGTCCTCCACGCATACTTTCTTGAACACGTTGCCGGCACGGGTATTGGAGGTCACGCGGCCACGGATTATGTAGTGGTCGCCGTTGTCCTTGGTTCCGATGGGTGTGTTGAAGTAGTTCACATCCTGGGTGAAGGCTGCCTTAAGCTCCTCTATGGTGGTGTTGGCCTGCACCTGTATGTCGCCGGTCTCGTAGTAGGGAGGGCGTTCGAAGTCGTTGTCGCAGGCAGTGAATCCCGCGGCGGCGAGGAGAGCCGCCATGTATATTATCGATTTTTTCATCGTTTCGTCTCTGTTTTATTATGATGGATCAGAAGCGTACCCCTGCGTTGACGTATACCTTGATACCCTGTGCGTACATGTACTTGGTGGGGAATGCGTTGGGGTTGTAGTACTTGGTATCGATGCGGAACTGTTCCGTGGCCTGTGTGATGAGGTTGCGGTTGTTGATCACGTTGCTTACCGATACGTTGAGGTTGAGGCTCACCTGACGGTTGATGTAGATCACCTTGCCGACCGACGCGTTCATCACCCAGTTGTTGGGGAGTTTCTCCTGTGCGGTGAACTCGCTTTCGAGGCGGTCAAGCTCGGCAGGTGATCCGGCATATGCGGCCAGTCCGTCTATGATCTGGTGGCGCGGGTATGCCAGGCGCACGTAGTAGTCGGCAAGCCATGATGCGTCCACGTTGAAGAACCACATCTTGGGGGCATTGTATGCCAGTGCGATGTTGAAGGCTGTCTGCGGGGTTGAGGTGCAGTAGTAGTTGTTGAGGTAGAACTTGTTGGTCTGGTCGGGCTGTAGGCCGTTCTCGACCGAGCGCGTGCCCATTGGGTTGTTGGCATAACGGTAGCGGGAGAAGTTTCCGGCGAAGCTCACGCGCAGTGCGGAGGTGATCTGGTATGCCATGCCAAGCTCTATGCCCTTGTACTGGCGGTGTACGCCGTTGAGTGCGAAGTTGCAGAAGGCGTTGAGACTCTCGTCCCAGAATCCGTAGCGCTCTATGGCATTGTTCATGTCGGTGAAGTATGCCGATATGGAGCCACGGAAGCGGCGGTAGTTCCATGTGTAGCGGAAGTCTGCGGAGAACACCCGGGTGCTCTGGATGTTGTCTACGGTGGTGTCTTTCACGCGGGGCGAGATGTACACGTCGTTGATGACGGGAGCCACTGTGCCGTATTCGGCCTGGAGAGTGAAGTAGTTGCGTCCGTCAAGCTTGTATGTGGCACCCACTTTGGCCGATGCGTCGTCGAAGTGGATGGTCTTGGAGTTGCCGAAAGAGTTGAGCGGTGCTCGTCCGTTACGCATGTTTCCGTGGCGGTAGAACTGCTCGTAGCTCATCTTGATACCGTAGTTCACGTCCCATTTGGGGAGGTTGATCTGGTTCTGGAGCCATCCCTGCACCTTGAGGGCATGGATGTTGTAGTCCCATCCTATTCGGTTGCCCTTTACGGCGCGGCGGTTGGGGTTGTTGAGGTCGTTCTGCATTATGTCCTGCGATGCCTCGGGGTTGTAGATCTCGCGCTCCGAGAAGCCGTCCACGTCATACCAGAACTGGCCCCCGAGAAGGTCTTTAACGGTAGCGTAGTCGCTTGTGCGAGTGTAGTTCAGGTTCACCCCCCCTTGCAGGCTCATGTAGTCGTTGAGACGGTGGTTGATGGTGGATCCGAGGATGAAGTTGAACTGGTTGGAGTGCTCCATCTGCTGCATGTAGGTGGATCCGAGCTGCTTGTCGTAGGGCAGGCTTTCGTTCTGGATGTTGTTCAGTTCGTTGGTGAGGTAGAAGCCGTCCCAGTCAAGCTGGCGGAAGTCCTCGTTGGTTCTCCACTGCTCTGCGTAGTACTCGGCCTTGGACGGGTTGTAGTTGGTGTTGTCCAGGGGATTGAGGTAATATGAGGGGAGGTTCTTGTAGTAGTCGGGACGGGTGTCGGTGCCCTTGAAGTAGCTCAGTCGGGTGCGTGCGAAGTGTACCCAGCGGAATGCGGCTCCGGTATTGAGGGTGGTCTTCTCGGTCTTGTAGAGCCAGTTGAGCATGACTGTGGGGTCGAAGTTCTCGCGGATGTTGTCGGAGCGCTTCTTGCCGTCCTGCCATCCCCATGTCGGGTTGTAAAGATGGTCGCCGGTAAGTTCGAATATCTCTCCTACCACGGCCTTGCCGTTGGCGTACTGGCGGGGGTTGCACCATGCGGTCAGTGTGATGGAGTGGTTGCGGTTGAGCATCTTCTCGGCAGAGAAGAAAAGACCTCCGGCGTTGTAGAATGTGCCGGGCACCACACCTTCATCGGCGAAACGGCCTATGGCGCTGATGGTAAACGCGAGGCCGTTCTCCATCATGCCGGTGGAGTAAGTGGCCATTGCGCGAAACTTGTAGTTGGAGTTGGTGTAGCTCAGCGATCCGTTGAAGCCGGGAGCGTAGGTGTCGGTGATGGTGTTGAAGTTCTGGCTGCCACCGATTGCTCCGAATCCGTATGCCGATGCCCCGAGGCCTACGGTAGCGGTGCTGTTTCGGAATGCGCGGGAGGTCATGCCGGCGAGCTGCTGGAACGAGAATCCGCCGCGGATCAGGTCGTTCATGGGGAGGGAGTTGATGTAGGTCTCTTGCCATGTGCTCTGGTAGCCGCGATAGTTGGAGTAGAGTGGGGAGTAGCCGTAACGGGTGAACTTGTAATATATGTCGTCGTTTGAGCCTGTAAGTGCGCCTACGGCCTGTGATGCTTCGTTCTCGTCGTCCATGGTGGTCTCGTCGATGAGCATCTCGGTCTGGTTGTCGATCACGAATTCGTTGTCGGCAAAGTCTGTGAAGAGACGGAGTGCACCGGCATCCACGCTCTGGCCGTTGAAGAGGCGCGTCTGTGCGGCCGAGCTGTCATAGCCGGGTGCCTTGATAAGAAGCACAGCTTCGCCGGGGCGTGCGTTGCTGATGCGGAAGTCGCCGGCTGGGCCGGCTGTGACTGAAAGTCCTTGATCCTGGATGGTGATTACCGCCCCCGGAATGGGGCTGCCGGTATCGGCATCTATCACGCTTCCTGTCACCACGGCGGTCTGCGCCATGGCGGGGAGCATTGCCGATGTCATCAGAGATAGAAATAGTTTTAATCTCATGGAATCGAATGTAAAAATATGATGTTTTAGTTGTTGCTTGCAGGAGCCTTGTACACGTGCCGGAGAGGGTAATGAAAAGATGTTAACCGTATTATTGGACTGACATACAAAGCTATAAGCTAAAAAGCTCCCGAAACGGAGCGATTTAGCTTTCAAAGATACGAAAAAAGGTTTAAAAAATGTAGATATGTCACATGTGTTTTTGAGCATGAATGCGTGCTCTGTTAAAGCATAAGGAAGCGATGAGCTGCGTGTGCGGCTCATTGCCATGTAAGTTCATGTGGGATAAGGAGGTCAGCGTCGGCTGAGGTTGGCGATGGCATGCTCCAGATCGTTGACCATGGTGGATGCAGGGTAATAGGGGCGTAGTATGCCTGTGCGTATGGGCAGAAGGGCTGCCTCAAGGGCAAGCAGGCCGTCAACGTCATTTTTTTCGGCGAACTCTTGGCGCAGGAGCCTTATTTTCTCACTGAGCTGTATGCCTTCGAGCATCCTCTCGTAACGAATGGAGCTGCGTCCGTCGGGATATACGAAGAATGTGTCACCCGGAGGGAGACGCTGGAAACGGCTGTCGGTCATGGGGGTATTGTTCCAGTTGCTGAACGACCAGTGGAGATAGCCGTCAAATCCGGCTGCTGTGGCATACGCCGGAATATATGCCCCGTAGGAGGGCTGCGCGTTGATGAACTGGTTGGGAACAGCCGGGACGCAGCACGTGTATACGAGCGATTTGTAACCGTTGCCGGCGCGCATGGCCAGATCGGAAGCCGGGAACAAGTCCTCTTTCAGTATGGTATAGACATCAAGTTTGTCTACAAGTTCCTTATGATAGTTGCCGGCGAGTGACATGCGGATGCCTGGAACAGCCTCCTGGGCGATCTTATATGCGCGGAGCATATCGTCCACTCCTCTTTCGTCCATGCCGATCATCAGGCGGTCATACCATCCTTTTTCCTTGAAATGTTTTGCAAGCGACTGGAGGAACGGTGTCCACAGCGATGCGTATTCGGGTGCGTCTGTAGTGGTCTTGAGGGTCTTGTATGCGCCGGTGGGCTCGTCGTAGTATCGAAATTCCATCTGCCACGGGATCATGGTGAAACACTCTATGTCGCCTGTGACCCCGTTCTTGTCCATGAACTCAACATAGCGGTCGAGTATGGTGTAGTCGTATGAATATGTGCCGTCCGCATGGCGCACTGTCTCCACCATGGGCTGGAACTTGTCGTTGCTCTGTTCGCCCCATGGCTCGTAGAAGAGGATCACGCTGGTGACTTTCTGTCCGGCACGGGCAAGCATGCGGGCATACGGTTCATAAAGCTTGAGATGGGCGTCGCTCCATAGCTCCACATCGTAGTATCGGGATATGGCATATGGTTGTTGCCACAGATCAAGGTAGAACGCATAATCCTCGGGCTCGGGGAGGGTATGGTCGCACACATCCATGTTCAGGCTTATGGATCTCAGTGTCTTGCCTGTTTTCGCGTCTTTCAGGAGCAGGTCTGCCGTGTAGATGCCGGGGGCGAATTCCCGTGGTATCTCCACCGAGCACCATATAGGGCGCACTGTGTGTGCCGGAATGTTTATCACTGATCCTGCGGTATCGATCATGTCGGGAAAAGAGGATACGTTTTTGTCAGGATCCTCGCACTGGCATCTACGGCAGTCGTTGCCAACGACATAACGCATCCAGGCTGCATAGGTGTCGGGAAGATCGAATGTTTTTCCGTTTTTGCGCAATCCGGTGAGTTCCACAGTCACATCTCCGACTGCTTTCGGGGCGATTACAAGAGCTTCTGCCCCGATGCGCTCACCTCGCCACGCTTTCACTGTCAGATCCTTGATGATATCCTGTGCTACCGGTGCGGTAGATCTGTAAACGGAGTCCTTGGATGCCCAAGTGAGTTCTGCAGAGTCTCTGTATTGCGATGAATACCATAGTGTTTCGTCTGCAGGAGTGATCGTG
This sequence comes from uncultured Muribaculaceae bacterium, assembly GCA_910583675.1. GTDB lineage: Bacteria > Bacteroidota > Bacteroidia > Bacteroidales > Muribaculaceae > UBA7173. The sequence goes on from CAJTYH010000038.1 coordinate 12,120, forward strand.
TCAAGCGGTTCGACATATTTCATGTCGGCCGCATGCGTGTTGGAAATTGCGCATGCGGCGAGCGCCGTCAGTAAAAATTTCAATTTCATGGTCAAAGATTATATCGGAATATGCTACTGTCAGCAAAGTTGTATCCCCCCTTCAGATCGGGCGATAAATGAGGGTATTCGCCTTGGATGGGTCGAAAAGCTGACGGGCAGCGGAAGAGATTGCTTCGGGAGTATGGGCGCGGTAGGGCAGGATGAAGTCGTCGGGATGCTCATTGTGCATCTCGGCCATCGCGAGGGTGTTGGCCACCGCGAGACAGTTGAGGTTGGAGAATGTGCGGTTGCTTTCGAGAAGGTTGACGCAGCGGCGCAGTTCGCGTGGAGTTGGCTGTTCCTCTCCAAGAAGCGCGAGTTCCCGCATGATGGTATCTATCGCCCGCTGCTCGGCATCCTCTCCAGTGCCGGTCAGCTTGGCCGATATGAGGAACAGACCGGGTTCTTCCGATCCCATGATGCTGGCGTCAAGTTCGGTGAACATGTCGGTGCCGAGGAGTAGACGGCGGTAGAAACGAGCCGACATGCCGTTGCTGAGGATGTCGCTGATGGTGTCGGCCTCGAAGTATCCCTTTGTGCCATACCGCTCCATGGGGAAGCCCATGCGGACGGCTGTCTGTGGCACGTCTCCGCTCATGATGAGTGTGCGTGGAGAGTTCTGAGCAGGTTCCTGTGCATATTCGCGCGGGGCGATTTCCCGCGCCGGGATCGAAGAATAGTAGCGTTCGGTAAGTTCTACCGCCTCCTCGAATGTGACGTTGCCGCATATGGCGAGCACGGCATTGTTCGGGGCGTAATGGGAATGGAACCATTGTCGCACATCGTCCTGGGTAACTTTTTCTATGTGTGAGAAGTCCTTGCCGATTACCGGTGTGCGGTATGGGTGGGTGGTGTATGCCAACGCGCGGAAGACATGCTCCATGTCGCCGTAAGGGCGGTTCAGGCACACTTGCTTGAATTCTTCCGTCACCACGCTACGTTGCACTTCAAGGGCGCGGTCTGAAAAGGCGAGCTTGAGCATGCGGTCGCTTTCGAGCCACAGAGCCGTGGAGAGGTTCACTGCGGGGAGCACACAGTAGAAGTTGGTGAAGTCCGACGATGTCCACGCATTGGAATTGCCGCCGGCTGCAGACAGCTGACCGTCGAAGTCGGGTATGTTGGCCGATCCGCCGAACATGAGGTGCTCGAAGAGATGCGCCATCCCGGTCAGATCCGGCCGCTCGTCGCGGGCACCGACATTGTAGAGCGTATCGACCGCCACCATGACCGTGGACGTATCCTGCACATGCACCATGCGCAGTCCGTTGGGTAATATGTGGCGGTTGACGAGCAATTGGGTGTGGATTGGCGGTTGGTGCCTTTCGGTCAGAGGACTTTTGCGGAGAGTATCTTTATGTCGCTGAGCGGGCGGTCGTGGCCGTCGGTCTCTGCTTTTTCGATCTTGTCTACGACCTCCATACCGCTGACGACCTCGCCGAACACGGTGTACTGGTTGTCAAGATGCGGTGTACCGCCCACGGTAGTGTATGCCTCGCGTTGTTCAGCTGTCAGTTTAGCCGGATTCTCGGCGGCTTTCTTTTCGGTAATGGCCACGAGTTCTTCCTGCAGCGTGTTAAGACCGGCGCTGTCGCGGTTGCGGCGCAATGCCATGATGGTGTCCTTGTGCTGTTTGGCAAGGTCGTTGAAGATCTGCTGTTGTTGCATCATCTGCATCTGACGCTCCAGCTGATTGATGGTGGAGTCGTTGTAGGCCTTGCCTGTGACGATGTAGAACTGCGAGCCTGATGAGCGGCGTTCGGGGTTCACCTGGTCTCCCTGACGGGCTGCGGCAAGTGCGCCGCGCTTATGGAAATGGGCAGGGTATACTATTTCTGCCTCTATGTCGTAGCCGGGACCTCCGGTTCCGAGCATCTTTCCGGCGGGAGCGTCCTTGGAGTCAGGGTCGCCGGTCTGTATCATGAACTGGTTTATTACGCGGTGGAAAAGAACTCCGTCGTAGGCTCCTTCGCGCACGAGTTTCAGGAAATTGTCGCGGTGTTTTGGGGTATCGCCGAAGAGGCGCACGGTGAAGTCGCCTTCTGTGGTGGTGAATTCCACCATGGCATCGGAATTGTTTGCCGTGGATTCGGTCTTTGCAGGGGTTGCGGTCATTTTCTTGGAGTTTTTTCGGTTGGTGAGGCTCACGGCTCCGGCGGCTATTATTGCCGCCACAAGCAACAGGGCTACCGGTATGAGTTTCTTCTTGTTCATTTTCTGTGGATTGATGGCCTGTCGGTAGCCGTGGATGGCGTATGACAGGAGGAGTTGCGGTTTCGTCTCAGATTCAGATGGCGCTTTGCGGATAGAGGCGCTTGTAGATGCGACGGAAATTGTTGTCTGTAGCAGAAAGCTCGTTGGCACGTGAAGCGAAATCGGCACCGTAGAACTGTTCCATCAAGGCTCCGAGATAACGATGTTCGCGATCCTTGTCTATCCCGAGTGCCACGAGCCTTTCGATCGGTGCGGCAAAGGCAACCGGATCTATGGCAAAGAGGTATCTTGCCGCTGATATTACAAACTGCCCGGTGAGATCCACGCGTGCCATGTTGTCGATGAGAAAATCCATGTCATCGGCGCATGTCTCTATGTGGTTGGCGATATATTCGTATGTGGCAAGGCCGTCCTGGTCGGCTTCAAGCCGTTTTTTCAAAGTTTCGTCAATCATGTTCACACAATTTTGATTCCGACAAAATTAGCAAATTTTTTGCAACCACAGAACGGATGGTGTCTTTTTGGACGTACTCTTGGGGTAATGACAGCGAAAATCCGTCAGTTCTGTTCCAGGATTGTGCGAAGCTCCTCCTCCGTGGCGGTGAGGCGGCTGCGGCATTCAGCGATCAGTTCGGTGGCACGGCGGGTAAGCGCGGCAAGCCGGTCTATGTCGCATTCGTCGCTCTGCATGAGGCGAAGTATCTGTTCAAGCTCCGAGATGGCTTGGTTGTAGGTGAGGGTTTTGACTTCAGACATTTAAGGCAATTGGTAATTAGCAATTAGTAATTAGTATTTTTGAGAGGGGGGATCAGAGGGATCAGAGAAATAAGAGGCATCAAAGCAATCAACCTAAGCGGATTTCTTAATTTCTTTTTTTCTCAATTTCTTAACTTCTCAACTTCTTAATTTCTCAGTTTCTTGTTTCTTCCTCCTCTGTCTTGCGGCTTGTGAGCTGGCCTGAGGCGAGGAGGGTCACTATGATTTCACCGGGGGGGATCTTGGCGGGATCGGTGACGGCTTTCCCCCGGTAGCGGGTTATGGAGTAGCCACGGGCAAGGGTGGCCGCAGGGGAAAGGGCTGCGAGTAGCGTGGCGGAAGCATCCAGGCGGGTGCGTTCACGCTCTATGCGGCGTGTGGCGGCTGCGGAGAGGTTGTCGCTCATCATCTGCAGACGTGTGATCTGCGGCTGAATCCGCCGTGCTCCTATGGTTTGCAGTGTGGCTGCGGCATCGCGCATTTTGGTCAGTCCTTTTTCCACGGCACCTTTCGCAAGAACCGGCAACAATCCTTCCGCATGAGCCAGTTGCTCCTTGTTGCCGGATATACGTTGGGATGCTATCTGCAGGATGCGGTTTCCGGTATTCAACAGCCATGCCAATGCGTTGTCTCCCTGTGCGATGAGCCATTCGGCCACCGCAGTGGGAGTCTTCAGGCGCGTGTTTGCCACGTAGTCAAGCACGGTGACATCGCGCTCGTGCCCTATGCCGATTACCACGGGCAAAGGAAACTGTGCCACATTGGCTGCGAGGGCATAATCCTCGAATGCCTGAAGGTCGGAGGTGGCGCCTCCACCACGTATGATGGCCACACAGTCCCACATGTCGCTGTCGGCGGCTACCTGCTCAAGCGCTTCTATGATCGACTGCGGTGCGGATGTGCCCTGCATGGTCGCAGGATAGAGCCGGGTGGTGAATCGTATGCGTGACGCGTTGGTATACAGCTGGTTCATGAAGTCACCGTAACCTGCGGCACCGGGTGCGGATATGACTGCTATGCGTTGCGGCACGGCGCATTGCCATGCCAGGTCACGGTTGAGATTGAGTATGCCCTCGTTTTTAAGCCGTTCCAGTATCTCGCGCCGCCGCCGCAGGAGATCGCCCATGGTATACTCGGGATTCACGGCGCTTACGACGAGTGAGAATCCGTATACAGGGTGCATGGAGGCGGATACGCAAAGCATGACTTTCAGTCCGCTCGCGAAACGCTGGCCTGTGGCGGCAAAGAATTGCGCGTCGATGCGCGGATAGGCACTTGCCCATATCACTCCGCGTGCTTTGGCCACCTGTAGCCCGCGTTCGTCCTTCTGGAGAAGTTCCATGTAGCAATGGCCGCCGCGCACTGCCACGTCGGACAGTTCGGCGGTGACCCATACATTCTGTGTCTGCGGCTGCTGCACCAGCGATGACACAAGGCGCGTAAGCTCAAGGAGTGATAGGGTTGGCAAAGCTGTGACAATTAGAAATTAGTAATTAGTAATTAGTAATTGGGGATCAGAGGAATCAGAGATATAAGAGAAATGAGAGACATCTGATTTTATCAACTTCTTAATTTCTCAATTTCTTGTATCATTGCTTTGCTTCTCCTGCTCTTACTTCTCCCGCTCTCTCTTTTACCATCCGTGAACCGTCCCAGCGGTAGACGAGTCGGCTTTTCAGTGCGCCGTCAACAAGTTTGTTGGCTTCTTTCGGGAGGTAGTCGCCGACATTATTTTCCAGGATGAGCTGTCTGGTCTCGGGGAGATAGGTGAAACGTGCGAGCATGAAAGGAATGGCGTTCTCCAAGTCCTCACGTTCTACCTTAGCCTCCTTGGCAGTCCAGTCGTCAAGCCCGGGTACCATGAACAGCCCCCTGGATATGGGTTGCCATTGCGGATAGGTATAGAACTTCACGCTGCTGTCGGGAACCGGAGTCTTAAGGGTGTTTATCACCATGATTATCGTGTCTGATTTCATCGGCAGAAGCGATAGTTCCGTCTTGGAGACATCTGAGGTCGACAACGTTACTTGGGCAGCAGACGCGGAATCTATGCGACAATCGCCGTTGAGGCTGTTTTTCGACGGTTTGGGTGAACCGGAGTTGAAGTAGTCGGCCATGTCCATGCGTGTCATATGGTCGATGGTAGGGAACACTTCCTGAGGTGCATTGATGAATGCATCTATGGCAGGATTTCCCGTATAGCGGGTATATGTGTCCGCGTCTTCAACTTCGGCTGTGTCGGCCGCAATGCTTCCGGCTGTGAAGTCGGGGACTTCCAGCTGTGTCTGTGCCGCAAGTGTGATTGCCGCGCATGCTGCTATGGATGAAAATAGTCTTCGAAACACGTATGATCGCTTAAGTTTGACAAATGCTTGTGGCTGTTATCCTCTGCGTCCCTTCCTGCGGTTTCCTCGCTTGAATTTCTCGAAAGCGTCGTAGGCATCCATTGGCGCATCGGCGTGCTGTGCCTCCTTGCTGCGTCTGTTCGATGCCTTGGTATAATCCTTGTCGGCCTTGGCAATTTCGGAATATATGCGCTTGCCCATGAATTCGGTGCCTTTGAGGGATGCCACCACGCGTTTTGCGTCAGACTTCTTGACATCGAACAGGGAGTATGAGGGCATGAGGTCTATGCGTCCCACGTCCACCCGGCGCCCTTCTACGAACAGGTTGAGCATCTCTATCAGGTTGCCGGCATAGAAACCGTCGCGTTTTCCGACACTGATATATATGCGCTCCATGCCACGGGCTGCGGTGCGACGATCCTTGTCCTGGTTGTCCTCCTCGCCGCCTCGTTTTGATTTCTTTTCCTTCTCCTTCTTCGGCTTTTCGTCAATGAAGTCGATCTTCGGCGCGTCCTTATAATAGTCCAGCAGACGGTTGAATTCAAGCGAGAGCACACGCTTCACCAGATCCTCTTCCGTGAGCCAGCCGAGTTTCTTCATTACCGGGGGGAGGTAGTTGGCCATCTCGTCGTCGTTGACCTCCACGCGTTCGATGCGGTCGGCAAGGGAGAAAAGCTGTTTCTCTATGATATGTTCGGGGGTCGGCACCTCCTTGCGCTCAAAGGTCTTGCCGATTATCCGTTCGATCTCGCGCATCTTTCCTTTCTCGCGGGAGTGGATTATGGCTATGGATACGCCTGTCTTTCCGGCGCGTCCGGTACGTCCCGAGCGGTGGGTGTAGATGGCGGCTTCATCCGGCAGCCCGTAGTTTATCACATGGGTGAGATCGTTCACGTCAAGCCCGCGTGCAGCCACGTCGGTGGCCACAAGGAGCGTTATCACGCGGTCGCGGAATTTCTTCATCACGATGTCGCGCTGCTGCTGGGAGAGGTCTCCGTGTAGGGCATCTGCGTTGTATCCGTCGTGGATCAGATTGTCGGCCACTTCCTGTGTGTCACGCCTTGTGCGGCAGAAGATGATGGCGTATATGTTGGGGTTGTTGTCGGCGATGCGTTTGAGGGCAAGGTACTTGTCGCGTGCGTTAACCATATAGTAGATATGGCGCACATTGGCAGCGCCCTCGTTGCGTGTGCCGATCACGAACTCCACGGGATCGTGCATGTAGTTCTTGGCAATCTTGGCAATCTCCGGGGGCATCGTCGCCGAGAAGAGCAGCATCTTGCGGTCGTCCGGCACATTGCCCAGTATCTCGTTGATGGAGTCAAGGAAGCCCATGTTGAGCATCTCGTCGGCCTCGTCCAGGATCACTGTGTGTACTTTGCCGAGCTTTACAACCCCTCTCTTGATAAGGTCAAGTAGTCGCCCCGGTGTGGCCACTATGATCTGCACCCCTTTTCTCAGGGCGCGTATCTGGCTTTCGATGCTTGAGCCGCCATATACGGGAAGCACCTTGAGGGAAGGAATGTATTTCGAGAAGTCTGCCAGATCGGATGCGATCTGTAGGCAAAGCTCACGCGTGGGGGAAAGGATAAGGGCTTGCGGCTCGGCCAAGTCCTCATTGATGCGCTGGATTACCGGAAGTCCGAAAGCGGCGGTCTTACCTGTACCAGTTTGAGCGAGTGCCACTACGTCTCCATCCTGGTTAAGCAGATGGGGGATAACCTTTTCCTGTACTGGCATGGGGTTTTCAAATCCAAGTTCGGTGATTGCTCGCCTGAGAGGTTCGTTGACCCCTAATTCTTCAAATGTCATAAATGTATATAAAATGTTAATCCGGTTCATCCGGCTTTAGCTGACAAAGCTACTAATAAAAATCCTATCTGTCCCCTTTTGGTTCAACCTATTTTTAAATATTTAGTTAATTTAAGGTATGCCGCATCTATTTCATATGACTGTTATGACATTCTCTGAGTTGGTTGTCCGGTTTTGAAATTAGGATAAATGTGAGTAAATTTGTAAGCGGATATGTTTCTGCCACAATATGAACCAGATGGATACACGACAGACTGATGCGTTTGGACGCAAGGGTAAGAGGACGCTTTATGTGACTGATCTTGACGGCACTTTGCTCGATGGCGAAAGCCGGGTGAGCGACAAGTCTGTGGAGATGCTTAATGCTCTTGTGGATCGAGAGGTCATGTTTACCATCGCAACGGCACGTACTCCTGCTACCGTGCAGCCGCTGTTGAGCCGCATACGCCAGTCTGTGTATAAGGATGCGCAGGGCGAGATCCGGCCTCTTCCGGCCATAGTAATGACGGGAGCGGGTGAATGGAACCGTCAGACCCTTTCCTTTGAAAGCTGCATAACGATTCCCGAGGCGGATGCATTGAAGATCCGCGACGTGTTTGCCGCCCACGGGCTGCATCCGTTCGTGTATTGCCTCAGCGGCAACAGTTTCTTGAACGTCTATCATCCCTCGGCTATGACATCGCGTGAAAACGGATTCTATCAGGATCGCCGACATCTGACTCTAAAGCGGTTCCATCTGGATCAACAACCGGCGCGGTGGGACAGCGTGGCCCTCTTTTTCGGGATAGGCCCGGTAGGGATGGTGGAACGTCTGGTGAAGGAGCTTGACGGCGTTACCGAGTGTGCTGCGGCATGGTATCCCGACGTATTCATACCTGAAACCGGACTGATAGACATATACGCTCCCGGTGTGTCGAAGGCATCAGCGGTAAAGTCGTTGGCTCATAAGGTGGGAGCTGATGAGATAGTGGTTTTCGGCGACAATCTCAACGACCTGCCGATGATGGCCGTAGCCGACGTTGCGGTTGCCGTGGAGAATGCTCTTCCCGAAGTGAAGGAAAAGGCGGATGTAGTAATAGGACTTAATACGGACGATGCCGTGGCAAGATGGATCACTGAACGCGAAATGGATTGAAACACACGTCTGATTATGAATATCTATGAAATAAGGCGTTTCGGCGTTGTCGCTTTTCTGATAGTGTCGGTGGCTCTGGTGGCATTTTTCATATATGTCTCAAACAGCCTTGTCAACGATCTTGCAGTGCAGGAGCGGGAACGCATGCAGATATGGGCAGATGCAACCAAGCAGATTGCCGACATCGGGGAGGCTGACGACGCTTCATCCGCAGAAAACATAGATTTCCTTTTCAGCATCATAGAGCGCAACCACACCATACCGGTGCTCCTTACCGACGATGAAGGAAACATATTGCTCCACCGCAATTTCGACCTGCCTGAGGAGGTAGATTCGCTTGCGCCATATTTCTTGTCTGAAGTGAACGAGGCGTTCCTGCACCGTCGGCTTGAGCGGTTGCGGGAAAGTGCCAACGTCATCCATATAATCATCTCTCCCGACAACCTTCAGCATCTGTACTACGACGATTCGAAATTGCTCAAGCGGCTGAGCTATTATCCTTATGTGCAACTCGGGATCATGCTGGCATTTATCTTCGTGGTATATTATGCCGTTAACTCCACGCGCCGCGCCGAACAGAACAAGGTGTGGGTGGGGCTTTCCAAGGAGACCGCGCATCAGCTCGGTACCCCTATAAGCTCCCTGATGGCATGGATGGAGCTGTTGCAGGCCATGGGGGTGGATGAGGATACCGTGCGCGAGATGAACAAGGATGTAAACCGTCTGAGCACGATAGCAAGCCGCTTCTCAAAGATCGGATCGCGCCCGCAGATGGATGTGGAGAACATAAATCCCGTTATCGGGCATGCCGCCTCCTACATGGCCACACGCATCTCCTCACGCATAGAGCTTACGGTGCATCTCTGCGAAGAAGCATTGCCCGTTCGTCTCAGCGCCCCGCTTTTCGAATGGGTGATGGAGAACCTCATAAAGAATGCCGTGGATGCCATGGAAGGTTCCGGAAAGATCACCATCGAAACCTCGCGTGAGGGGAAGAGGGCCGTCATAAAAGTCACGGATACCGGCAAGGGTATCCCGCGCAAGAACCAGAAGACTGTGTTCAATCCCGGTTACACAACCAAGAAACGCGGTTGGGGTCTTGGCCTCACCCTTGCCAAGCGCATTATAGAACAATACCATCTCGGCAAGATCTTCGTAAGCTGGAGCGAACCGGGAGAAGGCACGCAGTTTTCGATACTCCTGCCGTTGGAGGAATAGAGCATGAGAAGTAAGAGCATTAGAAGAAAAGCAAGAATACAATATAGAGCAGGAGAAGTTAGAGCAGGAGAAGTCAAGCAAAGTTACCTTTGAAGATGTTTAGAGATAAAAATCCATTCTTGCTTGGCTTCTCCTGCTCTTACTTCTTACTTCTATTTTATATATTCCTGTTCAGCTTGCTCCACTGGTCGATGGGGGGCATGATGCCGAGGGAGATCACCTCGTCGCGGAGGGCGCAGAGATGATGGTAGCTCTGTTCGAGGGCTTTTTCTTCTGCGGGCGTGCCATTTACGGGCATCACTTTCACACCATCCTTGGTGATGGTGGTCTCCATGGCCATCATTATGTGCCGGTAGCGGTCATTGTTGACATATACACCTGCCGGCCAGCGGAACGGTTTACCACCCATGGCTGCACCGATCATTTCGATGCTGAGGTATGCCGGGCTTTGGAAAGAAGAGCGGCCACGCAGGTTGATTATATTCTTGCCCCCCTGCACTACTTTCAGTTTTATCTCTTCCCAGTCCTTTTCAGGAAGTTTCTCTGTGCCTATGATCTCGGTCAGCGGTTTGCCGTTGACCATGGTTGTGGAGGCGAAGACAGCCATCTGTTCGCCGTGGCCGCCGTAGGTGCGGCTGTTTACGATCTCGTCGGCAGGGATGCCGAAATATTTTGCCAGTTCGCTGCGCAGACGGGTGCTGTCAAGTGCGGCAAGAGTCGTTACCTGCGAGGGCTTGAGGCCGGAATATAGCAGGGTGACAAGTCCGGTTATATCGGCAGGATTGAACACCACAACGATGTGGCGAACGTCGGGGCAGTATGCGCGCACGTCCTTGCCGAACTGTTCGGCGATGGCTGCGTTCCCCTTCAGCAGATCCTCACGGGTCATGCCGGCCTTGCGTGCCGCGCCTCCCGAGTTCACAATGTATTTTGCGCCAGTGAGCGCTTCTTTCACGTCAGTTGTGTAAGTGAGGTTCAGTCCCTCGAAACCGCAATGACGCAGTTCTTCGGCGACACCCTCCAGTGCGGGGCCATAGGGATCGTACAGGCAGATATTTGGGGTCAACCCCATCATTATTGCAGTCTGTGCCATGTTTGAACCGATCATGCCGGCGGCTCCCACGATTACAAGTTTGTCAGTTGTCAGATAGTTCATATCAGTGATTTTAGGTAATAGGTAACTATAGTTATATAGGAACATCCCGAAGGTACCAAAAGTTTTCCAAAAAACATGTAAATTTGCAGTAGGTAATTTGTATAGAAAGCGTTATGAAAAATAAATATGAACAACCCGAAGAAACCGACATTTCCCAGTCCCCTGTCCACGACTGCGATGAGGCCGGTTGCCGGATTCCGGACGATGAATTAGAGGCGCGTCTTGACGCTTTCATTGACTCCCTGCCTGAGGTTCCGATCACACCGGAAATAGAAAGGATCTGGCTTAGGCGGGCGCTGCTTGAAAGATCCTATCTGAACGGAAAGAAGTCAAAGAAGAAATAATTAGACCACTAATAACTTATTGAATAATTGTATATGAGTATGTCAATGACAGATTTGTTTGTGCTGACCGTAGTATCGTTAGTCTTTATCGGGGTGATATATGCGTTGTTGCGTGATGTCTTGTCGCGAAAGGGGGACGAGACCCAGAAGAAGGACAATACGAAGGGGCGGGGGCTTGGCAGATGGCTTGTTTATGCCGCGTGTATCGGAATGGTGGTGTGGACACTTACGTCGGATTATGACAGTTCGAATATCGCCGGGATATTGAGAGTGCTCAATGTCGTGTTCATAGCGTTGATATGCTGCATCATGGTTTATAAGAACCTGAGAGCCGCCATTGCCGGTTTCAGGTAGGGCAACAGGCAAGGGGCATATATAAGCATCGCTTTTTGCGTGGCGATAGTCGGGTTGGGTGCATGGCTGATCGGCACTGCGGTGTGACGGCTCTCTCTCATCCGATTAATATATGACGATTGCGGTGCGTAAGGTTTTGA
>CAJTYH010000039.1 GCA_910583675.1 uncultured Muribaculaceae bacterium
CAAAAAATATGGGGCTACGCAGGTGGAAAATTGCGTTTCGACTTTGACTTTAGGCAAAACCCACCGCGATAGAGGCCGTAAAAGACCAGATCGCAAGAACCCTTCGGATCATCGACCACCGCATAGAGGGTCTGACCAAGGAAATGAACGAAGACTATCTCCGCTTCTTCGAGTGGAACGCGGAGACAATGTTCAAGGAACAGAAACGCCGCGCCTTCTACAACGCGCTCTTGGACGCGATGAATGAGAGAGACGAGGCAACCGAGCTTTCGGCATGGCTCCTCGCCATAGCGGTGCGCAAGGGTAACGCCATCGTAAGCGGCAGCTTGACGCGCAACAGCACAAATCAGATGGCGAACCACGCGCACCTGCTCAACCTTCAAACCGAGCAGGAACTAATCACCGAGATCGAGGGCCTGGCATCAGCCGCAGAATATTTCAGCAAATGATGACCGCCGACGAAATCAAGGAGTCCTTCAAGAGTGTGAAGCGCAACCTTATCAACGCGCACGACTCGATTTCGGGCGTTGCCGACTTCATGGAAATGCGGCTGACGACGGAATACGACCGCGCCTCAAGCAAAGAATACGGGACAGTCTGCCGGGTGCTCGGCATCTTGGAGGAGCAGATAGCCTCAATCAGTAACCAACTCACAAAACTCAAATAAAGATGGAACGTAAAAGAATCATTGTAGTAACACCGGACGAGCGCAAGTATCTGATGAAGCTGTTCGGATGCAGCGACGTCACGGTTTATGAGGCCGTAAAGTACCGCAAGAACAACCTCCTGCACAAAAAGATCCGCAAGGTAGCGATAGAGCGCGGCAACCCTCAGATGGTTCTCGCGCCGGAGTTCGAGACCATCTACATCACGAACCGCGCCGACGCCGATAAGGGCATGAGCCGCTATATGGTTCAGACCTTCGAGAACGGGGCGACATTGGAGGGCAACCTTACGACCGGGCTTGTAGTGATCCGCGACAGGCGCGGCGAGGTAAAGGGACAATGGGACAGCCCGAAAATTTCAGAACTAATGGCCATACAGGAGGTGGCGCAGTCGCTCTGAGGTATGGGAAAGCGCAACCGCCAAATCAATCGGGGTCTTCGTCAAGATGATACTCAAAAGATGGATATATGCCTTGTTTGTAGCATAAGTTTTCCATCAGCGACTTCAACAGCTCAACCCGCAGCAAGGCGTGTTCAAGCCGGAAATACTGCATCTCAACATCAAGCTGCATATAGGCTTCTTCCGGCGCAGCTTCGGAAGGCTGTGCGAGATACGGAGAGGGTGGCTCGACAATTGGATCATGCCACTCCCATTCAAACACGCAAACACGACCCAGCTCTCGTAGACAATCTTCTATACCAAGTCGAAAATTTGACAGCTCTTGTAAAGCGTCTATATCCTCATCAAGAGGAGTGCGGAGGCCGCAATAAAATCTGACGTACATCATAGCGATTAAAGAATTAACGGCTACAAAATTACAAAAAATATGGAGTATCTCAATAACACGCTCTGCATAAGCCACGCGGAACTGACCGATGGCATTATGACGGCTCCGAACCTAAAATATTATGTTGCCTCCGGGCGCATACAGCAGGTTCAGCGGGCTTGTTATGGTACTCCCGCGCTTTACGCCGTGGAGAGTCTTCCCGCGAAATACCGGGCGGAGGTGAAGCGGCGCTATGTTGACCCGGAGGCGCAAGCCCAGGCACGGGCATTCATTGACACCATCGTGATAGACCAAGCAGCAGCGTCATACTACGAGACGGTCAGCATAGACGGGGCGCGGGGGCTGAGCCACGAGAAGCGAATGCAATACACGAACTCGGCCTCGATACTGAACGCCTGCCGGGCGCGGCTTATGGAAGCCGCCGCCGAGCAGCGGAAGGTCGGCAAGAGCCGCCGGGTGAAAATGAGTGATTTTTGGGCAGCGGTAGCGGCGCACCTTCCCCGCGTGGCCGACATCTACCCGCACAGCCTCCCCGAGAACCCGAGGGTACTGCAGCGCAAATATCAAGAGTTTTTCAAAGGCGGCGAGCCTCATTACGAGGTGTTGATCAGCGGCAAGTTCCGCAACAAGAACGCCGCGAGGGTTGCGACCCCCGAGCAGGTGGCTCTCATTACAAAGTTCATCAGCTATCACACGAACCCCGACTGCCAGGAAGTGGCCGATTACTACAACACGGTCTGCGAGGCATTGGGGTGGAAGACCATCGACCGCAGGACGGTATGGAACTGGGCGCAGCGCTTTGGCTGGGCAGTAGACGCCGGGCGCTACGGCGCAAAGGAATTTATGAACACCCGCGCCATGCAGGTCAAAAGGTTCGCCCCGACGGCGCCGATGCTGTATTGGACGCTCGATGGATGGACGGTGGAGCTTTACTACAAGAAGCACACCGAGGGGAAGCGCGGCGGCCGGACGACCTACTGCAACCGCATGACGGTGGTGGTCGTGCTCGACCCCTTCAACAAGTACCCGATAGGTTACGCCACAGGGCCGCAGGAAAGCCCCGAGCTTATCAAGGCGGCACTCCGCAACGCCGTGAACCATACGGCAGAATTATTCGGGCAACGTCTGCGCCCGGTGCAGATACAGAGCGACAATTACCAAATCAAGGTCATGCTCCCGACCTACGGCATAGCCGAGTATGTAACCCCGGCGCAGGTAGGCAACGCCAAGGCCAAGGTGATAGAGCCGTATTTCAAGCGCCTCAACCACAAATACGCCAAGAAGTGCTCCGGGAATTGGAGCGGCTACGGCATCACCTCGCGCAAGGAGAGCCAGCCCAACCTCGAATGGCTGAACGCCCACAAGGGACAGATCCCCGAGGAGGCAGAGGTTCGCAAGCAGATAGATTGGATCATCGCCTCGGAACGCGCCGCCAAGCGTGAGGCCTACGTCGCCGGGTACGGCAAGATCCCCGCCGACCGCCTTCTGCCTATGACGACCGAGAGCTACCTGCTGAACTTCGGGCAGGAGACCGGGTTTAAAAACGCCTTGGAGGGAAGCGGCCTCAATGTGAGACTCCTCGGCGAGCGGCACACCTATGACAGCTTCGACCTCGAATTTAGGAAATACGCGCACCTGCGTTGGAACGTGAAGTTCGACCCCGAGAATATGCACGAGGTGCTCGCGGTGAGCGACGAAGGCGACCTTCGCTTTCTGCTCGAGGAGAAATATCAGCAGCCGATGGCATTGGCCGACCGGCGCCCCGGCGACTCCGAGGAGCTTCAGCGCGTCCGCGACTTCAACAACGACCTCAAGCGGATGGTGATAGAGCATGATGCCCGGGCGACCGAAACCGTAAGAGAGAGCCTGCTGCAGCACCCCGACCTGCACAACCCCTACGTCACCGGGGTATTGACCGACAGCCGGGGTCAGAACAAAGACCGAAAGAGCCAATACCGCCTTGAATATACGGAGATCGCCGAGGAGACGGCCTACGAGGAGAGCGCGGGAGCGGGCGCGGCAACATCGACAAGAGACTTATACTAAACACTAATAAAGGAAATGAAACAGACAGAAAAAGAGTCCATAGCCGCCAAACTTCGGGCGTATGTGGAGAGCAAGGAAAGCCAAAACGCCGCCGCGAAATCCCTGCGGGGTGTCAGCGCGGCGACCGTGAGCCAGATGCTCAACGGTAAGTGGGAACTGATAGCCGACGATATGTGGCGCACTGTAGCCAATCAGATAGGCTACGACCCGCGCCGATGGGCAGTGGTCGAGACCGAGGGCTATGCCCGGATGACACAGGTTCTGACCGACGCGCAGCGCCACTCGCTCGTGATGGCCGTTGTCGGCGACGCGGGCTGCGGCAAAAGTCAGGCGATAAAGACCTACGCCGAGCAGAACCGGGGCGTGATCGCGCTGAGCTGCTCGGAATATTGGAACCGCAAGGAGTTCCTCGGGGAGCTGCTGCAGAGCCTCGGAGTAGAGCCGGGCGGGACGACGGTTGCCGACATGGTGCGCGAAGCGATAAGGCAGCTCAAGCGCCGGGAGGGGGTTCTGATCGTGATGGACGAAGCCGACAAGCTGAGCGACCAAGTGCTCCACTTCTTCATAACGATCTACAACAAATTAGAGGACACGGTGGGGATAGTGCTCTGCGCTACGCAATACCTTAAGAAGCGCATCGAGCGCGGCGCCAACAACAACCGCAAGGGGTATAAGGAGATTTACTCACGCATAGGGCGCAAGTTCATACCGATGCCCGTTGTGAACCGGGGCGACATCAAGGCCGTATGCGTCGCCAACGGACTCGAAGACCGCCGGGAGATAGAAAGGATTATCGAGGACGCCGACAACGACCTGCGGCGCGTAAAACGCCTTGTGTGCGCCCTCAAGCTGAAAGCCGGGGAGACTGATTAAGCACTGATTAAACAGCGATATAATGGCACGGGCATTAAGCAACAAGAATATGTGCGACGCGAAATTCACGGTCGCGGACTTCACCGGGGAGTGGCTTGCCACCATAGGCAAGCCGGAGCTCCGTGGGGCATGGATCATCTTCGGGGAGAGCGGGAGCGGCAAGACGCATTTCGCGCTCCAGTTGCTCGCCTATCTGTCGCGGTTTGTAGACCGCGTGGCCTACGACACCATCGAGCAGGGCTACTCGCTGAGTTTTCAGAACTCGTGGAACGACGCAAATATGGGCGACCTTGGCAACAAGGTCATCATCTTAGACAAGGAGCAGATCCCGGCGCTGCGGGAGCGGCTGCGGAAGCGCAAAAGTCCGCAGGTGGTGGTGATAGACTCCATCACGGCGTTGGTAGGCTTCACCCGCGCCACCTTTGCCTCGCTAATGGACGAGTTTCCAAACAAGCTGTTCATCTTCATCGCGCACGAGGAGGGAGGCAAGCCCTATCCGGCAGTAGCGCGGCACGTCCGCAAACTCTCGGAGGTGAAGCTGCGCGTGGAGGGTTTCAAGGCATTCCCCACAACCCGCTTTGCGACCGCCGAGGGCGGCGGAGAGGAGTTCGTGATATGGCCGGAGGGCGCGGCCAGGTATTACGCCCAAATCATCGACAACGACAAATAAGAGAAAATATGGCAACAATCACCCAACAGAACCAAAAATGGCTCTTGAAGAAATTTCACACCCTCTGCACCCGTCTGAACCTCGATGCAGATATGAAACTCGCGCTGCTGTCGGGCTACGGAGTGGAGAGCAGCAAAGACCTCACCAACGCGGAACTGACCGAACTCTGTGACCATCTCAACGATATACTGAACCCGGAGGACGCCAAGCGGGACAAAATGCGCAAGCGCGTGATAGCCGCTATCGGCGGCTGGCTGCGCCTTATCGGAAAGGGTGACGAGGGCGTGGACTACATCAAAAGCGTCGCCTGTCGCGCCGCGAAGACCGAGAATTTCAATCAGATCTCCTATGATCGACTGACGACACTCTACAATATGTTTCTGAAACGTCAGAGGGATGCCAAGGCCGTGAACGAGGTTGCCGGGCAGATAGCCTACGAGGCGCGGTTCGGTAAAGATGACAACCTGCTAAACTGATAAGGATAAAATGAAAATCAAGATGCGGTGGGAGCACGACATACAGAATGGAGCGACCATTCAGGAATTCGCACGTATGGAAATGCAACCCTCAATTCCTAACGACTGGTGTGTATTTATCGATCATGTGTCTATTCCGGTATGCAATGCGTCGGGTTACCTGCTACTCGTACACGTTGCACTCGGAAAGGACGGGTATCATACGTCAACGCAATACGAAACCGCCACCGGCGGCGGAGGCAGCTTGCCTTCCGTAAAGAGCAAACCCCACCAAACCAAGAGGGGCGCCTTCGAAGCAGGTATAAAGGATTTGATGGAGCGAGAATATCTCAAGCAATTCAACGAGCATCTGCGCCGGGCACTCACGACATTTCATTCAGCCCCATACGTACAACTGACATTATTCTGATTATGGCAAAGAAGAAAAATAGAGATCTCATCAAGGAACAGGGAATCGGCTACATAAAGGTTACAGCAAAAGTCAAGAAAGGAGCTGTTACTGAATGGTACTCCTCAAAGTTAGGTTTTGCCTTCATCTACACGGCCTCGGATTTAAGGAACGCCGCCGAAAAGATGAAGGCAGGCATAATAATAGATCTTCTCAATGAGAATCCGGAGGCCGAAAGTATAACCGCAACCACAAAAATATTTCATACTGCGTGCGAGTGCATTTGCTTCGCAGCAAAATCCTCGGAAGAATGAGCCTAATAAACGAAATCAAGCAGAAAATCAAAGAAGACACTGCGGAACTCTCCACGCCGGAGTATGTGGAGTTAATGCGAGAACTCGCAATGTGGGCAGAAGACTCGGCCAACATCGCAGAGTATGAACCCGACTTTAATACTGATGACGAATGACTATAAAATATGATGAAACCACAAAGCGATGGACGCTCGGCGACATAGCCGTCGGCCAGTTGCTTGCAATAGTGAAAGGGACGGCGTTGCTTGCCTCACGCGAGAACAATCCTTATGAGGAAGCAAAGGAGGTCGACGAGTTTTTTGAAAGGAAACTCAACAGCTTGCCGGAGATGAAAAACCGCAGGAGACACTTTAAGATCCGCGCAAAGGAACGCACCACCGGGCAGATTGTAACGCCGGAATTTATAGGCTATAAAACCCGCAACGAGGTAATAGCATTTTTCGGACTCGAAGAACCCGACATCGAGTGGTACACGATAACCGAAGTTACCGAAGAAGAATTAACAACCCCTAAAAAATAACAGCAATGGCACAATGGATCGAAACGAAGCTCCGCTATGACAAGGTCGTGGAAAACGGAGCGGTGAAGAAAGTAACGGAGGCCTATCTTGTGGACGCCATATCGTTCGCCGAGGCCGAGGAACGCATCACTAAGGAGATGGAGTCGCACATCAGCGGCAGCTTCGAGGTGAAGGCAGTAAAGAAAGCGAAGATCGCCGAGGTCTTCCCGTCGGAGAGCGGCGGATGGTGGTATAAAGTCCGCGCAATGATAATCTCGATTGACGAGAAGACAGGCGCGGAGAAGCTCACGCCCCACGACTTCATGATCGAAGCCGGGGACATCGAGGAGGCCATCTCGGGCTTCAAGAGCGAAATCAACCTCATGGTTGACTACAAGATCGCCGGGGTAACAGAGACGCCCATCATGGACGTGTTCCCGGTCAAGCTATCAAACGGAAAATAAACCATAGTTAATCACCCTTTAAACCCATTCAACAATGGCAAAGAGACAGAAAAAAACAGTAATCAGCGGCGTGAGCAAGGAAGCCGCCGAGGAGGCGTTCGCCATCTACGCAAAGGCAAGCGCAGAACGTGCGAAAATCAACGCCGAGATTGAGCTGAAATGCGCTCAGATCCGCGAGAAGCAGCAAGATCGACTGACACAGCTCCAGACGACGCAGGACGAGGCATTCGACACGCTACAGGCGTTTGCCCTCGAGAACCAGGCCGAGCTTTTCAGCAGGAAAAAGAGCCTGGAGATGGTGCACGGCGTTATCGGATTCCGCACCGGCACCCCGAAACTCAAAACCCTCAAGGGCTTCACGTGGGCGAGCGCCCTAACGCTGGTCAAGGAGCTCCTGCCGAATTATGTGCGCACAACCGAGGAAATCGCGAAGGACAGGATGCTCGCAGAGCGCGAGAAAGACGTGATTAAGCCGGGCGACCCACTTGGGCCAGGCGTACCTCTGCAGGAGGTTATGGTGAAATGCGGCATCACGGTGGTGCAGGACGAGTCGTTTTATGTAGAACCGAAAACGGAGGAATAGCGACATGGAAAAGCGCACAGAGTTCACCCGCAACACCATCGAGGTGTGCCGCAACTGCAAGGCTGAGGGCAAAGTTGAGGTCGAGAGCTTCAACGGCAGACACAAGGCAACGTGCCCCATCTGCGGCGGTTCGGGATTAGTGAGGAAACATATCGAAAGCTTTGTAAGCGTCGAGCCCTACGTCAAGTCCGGGAAGGTATGATAAAAATGAAGCCCGCCGCAGGAAAAGACCATACGACGAGCGACACCGTGGAACGTGTTGCAAAGATAATGGTTAAATTCCTAACATGGCGACAAAACCTCACAAAAATACACTCTTGCGCATTCAACACGTCTGCGACATCACCCGGCAGCACTACGAGAGGGGGAACCTCGCGAAGTGCTACAAGCAGGTGTGGCGGCATTATGTGTTCCCGGTTTATCCCATGTGTTACCACACATTCCTCAGTTATCTGAGGCGCGGTCTCGAGGGCTACAAGGAGCCACAGGACGAGCAGCCATCACTCTTTGACGACATAGACTAAGGCGACACCGCCCGCAGACGAAAAGAGCTGCGGGCGGTGTTGCGTTTATACCATCTCCTCGCCGAAAGCGTCGGCGAAGATGTCGCCTGTGTCGAGGGTGACGTTGTGTGGTGTGAGGATATAGCCGTTGTCGATGGTTGCCGAGCAATCGACGCAGTGGGTAGTCCACTCCTCCAAATCCTCGCATACCTGCTCGTGGTTGTGGTCGGTGGAGGAGCCGGAATAACGGAACCGGGAGAAACTGCGTCCCTGGGCGTCGGCGGCGCCGCCGAAATCGACGAAAGCTGCCTTGACGGCGCGGATAAGCCGGAAGCGGTGGAGAGCCTCGTCGCGGTAAGGGGTATCGGTCTGCGCGAGGGTGGCGGTGACGATATGGAGGCGGATGACCATATTACCATGTACAGCGTTGCGCCCAAGCTCGCCCCAAGTGACGGGATAGAACTCGATGAAGACAGCGGGAGGCGCGAGGGGTCGCAGCTGCGTGAGTCGTGTGGTGTTCTCGTTCCACAGGCCGACGTGATTGATAGCCGGGACACCGGGTAATTTTGCGATTGTGACGCTTTCGGGTCGGCAGTAGATAAATTCCTTATCCACGAGGCGAACACGCGACAGGCGGGCCTCTATGTCGCTGAAAAGGCGTAATCTCATCTTCTGTTGAAATTATCCGCGAGTCTTTGGGAGAACTCTTGGAGGTTTTTATAAACGATGTCGCCGAGGGCCTGCTGCACCTTCTCGTGGTCGCCGATGAACTGACGCTGCGGCATAGACATCCGTCGGGTGTGGGAGCTGACGGTGGTGGTGTTCCCGGTCTTTCGGTTAGTGCGGGAATGGGCACGGACGGTGACGGAGAAATTGCCGCCCTCATTATGGAGAGCGGTGTAAGGGAGATTGGAGGTAAAAACGACGGCCATCCCCTGCACCATAGAGCGGATTGAGCGGCGCATGGCGCCCGTGACAATGAGGATGGATCCGGCGCCGCGCTTGTTGACCTTGCTGACCTTGGTGGCGACCCACTTTTGGCCAAAGAAGCCCTGCTCACGGAAATTGTTGTTGAACATCTCCGTGAGCTTGACGCGGGCGTCGCGCAGAATGTCGTCGTAAATGTTACGGGGCATCAGTCGGCGAGGTTACCGAAAAGGAGGCAAATGAGGCCGAGCTTGACCTGCATACGCTCCGCCTTGTCCTCGATCTTCGAGAAGTCGATTTTAGAGGGTGCGGCTTTGACCTGCTCCCAAATCTCGGGAGTGAGCTCCTCGCCGAGACAGAGGAGCGCAGCGGCGACGTCAGTTTGAGAGAACTCGGCGGTGATTGTAATTTTTTCGTCCATTGTGTTGAAAAATCGGGTTTTGAGTTTGTTATAAAAGAAAAAGTTATTAACTTTGCAATCCCATAGGTCGCCTCTGTGGGTCACTTCGGTGAGGAGGCGACTTGCCCGCGCTGCGGGCTTTTTTTATGCCTATATGTCATGTCGGCGGATTTCGATTGAATCGTCATCCTTTCGGATCACGCAGACGACATGGCGCACACAAACATGAGAGGTCTGCTTTTTCAGCCAACGAGCGCCGACGGTAATCTTGCTCGGGTGATACATCGAGCCGTCGTGGAAATAGAGGCAGACGGTATCAGCGGGGACTCTGACATCGGAACGGGCATTGTAGCGGGCGAGCTGCCTGTTCTTGGCCTTGAGGTGAGAGCCGTAATGCTGTTTTTTCTTCGTAACCGACCGAATATCCATCATCACGCCGTCGAGCTGCATATCAAGAGCCGGGAGGGTCTGCTTCGCCTTGCGCTTGCTCTCGTCGCACAGCACCGCGATATGGCCGCTTTGGAAAAGAAGCCTCTGCACCTCATTCTCCAAGTCTGCGCCTGTCATGCCCCACCGCAGCACCTCGGAATTATTAGAGGTGGTATTGTGGCCGACGTGTGTGGCCGACAAGCCGCCGGAGACGGGATCATATTCCACGCCTCTGTATTTGCTATCTTTGGAGAGGCGGTCGTACAACCGTTTGGCCTCAGCCTTTCGCGCTTGCTCGCTGACCACGCGGCAGACGCGGCACTTCTCGCGCTTGGGGTCATAGGCAAGAGTCAGACTTCCGCCGCAGTTGCCGCAGCCCTTGGGGAGATAGGGATGCTTCTTTGGAAAAATCGTCATCTCCTGCCCGGCGTTGTAGCGGAAGATCCGGGACTTCGGGTCGTCGGTGCAAGCGTCGCCCGCCGCCTTGGCAACGGCAGGGTCGGACATGGGGTAATCATCGCGTAGCACTTGCTCGACGGTGCAACGGCAGTTCCACCCGTTGGGCGGGAGATAGAACTTCCAGAACTCGTCGGAAGGAGGGAGCGTGGTGTTGTCGAGGGCGGCGTGCTCGGAGCGGACGCGCTCATCTCCGGCGGTGCGGTACTGCAGGTTGTAGCGGTCGCCGTCGGCCATAAAGTCGTGCCACTTGACGGCCATCTGCGAGGTGTGGACGGCGTGGTTATACTCGGCATAAAGATAGTTTGTGTTATACTTTTTGTCGATGGCCTCCACATCGCGCCGGAACACCTCAAAAGGTTTAACCTTGCCATCGGCATCTGTCAGCGCAAGACCGACCTCGGAGAGTGAATGGTAAGTCTTGAAGCCGGAGAAGATGAATGTGTTGTTTTGCAACGCGGCGGTGAGCTCCGGGGGCGTCTCGGTCTTAATGGCCGTGTCGATGGCGCCGTTGAGGGCGTTGTAGGTTTCCTCGATAAGCGGAGCGACCTCGGGGTCGGCCAACATCTCGGGAGAGAAACCGCCCTTTGCAAAGACCTCGCGCACGGCGCGGTCGAAGACCTCACGGTTGAAGGGGACGCGCCCGACATTGCCTCCCGCGAGGGCAAGCAGATCCGGCCTGTATAAGTCGGAAACGGCAAGGTTGAAAAGGCGGTAATTGTCGGCTTTCTTCTTTGGACTTTCGCGGGGCTTGGAGTCAGCGCCGGACTCCTCACCCCCTACTCGAAAAAACCGTCGGAGGACTGCTTGACACCGTTGATAGGTATCTTATATTTATCGACGAAATACTGTGGGTTGATGTCGAAATATTGAAGCAGGACGCGCTCAAGCTCGCGCTGCTCAGCGGGCGAGTATGAGGCGGCGTCGTCCCACTTGAAGGTTAGCCCCGCAAGAGGAAACCCGAGACGGATCATTTTTGGAATAAGGTCGTCGTTCACCACATACTCAATGAGACGGGCGTCGGCAGCACATATATTCTCAAACACTTCAAGGTGCGTCTCGGACTGCGACTGAGAGGAACCGTTGTCGATTGTCATTGTCTGACCGAGGACGCCCTTGGACATCTCGGAGTTGGCGCGGTCAATTCGGCGGTCATAGACGTTATAAGCGTCGCCGCGAGAAGACTCCTTGATCTCGATGGTGGTGCCCTCCGGGAACAGCGCCCAACCTGCGGCGCCCATCTCCTCAAGCATGACCTCGATCTGCTTACGGTCGGCGGGGTTCTGCGAGGTGGTGGTACCGACGCGCATGGGCATACCGAAAATTTCACCGAAGACGTCCCAATAGGTTGTCATGTTCTTTTTGGCGAGGGCCTGTGGGGCGCACTTGAGGAGGAGTCCGAGGTCGCGGGAGTCGCCCACCTCGACACACCAATCGGCCAATGCGCCCTCGCGATAGGGAATGCCCTGGTCGGGCGAATCGGAGCGGTCGCGGAGGAGCACGCCATATTCCGGGCAGACGTGCTCGCGGGGCACGATCTCCACATCCGAGAACTTCATCACGCCGTTAGCGTCGGTGATGACGTCGCCCAACTGAATGAGCGAGTGCCCCCAACCGATAGACTCAAGGGCACGGAGGAGGAAATGGTGGAACCACTTGCTCTCAAAAATTTTCAGAGCCTCCTCGTCCTCCTTGCCGTTTTCGTCTACGATGACAAACGCCTTGAGGAGCGTCTTGTGATAGCGCTGAGTGAAACAGCCCGTGAGGTGCATATCGACAAGGGCGTCGGTATAAATGGAGTAAAGGGCACCGCGTTTAGGATTTTCGATGTTGAGCGCCATCGCCCAGGCGCGGCGCCACCGGGCGACGTCCTGCTTAGTGAGAGACTGCGTCTGCCGATTGAGCATCATAACGAGGCTCTTGCGCTTACGCATGGAGCCGCCACCCTTTGCCGCGTTATTCTCGCGGGCGGCGAGGCGGATGGACTCCACGGTTTTCAGTTGAGAGGGGTATCTTTTACTTGCCATTCAATGCTTGATTTTATTGTCAATGATTTTGGAGTAGTCCTCGGCGGTAAGGCCTGAGAGAGCGGCAGTGATATTTGTCTTGTATGTCGCGCCGCCGTCCTGTGGAGCGACAGCCGAAGATTTCAGCGCGTTTATAATAGTGTCGATTCTCGCCTTGCACTTGTTGAGCTGCGTTTGCAGTTCGGTGGCGTTTGCTGTGGTTTCGGAGCCGCTGTTCCAAGTGGAGAGGCCCTTTTTAAGTTCGAGTGTTGTTCCGTCGATGTCGAGCTTGAGATTGTCGGCGGTAAGCGTTACGGATCCCTTCTGCGTTTTCAGCACCACGGAATTATCCTCGACGGTTGCCTCCGTGTTACCGATTGTGATGACGGCCTTAGTCAGTTCCGTCGTCAGCACCACGACAGCGACGGCGGGATTGATGAACCCCACCACAACGTCGGAGCCAACGGCGGGGAACGACACCACGCCAATCTCCTGCTCCTGGTTGCCCTGCAGATTGACGCCAAGAATCTGCGCCCCCTCGTTGATGGGAGTGCAGTCGATAGTCCGCGCCTTTTCGTCAACGGCGTCCACGGTGCAGACGGTCAGATACATTTCAGAACCCGCGAGGGCGAGCTGTTTTATGGCGTTCTGTATGTTCATTCAGCGGCCCTCGCTCCGAGGGTTATGTCTTGCCGGAAGCCGGAGCTCCCATAGGTGATTGTATTTTTAGCGACTTGATATTTGCCCTTTCGCTCGCCGTCGATCTTGATACCGATGACATCGAGCACATCGAGCAGCACGTGGCCGAAAGTCTGAAACGACCCGGTCAAGCCATCGCGTTTCAACCGCTCCAACTCCTGCTCCCCCCACGCCTTGGCCTCGGCTTCGGTTTTGCCATAACAATGCAAGGTTCGCTTTTCGCCGTCGGCGTCGCCAACCTCGACCTTTATCTTCTTTTTATTGTCGGGTTGGAGACTGACTACTTTCAGCTTAATCTTCACGTCCTCGGCCTTCTGCTCGTCGAGGCTGCTGTCCGAGATGATGTTGATCCCGGTGGCGAAAACCTGCCGCATCTCGTTGCCGTGGTCGAAAAGGACACCGCAATAAAGCACGGGCTTATTGTCCTCGATACGGAAGAAGGTGCGGATATTGTTTTCCTTGAGATGGGCAAGCAGCTCGGCGACCGTTTCAAAGTTGGCGCGATACTGCCCGATGTTCTGCTCGCCGAGCACCTTGATGTCGTAAGGCAGATTCTGGTCTTTAAGCAGCGTCTGAATATCGACGTTTTTATATGACTTTTTGACGCATGGAGTCTGCTTGAGCATAAACATTTCGTCCTCGCAAAAAATCTCGATGGGAGCCTTGAACCCCTTGCGGAGCACATAGCCGGAGAAAGCGAGTTGCAGGTTGTCATCATAGCCGAGCCATACGGAGATTTTGTCGCCGCGCCGGATCGGGTTTGAGGTCTCGCCCTGCCACTTCACCTTTCGGGGGAGAGTGAGCTTGCAGGTAGTGGTGAGGGCGTCGCTGTCGCGCACGATCTCGCAAGCGGTAATCTTCTCGAAGACCCACTTTTTCTCGCCTGTAATTTCAATTCTTGCCGAAAGTTTTAACATCGTTCAAACGCTGATTAAACAAGGTTTTAGCAGTTACCAATCCCACCCGTTCTTTTTCATGGAGGAGTAGCGGATAGGATTGCCGCCAAGACCGCTGTCGGGGTCACCCCCGGCGGGATATTCGGGAAAAACGGGAGTGAAATTACCCTTCTGAATATCCTTGAGGCGGGCAATGGCGTTGTCGTAAAGAGTCTGCCGCATCTCACCGCCCACCATGCCGGGCAACCACTGCCCGAGCCACCACAGGGCTATACAGACGGTGAGCTGCACGAGGAGAGGGTTGCGCTCGATGTCGGACTTGGAGAAAGCGGTGTCGATGTCATATCGTGTGCGGACATAACCGGCGACCTCCTCCATAGCGGTGCGCTCGGCCTGCTGCCGGATTTCGTCGGAGGACTGGCAAATGATTTCGAGGTCGGCGGGGCAAGTAACGACGCGGTAATCGTCGGTAGAAAGAAAAGCCATAGCGGAGGGGTCAGAGTGTTCGGTAGATAGCCTTAGCCTCGATGTCGGCGGCGGTAACGCCTCGGCGGTACATACCCTCGCGGACGAGCTTCTTAATATGCTGCTTGCTGACAACGAGCGGGCGGCGGTTGAGGACGATAACAAGTTGTTTCTGCCCGGAGAGGGCACGGCGACGGTCGGCCTCGCGGCGGCAATGGCGGAGGCGGCAGTCGAAGATGACCGCACGGAAATAGGCTTTGATGTTTTTGAAAATGCTCATATTACCAAGAAGATTTAGGCGACTTTCGTCTGCCGTATGATGGTTTGAAAGTTTGCTGTCGGGTAAGGTTCTGAAGAATGAAGATAGCGCCCTCGTCGGCGTCAGGGCCGTCGTCGTGCCCTGTCATGCCCCGCTCGCAGGAGAGAGTCTGATCGATGCCGACGCGCATATCGGGGTCGTTTTTCATGCGCTCGTTATAGAAGACGTGCCCGTGCTCCCATAGCGGGGAAATAGCCTCGATACGCTGAAACTTGTCGGGCTTCTTGCGCTTGTCACCGAAGATGGGAAGCTGATAGCCGCGCACATTGCCCTCGCGGACAAACTCGTCGAGGAGAATCTGCTGCAGGAAGTTTGCCTCTATATAATAGGAGCAGACAGCATTGGCCGCTGTTATTTTCTCGTGGAGGTCATAGAACCACCCGACCATCTCGGCGACCGAGCACTGACGGACAAAGGCAGCGAGGCAATGGAGGTCAGTCCCGGTCTTGCCCCAAAGTTTAATGGCCTTGTAGTCGTTTCGGGTCGTGGACTTGAACGAGGGGTCGCAGTAGCAG
The DNA here is from genome assembly GCA_910583675.1 of uncultured Muribaculaceae bacterium. Lineage (GTDB taxonomy): Bacteria > Bacteroidota > Bacteroidia > Bacteroidales > Muribaculaceae > UBA7173. Next base: position 15,382 of record CAJTYH010000039.1, read on the forward strand.
ACGAGATAGTCATAGCGGGCAAGAGGGAGCGGTCGGCAATATCTTATCCAATCGTTACGGAATATCGACCCCTCAGTGATGGGATTGTTCATCTTCTCGCGTTGGAACGAGATATAACCCATGAAGCGTTCCTCACGGCGAATTTCTTCAATCGACCATTTAGCCGCCCAAGAGGGTTTGCCGTTGCGGTCAATGGCGTTTACCTTAGAGACCACCACGCCGTCGGAAGCCATGAAGTTGGCAAGGACGGAGTTTTTGCCGATAAGGTTGCCGACCATACAGAAGCGGCCACGGCCACCGTCAAGAGTGCCGAAAAGAGCCTCCTTTACCCACTTGGTAAGGCGGGCGACGCGGTCTGGATTGTTGACAAGCTCGTCGTCGTCGAGGTCGTCGATCACGACATAGTCGGGGCGATAGCGCTTATAACGGAGACCACGCGGGGACTGTCCGCGACCCCGGGCAAAGAAAGCCTTACCGTCGGCGGTGACGAACTTACCTGTCTCCCACGATCCGACGACCTTCTGTGTTCCGAAGTCGGAGATATATCGTTGGTTGAACTCGAACTCGGCCTGAATGTCGCCAAGGAGGGTTTCTGCGTTTTCCTTGCTCTTGCCGACAAGCACCATAAGGTGGAGTTTGCGGAGCGCTTTCAGATACAGAGGTATTCCGACATCGAAATGGACGGACTTGGCATGGCCTCGCGCCCACTGTGCGGCATACTGAATTGTAGGATTATCGCGGAGAGTGTGCGCCGCCTTTATATGGAACGGTGCGCAGTCGGTATGTTTCCCGGTTTCCTCGTCGTCGCAATAGTGAGCGAGATAGTAATTGAAGAAACGGCCATAATCAGCGAGGAGCCACGCAATGCGCTTCTCCTTCTGCGCGGGTGTCTCCTTGACGGCGACGACCGAGCGGGTCTGCACCGTCTCACACCATTGTTTCCATTCCTCAATCGCTTCCTTGCGATCTTTTGCCGTGTGTCGAGCCATAAGCGGGGATTAAGCGACCTTGCTCCCGAGGAGCTCAAGGATATACTTGTTCTGATACTTGTTGACCATCTTGCGGAACTCGGCGGTGACGGCGGGGTCGGTCTCGGCCTGGTATTCGAGCCAACGGCCAAATGCCATGAAGCACTCGATGAAGTCAACGACGGAAGCCTCCTTGTCGAGTTTGGAGATAGTAGCCGAGAGCTTGGCAATCTGATCGGAAAGGCCGCCGACGTCCTTTAGGTCGGCTTCGCCGAGCTTGACGGCCAACTTATTAAGAGATCGGAGGACGTTGTTGACGACCTCCTTTCGGGTAAGGGTCTGCGCCGTGCGCTTTTCGCCCCAGCAGCCGTCCTTGACCCACTTGCCGACGGTGTTGGCGGAGACGCCGACCTTTTCGGCGATGGAGTTCTGCGGCATACCCTGCATGAAAAGGGCCTCCGCAAATTCCTTTTTATCTGATGAAACCTTGTTTGCCATTCATAATGCAATGATGTTTGGGGTTGGGTTTAAGTTATTTTTCGAGTGCAAAATTGCCACAAAAGCGCGGGGCGAAAAAATAGAGTGTAAAGTTTTCACACTCTGTTTTGCAGGGGGTTAAACAATTCGGAATTTTGCGGCGTGAACGACATCGCGGAGTAGAGCAGATAGGTAGCTCGCGAGGTTCATTCCCTCGAGGTCGCGGGTTCGACTCCCGCCTCCGCCACAACCCCCTTTTGCGACCCGTCGGCGCGGCGGCACAGGGTTTTCACAATGTGAAGTGCCACACAGCCGCGCCGACATTTTTTTCTGACATCACAGCAATATGAAAGAAGCGATCATATCAACGGAGCGAGTCAACAGCTACGGCTCGAGAGTAATAACGGCGGGGATAGACTACTCGCAATATGGGAAGAACCCCGTGCTGCTCTATATGCACCGACGCGGGCGCAGGGAGGATATGCCGATCGGCATAATGACGAATATCCGGGAGGAGAACGGCATACTCTACGGCACCCCGAAATTTGACGACGACACGGAAGACGAGCGCAACATCTCGAAGAAGTGGGATCGCGGGACACTGCGAATGCTGAGCGCCGGGCTCGACGTGCTCGAATGGAGCGAGGCGCCGGAGATGCTGATGGCCGGGCAGACGCGCCCGACCGTGACCAAGAGTAAGCTGATAGAGGTGTCGGTGGTGGACATCGGCTCGAATGATGACGCGCTGCAGGTCGGCCTCTATCACGACGGAAAGCTGCTGACGCTTGCCGCCGGAGAGGAAAGCGACCATCTGCCCCTGCTATCGAAAGGTGGGGAGCCGGAGAAAGAGAGCGCACCGACAACAGACGAACAAACCCCAAATAACAATTCAAACAACAACATGGAAAAAATCCTCTTGAAACTCGGACTCGCGCCCGGCGCGACCGAAGACGAGGCAGTAGCCGCGATCGGCAGACTGCAGGAAGAAAAGGACACAATGAGGCTCGCCCGCATCACCGACTCGGTGGAGACAGCCATCAAGGAGCGCCGCATCACCGCCGGCAAGAAAGAGAAATATCTCAACCTCGGCAAGCGGATAGGGCTCGACGGCCTCAATGCCCTCTTCGCCGACATGACACCCGCTCAGAAGCCCCTCGACCTCGTGAAGCCCGTCGGAGGCGGCAACGGCGGCGCCGTCAATCTGACATGGGCGACCGCGACCGCAGATCAGCTCGCCGACCTCCGCGACAACAACCGCGAGGAATACGTGCGACTCTACAAGGAGCACTACGGTTTCGCGCCCGAGTTCTGAACCGACCGCAACAAACAACACCAACCAACAACAAAAGACGAATGAAAAGATTTCTTCTGGCCCTTATGGGCATGATTATCGGCCTGGCGACCACAAGCGTGATGGGTGCGACCCTCGGCGTTGTCGTGGGCGCCACTCCCGCCGCAGGAGCCATCGCCCTTGACAGCATCGCCGTGGGCACGTCGCTCATGGGCGGACTCGCCCCTACAGGCGCACTCCGCGCCGGACTCTACCCCGAGGCATATACGGGCGAACTCATCAAGGCGTTCCGCGCCGCCGAGGCTGCAGTGGGATGGTACAACAAGATCCGCAGCTACGACCAGTATGTGGAAAAGGACATCATCCACATGGTAGACATCGGAGCCGACCCCGAGGTGCTTGTGAACAACACGACCTATCCCCTCGAGATCGAGACGCTTGAGGACGGAGACGTTGCCGTGAAGCTCGACAAATTCCAGACGAAGCCGACCCGCGTAACCGATGATGAACTCCACGCCATTGGCTACGACAAGATGGCTTCGGTGGTGGAGCGCCACAAAGAGGCATTCTCGGAGAGAAAATTCAGCCGCGCAATCCACTCAATCGCGCCCGCCGAGCACAAGGCCAAGACCCCGGTGCTGCTCACCACAGGCGAGGTCGTGGACGACCGCAAGCGACTGACCCGCTCGGACATCATCGCGCTCAAGAAGGCATTCGACAAGGCGAAGATACCCGCCCAGGGACGTATCCTCGTGCTCTGCGCCGACCATGTGGCCGACCTGTTGGAGCAGGATCAGAAGTTTGCCGCGCAATATTACAACTATGAGAGCGGCGCAATCTCACGTCTGTACGGCTTCGAGGTCTATGAGTTCGATGAGTGCCCCTACTTCAACACCACGACAAAGAAGAAGCTGGCCTACGGCGCCGTTCCCACGACGACCGACCGTCAGAGCTCCGTGGCGTTCTCGCTCAAGCGTACCATGAAGGCCAACGGCTCGACCAAGACCTATCTACAGGAGGCGGCCAACAACCCCACCACACAGGAGAACCTATTCTCCATGCGCACCTACACGCTGTGTCTTCCCACCAAGGCCGAGGGCCTGGGCGCCATTGTGAGCGCACCGAAACCCGCCGCACCCGCAGGAGGCGGGGGCAACGGCTAAACGACCCATAACCCGACGCTGAATGACAACACTCAAACGAGGAAGCCGGGGCGAGGAGGTTAAGCAGCTGCAGAAGAAGCTCAACCTCGTGGCCGACGGAATATTCGGATGGCTCACCGAGGAGGCGGTCAGAGACTTTCAGAAGTCCAAGGGACTGACCTCCGACGGTGTGGTCGGGGCGAAGACGTGGGCGGCTCTCGGCGTGGCAAGCGCACAGAGCAAGCGCCGGATAACCGACATCATCATCCACTGCGCGGCTACCCCCGAGGGGAGCGACGTGAAGACGGCCACCATCAAGTCGTGGCACATCGCCGGGCGCAAGTGGAAGGACATCGGCTATCATTTCGTCATCGAACTCGACGGCTCCATCCACGTCGGGCGCGACGAGTCAGTAATCGGCGCACACACCACCGGGCACAACGCCCACTCAATCTCGGTGTGCTACGTCGGCGGCTGCGCCAAGGACGGCAAAACGCCCAAGGATACGCGCACCCCGGCACAGAAGGCCGCGATGGAGAAACTCGTGCGCGAACTGCTGCGGAAATATCCCGGCGCGAGAGTGCGCGGGCACCGCGACTACTCGCCCGACCTCAACGGCAACGGCACGGTGGAACGCTGCGAATGGATAAAGGCGTGCCCGAGCTTCGAGGTGAGCGACTGGCTCAAAGAAACAGGATTATATAAACTGACTGCCTAATGACTGAAACAGTCCTTGCGGGAATAGTGGCGATCATCACCGCCCCGCTGTCGGCGCTGCTGACTGCGGTGTTCCTGCGCTCGAAGCACAAGGCCGAGGTAGACCAACTCCGCGCAGACGTACAGAAGACACTCTCGGACGTGCGGGGGCATGAGCTCGACAACGACAAGAAAGCGATCGAGATGATAATGGAGCTCGTGGTGGAGCCTCTGCGCAAGGAGATGCTTCAGTTGCAGGGAAAAGTAGACACTCTGACCAATGCTATCGAGAAAATCAATTCTTGCCCTCACGCTGACGACTGCCCTGTTAGCCACGAGCTGCGCCGCACAAAAGAAAGCGGTGGAGGAGAGCCACACGGAGGTGCAATCGTCCGAGTCGCAACAGACCCGGGAAGCGACCCTCCTTGACGCGGCCACCACCGCGAGGCTCGAGCGGATGGTGGAGGAACAGATCCGTCGGCTATGGGAGACCACGACGACGACCGACGAGGCGACGGAGCGGGTGACGGAGATATTCGACACCACGCAACCGACCGACAGCGCCACCGGGACACCGCCGCTGCTGAGTCGCACGACCGAAAAGCGGGAGGCGCGGCAGAGGAGCGAGAGCCGAGAACAGAGCGAGGCCACCGCCGCCGGAACCGAGGCGCAGACGCAAGCCTCCGCCGCGACACTCACGGAAGCCAAGGCCACGGAGAGCGAGGCCGAAAGCCGGAACGAGAGCGAAGCCAAGAGCAAGGAGGAGAAACGGAGCGGCAACACCGCCGCCCGGATAGCCCTGGCACTGATAATCCTCGCGCTGCTGACCGCTCTGGCGGCATATATCAAAACCCGATTAAAGAACCATTAAACACCATATAACAATGGCAAAGAAAGAAACTACAAAGGGCACCGCGACGACCGTGGCCTCGAAAGCTGCCGAGAAGATCGCCGCCGACGTTCTGAAACAGAATCCCGACATCAACGAGGTGCACGTAACCTCGGACGGCACGGCATTCTACACCCGTAACGACGCACAGAACCACGCAAACACACTGCGGAACCGCGAGGTCTACAGCACCAAGCGCGGCGCCGCCGCCCTAAAGGCCGCAGTAGCCGCGAGCAAGTCGGGCAAGGCCGACGTGTCGGAACCCGCCGACGGCGAGCTGGAGATCGACGAGCTGACGGGCGAGCCGATCAATGACAATCCCGAAAACGCCGAGGCCTAATGCAGAGTCTTGAAATAACCCGCACCAACGGCAATCTGACGCGCTCGCTGCCGGGTAAAGACCACATAAGCGGCCTCGTGTTCTACTCGGCGACACTGCCCGCCGCCGAGGAGGGCACGGCGGGATTCACAGCCACAGAGCGCATCCACGCGATCTCGTCGATAGAGACCGCCGAGAAATACGGCATCACCGCCGACGCAGCGGCATGGGAGACCAAGGTGCTGCACTACATATTGGAGTCAATCTTCAACATGAACCCGGGCGTGAACCTCTATGTGGGCATCTTCAAGCCCGCCTCCGGGGCAAACGCCTTCAGCGAGGTCAAGCAGATACAGAACCACGCCCGAGGCGAGATCCGACAGGTGGGCGTGTGGAACGGCGCCGTGGAGCTGAGCGAGACGATAGTCAACTCGCTGCAGAGCGTGGCCACCACCCTCGAAGCCCAGAACAAACCGCTGTCGATACTCTACGCGCCCAAGGTGGCGGACGTGACATCGCTCGAAAGCTGTGCCAAGGTAGGGCGCAAGAATGTGTCGGTGGTCATCGCACAGGACGGCGAGGGGACAGCCGCCGCGCTCTACAAGGACGCGGGCAACACCGCCAAGGCGAGCGTGTCGGCCCTGGGCGACCTGCTCGGCGCCGTGAGCAAGGCCAAGGTTCACCAGAGCATCGCGTGGGTGGAGCAGTTCCCGACGAACATAGCCGTGGCCGCATTCGGCGACGGCACCCTGCTCCGCAACCTTGACGACACCGTCATCAAGGAACTCGACGCCGCCCGCTTCATCTTCTGTGTTAACTACGATGGCCTGACCGGGTCGTTCTTCAACGACAACCATACCCTCGACCTGCTTACGAGCGACTACGCCTATATCAGCGACGTGCGCACGATGGATAAGGCCGTGCGCGGGATCCGCACCTACCTGCTGCCAAAGCTCGGGCGCCCGATGATGGTGGACAAAGCCACCGGGAAACTTGAGCGCACGACGGTGGAACACCTCATCACCACGGGCAACAAGGCGCTCGAGGATATGGAGAAGGCCGGGGAGCTGAGCGGCTACAAGTTCGATATCGACCCCGACCAGAACATACTCTCGACGTCGCGAGTTCGCGGTGTCATCAAGAACGTTCCCGTGGGCGTAATGCGCAATCTCGACCTCGAGATCGGCTACGCCGCAAGTGTCTAACCAATTAACCAACGAAAGGAATGAACGCAATAGACGCAGCCTATAACGGAGTGCCCCTTATCAACGGCGAGGAGTATGCGTGGGGCGACATCAAGACCTGCATCAACGGTGTGCCCGTCACGGGCATTGTCGGCATCAGCTACTCCGACAAGCAGGACAAGCAGAATAACTACGGCTCGGGGCGCCACCCGGTGAGCCGCAGCCGTGGCCGCATCACTCCCGAGGCGAAAATCACGCTCTACATGAGCGAGGTTGTGGCGATAAGCCGCAACTCACCAACGGGGCGGCTGCAGGACATCGCGCCGTTTGACATCGAGGTGGCGTATATGCCGCCCAACGGAGTAATCGTGGTTGACAAGATCCGCAACTGCGAGTTCACGGAGAACGTGCGCGACTGGAAAGAGGGCGACATGAACCAGCAGGTGGAGCTGCCGCTGCTTCCGAGCCATATCGAATACGGCAAGCCCGACGGTGTGTGAGTCGAGAGGCTCGACACCCAATAATAAACAATCAATAACCCGCCGGGGCGGGAGCAAGGATAGAGAACCGCCCCGTCCCGGCACAAAACCGCAAAAGCATGGATAAAGACAACATGACAATCGAGATGGACACCACCGGCTACAAAATCATCAACGGCGACATGACCGAGGAGCAGCTTTCGACGCTGAAAGCCCGCCACGGGCGCATTGTGGAAATCGAGGTGGCCGACCCGGAGGTGAAGGAGCTTCACCGGGGCTACTTCCGCCGCCCGGACATGAAGACGATGCAGGCATTCTCGGCGACGGCCAAGGGCAACGACGTGAAGGCTGCGGAGGTGATGTTCGACAACTGCTGGGTCGGCGGCTCCGCGATGATGAAGACCGACGCGGTCTACAAGCTGCAGGCCGTGGGCGAGCTTCAGAACATCTTCGGCAAGTGCGTCTCTAAGCTAAAAAACTTGTAGAGGCGCACCAACTCTCCGGGGGCGTGGAGGAAAATGACCCCGGAGAGATCGCCAAAGGGTGCGCCCTGATCCGGGCCAACTTCCATATAGATCCAAACAC
>CAJTYH010000040.1 GCA_910583675.1 uncultured Muribaculaceae bacterium
TCTTACTTCTCGGCTCCTTTTTTGCGCCCATGGGCGCAAAAAAGGAGCCGGCATCCGCCGGCTCCCGAGCAAAGTAAGTAAACTTGTTTATTATTTAACGAGTATCCTTACTGGATAAGATTGGTTTTCAAACTTTCATTACAAAGGAGTAATCAGCGGATTACCACCTTTTCCACCTTGGAGCCTTGACGGCGGATGAAGATGCCGGCCTCAGGAGCGGCAACGCGCACACCCTGGAGGTTGAAATACTCAACCGGAGCATCCATATCCTCGGCAGCTACGCCTTCCACGCCGGAAGAGTAGTTTGTCCATGTAAGGTGCCAGATAGAGAGGCGATCCACATTCTTGTCGGTGCCTGTGAGGCAACCGTTGGTGATCACGATCTTGAAATCACCGACCTTGTTGAACTCATGGCTGTAGCTGTAAGCAGTCTGCTTGGCGAGGTTTGTCTCTTCGAGCACGTCGGAAGCTACCTCGTTGCCGTCGGCATCCAGGATCTGGATGTTGAGCTTCACCTGCTTGTCAGAGAATGCGAAACCGTAGTCGAAGGTAAGGGTACCAATACCATTGGTCAGCACGGGGGAGGTGAGCTTGCCGGGTGCAGAAGCCTTACCGTTGAGAGTAGGAGCAAGAGTGTAGGGGTCGCCGATGAAAGCGAACTTGGGATTGTTGTCGGCAGCGCCCTCTTCGTTGCCGCTCAGTATTGCCGAATTCTCGGCAGTCCAACCGGTGGCATTGGTATATGTGCCATATCTGTTATCGGCAGTGGCATTGTTGAAGCTGTCAAAGTCGCCCTTGTACTCGCCAGCCTCACGGATGGTATATTCTGCAGTAACCACTTCGCTGTCCTCTGCGCCTTCCTTGACGGCGATGGCCTTGATGGTCATGGCCTCGGAAACCTCGATGGCTTCAGTGTAAAGCGTGGAGGCTGCGGTAGGCTCGGTTCCGTCAACGGTATAGTGGATCTCTGCACCCTCGGTAGTAGTGGAGATCACCACCTTAGTACCGGCGATCACTGCACCGGCACCCGGAGTGAACACGGGATTGGCTACACGCACAACCACTGTGCCACCCTCATCGGTAACTTCAATGGGATAAACCTGGAGAGCGCCGTTGTAAACCGACACGATGCCGATGACGGTGAGGTTTTCACCAACTGCAGGATTAATGCCGAACTGGTCGTAGAGAGTTACGGTAGCACCGTCCTGCTCTGCAGTGTAGTATTTCTCTTTCTCACCTGCAGCGATAGTAACACCGGTGAGCTTCACGTATGTTATGGCCATGTCGGTGGCAAGTTCCTCAACGGCTACCTCTTCCATCTGCACGTCGGCAGTGGTCGTGGATGCTGCAAAGTCGGCGGGAGAAGAGAGCTGTGCAGCACCGCTGTACTCACCATACTTTCCGGTGAAACCGGCAGGTATCACGTCACCCTTCTTGTATGTCTGGCCTACGTTGCCATATACGAGCAGCGAACCGGTGGCATCCTGCACGAACAGGCGAGATCCGCTCTGGTATACGGTGGTAACTGGATTGGCAAACTTGTATGTCACGTTTGCATCCTTGCCGTCAAGGAAAGCCTTGATGTTGGCAACCTCGGTGGGCTTTACTTCGGGAGCCTCAGTTGTTACGGTGCCCTCGCCGGTCAGCTTGAAGTTCTTTATCTCCCATGTGCCGGCCTTTGCATCGGTACTTGTGTAACGGAAGCCTATTTCAAACTGCTTACCGACAAACGAGGAAAGGTCTATATCACCGCTTGCAACAAAAGTCCAACCCATGGAAGTCGGGACATTGGGAACGGCAAGCGTCTGCCATTCGCCGCCTTTCACACGTGCAACCACTGCGGCCTCAACTTTGGCTGTCTCAACATCGGCAAAGAAATTCCATGCCTGTTCAAATGACAAGGCGATCTTCGTAGCCTTTGATGCGTCAAATACCGGAGACACCAAGATTGCCTCAGAAGCATAGTTGGTCTTGGTGCTGCTAATGTATGCAGAAGCCTTCATATAACCATAGGAAGAATCGTGCTTCCACACATAGGAAAGCTCTTCCGGCAGGGTGACATTATCAATCGTGAAGTCACCTTGACCGGCAGTCTTGTCGAAGGTAGCCTCGTAGAGGGCACCTTCAGCCGGAGGTGTCACCTCCCCGCCACCTTCGCCATAGGTGACGGTAATTTTTGTGATGTTTACTGTTGCTGAAAAAACAACGTCTACTTCCGTCGCAGGAGTACCAGCCCAATCAAGATTGGCGATCTTTCCTCCCTCAAACTTGATGCCAGTGATATTCTCGGCACAGGTAAACTTGAGGCTCTGGCTCTTATAGCCACGGAGTTCAAGGGCATTCTTCGTGGTTCTCCAGATGCGTATCTTGTTAGTTGCGTCAGCAGGGAAAACAGCTTCCATGGTCACTGCGCCTTCGGCGATCTTCTGGTTCGGGGTCAGATCCGTGCCTGTGCTGGCCTCAGTAGGAGATTCTATGCCATAGGCATTCTCCGCAGTGAAGTCAAACGTCACAGTCTCCGCATAGCCGAGGATGGCGCATGCACAGACAGCGAGCATCGAAAGTAAAAATTTCTTCATAATGTATTGTTTATGGTTAAATATAAAATTCATGCACCGTCGCATGGCGGCGATAAATAGCCAACAAAAGCTATCTGCTTAAAACTAAGCGTTTAAACCGTCACGCCGCTATTCGTTCACGATGCTAAATTACATTTAATTTTTCAAAAACAAAAGCGTTTGGGCGGGAAAAATTCACTCTGAAAAATCAAATATAAAAATCCCGTGCGCCATCCGACATCAAAGCGCCCGAAGTGCGGCAAAGGCACTCCGGGCGCTCGGATATTTGGATGCTATCTCAGCGATCAGAGAGGCTGAACGTCAACCTTAGGATAGTTCCCCGAGAAATCCACAGTCACATTGAACATGCCGACACCGGTATTGAAATTGCCACCGTCAAACGTCGGTTCATTGGGATCGCCACCATAGTTGAAGTCCCAGTTGTCGTTCATGCGGATCTTCCAACCGGTCTTCCCCTCAGGGATGGTTATCTGGCCAGTCCATGTCTTGAAATCGGCGCTTGGGGTAAAGTTGACCTGCGAGCCCCAGTCCGTGAAGTCGCCTATTGCTCCCACCGAGGTGACAGGGGTAAGCTCATAGGTAAGGAGAGCCAGATCAAGCTTAGCCCAATAGAGGCTGAGATCGCCAACCTGAATGTTTCCTCCCGGCTGCGAAAGGATGCCGGCAATGTCGCAAGATCCATAGGTGATATTATCGTCCCAGGAGAGACCGGCGCAGAATTTGCCTCCTCCACTCATTATCACCGCGCCTGAATAGAGGTACTTGCCACGGACGCAACGGATCCACTGCGATGCCCCCTGATTCCATCCGTTCGCATCATTGGGATTGCTGAGGAAATCGTTGTAGACATACTTTGCTATGGAATAGGTATTGGCGGCCATGTCAAGGGTTATGCGGTAAGTGCCACCCTCGGTTATATGCCCGGCACCGGCCTTGCTGTTCACCAGATTGCCTATCAGATTTTCGTCACCGTTTTCGGCAGGCCCCCAGGCGGTCTCGTCGCTTCCTGCCTCAAGAGCTGACTGGGGTATGATCTTCCACCATGTGCCACCTTCCGGGACATCCAGTATCATGGCGAACACGGCATCATCAGCGACATCCTTGTCGGAATGGAGGAACTTATAGTCCTTCAGGGCTTCCTCGCTTACCTTCCACCCGTTGACATCACCATAGAAGTAGTAAGCGCTTTCTACCGAGATCGGATAATTGAAACAGGTTTCCTTTACAGTGCCCTCAACCATATAATGGTCGGCATCACCGATGCGGTACTGGCCACCCTTGTAATTCACATAACCGGCCACGCGATAGTAGACCGTCTTTTCAGAGGCGCCTTTTCCGAAGATCGCCACGTGCGCTTCGTTCCATGCCACTCCGGATGCATATCCGATGCCGTCGGTCACAGTGACGGGCACTTCGGCAGACTTCTCGTATGAGGCATTGTTGCCCAGCTTGACCACGGCGCTTAAGGTCGCACCGGCGGGAAACGCATCCGTCTCCTTGAAAGAGAGCACGGACATCGTGGGCACGAACTCCTCCTCCGGAGTGTTATAGGTCTCAAGTGCCAACACCTTGTCTTGGGCGAGCACACCGCTCTTCTCACAGGTCACCTGCGAAGTCTCGAACATGGGAGGTTGGGGGTTGGACTGCACCGGAGCCGCCTCGGGGGCTTCATCGCAAGCCACGAACCCCATTGCAAGCGCTCCAAGCAGCAATATGCTGTATCTGTTCATTTTTTCAGAATTAAGAAGTTACTTATCAGTTGGCTGGAGTGAGAAGGATCTTATATATGCCCTCGCTCAAAGTTACCGTAAGGTCGCCATGGAAATCCTCTTTGACATTGAGGTTGCCGGAAGAGCCGGCGTTTGAAAGGGTAAGGGGCACACCCGGAGTAACAGTGCCTTCGGTACCCGCGCCGAGGTTCGTGTCACCCCAGTTCGCATCGGCAACCTTGAAGCCCTGCGTAGATAGGATGGTGATATTCTTGATAGTCCAGCTGTCTTCGGCCTCACCGGTAACAAGCTGCCAAGCTCCCGGTGTCTCGGCATCAGGACCGGCCTCTGCGCCCCAGCCGTTCATGTCACCACGCACATAGAGGTTTACAGGCACCCCGGAAACCCAGATGGCAAGATAGTCGGCCGATATGGCATCGAAACTTACAGGATTGGAAATGAACTCGGTGCCTTTCTCAAGCTGCGGAATGAAAGCCCTCAGTCGCATGTATACTTTCTGATAAGGGAGAGGCAGGTCGGCCTCGGACTTCACCCCGGAAACGGTCTCAAGGGCTGCAGCCACATCGGAATATACCGGATTTATCTCCTTGCAATTGTAAAAACGTTGTTTTATCTCGACAAAATTGCTGAAATCCTCAGTGATCGCCAACTGCACTACATATGCTGCAGCCGCGGCATATCCGAAGTCGGGCTGGGAACATGTGAGATTGAAATTCGATGTGCCGTTGTCACGGGTGATCATCACCGAGGTAGCCTGCATGGCAGGCTCGTTGAGAAAGTCGGCCTTCACCTGTCCCTCGTGAGTGGCAAGCACGGGATTGTCATCCCATGTCTCGTTGCAGGAGGTGAATCCGAGCGCAGCCACCATTGCGGCTATTGCTAACGATATCTTTTTCATTTTTCTATGTCTTCTTGAGTATTAATAGCCAGGGTTCTGCTTGAAATCGGGCTGTGCCGCAAGCACGGCGTTGGGTATCGGGAAGAGATCGAAGTGGTCAGGAATGCGGGTCCCTTCCTTGTCGTCGGTGCTACCTTTGAACTGCCATACGGTCTGAGTGGGGCCGGTGAACATGCCGTTGCGCACGAGGTCTGTACGGCGTGTCATCTCGTAATAAAGTTCGCGTGCACGCTCGTCCATCAGATTCTGGCGCGTGAGGTCTTCAGCCCCGAAAGGATAGCTGCCGGCACGCTCACGCACGTAGTTGATATAGTCAAGCGCGGTACCCTGATCGCCCGTCTTGCCGTTGATATAGCACTCCGTATACATCAGGTATACATCGGCCAGACGGATGATGGGCATGTCGGTAGAGGCAAAGTCCGTGTTGATTGACGAGAAGCCATTGGCATCGACCTTGAATGTGCCATCGTTGGCGTCGCTCTTGCGCAGACCGGTGAATTTGACCATGGCATTGCCGCCACAGGTCTTCCAGTTGCCGGTGAAGCCCTTGAACTCATCAGAATAATCCTCTGCGTCATACTCCTTGCCGTCAACCGTTATGGCAGGATATATGCCTTTCATCCAGAGCGAGCAACGCACGTCGTTGGACAATCCATAGAATTTCTCGGCCATCTGCCTTGGAGCGCGGAAACAGCTCCATGGAGCCGATGTGCCGTATTTTGCATTTGACATGTAATAGCAGTCGGCACCCACCGAACTGTTGATCAGGAACGTTGATCCGCCATAGCTTTGAACCATCTGGTCGTCATATGATATACCGAATAGGATCTCGTTCTCTGCCTTGTTCCCGCCACCGGGCATATACTCCTTGTTGTCGCGGCAGAAGAGATAGAGATAATGTTCGGCAAGACCCGAGCCTTGGAATCCCCCGCCCATATGGCGGCGGATAATGTTCTGGCAACGCTCCTGGCAGTCTGCCCAACGAGCCTTGCCGGAGAACACCTCGGCATTGAGATACAGGCGGGCAAGAAGAGCTTCCGCACCGTCAAGGCCGACACGGCCGTAAACCGGCGTTTCCGCAATGAGGCGGTTGTCCACCACGTCCTTAAGTTCGCTTTCAATGAAGCTGAACCCTTCCGCACGTGAAATCTGCTTGGGAGCCTCACCGATTGCGGCTTCCTCGGTGATGAATGAAGTCTGACCGAACATGTCGATCATGTTATAGTAGGAATAAGCGCGGAGCACGCGTGCCTCGGCACGCATCTCAAGAGTCTCCGCATCCGTGTCGTCAGCCGTATTGGAGAGGAACTGATTGCAGAGTGCTATATGACCTAGGAAACGATAATAGGCACCCATGAGGATGGAGTTTTCAGAACCCCATGTGTTTACGACGAGATCAGGAATTCCTGGGTCGCTCCATACGAATATGAGTTCGTCGGTAGGATACTCATTGAGCATCACGGTACAGCGGAGGTATGCCGACGTACCGGCATCCAGACCTTCAACGTATGAGTCGCCGGCACCTTTTATACCGGATACGGCAATGCCGGTGTAGCACATGGCTATCGTATTCGCCTTGAAATTGGGGTCGTCCGGATTAACCAGGTTGGGGTCGTTCGGCTGTATGTCGAGGTCGCCCACACAGGAACTCATCCCCATCATGAGGGCAGCCCCACCCAGCAGTAGATATTTCTTTATATTCATTTCGGATAATTCAATTTTGTATTTTCAACCTTGGGGTATTAGAAATTGGCGACAATGCCGACAGACCATGTCGTGGCACGGGGATAGATATTGCCGTCCACGCCGTTCGCCTTGCCATCCTTGTCAGCCACTTCCGGATCCAAGCCCTTGTACTTGGTGATCACGAAAGGATTCTGCACGCCGGCAAAGAGACGCAGATTGAGCTTGTTGTCAATGAGATTGTCCCAGGTATAACCGAGGGTAATGTTGTCGCAACGGAGGAAAGAGGCATTCCGAACCCAGTAGTCGGAGAGGTTCTCGTTTGCCGAGAAGTATACATCGGACTCGAAAAGGTTGTTGAGACCGTTTCGGAAGATGCCGTCAGTGGCCGTGCCACCTCGGATTGCGGAAGCATACACATAGTTGCCGAGCGAGGAACGGAGGTTGAATCCGAAATCCCACTGCTTGTAACGGAACTGCGAGCCGAATGTCATGGTCACCTTTGGCAGGGCAGAATGATTGATCACGCGGTCGTTGCCGTCGATCACGCCGTTGCCGTCCTGATCCACGTAGCATCCCTCGATGGGGTCACCGTTCTCGTCATATACCTGCTGATAGAGATTGAACGAATAGAGCGGATGTCCCTCTGCCATGATCTGGCAGTTGCCGCCTGTGCCACCGAAACCGCCGCCGGTCTCGAAATACAGCCCGTGCAGGTCGGTGATCTCATTGTGGTTCCACCCTACGTTGTAGGAAAGCGTCCATGTGAAATCGTTGGTGACCACAGGCTTTGCCACGATGCTGAATTCCACGCCATAGTTGCGCATGGAGCCGATGTTCTGCGGCAGACGGCTTACAGTGGATGATCCCGCAGGCACCTCCACGGTGGAGAGAAGATCGGTAGTGTTGCGCAGATATGCCTCGATGCTACCTGTGATGCGGTTGTTCAGGAAACCATAGTCAAGTCCCGCATTCCATGTAGTAGTCGTCTCCCATGTGAGATCCTTGTTGAAACCGTTGGGGAAGTAAGGCGTGAGCCATCCTCCGTTAAGGCCGCCGGGATAATATGATCCGGGCTGCGAAACCGTATAGGTCGGGAGGTAGTTATTTGTAGTGCCCACATCCTGCTGACCGGTCTGACCCCAGCCGAGACGCAGCTTGAGGTCGGAAAGCACCGAAGCGGCACCTTGCATCCATGCCTCGTCGTTGATCTTCCATCCGAGGGCTACTGCGGGGAACACTCCCCAGCGGTTATCCTTGGAGAAGCGCGATGTCGCATCGCCGCGCAGCGTGAATGTAAGGAGATAACGCTCCATGAACGTATAGTTGATACGTCCGAAGAACGAAAGGAGCTGCAGGTGGTTGCGCCAGTGATAGTTGCCATCGGGATCGTTGGGGTCTACCTTGAACACGTTGCCCACCTGGTCTGCCGTAGCCGGGTTCCAGTTGAGGATTATCCCGTCGGGGGTCACCTGATATGGAAGCAGTCCCATGGTAGTGGCCACGCCGGTTTCGGAATCGGCACCCTGTTTGTGGCCGTTGGCCGAGAAGCGCTGCCATGAGTAACCGGCTGTCACATCGAGGTTAGAACGGATTTTCTCGAAGTCCTTGCGATAGTTTAGATAGAAGTCCAGAAGCGTGTTGGAACGGAAAGCATACTCATGGCTGCTTGTGGCACCACCATATTTAGAGTGGTCTTTCCACGCCATGTGGGAGTTTGCCTCTATGTCATAGAAATTGTTGGACTTGCTTACATCGTAACCGAGGTTGAGATTCGCGTGAAGCTCGGGGAGGAAATGGAAAGAATAGTCCAGCTGCAGGTTACCGTTGCTGCGATACACGTTGGCATAGTTGTCTGTCTGGTTGAGAGTGGCGACAGGATTGTAGTTGCCATCATTTAGCAGGGCTATGTTCTGGCCGTCGTTAGAGTAGGGTTCGGTATAACCGTTGAACAGATATTGCATCCCCGCAGTACCTCCTGCGATAGGTATGTTGCTCATCACTGGAGCGGTGGGATCATAGGCCACGGCCTGCCCGATGGCATCGGTGCTGGCAAACTGGTTGCGCACGTAATAACCCTTCACATTGGCATTCACGCTCAGATGGTCGTCAAAGAACTTGGGCGTGAGGTTGAAACCGGCAGTCACACGATCCATGCTGGATGTCTTGAGGATACCGTTGGAGTTGGTATAGGTCACAGACACACGATAAGGTAGGATGCCGGCCGTTCCACCCACACTGAGGGCATAGTCGGAACTTACAGAGGTGCGGTATATCTCATCCTGCCAGTCGGTGTTGGCATTGCCAAGCGCACGGTATGCCGCACTCTCTACACCGAAACGGGGATCATTGGCGATGAAATTACGGAACCCGTCGGCATCAAGCACCTTCTGGAGCTTGCGTGCGTGGTCTACGTAAAGATTCGCGGAAAAATTCACCTGAGGCTTTCCCTTGGTGCCTTTCTTTGTCGTGATGATGATCACACCGTTTGAAGCGCGCGAACCGTAGATGGCGGTTGCCGAGGCATCCTTGAGCACTGTCATGCTCTCTATGTTTTCGGGAGATATCATGGCAAGGGGATTGCTCATACCCAGCACTCCGTCGTTGCTCAGGGGCACTCCGTCGACCACGATTAGGGGGTCGGACTTTCCGGATAGGGATGCCTCGCCACGGATGCGTATGTTGGCGTTGCCTTCAGGGCCGCCGGCCTTTGTCACTACCACGCCCGGGGTCTGACCCACGAGCATGTCCTGGACGGAGGTTGCCAGACCGGCTTCCACTTCGTCGGGCTTGATGACAGCCACTGAACCGGTGGCATCCGATTTCTTCACCACACCGTAGCCGATGGCCACGACTTCATTGAGCATCACGGAACTCTCCTGCATCGTGACATTGATGGTGGAGCGCCCCTCTACGGGCACTTTCTGGGCATCATATCCCACGTAGGAGAACACGAGCGTACCGTTGGAGGGCGCATTGATGGTGTAGTTGCCGTCAATGTCCGTTGCGGTGCCCGCAGTAGTGCCTTCGGCAAGAATACTTGCACCGATAAGCGGCTCACCCGACGGGTCGGTGACAGTGCCGCTCACAGTGATCGACTGCGCGTTGACCCCGAGGGCGCACAGCAGTCCCACCATAAGAAATAAGAATTTCCCGGCGATTCCTGTTTTAGAATGTTTCATTTAGACTTAAATTGATATTAATGATTTTTCATGTCTCTCTCGTCCCTCTTTCTGACGTAGGCAGCTGATACGATGGATAGCTTCCAATCTTATGCGGAGCGCCGTGAGGCGTGCCGCATAATGGGTGCCCCCGGGGGCACGTGCACGGTATGATGAACTGTCGACCCGGGACACGGACGCCCGGACTCCAATTTCCAAATCATTAAATACCAAAATAACAAGTGGATGATGTAGAATGTAAGCCACTCGTTTTTCCTGGCGTTTAAGGTTATCAGTCAGTATCGACTACACGTATCAAATAGAATCAGCGGCAAAATTATTTAAAAATCTTAACAGTGCAATACCGTAATTAAGGAAAATGGACGATTTTAAAGTTAATAATAGTTAAACACAAACCTCGGGATTGTCTATGCTACTAAGTATGAGCGCTGAATGCCGATCCGTGCCTTCCATAAGCGATTCCTAAGTGTTTATAACCTTTAAAAAATCAGGATAAAAGCAAAAGGATGTAAATATGCTTTTACCAAATGGCTAACTTTGCATCATATAAGTAAGTCATCAAAATTATTACATTATATATGAGCTTAAGCACTTTATATCATCAGCGGCGCTTTTTCGGTGATTTTAATCCTCATCTTCAGTCGTGTAGCCCGCTACACTCCTTCATCTTCGGACTAAAATCCCTCGAAAAATCTCTCGCCGATGATATAAAATAATTTTGACGACTTACTTATAGTCGGTTAAGACTTCCATTGAAAAGCGGTGCGGGAAATCCATGGTTTCCAACATTATTTTTCCAAAAAAGTGCTCACCGCACCGCTTCACGTTTACTCATAACTATTACACAAGAGAGAATTCAGATGAAAATTTCGAGGCGAAACTCGATGCTGCCCATCGCTGCGGCCACCGCCATGGCAGCATGGGCATACAACGTGACAGGCATCGTGACAGACCAGAACGGCGAGCCGCTCATGGATGCCACCGTGCGTGTGCTTCAGGCAAAGGATTCAGCCTTCGTCAAGGGTGGGATCACCGACGTGGACGGCAATTTCCGGATCACAGACCTCAAGAAGGGGAAATACCTTATGGAAGCCACATACATAGGTTATGCCAAAAGCTATTCACCCATCGACGTGAAGGGGAACGTGAAGATGGACACCATAAAGGTGGAGGAATCCTCCTACCTGCTCAAGGAAACCACGGTCATAGGTGTGAAGACTCCGATGAAGGTGATGCAGGACACCATAGAGTTCAACGCCGACACCTACAAGACCCCGCCGAACGCCGTGGTGGAAGACCTGCTCAAACGCCTTCCGGGCGTGGAAGTGGACTCCGACGGCAAGATCACAGCCAACGGCAAGTCCATCACCAAGATCCTCATAGACGGAAAGGAATTCTTCACCGACGATCCAAAGGTGGCATCGAAGAACCTCCCGGTGAACATCGTGGACAAGCTGCAGGTGGTAGACCGCAAAAGCGACCTGGCACGCCTGACGGGAGTGGACGACGGAGAGGATGAGACCGTGATAAACCTCACCGTCAAGAAAGGGATGAAAAACGGATGGTTCGGAAACATCGAAGGGGGATACGGCACGGACGACCGCTATCTCGGCTCATTCAACATAAACCGCTTCTGGGACAACAACCAGGTGACCGTGCTCGGATCGGCCAACAATACCAACGGCATGGGATTCACCGACAACAACGGCAACCGTTTCCGTCGCTTCGGAGGGGGGCGCGGCATAACCACAAGCCAGTCGTTCGGCATCAACTTCAATCTCGGCAAGGACGAGAAGCTGCGTTTCGGCGGCGACGTGACATACTCACACACCGACCGCGATACCCGCACCTCGCGCGAACGTCAGTACCTGTTTGCCAACGACTCCAAATGGGAAAGTTCCCGCAACGACAACCGCGACAAGGGGCACAACCTCCAGGCGCACTTCCGCGTGGAATGGAAACCGGACTCGTTCAACACGTTCGACTTCCGCCCGTCGTTCTCATACAACACCAACCGCTCCACCTCCTCAAGCACCGACCGCATGACCGGGGCGCGCATGGTGGACGGCCAGACCATCTACGACCAACCGATAAACTACAGCATCAACAATGCCGGCTCACACGGCAAGTCCATAGAGGCATCAGGCCGTATGATCTACAACCACAGCTTCGCCTCACACCGCGGACGCTCATTCTCGGTGATGGCCAACTACTCATTCTCCAACGTGCGCGAATATGAGAACTCCCTCGCATACACCTTCTTCAACAACAAGGAGGGGGTAGGGGCGCCCAATGACGAATTCGAGGAAGCGGAACGCGAAGAGATAGACAGCGATCCCGAAAGCTACCGCGAATATGTCTACGAGCAGTACACCTCCAACCACCGGTGGACTAACAACGTCTCCGGACGCATCAGTTGGACGGAACCGTTGGGCGACGTGGCAAATGGCCATTTCCTCACCGTGGCATACCGCATACAGTACCGCTGGAACAATGCCGACAAGATCGTGGATCAGCGATCTCCCACGGAAAACCCGTGGCTGCTGCCAGACCCGCTGAATCCGAACTTCGCAGACTTCGTCTACGGCCCATGGGAATACCAACCCGACATATCCAACCGCTTCCGCAACAACTTCATGAACCAGGACATACGCGCGGGATACAAGAAGGTGCATGCAAAATACACCCTCGATGCCGGTATCTCATTGGTTCCATCCATGACCAAGAGCATAGACCTTATCAACAGCGCCAAGAGCATACCCGAGCGATGGGTATGGAACTATGCCCCCTACCTGCGCTACCGCTACCGCATGGACAAGCAAAGCTCCGTGGAGGTCAACTACAACGGACGCTCCTCGCAGCCGTCGCTCACACAGTTGCAGCCGGTGGTGGACAACTCCAACCCCATGAACATAGTGCAGGGTAATCCCAACCTCGATCCGGAATTCAGCCACAGCCTGCGTCTGCGTTTCCAGAAATTCTCAGCCGAGAGCCAACGCTCGATCATGGTGATGGCGGACGGCCAGATGACCCAGAACGCCATCATATCGCGCACCATATTCGACAACGAGACCGGAGGCCGCTACACGACCTACGAGAACGTGAACGGGGTGTGGAACGCACGCATCATGAACATGTTCTCGCAACCTTTCGGCCACAACAAATCATGGTCTTTCAACAACCACATCTTCGTCAATGCCAATCAGGGGATCGGCTACAACAACGGTATGCGCAACCGCTCCACGTCGCTCATGATAGCCGAAAGCCCGGCGATCGCCTTCCGCCCTCAGAGCCTCGAACTGGAGCTTCGTCCCAACTGGCGCATGCAGAAGACCTTCAATACCCTTGGGAACGTGAACACGCAGACCGTCCACAACTACGGCGGATCGTTCTACGGCTCATGGTACACATCGTTCGGACTGGTGCTCTCCACCGACCTCACCTATACCGCCTCCTCGGGCTACACACAGGGATACAACCAGAAGGAATGGATGTGGAATGCCTCCATCGCATACCAGTTCCTGCGTAACCGTCAAGCCACCATCATGCTTAAAGGATTCGACCTCCTGCAGCAGCGTTCCAACATAAGCCGTTCGGTAACCGCCAACTACATTGACGACACCCGCTACAACTCCCTCACCCGCTACTTCATGCTTACCTTCAGCTACAAGCTCAACACTTTCGGCAAGGGACGGCAACCCGACGCCTCCGAGGGCAACATGATGCGCGGCGGCCGTGACGGAGGCAGACGTGGCCCCGGCGGCCCCCCTCCCGGCATGCGCCACTAATCCCCATACGGCCATAAAGCCTTCGAAGAAGGCGTATGAAATTTTAACCGTGAAGCGACCCCAGAAAGTGGATAGTGCATTAACTGTCCAACTTTCTGGGGTCACTTCACGGTGGATCATACACCCACATCCCCATTGCATACCGTATTACTCCGACTTATTGCGATACATGCGCTTATAGTATAGCACTACGTGGGGTGGATTTGGTGTTTTGGGAGATTCTGGCTACCTTTGCCGCAAGTAACCAACTAATACCTTCCGTTACATTACAAGCTAACGCATGAAAAAATTCTACATCAGCCTCATGGCATTGCTGAGCGTCACAGCAATCCATGCAGAGACGCTTACGCCCGCAGAGGCGATCGCCCGTCTTAACGACACACCGAACCTTCCGGCAAAAGTAAGAGTTGCCAATGCGACAACACCCAGCCTCGTCCAGACCATCGAGACCCGTTCGGGAGAGCCGGCGGTATATCTGTTTGCCGACAACGACCAAATGGTGGCTGTCAGCGCCAACGACGTGGCCGCTCCCCTCCTTGGCTACGGCCTTACCCCCGGTGAAGGTGAACTTCCACCACAGATGACTGCATGGCTCAACGACTACGCCGTAGCCATCGCCTATGCAGACAGCCTTCAGAAAGAGGACAAATGGGCGAAAGGCACCACGCCAAGGCGCATACAACCCAATGAAACCGTGATAGGGCCGTTGCTGACATGCACATGGAATCAGGACAATCCCTACAACCGCCTGTGCCCCAAGCAGGACGGACAAGCCACATTCACCGGTTGCGTAGCCACAGCCATGGCACAGGTGATGTACTACCACAAATATCCCGACAGAAGCACGGGTGAAGGCACCGCCACCATGGGAGACCAGACACTCACACGCTCCCTGGAGACCACCTTTACATGGGATATGATGATCGACAACTACGGAGCCGGCTTCAATTCCCGTCAGGGACAGGCCGTGGCAAACCTCATGGTAACCTGCGGGTTCGCCGTGAACATGGGCTACAGCACTGCCGGATCGGGCGCACTGAGCGAAAACGTGCCCCGCGCATTCGTCAACAATTTTTCCTACGACAAGACTGCGTGGCTCTACTACCGCGACAACTATACCCTGCAGGAATGGGAAGACATGCTCATAAGCGAACTTCGCGACAACGGCCCGATATACTACGCGGGAGCCAGCGCGAACGGAGCACATGCTTTCGTCTGCGACGGATATGACGGAGACCATTACTACCATTTCAACTGGGGATGGGGAGGATACTGCGACGGGTATTTCCTGATGGATGCCCTTGACCCCTCCGGACAAGGGATCGGAGGATATGAAGGTGGCTACAACCTCGGGCAGTCAGCAATGATGGGAGTACGCAAACCGGTGGAAGGATCGGAGAAACCGGAACCGCGACTTTCACAGGGTGGCGACCGTGATCTTACGGCCAAGCTTGAGGGGAGGAATCTGTCCTTTGACAACGGATGGTTCTACTACGGATACGAACGTGCGGGATTCTACATAGCCTTCGAATTCGAGCACCGTCAGACCGGCGACAAGCGTTATCACGTGGTGTTCTCGTCACCCGGATACCTTGATCCCTTCTGGGGATATACGTCACTCAGCGCCCAACTCGCCACAACATATCCCGACGGCACATACGACGTGCGCGTGGTCACCCGCACTTCCACTTCCAAGCCATGGGTACGCGTGTTCCACAATACCAAATACAAAGACTACGTGCCTGTCACCTTCAAGCTCGGAACACCGGTGCTCGGAGAAAACCCTCCAGCCATCGGAGACCTCACGATAGAGGCGTCGCTTGACAACAAGGAGCTTTACCGCAATGTGGAGGCATCCTATACGATCACCGTATCCAACACCACGGCAAGCATACAGAGATTCAACCTTTCCCCGGCACTCATCGACGAGGAGGGGACAACGGTGGCCTCAGGATCATATCAACGTTTCAGCGTCAAACCGGATGCCACCCAGACATCCACTGTCAAGTTCAACCTTGAATACAATGAGGATTTCCAGATAGGCAAGGAATACGAACTCGTACTTTACAACTTCACTACAAAGGAGATAAAAGCATCCCTCGGAAAAGTGACCGTAAAGGACGATCCCTCCGGCACGGAGATCACCCCGGCGGATCCTGAGACAGGGCAGAAAGCCACCTACTACAACCTTCAGGGTATAGAGGTAGCCGATCCCTCCTGCGGCATCTACCTGATGCGGAAGGGGGATACCGTCAGGAAAGTTATAATACCCTAAAAAGCATACTTGACAGGCAAGAAACCGCATGGTTTCTTGCCTGTTCGCTTATAAATAGGTAATTTCGCTCCCGATATCACATTATGAGCGAATTCAAGCTACACATATTGGGATGCGGATCAGCCACCCCGTCGTTGCGCCATCTCCCGTCATGCCAGGTCGTGGAATACCGCGGCCAGTTACTTATGGTTGACTGCGGAGAAGGTGCGCAGCTCTCCATGCGCCGCATGGGGCTGAGATTCTCACGGCTAAACCACATATTCCTGAGCCATCTCCACGGCGACCATTGCCTTGGCCTTCCCGGCCTGCTGTCCACGCTTGCATTGCATCAGACTGGAGGCACCGTGACAGTGCACACCTTTGCCGAGGGAGCCAAGCTCTTTGGAGAGATGGTTGATTTCTTCTGCCGCGAACGCTCGTATGAGTTGAAATTCAACATCATCGACCCGACGATACGCCAGACAGTGCTTGACCTGCCGGGTCTCACTGTGGAAGCATTCCCATTGCGACACCGCGTTCCCACGGTAGGATTCCTTTTCAAGGAGAAGCCCAAGCTGCGGCATCTGCGCGGCGACATGGTAAAGTTCCATGGCGTACCGGTGTCGCAGATGAAGGCCATAAAGGAGGGTGCCGATTTCATCAACAGCGAAGGGAAAACGATTCCCAACGACATGCTCACCACTGCCGCCGACCATTCGGCAAGCTATGCATACTGCTCGGACACGGTATTTACCCCGTCGCTGGCGGAAACCGTGAAGGGGGTGGATCTTCTCTATCACGAGGCCACATATGCCGACGACTGTGCCGAAAAAGCCCGCGCCCGAGGCCACTCTACAGCCTCGGAAGCCGCCCGCATAGCCTCCATGGCGCATGCCGGACAGCTTGTCATCGGCCATTACTCCAAAGCCTACAACAGCGAGGAACAGCACCTCTCGGATGCACGGGCTATATTTCCTGATACCATAGCCGCCAATGAAGGACTCTCTATTTCAATTAGTAATTAGCAATTAGTAATTAGTAATTGAGAGAGGGAGAGAACGTTATGGGAGACATGAACGTTATTCATATAGTGTCAACTTATATACACGACGCAACGATAATATCAGCATAGAATACTTAAACAGCGACAAACCAGGCAATTACTAATCGCTAATTACTAATTACTAATTGTCTAAAGGATTAATAATTGATTAACGGTGGAAACAATAAAAGTAAAGATCATAAACCGAAGCCATCATCCGCTCCCCTCTTATGCCACTCCGGGATCTGCAGGGATGGACGTGAGGGCATACCTGCCCGACGGGCCGATAACACTAAAACCACTTGGGCGCGCACTGATACCGACCGGCCTATACATGCAGCTGCCACACGGATATGAATGCCAGATACGCCCACGCAGCGGACTGGCCATAAAGCATGGCATATCGCTCGTAAACACTCCCGGAACCGTAGACAGCGACTACCGGGGCGAAATAGGCGTGATCATGATCAACCTTAGCAACGAGGAGTTCGTCGTCAATGACGGTGAACGTATCTGCCAGATGGTGATCAAGGAGTACACACGTGTGGACTGGGAGCCGGTGGATCGGATAGACGCAACCGAACGGGGAGACGGGGCTTTCGGGCACTCAGGGATCAATTGACAATTAGTAATTAGTAATTGGGGATTGATTTTTCAGGATAATATTGATTTTACCATTATTTTAGAGAAGACAGCATTGTTCAGACGCAGAGAAATTCCGGTATTGGGGGCGATCGCCATTCTGGTCGCCATGATGCTGCTCCCGGGAGGAGCGGCCAGGGCGCGTGAGGGTAAACACCAGCAGAAAGAGAGCTGGGAAGCGGGAGCCGACAAGCGCAAAAGCGACTATGTGTTCATGGAAGCGTTGCGACGCAATGCCACGGGAAGCGATGCCGACTATTTCGAACTTCTCCGCAGGGCAGTCGAGCTGGACTCCACCGACACTCAACCGGGGCTTACGCTCGGATACTACTACATGGCTCTCGGGCAGGAGGACACCACCCTGGCCGCCAAGGGGTACGCCATGATGCGCCGCCACTTCAACGCTAATCCCGAGGACTACTACAGCGCCATATTCTACGGAGTGGTGAACAACCAGCTCGGCAACAAATCGGAAGCCGTGCGTGTGTGGCACACACTTGATTCGCTCAATCCCACCAAACCGAATGTGACACTCAAATATGCCGAGGCACTGCAGAATGCACGCGATAGTGCAAGCCTGCGGCGCTCAATCGAAGTGCTTGACCGCATAGAGCGAGCCGAGGGGGTAGACATCGGCCTTACCTCCCACAAGGTGCGTGCACTGATGGCTCTGCGCGACACCGCCGCCACCTTCACTGAAGTGGACAAGCTCATCGCCGCCTCGGGCACGAACGCCAACAGCACCCTTTATGCCGGAGACGTGATGATGGGGATGGGACGACCCGACTCGGCCATTGTCCTATACAACCGCGCCTGCGAGATAGATCCCACCAATGGTCTGGCATATTACAAACGAGCCGAATTCTACCGCGAGCAAGGAGATTCCGTAGGGTTCGACCGCGAGGTGTTCCAGGCCGTGCGCCAGGAGGGACTGGCACCGGAGGTAAAGCTCGAAATCTTCTCAAGCTACATCCGGCAGCTGTATGCCGACACCACCCAGCAGCCACGCATACAGGGACTGTTCGACACGTTGTTGATACAGCATCCGCATGAAGCCCAGATACGCGACCTCTACTCATCATATCTCGTAGCCATAAAGGACTTCAAGGGGGCGGCCGAACAGCAGGAATACGCCCTTGACACCGATCCCTCCAACGTAGACCGCTGGCGATCGGCGGTAAGCCTGTATGCCTCAGCCGAAAACTACGAGAAGGCACTGGAGACGGCTGAACGCGCCTTGCACTATCAGCCCGAAGACGCCACACTGATGTTCTACAGCGCCAACATGCTAAGTCTGCTCGAGCGCACCGACGATGCCATCAAGGGGTATGAAAAGACCCTCGCCGCAATCCCCGATGACAACCGCGAGCTGCAATCGGCGGTGCTATGTTCCCTCGGGGACACCTTCTACAAGAAAGGACTTACCGACTCGGCTTTCGTGTACTATGACAAAGCCCTGGAGAGCAATCCCGACAACCTGCTTGCCCTCAACAACTGCGCATACTTCATGGCCGAAGAGGGTGTGGATCTGGACCGGGCTGAAAAAATGAGCGCCATATGCGTGCGGCAGCAACCCGACAACGACACCGCCCTTGACACCTATGCCTGGATATTCTTCAAGAAAAAGGAATACAACAATGCCAAGGATTTCATAGACCGTGCGCTGGAAATAGAAGGCGACGATCCTCAAGCCGACGTCCTGCACCATGCCGGCGACATATACTACATGAACGGCGACCACAACCGCGCCGTGGAATTCTGGGAAAAGGCACTCGAACTCGAGCCGGACAACAAACTGCTACAGAAGAAAGTGAAAAACAAAACCCATTTCTACGAATGAATCGGAAATTACATATCCTACTGCTCGCTTCCGTTACCATAACGGCCATCCTCTGTCTCACAGGCTGCTCTGCCGCGAAAAAAAACGCAAAACGGGATCTCAGCGGAGAAATCCCCACCGACATCGCACTACAGACGCCGGCACAGCGCTACACTGCACTGTGTGAAAGCTATGCCGACTGGCAGGATGTGACCATGCCGGTGCGCGTGTCCGTCACCTCACCAAAGAGCATAAGCCTTTCGGCACGCGCCGCCATGAAGCGCGACAAATGGATCAGCATCTCCGTGCGCATGCTCGGTTTCGAGGTTGCGTCACTATTTGTGGACAACGACTCCGTGCATGTCGTCGACCGCTACCACAAGGCATACCTTTCTGAAAGCATCGCAAAGGCATTCGGTTCTGCCGGCGTAAGCGTGGCCGACATCCAGGATCTGCTTCTGGGGCGCGGCTTCGTGACTGGCGATGCAGGAGGCACATTTACACTTCCGTTGGCCACCGCAGTGGAATTCGCGCCCTCAACCGAGGGACTTATGATCCTGCCGGCACTGCAGCCCAAGGACTTCGAATACGGCTTCATAATGGCCGCGGATGCGAACCGCATTGCCGCCGCATCCGTGAACATAAAAGACAAACATGCCGGAGTGATAACATACACAGACCCCATAGAGACCCGACAGGCAGGATGTTTTGCCGGGGAATCCTCCATAGAACTAATGCACGGCAAGAAAATGGCTGCCTCACTCAAATGGAACTTCTCCTCGGCCAAATGGAACACCGGGGAGGAACGCAGCTGGAAACGCCCGTCGGGATATTCAAGGATAGATGCCACGGCCATAATATCGAAACTGACAAAACTATAAGCAACTAACACGACTACATACTACGGTGTACCGGTCATTATCATACATTCTCATACTCTCGGCATTCCTGCTGTTCGTGCCATGCGACAACGCATCCGCCCAACAGCGGAAAAACACCCGCACCGAGCAAGCATCCTCCAAGAAAAAGAACGGGGGAAGCACCTCTGCGGCCGCAAAACGCCGGTCATCGGCTTCTTCAAGGAAAAAGTCCTCTAACAAGAGTGCGGCTCCACGGACAGCCGACGAGGTAAAGCGAGCCAAGGAGCGCACACAGGGGGAAATCCGTGAGGCCAGACGCAAGATACAGCTTAACACCAAGGAGACTGAACGCCGTCTCAACCAACTCACCCTCCTTGAAGGGGAGATCAGCCAATGCAACACCCGCATCGGCACCCTGTCTGCAAGGGTCGACTCACTGAATGCACGCATCAAAGTGGCAACCGACTCCATGGCGGCACTTGACCGGAGACTTTCCGCCATCACAGACCGCTACATAAAGTCGATCCGCAAATCGCAAGGGCACGGACAACAGATGAGCGACCTTGCCTTCATCTTCTCCTCCGAATCCTTCTCGCAGGCATACCGGCGCATGCGATCGTTGCGTCAGTTTTCCAAATGGCGCAAACGTCGTTCGCAGGAGATCTCCGACATGCGGTCGGAACTTGACAAACGACGCGACGAACTAACGCACATGCGCGGCAACGTCAGCAATTCGCTCTCCTCGCTCAACAATGAGAAGGCCACACTGGTCAGAAAGCAGGGAGAGACCGGCTCACTGATCGAACGACTGCGGCGCGAGGGTGGCGAACTGAAACAGATCATGGACAGACGCCAACAGGAAGCCGCGTCACTCGACGCGGAACTTGACCGCATAATAGCCGAGGAAGCACGCCGCCAGGAACAGTTGCGCCGTGAGCGGGAGGAAGCCGAACGCAAGGCTCGCGAGGCTGCCGAAGCCAAAGCACGCGCCGAAGAGGAAGCCGCCCGTAAAGCCGCAGCCAAGGCTGAGGAGGAACGCATAGCTCAGGCCGAGGCACGTGCCGAGGCTGAGGCTCGCAAAAAGGCACAGGCAAAAGCCGAAGCCGAAAAGGAGGCGGCCATGAAGAAAGCCCGCGACGAGGCCGAGCGTGAGAAGATACGCAAGAAAGCCGAGGAAAAAGCTGCCAAGGAAGCTGAGGAGCAGGTGAAAAAAGAGAGGGAAGCAGCCAGAAAAGCCGAACAGAAAAAGATCAAGGAGGAACGCGAGGCCGAGAAGAAACGTCTGGAAGCTGAGAGAAAGGCTGCACGCGAAAAAGCCAAAAACGGCAAACCTGTGAAGCATAAGGGACGGAACAACGGCAGAGGCGACACAGGAATAGCAGATGCCTCGCCCGCATCCTCAGGAACCGCTCCGGTATTGACGGCACCTACAGTAGGTGCAAGCGGCGTGGCACCATCCGTGTCACTCCCTACCGGAAATGACTTCGAGAAATATCGCGGCCGGTTGCCTTTCCCCGTTACCGGGCATTATACCATCGTAAAACGGTTCGGACGGCAAAAACACCCCACCCTGCCACATGTGGAGACCACCAACTCCGGCATTGACATGGCCACTGCCGCCGGCGCTCCGGTGCGTTGCGTATTCGACGGTGAGGTATCCGCGGTGTTCCGTCCCGACGGATACAACAACGTGGTCGTCATCCGCCACGGGCGCTACATGACCGTGTATGCCAACCTCGGCACGATCAGCGTCTCCACCGGCCAGAAGGTCAAAGCCGGCGAAAATATCGGCACCGTATATTCCGATCCCGCGGACGCTAACCGCAGCATCCTCCACTTCGAGATCCGCAACCAACGCCAGAAAGAGAATCCGGAGGTATGGCTCAAGCGATAGCGCTTGAAGAGAAGTAAGAAGTTAGAGCGGGAGAAGAAAAGCAAGAATACAAAAAGTTGAGAAATTAAGAAATTAAGAAGTTGAGAAATTAAGAAATCCGGTTGATAGCTCTGATATCTCTGATGCCTCTGATATCTCTGATCTCAAAACTACTAATTTCTAATTACTAATTGTCCTCAGGTGGATGACATAAGATACATGCGGATGGCGCTGAGGGAGGCGCAACAGGCGGCCAAGGAGGGTGAGATACCCATAGGAGCCGTGGTAGTATGCAACGACATGGTTGTAGGACGCGGCCACAACCTGACCGAAACTCTCGGAGATGTTACGGCACACGCTGAGATACAAGCCATAACAGCCGCCGCACAAACGCTCGGCGGCAAATACCTCACGGAATGTACACTGTACGTGACCGTGGAACCGTGCCTGATGTGTGCCGGCGCAATCGGCTGGGCACAGATACCCCGCATAGTGATCGGGGCACCCGACAGCAAGCGAGGTTACTCTACTTTCGTCTGCCGCAAACCGTTTCACCCCAAGGCGATGGTCACCGAGGGGATCCTGGCCGACGAATGCGCTGCACTTATGCGCTCGTTTTTCTCACTCAAACGATAACATACCGGCGTAAAAGGTCTCGCCATTTGTCAAAATGACATATTTGTCGGCATTTCTTTAGCATTTTAGTCCAAATTTATCCGACGCTGTTGCATTGGAAGGGAAGAGTTGCTATATTTGCCGCACATAATATCTGTCATAATCCACTGGCTGGAATTTTCTTGCGCAGTTAACTACAAT
>CAJTYH010000041.1 GCA_910583675.1 uncultured Muribaculaceae bacterium
ATCCGACGCTCTAACCAACTGAGCTATCCCGCCGTTTGCGAGTGCAAAGTTACAACCGTTTTTTCTTTTTACCAAATTTTGTTCGATCATATTTGAGATTATTTTTTAAGATGTATTGCATTGATGTATGTATGTATCTGGAAATAAATAATTTGATCCTTCTAAAAATATGTAGGTGTTTATCATTCTTATTGGATGGAAAGGCAATGGAGAATTTTTCGGGTAGACAAAGGATTTTGAAATTAACGTATATTAACAAGTAAAACTAATGAATTAGTTGTTGAATTAATAAATTAGTTGTAGCTTTGCGATGTGAAGATGATTCTGTTGGCCTACGTGCCAAACAGATCATTGCAATCAATATAAACGGAAAAGACAATGAAGGCAGGCAGAAAAAGACAGATGCTTACGGAGAAGGAGACTGCTATAATGCAGATGCTTTGGGAGAAAGGGCCACTGTTCGTGCGCGAGATGGTGGAACTGTATCCAGAGCCTAAACCGCATTTCAATACGGTTGCCACTCTTGTGAGGATCCTTGAGGAGAAAGGGTACGTGGGGCATGAGAAACTGGGAAATTCCCATCGGTTCTATGCCATTGCCCGCAAGAGCGATTTCAGCAGCCGGTCGTTGGGCGAAGTGATCCGGGATTATTTCAACAACAGCTACAAGAGTGCCGTGTCCGCTTTGGTGGAGCAGGAAAAAATATCCGTTGATGAGCTTAAGGAGATAATCACGCTGATAGAAAGCAAGCGTAATGAGAACAATTTAGCCGGAAAGGAGGAATAGGATCATGGGGACGATTTTTGCATATTCAATCTATTCGTCGATCCTTTTGATGGCGATGTATCTCATATACAAATGGCTTCTTTCAGGAGAAAGGCAACTGGCATTTAACCGGGGTGTTCTTTTGGCCATTTATGCAGTCGCATTGGTCGCACCGTCGTTTGCGCTCGGTTTCCCGCGACATGGCGACGCGGCGACCGTATTGATAGACGGCATTGATGTCAGCTTTGCCGCCGAGGCTTTTACAGGGGAGGAATCGTCTGATCCGGAGTGGCCTGTAGTTCTCCTTGCAGCTTATCTTGCCGGTGTGGTCTTGTGCATTGCGCATACGCTGATTGTGGCTTTTAGACTGGCTGTGATTGTAAGAAAAGGGGAGAGGAAGCCCTTGCAGGAAGGATACACCTTGATACTTACCGATGATGGCAGCGTGGCACCTTTCAGCTGGTGGAAGTATGTGGTTATGTCCAGGAGGGATTACAAGGAATACGGAGATGTGATCCTAATCCATGAATTGAGGCATCTCGGAGCATCCCATTGGTCTGACCTGCTGCTTGCACAGTTGGTAGCCATATTCCAGTGGTACAATCCTGCCGCGTGGCTTATGCGGGAGGAACTCAAGACAGTCCATGAATATCAGGCGGATGACGCTGTGATGCGTTCCGGGGCTGATATTGAATCCTACCATATGTTATTGATAAGAAAGGCTGTTGGCGCGAGATTCCCGTCACTTGCCAACAGCCTGAATCATAGTCAACTTAAAAAACGTATAACCATGATGTACAAAAAAAGTTCGTCGAAGGGGCGCCGCATGCGCAGCCTCGCTCTGGTGCCGGCCGTCGTAGCGGCACTGTTGGCAACCAACATTCCCGCAGTGGGTTCGCTTCTCCGTGAAGCGTCCATGGCTGAGATTTCGCTTCCGGAAGGCAAAGTTACGGAAAAATCAGCAGAAAGACAGACTCTTCCTGCCACAACCGGCTCGGTTGTCTCAATAAAAGGATCGGGAGAGGGGAGTGTAGCCAGCGCTTCCAAGGATCAAATGGATTACTATATTGATGGGAAATTGTCTACCAAGGATGAGATGAGTTCGTTGAAGAACGATGAAATCGCTTCTGTAACGGTAAACAAGCAAGCCGGGGCGGTTTACATAGACACAAAGGCCAATGCGTCTGCAGGTAGTTCACAATCCTCGCAGGCCAAGCAATCCGTAAGCGGCAATGAAGCCGTTTATACCACTGTTGAGGAGATGCCTCGGTTCCCCGGTGGCGAAGCTGTCATGATGCGATATGTGGCTCAGAACATGAAATACCCGGAAACGGCCATGAAGGCCGACAAGCAAGGGCGTGTTGTGGTAAGGTTTACCGTGTCCTCTACAGGAAAGGTACAGGATCCTCAGATTGTACGTAGCGTTGATGCCGATCTTGATGCCGAGGCGCTCCGTGTAGTTTCCACATTGCCTGATTTCATTCCCGGAAAGGTTGATGGAAAGCCCGTATCGGTTTCCTATACCATGCCCATATCATTCCGTCTTTCAAAGGATGAACCAGCTGCGCCGAAAAAATAATCAGGAATAGGTTTCCCTAAATACAATCTCCCCCTGTACCGAACGGGACGTGCAGGGGGAGATGTTGCATTTAGTGCTTTATTACTTCACTACCTCGCGGGGGAAGGAGGAGATGCGCAAGCGTGCAGCTCCCATCGGCACAAGGGTGAGTTTTGTTTCCTCGGTGCTTCGCGGAGCGTATTTGGTCGGAAGCAGGTCTGTCATTCCTGTCTCGTCGTATCCCCAGGACGGGATCTGAACGCCGGTGGCGGTAAATTCAAATGGGACGTTTTCAAGGGTGAACGGGAAATCGTCGGCAGGCCATGCCTTCTTGGTGACAGTGAACTGGAGGGGGAGATTGTCCTTGTCTACCTTTAGCGCGTAGTTCCAGTCTGATTCAGGTTTGAGCACGTAGCATGGCCAGAGGGATGCATCCACCCCTTCCTGCCAGTGTGAATCGTCCTGCACGAAATCCTTGTCGCGGCTGTCATGCTGCTCGAAATTCTCGTCTATCTTCAGCGAAAGAGTGAGGGGGCCGTAGTTTACGCTCACGCTGGCCTTGTTCTGCTGCCATACCTGCGAGCTGACGGTCATAGGGAGTGTCAGCTCCACTTTGTCGCCATTGTTCCACTGACGTTCAAGGCGGATGTATTTTCCGGCGGCTTCTGCCACAGTCTGGGCTTCACCGTTGATGTTGACGGTGCTTCCGGATGCCCATGCGGGTATGCGCAGGTAGAGGGGGAAGGATACCGCTCCGTCGGTGTTGACCGTCAAGGTGACGGTCTCGTCAAACGGATAGTTGGTCGTTTCCGTCAGCTTCACTGTTTTTCCGTCGGCAACTTTGGCCGTGGTCTCGCTTGCAGCGTACAGCATCGTGGCGAGGCCATTGTCGGTAGTGGCCATCACGAGGTGTTCAGCATAATAAGGCCATCCCATGCCATGGTTGTGCTGGCAGCAACGGCTGCTGAACGGACTCATGGAGAGCATGCCACGCAGATTGTTGTCAATGCTCGGGCCATGGAGCTTCTCGTCGCTTATGGCCATGTTGGGCGAGGTTATGTAGCGGAGCGCCTTCATGTCCTTGGTCATGGAGGCGGTGAAGGTGTTGAGTGCCACGTTCTCGCAGTGGTCAGCCCAGAACGGGTCTCCGGTTATGCCCATGAGTATTTCGTCGCTTGCCATCTGTTCCACGATGGCACAGGTCTCGGCACCCTGTCTTGGATCGAAGTATCCCGCGCGGGCGTTCTCATCGGCTCCATACATGCCGCCCGGCACCTGTCCGTAGCGTTCGCGCATGGTGTTGTGGTTGTCGTATGTGGCCTTGAGCATGGCTTCGTCGCCAGTGTACATGTAGTATGTGGCCGGTTCGCGGAATCCCTGTGCCACGTTTACGCCGTGCCAGTTGGGTAGTGTGCCGCTCTGGGTCCAGTCCGATGTGTTTTTATGCAGTTTGTCTATCAGAGGTAGGATGTGCTCGTCTCCGGTTCGGTTATATAGCCACAGGACGCTCCACATGTTGTCGCCGCCTCGTTTTTCCTGCCACAGGCCTTTCAGGAACTGATTGTCAGGCACGGTCATCTCCCAGTTGAAGTAGTTGGTCATCGCGTCCAGCACTTTTTGGTCTCCTGTGCTCTCATAGTAGGTCTGGAGTGACCAGAGCATGATCATCTGCGCCCAGACCTCGGGATTTCCGTTCTCGTAGTTGCGGGGGCCGAGGAATCCGTCATCCTTTAGGTTGGAGAGCACGGCATCAAACCATATCTTGGCCTCTTTTTTCATCTCCTCGTCATCCAGTATGTATGCCAGGCTGCAATATCCGCGCAACCAGTAGGGCACCTCTTCCCATCCGTGGTCTCCATGATCGTTGAGCCACTGGTTGTTGTTCTTGTCAAGCCATGCGCTTACGGTGCCGAGCTTGCCGTTAAGTCCTTCTTTCTGTAGCTCAAGGTATTTGCGGAGCCATCCTTTGGGCTGTACGGTGCCCACGGGCAGTTTAAGCAGGGGAGCCTGTTGGAGGGGAGCACGGAAGTTGGTATAGTTGGAGCTTGTGCCGGTAAGCGGACGATCCACTACCGAAACATTGTTCTGGGCAGTCAATGCAGCGGTTCCAAGAAGTATTGCCACTCCTGCCGTCAGAAATTTCTTGTTAATTGAATTGGTCATATTTTAGATTGGTTATTTTCCGAGAATGAGTTTTTTGCCTCCTTTGATGTATAGTCCTCTGGGAAGGTTCTCCGCCGAGATGCCGAGGTACTGTCCTTGCAGGTTGAAGATACGGGGATCTTCTTCCATGGTGCTGTTCTTGTCGGCATCGGGGATGGATATTCCGCTCGTCTCGTATGGGGAGACTACTTTCAGGCCGTAATCTATGTGGCCACCCCCGGCTCCCTGTGTAAGCGAAACGGCAAGTATGTTGTCCCCCTCTTTCAACAGTCCTTTCTGGGTGTTGTTGAGTTCGGCTTCGGCATAGTTGTTGTCGTTCCATCCCGTGGCGCTCCATATCTGTGTGCCGTTGAGGTATATCTTCGGATTTTCGTCGTAGCTGCATGTCAGAAGCACGCGTGCTCCCTTCTCTATGTCGGCAAGATCGTCGGCAGTGAGGGTGAAATGCCGGCGGATGAGAATGGGACGAGCCTGGCTTGGCCATTCCGTGGTGTAGAACATGTTGGCATCGTTGCTGAAGGGACCTACACCTGTGATCCAGTCCGATTCGTCCTCTTTCGAGGTTTGCCATCCGCATTCTTCCGCTTGGGCAATGTCGGAATTGTAATTCAACATGTAGTATTTGCAATCCCATGTACCGTCGGCCACAGTGTTGAGAAGGGTGTTGGTGCGCCACATGTCAGCCTCATACAGGCCGCAGTCGGCAAAAGCTCCTCCCCAGTTCTGGTGCACGTGCACCGCCAACACGTTTTCCGTGCCATCTGTCTTTAGTAGCGATTTCTGATCGTTTGTCAGTTGTATGTACTCGTCGTTGTTCCACCCGTCGGATACGGTATGCACCTGCACTCCGTTGATATACCATTCGGCAGGGGCGTCATCGTGTCCGCAAGCCAGATAGACGGTGCCTTCCGGGAGTGATTCAAGTGTGAAAGTGCGTCTCATGTACATCTCAGCCATGATTTCTGACACTACCCATTGGAAGGATTTGTGCCCCTTGTAATAGCTGTCTGAACTGAAGGGTGCCGTGGCTTCCTGCCAGGCGATGTCGCTGTCGGTCAGTTTGTATTCCGGTTCAAACCATTGACGGCCGTTGATGTCGGTATCCGGTGCGCCGAGAATCTGGTTGTAGTACTGCTCGTTATATCTTCTTCCATCATTGAATACCCATACGGTGGCAGTATAGGGATTTCCGGGTGTATATTGTGATGAAGGGAGAATAGGTTTGGCGGGATTGAAACTGCTTGTGATCTGTTGTTCCTGTGCTTCTGTCGTTAATGGCATTACGGCAGCCAAGGCCATTATGCCCAATGCACATAACTGTGATTTTGTCCTCATGGTTGTTATGGTTATGAAAAAATTTGCCAGCAAGGCTTGTTGCTGGCAAATTTACTGAAAATGTGTTATCGAAACAATATCACATGGAGATTTTCTCCCCAGAGCCGGTGACGTATATGCCATGGGACGGCGAGGGCACGCTCTGCCCCGAGAGATTGTAATACGTCGTGGCTTTGGAGGTCTCGTTGTCTGCTGTTACATCGGCGATGCCGTCGGCCTCGTCGCAGTCCATTGCGATTACTGTATAGCTGTAAGGTTCAAGGGTGGCAGTAGGTTCCGGAAGTGTAAATTGCTTGGGAATGATCTTCTCAGGCTCGCGGGGCGAGTTGGCATCGTTGAGTGCGCCTGAGAGCGACAGTCCGTTTATGGTCTTGATCTTTCCGGCATTTTCGGCATTTATCCGGATCTTCTGTGCCCTTGGAGATGAATTGACTATATGCAGCACAAGTTTGTCGCCGTTCTCGCTTTTTGTAGCTGTGATGTTTAGGTTGGTGTTTCTGAATTCGGAGCTTATGAGTATGGGTTGATGGTTGGCGGCTGCCATCTGCTGTGCGTAATATGGTGGCTGGCACCATGTGGAAGATGAATTGAAGAAGATCTGTCCTTGATCCCATCCGTTGTCGTTCTGACGGTGGGGCTGCAGTGCGTTGGCGGGGCTGTCAAGCTCCACGAATCCGTTCATGCGTCGCACTACATTGAGCATCACGGCGTGGGCGAGGGCGCGGTGCAGGCAGTGGGTGTTGCCGTTCTCCTCAAGGATGGCGATGCGCATGTCGGTGTTCGGATTCCAGGTAGTGAAGAGGCGTTTGATGTTCTTCAGATCGTTTTCCACATTTTTGGCTTCGGACACGAGGTCTGTCCAGGGATGGTAGTCCCAGAGGGCGGATTTACCGTCAAGGCTACGGAAGACATATTCCATCAGTTCCGGTTTGTCGCCACGCCACCAGGCTGCATTGATGAACACAAGATCGGGATATACGGGGTGGATTGCATCGTAAAGTACGTTGAAGCGCTCCACATAGTGCTCGTAGGCGGGGCGAGATTCGTCTCCGATATTCTCCTCGTTGCCGATTTCGATGTATTTCAGGTCGTATGGTTCAAGCTCCTTGAGAAGTGCGAGTACATCCTGAGGGTTGTCTTCGATGTTGATCGCGAATGTAGGTTCCGTGCCGATCATGCGGGCGAATTCCACGAATTCTATGATGCCGAATCCGTTTGTGCTGTTGCGGTACCAATGGCCTATGTATGGCGGACGCAGGTCTTGTGGCCCCGTCATGTTCTTGGTCATATACTCGGGCGCGTTGATCATCGTGCCTCCATAGCGCAGGAAATTCAGCCCTTCTTTCTTGAATGCTTCCGTGATGTCGCTCCGGAAAGGATAGCTGTCTGTGTGGAGCATGGTCATGTCCACACCTATTGTCCCCTCGCTGTCAAGTGCCACGACGAAGCGTGCATCGTTGTCGGTGGCGGACGGTATTAGCTCAAACTCGAACTTTTTCCATTCGTCGGGCGCTATGCCGCTTATTTCGTAGCGGGCGTATTCCTTTGTCCCGTCGCAATTCTGGAGAGCCGCGAATGCCTTGGGGGCGCTTCCTTTAAGGTAGACGTAGCCCGACATTTTTTTGTTTTGCTCTATGCCGATGCCCCATTTGTTGAGGCCGAAATTGGCAATGCCGTCGCCGGGTTTGCCGGTTATGGTCTGGTGGTATGTGCCGTTGAAGGATCCGGTGCTTTCGTGGATATAGGTTCCGTTGCCGACAGGTTCCCACATGCTGCTTACTCCAGTGGGCATGGATGCGGTCTCTATTCTTTTTCCGTTTATGGACAGTTCCTTGAATGTCGCGGGGCCGTCGAAAGTGCGCACGCCGACTTTGCCGCTCAATAGCGGATTGTCGGTATCCTCATATTCGTAGAGTTTCTCGCCGTTGAGGGTCACTGTGAATTTGGCACCGTCGAAATCAACACGCAGACGTTTCCAGTCTTCGGTATTGAATTGGACGGGCAAGTTGGCTATGGATTTCCAGTCATGGTCGTGTTTGCCTACCACAAGAGTCTTTTTTGTAGCATCAAGGCTGACCTCGTAACCTCGGAAATTATCGGCTCCGTTTCCCGCCTCGGTCACATTGAATATAAGTCCGGTTATGGCGCGGTCGCCATCGTGCCGAAGTGTCACTTCTGCCGTTCCTTTCTCCATTTCGCTTCCCGTGTATATGATTTTAGCATGTCCGGGTGTGGCTGAGGAGAGGTTTGTGCCGTCTGTAGTCCAATTGTAATCATAGTGGCGGAAATTCGTTATGCCTACCGGAAGCGCGTTGAAAGCAACGGCATTCCCTCCGATGGAGAGATTGCGGAAACTTGCCGACCCGTCAAAGCTCCTGAGGCCAACTCGTCCTTTGGTGAGTGGATTGTTTGTGTCTTCAAACTCATGTATCCGGTTGCCGTTCAACAAGATTGTGGCTTTGTTGCCGTTGAAGTCCACACGCAGGTGATTCCATTGGCTGGGTTCGAAATCCACAGGAATTTCGGCGATAGGTTGCCAGTTGTGTTCATGTTTGCCTATTACGAGTATGCGTTTTCCGGCATTGAAACCGATCTCATATCCTCGGAATGCATCGGCTCCATTTCCCGGGTCTGTCACGTTCATGATAAGTCCGGAAATGGCGTTGGGGCTGTCAATGCGGAAATCCACTTCGGCAGATGGGTTTTCTGCTTCCGGGTACAGGCAAATGATCTTGCCATGGCCGGAAGTGTTGAGCTTCAGGATGGAACCTTCTATGCTCCATGGGCTATCGTAGCTTATGAAATTTTCTATGTTAGAGATCGTGGGTTCCTCGAAACTTTCTCCGAAGAGCCTCTGGTCATACAGGCCGCCGTAAATCTCATGGTTAACGTCCTCTGCACCGGCGCCGTAAATGAGGGTCGGGATGCGCCCGATTTCATTCTTCATGTCCACACTTATGACTGTCTGTGCGCTTGCGGGCATGAACGCTGCAATTGCGAGAATTGCAGATACCGTTCTTGTCATGGTCTTAGAATTTAGTTATGAGTATGGTGTGATAAGAGTCACTTTACAAAGATAGCCATAAAATTCTGAGTTCGGTAAGGATGTACAAATAAAATGCGACGCTCCGGAAAGATCCCGAAGCGTCGTGCATTAATTCTCAATGAGGTATGATCGATCTTATTTTTTCTTTTGAGAGTCAATGTCGCGTAGCAGCGTCTCAACGGCAGTGCGTAACTGCGTATCTTCACCTTTTACTATGGTGGCCGGATCGTTGGCGACTTTCACATCGGGTTCAAGCTGGGTGTTTTCCAGATAGTTGCCTTCAGCCGTGCGATAGCCGATGACAGGTATGCCGAATACCATGGAGGGATCCTGCATGGTGACCCAGTTTACCGAGGTCATGGTGCCCGGAACCGGCATTCCCACGACTTTGCCTATCTTCTGGTGCTGGTATACCCATGGCGTGCCGTGCGCGTTACTGTAGCACGGTTCAGCCACAAGCATGATGGAGGGTTTGTTCCAACGTCGCGACGGCATGTCGCATACGTCCTTGCCCCTTATTTCCTGTGTGAGGTATTTCTCACCGGTGAAAAGCATTTCGATGTCTTCGTGCATGCGTCCTCCGCCGTTCCAGCGGATGTCAATCACAACTCCGTCGCAGTTGTTGTATTTGCCCAGGAGGGCTTCATACATTGGGCGATAGGATGCATCGTCCATGGAGGCGATATGCACGTATCCAAGCCGTCCGTTAGACCATTTAGCCACGTCTGCCTCGCGTTGGCGTACCCAGCGATCGTACATGAGGTCGTTGATGCGGCCTGATGAAACGGGCAGTATGACTTCCTCTACCTTTTCACCTCCGGGAGTGGTGAAGGCCACAAGGGTTTTCTTGCCGGCGATGTTGTTGAGCAGTTCGGCACCGGTATCTCCGGCCTTTATCTCAACTCCGTTTATGGCGGTGACGATGGCACCTTCACCGATTTTCGAGGATGCGCGGTCAAACGGGCCGTTTGCTATCGCTTCCTCGACCTTGAGTCCGGGGCCGGCATATGTGACATCGTAAAGCAATCCGAGGGATGCAGTGCGATCGGGATTGCTGCCGTAGTTTCCACGGAAGCGGCCGCCGGTGTGCGACACGTTCAGTTCGCCGAGCAGTTCGCTGAGGAGTTCGGCAAAGTCTGCATTGTTGTTGATATGCGGGAGGAATTTGCGGTATGCCGTAGTCATGGCAGGCCAATCCACTCCGTGCATCCCCTTGTTGTAGAAACGTGCAGCCTCTTCCACCGTTACGTAATCGAACATGGCCTCCCGCTCTGCTGCCCCGTCGATTTCGTGTGTCGCATTGACGGATATGGAGGTCAGCTTGTCGCTCTTCGGATCAAGTTTCTGCAGCTTGCCGCCGGTCAGGAATATGTTGCCGTCCTTGTCGGCTTGCAGTTTCACATGGGAGGAGTTCAGCTTTGACACCAGTTTGGGTTCGCGTTTTCTCAAGGGAAGCTTCCAAAGGTCGTATCCGCCTTCAAAGGCGCACATGTAGTAGAGATTGTCGCCGTCGGCAGTGACAATGGCATCGCTCAGGTTGGAGGAGTAGGGGGTAAGGCGCATGATGCGGGTGTCTATTCCGTCAAGTTCTACGGTGATAGGCTTGACATCATCCTTCTTCTTGTCGCCGTCTTTGTCTTTTTCGGCATCCTTGCCATCCTTGTCCTTTTTATCCTTCTTGTCTTTCTTGTCTTTCCCTTTGTCGCCGTCTTCCTTCTTGGTTTCCTCCTTGCTCTTCTTTTCGGCATCCTTAAGGAGGGCATAGTCCTCTTCTGAAAGCATGAAGCGGTCGCGTGCCTCACGGTTGAGGAATACAATCATGAGGTCATCCTGGGAACCCCAGGATGCCTGTGAACGCATGCCGTAACGGTCGGTAAGGTATATTATGGCGTTTCCGTCAAGCACGAAGCGGGGATTGCTGCAGAAATACCCGGACTGGGTGATATTGGTTATGTCTCCCGTTTCCACGTTCAGCAGCGCAATGTCGCTGTAGGGATCGCGCATCTCCGGTATTAGCTCCATGGCGAGCCAGCGGCTGTCGGGAGACCACACATACACTATGCCGTCTTCCTGTCCGGGAAATGTCTCCCCCTTTGTGAGTTGCTTTGTCTTACGGCTGTCAAGATCCATCACCATTATCTGGTTGCGGTCTTTTACGAACGCCATTTTCTTTCCGTCGGGTGAGATGAGTGGATGCGAGTATTCCCTTACGGGATCCGTGATTTTCTTCGGGGTTGCAATGTCGAACATCGCCTCCTCTTTTATCGCAGTGGCATTGGGGAAGTTGGGATCATCCTTGCGGCTCATTGTGGCGCGGTAGATGTTCTTGTGGCCGGAACGCTCGGATGTGTAATAGAGTGTGCGGTTGTCGGCTCCCCAGCTTATCTGTCCCTCTGCGGCAGGGGTATGTGTGACCTGCACCGTGGTCGGGTACTCCACGGATGTGACGAATATGTCGCCACGGCTTGCGAAGGCCACCGATTTTCCATCGGGCGAGACTACAGCCTGGTTGGTGCTCACTCCGATCTTGTTGACCTTGGGTTCGTCGTCGGCGACAACCTCTACGGTTATCTTTTTAGGCGTGGTGCCGGATGCCGGCATCGTATAGATTTCGCCATCGTATGTGAAAGCGAGAGTGCCGTTTCGGGATCCTGAGAGGAAGCGCACTGGGTGTGTGGTAAATTTTGTCACAGGCTTGGCCTCTTCCGGCTTTCCTGTCGGGAATGCCCACACGTTGAAGGTACCTCCGTCTCGTTCGCTCAGGAAATATACGGTCTTTCCGTCAGGTGAGAGCACCGGATTCCGGTCTTCGCCCGCTCTGTCGGTCACGTTGGTATGCTGTCCGGTGGCAGGATCGTACATCCAGATGTCGCGGGTAACGGAAGAGGTATGATGCTTGCGCCATTCGTCCTCGAATCCTTTCACATCCTGATACAGCATCTTGCCGTCGGATGTGAATACGGGCATCTGTGCCGGTGTGCCGAGCATCTGGTGATTGCGTGCGCCGTCGGTGGTCACGGCATAAAGTTGTGTCATGCGCCCGGCAGGGAACATTGCCGATTTGGTGGGGCTTTGGATGTAGGCGGAGTAAAGCACCTCCTTGCCATCTGGAGTAAAGGATTCGGGGTATTCGGTAGCTGAGTTTGCCGTCAGGCGCATGGCTTGTCCTCCGTTTGCATCCATTATGAAGATGTCGGGGTTACCATGCCTGTCGGATGCGAAAGCGATCTGTTTCCCGTCAGGACTCCATACCGGTTTCTCCTCATAGGAGGTTTGCGTGGTAAGTCTGCGGGCTTCCCCACCGGTGACAGGCACGGTGTATATGTCTCCCTTATATGCAAAGGCTATGCGTGAGCCGTCCGGTGAAATCTTTACGTCGCGCAGCCACAGGGCTTCTGCGGCATCCGCCGATATGGCGGTTGCTCCAAGCAGTAGGATTGGTATTAGCTTCTTCATGTGATACCGAGAAGTTTATTTGTTTGGTGTTCTGTAAATTCTTGGGTTCAGGAGGGGAGGGGGCACGACAATTTTTTAAATTGTCCGTAGGTATTATTTCAAGCGGAACATGTATCCAAGCGTGACGAGGATAGATGATCCTCGGGATGCCGAGAAATAATCCTTTTTCGCGGATGGGAAGATGTTGCCCAGACCGTAGTAATAGCGTCCTTCAAGCATTATAGAGTGGCGCCGTCTGATTATGAACTCCACTCCCGCGCCGGCAGTGATGCCATAGTCGAACTTGTTCGTTATTTTCATTTTCATCTGTTCGAGATGGCGGTTGTCGGCAGGGAATCCTTCGACTTGGGTGGGATTATGGTAGTCGAAATTGGAATTGATATTGTCGGAGATCATGTAGCCGATCTCCGGGCCGAGGTTGAAGAAGCATTTTACAACCCTTGACCCGAAGAATATGTGTGTGAGCACAGGGAGCTCCACATAGGTAGTGCGGTGTGAGTAGTTAAGTCCCGTACCGGAAAGGTCTTCCGCCCATCCTCGCTGTTCCACGTTCAGCTCGGCCATAAGTCCTACATGACGTTCCTCGGCATAGCGGAAAGCCACACCGAATTGCATTCCCTGAAGCATCTTGTCCTTGATAGAGGGATAAAAGGAGACAGATGAAAGGGATGCACCGCCATGCACTCCTACATGTACGTGAGGCACATAATGGCGTTGCGCCATGACCTTCCCGGAGCCGCAAAGCATTAGGAACAGCACTGCCAGAAGGATTCGTATGCACTTGGATGTGTGTAGCATACGGAATGACAGTCTCGCGTGTGGGAGGTCGATGGTTATTTTTTCCATTCCATGGTTCCTCCAGGCAGATAATTTATGAAGTACAATGCTTCGTTGACCAGGCCGCCGTTAGAGGTGGATTCTCCGGTCGTTTCGTTGTTTTCGGTCACACCGCTCCACCCG
Source organism: uncultured Muribaculaceae bacterium (assembly GCA_910583675.1). Taxonomy (GTDB): domain Bacteria; phylum Bacteroidota; class Bacteroidia; order Bacteroidales; family Muribaculaceae; genus UBA7173. The sequence goes on from CAJTYH010000041.1 coordinate 13,284, forward strand.
AGGCGCCAGTAGCTTTGCACACCGTCAAATTCAGGAGGGAACACTCCGGTTTCCTCCTTTTCGCGCAATCCTTTTATGATGAATGTGGCTATGTCGTAGCCGAGTATGCCTTGTGCCGGTACGGCCTCGAACATTTCACATCCGTAAAGATCCTTGTATCGTTGTTTGAGCCGCTTTGTATCGGCATCCGTGTCGCTGGCCATGAAGCGGGAATATATCGTGGCATTGAGGTCGCAGATGTCGTTGAAGCTGTCACCGCGGAATGTCACCCATTCAGGATAACCGAATATTGTAACTCTGTTGGGATCAGCGGCAGTGTCGTGCATAAACTTGATCGCGCCTATGAATTTCGCGAATTCATTCCTTGAGCCGGAATTGGGTATGAATACCACCGGTTTGGTGGCAGGGTCTATTCCTTCCAGATCTCCGTCGGTGAGTGATGTGACGAAGGTTACCTCACGGAAGTCACGTCCCTCTTCCTCAAGGCGTTTTTTCAACGCAGATGTGAAAGACTCCTTGTCAGCCATCCCCTCCGTGCGACTGAGGAATACCGGAAGCGTGCCGGAGTATTTTTCAAGGAACATGTCTATGGCCTTGGCATACATTGCGTCATGGGGGATGTTTGTCTGGATCATGTTGCGATGGCTGCGATAGCTTTCATCCTTTACGGCAAAGATATTCAACACGGGTACATCTTCTTCCACACTTTCCACAATGGCATCAAGTTGCTGTGTATTGTCAGGTGCCACGACGAGGTCGATTTCTTCCATGACCGGCTTTTGAAGCAGTGACCGTACTGTGTCGAGGCTTGATGCCGTATCGAAGAAGTGAAATCTTATATGTGCGCCATCTTTCGAGAGCATGTCGTCCGCTCCCATGAGCATACCTTTGAAAAACTCCGTGTACAGTTGTGTGGTACGGGTCATTGTGCTTTCGTCAAGCATGAAGGGGAGCATAACGGCCACATTGAGTGTGTCTGACAGTTCTTGTGCGCTCTGATCCATTGTCTCTTCATCGGCATCGGTGTATGCCGTGAATGGCATTTCTTGCGTGTCAACTTCAGGTGCTTCAATGTGTGTGGCGTTTTCTCTGTCGGCAGCCAAGTTGTGCGTGTCATCGGAGGCAGAGTCTGCAACCGGATCATCTGTAGGAGTGGCGGCGGTGGGAATATTTATTATCTGGCCGGGCTTGTACTTCAGCGGATCAATTGACGGATTGGCTTCCAGCATGGTCTCCAATGGTACATTGTAGGCATTTGCAATGCCGAACAAAGTTTCACCTTTCTGTATGGTATGATGCACTATTCCGTCTGCTCCTGCCGTATTGGCTGCGGGGGAGTAAGTCGTATCTCCGCTTGAGTCAGTATCTTCTGATGTGATGCGGAGCACGTCGCCTGTACGCAATCCGTCAGCCGCCGACGGATTGAGGTGTGCAAGGAGGTCGGGAGACATTCCGTATTGTCGTGCGATGCCGTACAGGGTTTCGCCTTTCTTCACCACATGCTCCTTGATTCCGGCTGCATGTGCATATACTGCTTTCCTATTGCCCGGTTCCTGATCGGCAAAGTCCTTTACTGGGAAGAAGAGGCGCATGCGTGGTTTCAGTCCGTCTGCAGCGGAGGGATTGAACTGGACAAGCCTGTCGCGGGTGATTCCGAGTTTGTTTGCGACCTGATATATGGATTCCTTGGGAAGAACGTCGTAATAATAGCATTTCTCTCCCTTGACTGTGATAAAGGGGAGATCTGTGACGGCTGCTTCTGCCAAAGACGCCATGCCGCACATGGTTGTCCCCATTGCGAGGGTGAGAATGGCTTTATTTAGTGACCGTAATTTCATTTAATTGGAAATTAAATATTTAGCCAATCGGGGGCGATCAAATTTTCGCTATTGCCCCAATTTCATGCAAAGTTAATATCTTTCGGTCGAATAAACAATTACAATGATCTCATTTGACATTGGTTAAGGTTAAGGCGGGTTCGTGGCTCGGGTCTTTGATGCCATTGGTGGTAGTGGAGGAGGATGATTTACGATCTATTGAGATTTTTTACGAAACAAGATTTATATAAGATATGTTTTTAAACATACAATGATCATAATAACAAGATGATTGTATCATAGTTTTTAACTACTAAAACTTTCAATTATGGAAACCAAGGCTAAGAAAGAAACTCCATCCAAGAAGGAGGACGGTAAGGCAAAGGCGGAAATTAAGAAAAAAGATGTAGCTGAATCAAAGGCCGACACAAAAAAATCTGCCAAAGCAACTTCCGAGAAGAACAATGGCGGTGAAGAATTCCGTCAGTTTTTCATTGACGAACTGAAAGATATCCTGTGGGCGGAAAAAGCATTGCTCAAGGCGCTCCCTAAAATGCGTAAGGCTGCCACCGGCAAAGAGCTTGCGCAATCATTCGACAAGCACCAGTCTGAGACAGAGGGGCAGATCGCCATTCTTGAACAGGTATTCGAGATCATGGGAGAGAAACCCAAGACTAAGAAATGTGAGGCAATGGATGGTCTGATATCCGAGACGGAGAGCATAATCTCGGATACAGAGAAGGGAACCGCTATCCGTGACGCAGGGCTTATTCTTGCAGCTCAAAAAGTTGAGCACTACGAGATTGCCACATATGGGACTCTTGCCGCATTCGCTGATGCCATGCAGCAAGCAAAAGTGGCAAAGCTGTTGCGTTCGATTCTTAGTGATGAAAAGAAATCTGACAAGGATCTCACCGCTTTAGCCCTTGAGTCCATCAACGAGGAAGCCTCTGAAGAGTAGCTTCAGGTGTTGTTCCCTTATGGCTTGTCTGAAATTTGTATTCAGTTGAATAATTTCCGACGAATCCTAACCAATGACAGTCCCATGCATGAATCATCCCCGGCATGCATGGGACTGTCATTGGTGTTTCCGGGATATCCGGATTCCAATTTGATTGCGTAGTAATACTATTTTGCTTGGGTACCGATGATTTCCAATATTTGTGATGCTGCATCTTTGGTATTGACCTTTTTGATTATCTCGGTGATGCGGTGGTCGGAATCGGTTATGAATGTGGTGCGGACAGTGCCCATGTATTCACGGCCTGCCATCTTCTTTTTCTGCCACACTCCGAATGCCTGGTTTACAGTGGTGTCTTCATCGCTCAAGAGGATAAATGGCAGATCGTATTTTGAGGCAAATTTGGCATGGCTGGCAATTCCGTCCTTGCTGATGCCTATCACCACATAGCCTTTTTCTGTCAAGGAGTCGTATCCATCGCGTATCGAACATGCTTCCGCAGTGCATCCTGAGGTATTGTCCTTGGGATAAAAATAAATGATAAGGGGCTTTCCGGCAAAGTCTTCGGACATTACGCGGTTTCCTTTTGCGTCGATTCCGAGATATTCGGGTATTTTTTCTCCTGTTTCCATAACAATCTTTCGTTTTAAGATGATAGTTTTTATAAGAAGAAAGTCCGAATACCATTTAATGGTTTTCGGACTCTTCATTGGATTTTGTGCGCAGGGGGGGACTCGAACCCCCACGACCGAAGTCACCAGATCCTAAGTCTGGCGCGGCTACCAATTACGCCACTTGCGCGGTATGCGTTGCCTTAAGGCGTTGCAAAGTTACTAAAAAAATTTGAAATCAAACATGTCAATGAGAAAAAGCGGCATTAAAATAAAGTTGCCGATGCGGGTTCACGTGGGTTCATCCTGGGAGTGCGCTCCGCAACCTGTCCATGAATGATGGTTTGAGTTCGCGAAGATGCACATGCAGGGAACCGTCCTCCTTTGACAGAAAAAGTATAGATGAGTGTAGCACGATGGCAATGGCTTCCTCGAATTCCAGGATCGCGTGTATGTGTCTTACCGGCACACGGTAAAATGGTGAAGAGGGATCGATGCTTCCGATTACGATGTCGTTTTCGTCTACTTCTATCATAGCCTCCTCAGGAAGTTTCTCGAAGAGGAGTGGAATGTTCAACTCGTCAGGAGAGGCGGGTCTACTGCCACATTTCTTGTATATTGCGTCAATAACTTTCTTTTGAATCATTTTTGCTCCTACTTTATGGTAAGTGACGAATTATGGTTAATAGGGTCATCCGTGGGGCACTGTATCTCTCATCGGACGCTGTAATTATAACAACTGAATCCGATTTTTGTTGCAAAAATATGCAATATACCTGTTATACCGGGTGTTTAAAAGTTTTTTAACACAGATCCACAAGCATGGAATCAGAAACAAACAACAGCATCAAAAAAACTTTTTGGTGCTGTTGTAATTTGATCGGTTTTATGGCGCGTTTTTAGAATTGGAATTCTTCCAGCTTCAGTGCACCGCACAGATGTTCTATCTTGCTGACGAGACGGGTAAAATGCTCCGTTTTGCTGTGCGCGTCAAGCGATTCGCGGTCGATCCATGTCTCACAGATCATAAAATGGGCATTTATGGTTTGTGATGCGAAAAAGTCATAGGCAACAACTCCTTTGTCGCCGCGTGATTTCTCTACAAGTTCTGTGGCGGCGGCAATTAGCTCGGCACGTTTGTCCTGATCTGGTAGAGCGAAGAATACGTTGAGTCGTATCATGGTTTTATGTGTTGATGTTAAGGATTTTGATTATTGCAAATATAGTACGTTTTTTCTATAATTGCCAACTATCGGATTTTATTTTTGTAGTAATAAAATAAAGTTTTCTATCGCGTGGAATATTGATGATATGGCTCAGACATGACGTGCAATGTCTCGGGAATCCATACCCTATAACGCCCTGTAGTTGCCCAGTCATTGCCGGAAGAGGCAAAGTCACAAAAATGAATCATCCTTACTGCTTTGTTTTCAGGGTTTTCCAAGTCGGTGCCAAGAATCATGGGAACTTCCATTGTTATCCAAGCGAATGAGTTTTCACGGGTGTCGTTGAGTGTTGCAGGTACTACTCCATTCTGGTCGCACTGTATGGCGGCACATTCATCAACATCTCCATCGCTGAAACGGCTGTCTCTGGCAAATACGAGCGGTCCGTGTGTCACAGCCTGTGAATGTTCGCAATGCATTACGCGTGTCTTCAAATCAAAGTCAATTGTAATCCGGTCGTTTTTAGTCCACTTTCGGTTGAGTGAAAGATAGCCTCCATCTTTGACAGGATTATTCTGCGGTTCGCCATTTACAGAAACGCTGAAATCGCTCCCTGCCCATGAAGGAATGCGGATTTTTAATCCGAAGGCAGTTTCCTTTTTAGTATTGATGGTTAACTCAATCTTCCCATCCAACGGATACCGGGTCTGCATGTCGACCGCGACTTTGTTTTTGCCCAAGGCCAAGACGGCATCCGAGTCCAGATATAGGTTTACATATATCTGGTCGCCGTTCACTTGATATGCATTCTCCGGAATCAACGCAAATCCTCTCGGCCCGTTGGCATTGCAACAATTTATATGCATTCCGCACTGTTCCTCACCTGATTGCCTTCGTCCTTCCAATGGACTGTATTTTGAAATCTGCGAACCGTCCTTTTTCATGGATGCCATTAAGGCATTATACATAGTGCGCTCGAACTCGTCCATGTACAGCGGATTGGCGGTAGCCCTCCACAGACGTGCGCAAAGTTGCATCCAAGTAAAAGTCACGCATGTCTCCATCGTGTGGTATGTGGGCAATGTCTGTTTCTTTTTACCCTCATACCAGCATTCAAAGGCCGCGCCGGAACCGGCGAGGTTTATCTCGTCCCTGAGGATATTATCTACAGTTCTTACCGCTGCTTCCAGATAAAGAGGCTCGTCAAGTACCTTTCCCAGTTCAATCAGCCCCTCGTAACAGGACATCATTTCATATGCCTTCTGTCCATTTTCAAAAGACCACCATTGCTTGGGAAATGCGGAACGACGTGAAACAGGAATGTCTTGAAGTGCCTTGCTGATCAGCTGCGAATTGCCCGGCTGTTCGATGCATTCTACGATAGACTTTGCAAAATCCAGGTATTGAGGCTTGTTAGTCTCCTTGTACAGATAGACAACCGGCTCCAATATGGAACAGCTTGCCATGCCGTGATAAAATCCGGTTGTAGCTATATTGACGTTCTTATTCTTTAATTCCTTTATCAGATGATCAATGAGCCTTTCCACCGCTTTCAATGCCTTTTCGTCTTTGGTCAGCCGATAATACGACAACAGGGCGAGCGCGGAATATTTGCGTCCCCAAATATCCCAATTGGTCAGCCTGTCTTCAGGCTTATAATTGCCGATATAACCGTCAGGTTGCTGGGTTGCCATAAAATCGGCTGCGGCATCTTTTATTGTCTGCAGCAATTCCGGATCGGCAGTGTAACGGTAGGAGCCAATAGCCCCGAGCATCCATTTGCCGAAAAACTCTGATTGCCACCATCCGCCTTCTGTCATATGGCGGAAAGGATGTGTCAATTCAGACACATCCTGTGTCTTTACCCGTTTTTCGATACAAGTATTGATTCGTTCTCCAATGAATCCCTCAATTTCAATTCGTTCGGCACCGGATTGTGAAAAGGCTTGCGTAGGTAGCAACATGCCTAATGCCAGCATCCATTTGATCAATTTCATGTTTATGTACTTGTTTGGTTTTCTGGTATGATTCAGGTAATGGACGTAACAGGATTTCAGGATCGTTTTGTCAGAACACCCTGATCTCGAAGATGCTCCAGCCGTTGGTAGCATTGGTCATGTCGGCTCCGTCGGCGGTCAGAGGTACGTCGGCATCAACGATCGTTAGCTTTATGAAGCGGGCTTTCACGGCAGAATCACTGTCGGGCTTGTCTGTCACGGGAGATTGAGCGGCTCCGTTTGCTGTTCTGTCTACGAAGTTGTGCCATGCGGAGTTTCCTGCGGCGCTGTCAATGTCTTTCCCTTCATTCGACGTGAGATATTCGATCTTGTATTTGTATGTACGGTTCGTGTATTCGAAGATTGTCTCTACCTCGCTTACCTTGCAGTCTTTCTCAAGGTCGATTATTATCCACGGATTCTGAGCGCCTACCCCCGGATCCCATCTTGTGCCGTAGTTGTCGTCCACGGCATAGTTGCCGGTGAATTGAAAATCAATGTCGGTGGTTCTGTAACGCGGTTGGAAATATTCTGATGCGTATTGGCGTGCGGATGATACCTTGGTCGGTTTACCGAGCGCGAGATTTTTCTCCTTATGGCGCTTTGCCCCTTTTACAATGTCTACCCCTTTGTGTGAGGGAATTACGGGCTGTATGGTTCCATCCTGTGTGAAATGGATCTCTTCGATGCAGGTCTGGCGTTTGCTGTCTATGAAAGGGTAGTGCTGCCGGTGGTAGACTATGTATGTCTTTCCGTCATAGTCGATCATGGAGTGGTGGCCGGTTCCGAGGATATGGTTGTAGTCGTCCCGTTTGAGGATAGGGATGTCCATTGAGCCGTTGAGTCCGCGATAAGGGCCAAGGATATTTTCGGATACGGCATATCTCACATTATAGTTCTCGCTCCCTTCAAAAGACCACATGAGATAATACAGTCCGTCGCGTTTATACAGGAACGACGCCTCGAACATGTTGCGTATCCCTTCCACGCTTTTGTAATGGTATTCTCCGATGAATTCATTTGAATCTGTCTGTGTGAAACGGGGATCGCTGTTGTCTATGAGGATCTTTCCTTGTCTGTCGAATGCAAGCTTCATGATTTTGAAGAACCCGTTGTCGGTTACCACATACATGGTTCCGTCGTCGTCAAGGAAAAATTGTCCGTCGTATCCCTTGTAAAGCATTTTGCCCGGGGCTACGGAATTGGCATCCTCCCATGGCCCGAGCGGACCGTCTGACATGGCGACGAACGTCTTGCAGTCTATGCCATACATGAGGTAATATTTGCGTGTCCCGGGATTGTATATGATACTGGGTGCCCAAAGGGCTTTCGTGCCGGCGGCTGCAGTCCATGAGTCGGGAAGGTTCAATGGCCGGTTTATCCAGTTCTTGCAATCCTTGGAGTACCACATCTGGGTGGGAAACACATTTTCCCCTCCACCGCCGTCGTTGGTTCCATATGCATAGAAGGCATCCGTTTCCTTGTCATAGATCATAGTGGCATCAGCCAGGTATGCAGGGATTGCGGGGTTGCCTGTATGCATGTCGAATACGCCCATGTCGTTTGATTGGCGGTCGGCAGGAACAGCATGGATCTCTTGTATGCCTCCGGATGCACAACCTAATAGCAAGAGTGGAAGTAAGGATTTAGTGATACGATGTACCATTGATGAAAGTTATAATACTGGTTTTGGTTATCATTGCAAATGTAGCAATTATATCCGGATATGACATGGTGTCGTGTAAAATATTACCGTGCATTCTGCCGTTATAATAAATATGGCGAATAGAAGCATGTCCTGTAACTCTACGGGTAGTCTGGTGAGCGTGGTAATCCCGGTATATAATGCAGGGGAGTATCTTGAGGAATGTCTGGAGTCTGTCCGGGCTCAGAACTATACTGATTTCGAGGTGTTGATGGTCAACGACGGTAGCACTGACGGTAGTGCCGCTGTATGTCGCCGTTTCTCCGATGCGGATCGTAGGTTCAGGCTCATTGAGATTCCGAACAGCGGGGTTTCGTCTGCACGCAATACCGGCATTGACAATGCACAGGGAGAATGGCTCTGTTTCATTGATGCCGACGATATGATCCATCCGTCATTCCTCTCCCGCCTGATGGATGGGGTATTGACCACAGGTGCGGACATGTGCATAGGCTCGTTTCATTATGGCGAGGTGCCCCCGCATGACGTGCATATGAGCGGTGCTCCCACTGTGTATTCTCCACAGGAGATAACTTCCCTGGGACTTTACCAGAAACTGTATGTCAACATGCCGTGGGGCATGATCTACAGCAAGCGTCTGTTTGAAAAAGGGCTGCGTTTCCGTAAAGGGAGACGCTATGAGGATCTTGATATTTTCTATAAATTGCTTTTGTCAAGCAATCATGTTGCATATTTACCGGAAAAGTTATATTTTTACAGGCAACATTCGGGCAGTTTCATGAACAGCTTCACTCCGGCAAGGCTTGACGTGCTTGATGTGACAGACGATATGCTTTCATATATGAGGGAGCATTGTCCGTCGCTTGAAAGGGCTGCGAGGGATAGGCGTTTCAGCGCTCATTTCAATATATGGACGCTGCTTATTTCCAATGGTATGGAGATGCCCGAGACGGAAGCACGTTGCCGCAGGGTGATAAGGGAGGAGAGGATGGCAGAACTGCTCGATCCCAAAGTGAGGCTCAAGAACCGTTTGGGTGCCTTGGCCTCGTTCGGGGGACGGCGAATGGTGAAATTTTTGATGAAATTTGTCAGATAGGGAAGTAAAGACTATGAAAGTTATAACCTTAAGTCAAGGAGCCGTGGAATGGCAGGCACGTGAACTGGCGCGAGCCATCGCGTCAGGCAATGATGCCGGATATGATCTGATGGTCGGTGTGCGCCGTGGTGGAGAGCATGTCGCTGATGCCATATGG
>CAJTYH010000042.1 GCA_910583675.1 uncultured Muribaculaceae bacterium
GAAACGGTTGGTTATCTCGCCCCTTTTGCGTAATTTTGCAGTGCCAATCACATACTAAAAGCAGCGACACACGGCGGTCAAAAGGCTATAACAGCCCTCGACTGCGCGGTGTGCCGCTGCTTTGTGATTGTATGTGATTGGCGTCCTACAATCAAGTCGGGGGCTGTTTTTTATTGCCCACCGACGTATGTTTTCGTTTATTCTGTTTTTTTCATCGGCTATTTCATTGGGGTTAAGATTTTAACATATATCTTTGCGCCATGCATTACACCCTCGACAGTTTTGCGATTTCGATTTCAAGATAGTGTATGGTGTGTGCGGCATGTGCGATTCCCTCTCACACTAAGTTATCGCGGCAATGGCCGCGTCCGACAGCAGGGATTGAGCGTCTTATAGACCCCGTTGAGATGATTTTGAACGAAGCACCGACTGGATTAGTCAGCGACAACCTACAAGATTTCACAACAGAGCATATATTGAGTTACGACCGCCGGGGTTTTTAGAGGAGCAGTTTTTCAACCGCCCCTCTTTTTTTGTCCCTAATCGGCAGAGAACCCACGGCGCACCACGGTCTTGTTGGTCTTCTTGTCGAGATGAAACCAAAGGCGGTATTTCATACGCGCCATCTCGCCGCCCGCGCTCTTGAACGTCTTCCCGGCTGCGGCAAACTGCAACGCGATCCGCGCATAGCAGCAAGCCTGTGTCTTGGGCTTTGTGCCTTTCCTGGAAGCTTTGACGCGAGTTCCGACCACTTTGTAGAGGCCGTTCCCGGCGGCGATTTCTGACAGACTCCCGCTTGCCACAATCATATCCGAGCAGACAGATCCGAGTTCCTTTCCGATAAGGGCATTGTCCTCCTTGTCGGTTACGCCTATGCACTTAGGCACATACCAGTTGTTGGGTGAGGAGGTGGAGAGTATCACGCCCTTGTAATGCACGTATTGGTTCTTCGGTTGCCGGAGCATACTCTTGCCTTTCCACGCGGCGTTTGTGCCTGTCGTGCCGCCGGAACGACGCTTTCGGCCGCGCTTCTTCTTGCGGAGCAGCACAAGCTGAACCCCCTCCGGGATAAAGCCGTGGCGCACATAGACGGTCGAGCCTTTTACCACCTTAACGTCGATATGCAGGTTTTCCGTTACCGGGTAGAAACCTCCCCACGTCTTTGCCGCGCTGTTCCAATAGCGGACGTAGCGGCGCAGGTCGGGCAGGATCTGTTCCTGTGTGATGTTGTTCGCGCTGTGGCGGTAGACGTTAATCGTGTATTCCTCCGCGCCGTTCAGAGCGAAACACCCCTTGCGGCAGTTAAGACGCACGTTGTCCTTTTGCGCGTCCAACTGAACGCGGGTGAGGCTGTCGGTAGACAATACGGTGAGTTTCTTGGCGAGGTCGCTGTTGACGGCGGTGTAGTCGAGCAGTTTCTTTGCCAACTGGTCGTTGGTTTCTATCATCGAGAACCCGGAGGCCGGATATAATCCCGGCACGTTCTTTGTATATGTCGGCACATATTCGGCGTAACGGTAAATCCGCGCCTCGCGGTAGGTCGTGCCGTCGGCCACGATGTTCTCGGTTGTCTCCCGGATCTGAATGCCGTTGCCCGGCTTGGCTGCGGCCTTGAAGCGCAGCACCTCGCCGTCTATCACCACAACGCCGTCGGCGGTGGCCGTAGGTGCGAGCAGGATGTAACGTTTACCGCCTATCCTTGCGAATGCCTGTAAAAAGGTAATCTGGTCTTGTATGAACGACAGCCCCTGCGTCGATAATGGATACAGGCCATTGCCACCACTTGCGACCGCCGTTGATAAATATTCCGCTCTGTTCATTGCTTGAGTTTGTTGGGGTGTAAATCGGAGTTTTTGAAAGGATTCTGTATTGCTCCACAATGGCCTTCACCTTGTCGAGCTGCGTTGTGTAGATGTTGTTGGGGACGCGCACGATGAACGAGTTCTGCGGCGCGTTGAGCCGCGCTTCGTCGGCGAGCAGCGGTGTCGGATGTTCCGGCGGCTCACCCTCTACGGGCTTGCGGTTCTTCTTCTCGTCCACGGCGAGCAACTGGTTCGGCATCGTCGGGTCTTTTGCATAGACCCACTCCCCCTCGTATGCCCCCGCGTCCTCGATCTCAAACCCTTTTTTCAGATTGAAAGCGTCGTTGAGAGCGGCGCGGAGATAGCACACCTGCCCGTTGTGGCTCAACCTGTATATGTGGTCGCCACGCGCCCGCAGGAAGCGCGGGTACAGCCCTGTGTCGTCGCCGAGGTAGAGCGGCGAGCATAAGGCGCGGCAGAAAGCGAACACCCGGCGCAGACGCAGGAACGTCGGCAGCATGGTCGCTATCCACTTGTCGAAATCTATGTCAAAAATCATCATTCGGCCACTTGATAGGCACGGCCTCTGACCGTGAGGTTCTGCAATGCGTAATAACCCGAATAGGGACGGCGGTAGCCGACGACACGCGAGTAAGCCTCCGAGCCTCCGGCTGCGGCCTCCACTTTCACGATGTCGGCCACGCGCACTCCCTCAATGGACTGCAAAGCGGCCATAAGGTCGGAGTTTCGGTATTCGCCGTTGAAAGGCAGCTTGGATATGACACCGCTCACGGCCTCGGTTATCACGTCCTTGCCGTCGCGCAGCAGTCTTATGGCCGTGTAGCCGTCCGCATCCGGGCGACCGTTGCCTGTGGGCTGCGCCGTGAGTATGGCCGGATCATAAAGCACCACGAGTTCCACGCGCATATTGTCGGCGGGTTCGTTCAGCACCTTTATGGCCACTCCCGCGTCCTTTATCTGCGAGAGGTAGCCTTTCAGTCCGGCGAGGTCATCGGGCTGCAGAGGCGTGGGCTGGCCGTTGTTGCCCCTCGCGGCAACCTTGATGAACACCTGCGTGTTGTCCTCGGTGGCGACCGCGTATTTCACCACACGCGCCTTTTCGATGTCGGCCTCCGTCATTCCCGACGTGTCGTAGTAGTCAGCCACGACCACGCCGTCGGTCATTATGAGATCCTTGCCACGCATATAGGCGAGGGTCTTTGTAACGTACCAACGGAGCGTGTGCGGGCGCAGGGCATCTATCCTCGCGTCCACCTCCTCGCGGTGGCGGTCAAAAAGTTTTTCGAGCAGCCATATACAGGAGGCGACGACGTAGAACATCAGGCTCTCCAGCGACACCGGGGAGAAAGCCTTGTCAAAGGATTGGTTCTCTTTCAGTCCGTACCCTGTGCGGATAGCGTCCTGTGAGATAAAGGTCTCGCATATCTGAGCCTTTATCTCGGCGATTGACCGTGCCATCGCCTCACGCTTTGTTGAGCGCGGCTATGGCCGAGCGGTAAGCGTCGAAATCAATCTCCGGGCGCGGTGTGTCGCCGTAACGCAGGTCGAGGTCATACTGAATGTCGGCCACAACTCGCTCCGGGTCGGGAATGCCTAAGTAGCGCATTTCAGAATAGGCCACAAGGCCGCTGTCAACCTCCTTGCCCTGCTGCGGTTCCTCGGCGGGAGGGGGTGTGCCGTTTTTGGCGGCGCGGCTCAACGCCTTGCGCTTGCGGAACGCGGCGCGTTTGTCAACTTCGGGGATTGTTGTCTTGACAGGCTCGTAGTCCCAACGAACAATGCAACCCCTTTTGCGACCGGTGTTGAACTGCTCAACGGCAGGGAGCGTCTCCCCGCTGAAAACTCGTGCTGTCATTCGCTTTGCTTTTGGTATTCTGTTTCTTGATGCTTGTTTACGCTTGCGGCGGAGCATACGCTTCACGCGCTCGCGGTGTTTGTATTTCTGTTTTAGTATTATCTTGGTGAAGTCCCATTCCACCACAATGTATTTCATCCACGCCTCGGAGATCCTACCGCAGAAAGCCCGGCGCATACCATATTCCTGTCCTTGCCGCATGAGGCCGAGATAGGAGTTGATGCAGCTCACGAAATGCTCCGCGTTGGCTTTGCACCATGCCGCGCCGCGCTCCTCGGCCTGTCGGTTGAATCCGTGCAGACGGCACATCGCTTTTCCGAGGGTGCGGTTGGCGATGTAGATGCGCTCTCCCTTGATGACCGTGCCGAGGAATTTAACGCCTTTCTTGTAGTGCTGCAGGTAATACTTTTTCGGGTTTACCCTCACCTCGGCTGTCTGCCACAGGTGTTCCCTGATAAGCGGCATAGCGAGTAGCAGTTTCTCCTTGTCGCAGTCCACGGTGGCCGTGTCGTCCACATAGCGGTCTATGTCGAGGCCGAGGGTCTCGGTAAGGTAATGGTCGGTCTCGTCAAGCAGAAAATTCGCCACGAGCTGCGAGGTGATGTTTCCGATCGGGAGGCCGTACCCCTCCGGCACGGTGAACAGGCTTTTGTTCGGAGGCAGTTCCTCCCACTTGCGCGGGTCGCCCTGTATGATGCACCCCTCCGCCGGGGAGTTGAGCAGAGTTACCTGCGTGAGGTAGACAAGCGTCTCCACGTCCGCGCACTTGTACCGCTCCCGGATGAAACGGCAGAGTTTATCCGTCACCATCGCCCGGTTTATCGACATGAAGAAACCTTTGAGGTCATATTTCAGAACCCAGCAGTCGCGGGTGTAGTTCTCGGATTTCTCGCGTATGGCCTCGTGCAGATGTTTCACGGCGGCAAGCGTACCCTTACCCTTGCGGCAGTTGAAACTCGCCGCGATGAACTGCGCCTCGAAAAGTGGCTCTATCCGCTGCGCGATCCACGTCTGCACTATCCTGTCCCGGAACATCGCCGCGAACACCTCCCGCAGCGTAGGCCATTCCACGAGGAACGTGATCGAGGGCTGCGGCCTGTACCGTCCGGCCTGTATCTCGTCGCGCAGTTTCAGCAGCCCGGCCTCGTAGTGTATCTCAAAGGCCGCAGCCGCCTCAGTCCACGCCTTGTTGCGGCGGCACTGATAATAGGCGGACAAAAGACTGTCGTAGCCTATGGCGATATGTTGTTCCGGTTGGTTGTTCATTTTCCGTTGAAATTCCGACACCGCCCGCACGTCGTGAGTGTTGTTTCTGTTGTTGTTGTTGATGTTGCCATTGTAGTTGACAACCCACGAGCAGTTATCTTCTGTGACTGGCTTGTTCCTTGCTCTTAATGAGAGCGCACAGACCTTTTCATTAAAGAAAATCGCGCTTCCGTAAGCCGTGGCCGACGGAACACTCACTCTTAGACACCTTTTTTCGCCCTTTCAGCCGTGGCCTTGCGCCACGACCCGAGCTGCCCGGATATATCGGCCATAAGCTCCGACAGACTTGTCTGTTTCTGCAATGGCAGCACCCGCGCCTCGTTGCACAGCCGCATATACGTGTTCAGCACCGTGAATTTCGTCAACGCCCGGTCTATGTAGACAACCTTGTGCGCCACGTTCTGCTCGTCCCACGCATACACTATCAGCGCGATCAGATCCGTTGCAGCGTCCAACGTCTTCTCCCAAAGCCACCGTCGGTATTTCACAGGCACGTTGTCGCTGAGGCCGACCATCTGCTGTATCAGCCTGTAAACGCTCTTGTATGCCCCGGCTGTCGCCGCGCCGTTTGCCATCTCAGTTAATTTTTTAATCGTCTGCAAAGTTACGAAAATTTTTTCGACCGGGCTTCGCCCGGTGTCGCTTTCCCTCTGCCCGGTCGCCCTTTAAGGGGGCGACCTCACCAAAGGAAAGGAAAAAGGTTTAATATTCAAAATGAAAAGCCGACACCGCCCGCACGTCGTGAGTGTTGAGTCTGCGGTCGTCGTCGACGTGGCCATTGCAGTAGACAACCCACGAGCAGAGAGAATCGAAGACGGAACTTGACCACCAAACCTCACCACGCCCGTTAGGGGTCTGCCATTGTCCCTTGTCATTCTGATAAGGCAAAAGGTTAAAACCCTCCTCTCCGGCATCCATGTATTGCTGTATTATAGCATTAATCGCTGTGCGGTTCAGCCACATTATATACAGTTGTCCCGACGACGGAAGGAACCGTTGCTCGTCATAGTCCGACGGCGACGAGGCTGCCCATCGCGCTGCCGTGTGTGTCGGGCTGAAAGCGAGTATTTTTGCAGTGTTCATATTGCCGTCCATATCTGCACGGGCTTGCTTTTCTGCCGCTTCAGAATCCCATGGATAGTAACGCTTCTGAACATGATAATCAATCAGCGGGAAAAGAGTGTTACAATCGCGGCTGTCGCACCACACCATTGTTCCATCCGAAAGGTTGTTTTTGCCTATGGCAAATGTCGTTTCGGCGGTTGATACAAGAACGCCTATATACCACCATCCCTCGCTTTGAGGATATTTTTCGGAGTCTTGCGCCCAAAGATATATTTCTTCCGGCACCTCCTCCATTCTCATAGGAGTAACGAATGGTATCGCTGTGTAGTATTCATCCTCCCAACCGTCATCGCTATAATGGGCGAGATCGGTATGGCCGAGTGCCCATACCCCCACAGGGAAGTTCCACAGTCTCACGTCGCGTTGCTCCGCCACAGCGTCAAACACCAGTTGGAACGATGCGCCGAGGCCGTCTATATGGGACGAGACCGCATATTTGAAGCCGTGCGGCACGTCAAACTCCACCACGCCGTCCGCATCTGCCGTGAGTTCCTGTCGTGGCATTGCCGTGCAGGGGAAGCCGCCGACGGCAAACACGTCAAGCCGCACTGTCGCTCCTTCGGCACTGACTTTGCTTTGGCCGTCGCAAGCCGTAACCTCTACACGCACATGTTCCCTCGGTATCTCGCCGAGGGTCTCCACCACCTCGGCCACGGCTTCGGTGAGACCTGCGAGTGTCCCGCCTACCATCTCCGGCGTGATTGATTTCGGCATCAC
Organism: uncultured Muribaculaceae bacterium; assembly: GCA_910583675.1. Classification (GTDB taxonomy): domain Bacteria; phylum Bacteroidota; class Bacteroidia; order Bacteroidales; family Muribaculaceae; genus UBA7173. Next base: position 6,787 of record CAJTYH010000042.1, read on the forward strand.
CGCCTCGCGGATCTCTGCCGACGTTGCCCGCAGTTCGTCGGGCTTCCAGTCCTGTTTCATATTGTCTGTTTATGATGATGTTGTTTGTAATGCGTCTGTTTTCTCTCCTTTCGCGCCTTACGAGAATGCCGCCGTGAATGCGCCTGTGAACACCGCAGCCCTTGTCTGCTGTTTCTTCACAGGGTCGGCCTTGATTGTCATGTAGTCCGGGACTTGTATTATAACAGGTCGGTCGAGCAGCCCGGCAAGCGTCTTTTCGCTTACTGCCGTCGCCGGGCATATACCCTCGGCGGCGTACTTTTCCGCAACCCTCGCGTCCGTCACGTCCCCGGCCTCCCACGCTATTTCCGTGCCGTGGCCGAGTTCCCCTGTTACGCTCATTCCGTTGCGCAGAGCCAACGCCCACACGCCCTCCACCGAGCCTGTCGCCGCCAACGCTATGTCAACGAGGCATTGCCCCTCTCTCGCCGTCGTCTTCATTCCACCGTGATTTTTCCGTTATCACTCACCGTTACCCGGTTCACGGCCACTCCCGCCTCGCGGCACATCTGCCGCGCACGCGCAGCCCACATCCTCCCGGCAAGGCCGTGCTGCATCTTGCGGATCTCCCCGCCGAGCAGCGGGTGTTCCCGCCACTCTCCACGGTTAGCCACAAGAACGTGTTCTATCGTCTGCGCCTCCGTCCCGGCCACGATGCAGCCTCCGCCCTCTATGGCGAGGTCGCCGCAGTTCTCGTATGTCGTAAGTCCGTTCATCGTTTGAAAGGTGTTTGAACGTCGGTTAATAATCGGTTGATTCTATCACATACTCGGTGTCGCTCAACGCCGTTATCTCTATCACCTGCCTGTTAGAGTGCGTCATCTGCTTTGCCGAGAACCCGGTCACGACTATATGGCTTATCCCGAACAGGTCAAGGAACGCCGAGCTCACCTCCAGTGCCTCCGGCCTCTCCATTATCTCCCGCAGCTGCGCCACAGCCCGCTCCGGGTATTGGTCGCAGATGCGCCCCTCGTCGTCCACGGCGACTATCCCCACGCTTATGCTCAGTTGATAGTCGCCGTCGGTGATATACTCCTTTATCGTTCCGGCGCTGCCTACAAGCGCGGTCTTCACCACCTCTTTTTGCAGGCTAACGTTCACCGTCGCGTCGTTGATCAGAAGCAGACCCTCCCCCGGCACTTTCACCACCATGTCCGTCAGAGCCGTGCGGCCAAGCCAATAGTCGCCGCTCCCGCTCCACTTCTCCTCGGCCTTGTTGATAGCCGCGCCCCCCTCGGTAGTGCCGCCCCCCGTCGCGTAGCCTGGCAGCGTCCCGAGCTTGTAGTCCTCGTTTTTCTGCGCGTCCCGCCCTTTGTTCGGTCGCAGCCTGTAAGCGAGTCCCTTTGCCTGTATCGCCACCCCGGACGCTATGAACCGGGCATTGATTATTTCAAACTTGTATTCCTGCATGGTCTGTATTATAGAGCGTAGTTTGCATCGTTGACAGCCGAAAGAAGAGCCTCGGCCACCGCATCCTTTATCCTCTCCTTGCTTTCGGAGAGATTGTTGGTCGTTATGGTGAATTTGTCGATAAGGCGGTCAATGGTGATGTTTATATTCTTGACACGGTCGGTCTCTTTCGACGCACTGCCGCCGACACTGCCGAGGGCATTGCCGATTGGTGAACCGCCACCAAGCCCACCTCCGTTACCGACGGGATCGGAGCTGCCGTTTCCACCGCCGGAAGAATCATCGTCCGGCTGCTCCGGGTGGTCTGCCGCCCAAGAGCGGTCTGCGGCTTCGCGTCCGAGGCGGGCTATCTTGTCGAAGTTGAGTTTGGAGGCTATCCAGTTGTATTTGTCGATGAACCAGTTTATCAGAGCGTAGAACTTATCCCGCACCCAGTCAATGATTTTGCCGAAGAAACCTTTTATGGCGTTGGCTACATTCTTGAAAGCGGTAACGAGCGGCTTGCATATCGCGCTCACCTTCTCGACCACGGCATTGACTACCTTAACGACAAAGTTGCGGATCGCGGCTATGAATGAGCGGATTTTGTTTACCACGGCCATAAAGACGTTGGCGACTTTCTGTGCCATTGACTTTATGCCGTTCCACAGGCCGACGAAAAACGCGGATATTCTCTGCCACAGCCCGGACAGCCATTCCCACAAAGCGGAGAACAGGGCTTTGATGCCCTCCCACGCGGTAAAGACAGCCACGCGGAAGCCGTAGCACTTATCCCAAAGCTGCTGAATTATGGCGATGACTGCGGCAATGGCGGCGGCTATCCACCCGACAATGGGGATGTTCATAATGGCGACACCTATTGAGCGGCACACGTTCTGCGCGAGAACCTTGAATGCGAGCCAATAGCCGCCGGACGCGGTTATGGCTATATTCTGCATCATCAGCCCCGCGACAACGTTCCGTATCGAGGAAACAACGCCTGTGAACGCGCCTTTGAAATTCACGCTCCGCAGAAAGATGACCGCCTTTGCCGCGCCGTAGATCAGCGGCACGAGTTGGGAGAGCGGCACGAGCGCACCCGCCACGACCTGCGTCCATATACCGAGGTCGCCGCAGGAGTTGAATATGGAAATCTTTATATCACTGAATTTCGCCTGTACCCGCGCCAACCGCTCGTTGTAGGTGTCCATTATAATACGGCTCTGGTCTATGGCGGTGGTCGTGCCTGTTATGGCCTCCGTCCATTGCTGAACCTTTGGAACGCCCTGCACGAGAGCCATTGCAGCGGCGGAGTTCTCTTTGCCGAACAATTTGCTGAAAAGAGCGTCGTCGGCCATTACGGGTTTGAGTACCTGTAGACGCTCGGCAAGAGACTTTGATTTGTCGGTGAGGTCGTTTACACTTATCCCGGCTGCGGCGAGTTCCTCGTGCACATCCTTTGGCAGAAAGCGGCCTTGCGCGAGTGTAGACATCACGTTGCGCAGAGCCACGCCGCCCTCCGAACCTTTCTTGCCCGCCTTGTCAAGAACCTGTATGGAGGCGTTGGTCTCCTCAAAGGAAACTCCGGCGGCTTTCGCGGCCATACCGCACTGTTCAAGAGCCACCTTGATTGCGGGCAGCTCGGCAGAACCCTCACGTGCGGCAGCGGCCATTGTGTTCATCATTTCCCACATACGGTCGGAGGCCGCAAGAGGATCGTCGAGCGATACGCCGTATTGGTTCATCGCCGTTGTCAGAACCTCGGCTGCGGCGGTCGCATCGCCTTTCATCATCTTGCTAAGAGTTGCGACGTTCTCCCCCATGTGGTTGAGAGCTTCGCCGTTCTTGGTGAGCTCCGGCGAAAGCTGCGACAGCAGCAGTTTGTAGGATTCCACCGATCCGGCGGCAGAGATTCCGAATTCCTTTGCAGAGGAGCGGGCGTATTTTTCAACAATGGCAAGTTCCTCTCCGGCCGCGCCGGATATTGCTTGCAACTCCGCGAGCGACGCATTAAGTGCCGCGCCCGGTGAGAGCGTCTCGTTCAGGCTTTGGCTGAGGTTGCCGACGTACTGCGTGAATTGGTTAAGCGCGAGCATCTTCCCCTCGAATGTGTCCCACAGCGACGTGGTCGCACGGAGATTCCGTTGGAGGTTCTCGACACCTCCCGAAATCTCGGCGACCACGGCATTGCAGTTGCCGCTTATGTTGAAAGCGTAATTGAAGTTGTAATTGCTCATTCAAAGGTGGCTTTGCATTATAGGCTGCATTCGGCATCTGCGGGTGAGAATAATTTTGCGAGGATTCTTGCCATGTTTTCAAGACGGAAGTTTTCAAGCCACACGGCCTGTTGGAACAGCATAGCCCACCTTTCGTCGGTGAGTGTCTCCGGGTCTGTCCCGAAGTTGGCGCGGATCAAGGCGCACCCTTTCGCTATCTCTCCAGGGTCGTCGTCCTCCACGCCCCCGGAGAGTTGGTGCGCCTCTACAAGTTTTTTAGCTTAGACACGCACTTCCCGAAGATGTTCTGCAGTTCCCCGGTCGCCTGCATCTTGTAGACCGCATCGCTCTTCATCAGAGGCGACCCGCCGAGCCAGCAGTTGTCAAACAGAACCTCGGCGGCTCTCACCTCGTTCTGCTTGGCCGTGGCCGAGAAAGCCTGCATCGTCTTCATGTCCGGGCGGTGGAAATAGCCTCGGTGCAGCTCCTCGAAGTCGGTGTCGGCCACCTCTACCTCCACCACGCGGCCATGCTTCCCTTTCCACGTGGCTATCTGCTCCTCGGTGATGTCGCCGTTTACTACTGTGAAATTCTCTGTGTTGATGTCGATTGTCTTGTTATCCATATCGGTTTGAGATTGTTGTTTCTGAAAAAGTTCGTGTTTCGGGTTTCACACTCCGGGTTTCCGGCTTAAACGCCGTCGGGCTTGCCGTATTCGACGCTGCCGGGGAGCAGTTCGAGTTCCACCTGCTGGTTCATGTCCCCCTCTTTCCAGTCGCGTTTGTTTTCCGTGAACTGGCAGTTGCGGATCTTGTCGATGACAATGATGCCGTTGGGGGGCAAATAGGCCACCTCGATGTCGAAAGGCGCGATGTCCTGCATTCGCCCGGTCGGGGAGGTGCGCGAAATCGCCACAACCTCGCTCATGTAGAGCGTGATTTTCGCCGAGGGGGTTATGCGTCCGTAGCTGCGGCTTACCGGGTGTCTCCCCGCGCCGTAGTTGTTCTGCATGTCCTGTTTGTCGCCGTAGGCTATCGCGGTGATCCCGGTTACGACGATGCCGTTTATGCAGGTCTTGATGTTGCCCCACGAATATTCCTCGCCGTTGATGAGAGGGATTCCGTTATAGGCCGCGTCCAATGTGTTCATTCTTTTGTCGCGTTAATGGTTATACACTTGTGGCGTAACCTATTTCAAGGTCGAGGTTGCGCATAACTCCCACGGCCACGTTCTTTATCACTCCCCGCACACGCGAGGTGGCGAGTATGTTCTGGTCGGGGTCTATGTCGAAGCGGTAGCCGCTCAGCTCCCCGGCCTTTGCCATCTCCTCCAGTGCCTTGTTGCCTGTGGTGATGAGATGCTCCACCGCCGTGCGCTCCAGTTTCCCGGTGTCCGCGTCCACTTTCATAGGCCGTCCGAGTTTGGGCAGCAGGTAGGTTCGCACTCCGCGCACCGCCTTGTCCATTGTGCGCACGTCGTTGATAAAGGCGTAGTCGCTTGTCGGCACGTCAAGTGTGTGGTTGTCGTTGAAGAAGCACCCGGCGAGGCCGTCGTAGGTGCGGAGGAAAATGTAGCGGGAACTGTCGAGCTCTTCAATCACGGCATCGTCAAGGTCGCGGTATTTCTTGCCATCGCCGAAAGCGGCCACTGCTATGTTCGTCGGAAACGATTCGACCCATGCTATGCTCTCATGCACCTTTGCCTTGCTCACCGCGCCGAGTGCGTCGCCAAGCGCCGACACGCTCGCTTTGGCGGCGTTGGCCGCGTCGCGGTAGAGTTCGTCGGCCACTCCCGCGCCGTCCTGTCCGATGATGACCGACACGCCGTTGCGTCCGATCTTTGCGAGGTCTGAGGGGAGCGCGGTAACGTCGGAGACTTTCGGCGCGTAGAGTATCGACAGCGGTTTGTTCTGCGCTTCAAGCGTGGTGCGTACCGATTGCAGGGAGTTGACGAGGGTGTCGCTCAGCTCCACCGCGCCATTCCACACGCCCACCTGCCGCAGACGGCCTCCGGCATGGTTCTGTATCTGCTTGATTTCCGAAAAGGCGTTTGCTCCGGCGGCGGGCTTGAAGATGCCCACATACAGGCTCACGCCGGGATTCATGTTGAATATCGAGGCGAGGGTGTAGTGAAGCACCCTTGTCTCCCATGCCTCCGCGTCGGCGGTGATGCCGTATTTCTCGGCGGTCTCCGGCGATGATATGGCGTGGATGCGCTCTGTTGCGGTGAAGCCGTCCACGCCCTCGGTAGCCGTCGGCAGGGTTGCCGAGTAGAACACGAGGCCGCTTATGTGGTCTTCACCCGCGAGCGAGCGCACGATGTTGCCGTTTGTCCGGGTAATGGTGAGATTCTGCATTATTCGTCTGTGTTGGCGGGTTCGTTGTCGGTATCATTCACTGCCTCCCCGGTCAGTTCGTCCACCTCCGGCTCGGTGTCGGAGGGTGCGGCAGGCTCGGCGGTGTCGGCCTTGCTCTTTGCTGCTGCGGCTTTCAGCGCGGCAGTCCTGCGGTTGGTGGAGTACACCTCGCGGTTGGGCAGGGAGTTGGCGTGGTTCTGCGCGTCGTTGCGGGTGTAGAACGCCGTGCCGTCAGAGGTTACGTGTACCTCGTTTATGTCGGGATTGAGGCGCAGGGTCTCCTCGGCTATCCTGGCGGCGGCTTTCGCGGCCACCGTCGCCGTGGATTTTTCTGTTTCTTTTGTCTTTTTTGCCATTGTCGTATGGTGTTTAATGTCTGTTTGAACGGTGTTTGATAACTATGGCGATGACCGCGATCGATAAGAGCGACAGGGCTATGGAAACCCACACGAGGGCTTTGTTGCCGCCTTTCTCCTCCCGGCTTTCGGTCTCGCTCTCCCCGGACGTTTCGGCCTCCGTCTGCGTGGCCTCGGCGGTGTCGGTTCGGGAGTGCGCCTCGCACTCCGTGGCGGTGCTGTCGCTTTTTGCGGCCTCAACCTTTGCCCGGCTGTCGCTCCGGCTCCTGGCCTCGTGCCTCTCCCGGATGCGGGCAGACAGCGGCGGTGTGCCAGTGGTGCTGTCCGGCGGCTGCGACGTGTCGAAAATCTCGGTTACGCGCTCTGTGGCCTCGTCCCTTGTCTCGACCCTCTGCAGCCATGCCGTGAGCAGTTCATTCAGAAGCCGCTCCGTGCTGATTGCCGCGCTGTCCTCCTGGTGGCTCTCCGCCGTGGCCGTCTGCGACAGCGACGAGTGCGTTTGTTCCCGCTGCTCCTGCATCGTCTTTTTTGGCGCGGCGCAGCTCGTGGCTAACAGGGCAGTTGTCAGCGTGAGGGCAAGAATTGACTTTTTCAATAGCATTCGTGAGGGTGTCTACTTTTTCCTGCAACTGAACCATATCCTTGCGCAGCGGCTCGACCACCAGTTCCATAATCATCTGTATGGCCTTTTTGTCGTTGTCGAGTTCTCGCCCGCGCACGTCGGCGAGGGTCTGTTTCACCTCGGCGCGGAGTTTGTCTACTTCCGCGTTGTGCTTGGAGCGCAGGAATATGGCCGTCAGCAGTGCCGAGAGCGGCGCGGTGATGATCGCCACCGCTGCGGCAAGGATTGTTTCAGTCATTCAGTGGGGTTGTTACTGTGTTATGCCTATCTCTTTGAGCCATGCGGCCACGTCGAAACTCGGACAGGCTTTCATAAACTCGAAAGGCTCTATCACGCCGTTCCCGTTGAGGTCGGGCGAGAGGTCGCGGTGGCCGATGATTTTCACATTGGGGTGCTTGGAGTGGAAGTCGCGCACATATTCTGCCATCGCGCTTTTCTGCGCGTCTGTGCGGGTGTCTTTGGGTTTCATGCCCTTGTCGCAGCCTCCGGCATAGACTATATGGCGGCTTACGGAGTTGTAGCCTGTCGCGCCGTTGGTGATTTCCCACGGATCTACCCATGCGTCCTCGTTGTTGTTCACGAGACGTTCAACTGTGCCGTCGAGCCGGATAAGGTCTGTATAACCGACCTGTTTCCACCCGCGACCGCCCGCCGATTTGGGTGCGGTGTGCATCCGCCGGATGTCGGCGGATGACACGTCGCGTCCCTCCGGGGTGGCGGTGCAGTGGATAACGAGATATTTGAGTGCTTTTTTCATGCGGGCTTACGCTTTGAGTGCGCTCACGATCGCGCCGAGACCCTCGGCCTTTGTCGGGAGACAGATTGTGTATGTGCGCATAGAGAACAGGTTTTCCTGTGTCGTGGGGTTGGCGGCAGCTTCCTGCAGGTAGGTTTTCGTCGATCCGTTGGCTTTCATTGCGCGTTTCAGCGAGAAAGCCACGGAGCATTGCCGGTCGGTGGCCGTCGCGGGGACTGCGCCGTAGGCCAGTTTCTTCTTGGTGGAGGTGTTGTAGTAGGGACATGCGTCGTATTCATACACCTCGAAGCCGTACATACGGTTGATCGCGCCGCTCTCGTAGTTGTAATACTGCGCCGCAAACTTCTGATCCTGCTCCAGCAGGTCGGCTACATGGTCGGCGCAAAGCACGAGCATTCGACCCTCGGCGGGTATCTTGGCCTTGTCGAATGCCTTTTTGAGCGCGATGATGTCGCGGCGCGTCAGTCGCTTGCGGTCGCCGTCCACCTCGCCTGTGGTGAGCAGCACCGGGGTCTTGGCCGTATGCTCCGCCGGAGCAAGGGAGTGGATTGCGCGGCTGAACCTCACTTCGTCGAATGCCTCTTTGTGGCGTTCTATGACGGAAGCCATCTTGTCGTGGCCGAGCGCGTGGAGTTCGTCGTCGGTGATGCGGGTGGGCTTGCTCTGGTATTTGTCGAGGCGCACGGTGATGTCGCCGTCGGGGAGCGTCTCCACCTCCAACGGGTAGGAAGAGTTGTTCACAAGCACTTCGGGGTCTACTCCGACATCGACCATGTGGATCGCGTCCTTTTCTACATACTGGTCGTAGCTGCGGATTTTGTTGTACCATCCGATTGCGGCGGCAGCGGAGCGGAACGCTTTCACAAGTTCGCCTGTCCACACTTCGGGATAAAGCCCGGCGCGGAGCGCGTTGGCGGGTGCGAGACCGCCCATGAGCGACGTGCCTACCGCAACGCCGTTGAGCGTCAATGCTCCGGCGAGCGGCGAGACACCCACGGCCACACCGAGGGTCGCGCCCATTGCGGAGGTCAGCGTCACTCCGATAATCATGCCCATAAGGGCGAGAAGAAATCTTTTCATTCGTCTTTTGTTGTGTGATGTTGTTGGTTAGAATTCGGGGGTAAAGCCGTAAAACTCCTTGTAGAGCCGGGCATACTCCTCGCGGTTGTTGTCGCGCAGGTCGGCGAGCTGTTCGGGGGTGGCCTTGTCCCATGTGAGGGTCGCGGAGGGGACTGTGCCGCCTCCGGCGGGACGCACGAGGTCGAGGGGCTTCTGTGCGGGCTGCATGTCGGCAAGAAGCGTGTTGAGGGTGTCAAGGCCGACGTTCTTGCCCAGCACGATGTATTTCTCTTTCTTGTCGGGGGTGAGGCGTTTTTCCTTGATTGCCGTGTCTACCACGTCGGTGATGCGGGCGAGGGTCATAGCGGCCTTGTCTTCCTGTAATTTGGTGATTGCGGCCACCGCTTCGTCCTCGGTGGCACCGGGCGCGAGGCCGAGTTTCGTCAGGATCTTTTCCATGTTCTTTTTGATGTTGTTATTTGGGGGTTGTTCTGTCTTTTCTTCGTGTGCGGTGAGGTTCAGCAGCGGCAGGTGGTCGCTTTCCTCCCCGGCGGCGAGGGTGAGCAGTTTCCCCTCGTGGTATAGGCCGACCTGCAGCGCGTCGTCATTCGCGCCTATATCCACCACCGACACTTCTATAAGTTTGCTTTTGGTTACGGTCGGGCGCGTCTGCCCGGCCACGAGAAGCGCGGGGTCTTCGCTCCATTCCATGATGTCAAGCCCGGCGGAGAGCATACGCAGCGTGCCGCGCTCCCATTTCTTCGAGATGTTGCGCTCGTCCTCGGTGTCGTCGTCGAATTTAGGCGTGCCGTAGAGCGTATCCCCCTCCACGCGCACATTCTCCATGATTCCTATCGGCATATCCTCCTTGCGCCCGCGTCGGTGCATATATAGGAGTACCGGGTTCTTTTGGTATTGCGTGAGGTCTATTCCCTCGGTCAGTACCCTTGCGCCGTAACTGTTGAGGCGCGGGGTCGATATGATTGCCTCTTTCATATATAGGTGTGATGTCAGAAAAAATGTCGGCGGGGCTTGTGTGGCACTTCACTGTGTGAAAACCCTGTGCCGCCCCGCCGACGGGTCGCAAAAGGGGGTTGTGGCGGAGGCAGGATTCGAACCTGCGACCTCGAGGGAATGAACCTCGCGAGCTACCGGGCTGCTCCACTCCGCGATGTGGTTTTACGGTGCAAAGTTGGGGAGGGTTTACAGCCCTGCAAAACAGAGTGTAAAGTTTTTACACTCTATTTTCACGCGCCGCCCGTTTGTGCCAATTTTGCATCGTAAATCAACATTGACACAACCCGAAAACATCATTTTATTATGAATGGCAAACAAGGTTTCAACAGATAAAAAGGAGTTCGCTGAGGCTCTTTTCATGCAGGGTATGCCGCAAAACTCCATCGCCGAGAAAGTAGGCGTGTCGGCTAACACCGTCGGCAAGTGGGTAAAGGACGGCTGCTGGGGCGAGAAACGCGCCGCGATGTCTATCACCCGCAAAAGTCTGCAGAATGAACTGCTCTCGGCTATCAAGGACAAGATAGAGGAATTGCGCGACCTCGACATTTCCAAATCCGCAACGGTCGTGGATCAGCTCGTGAAACTATCGGCAACTATCGAACGCCTCGACAAGGAGGCTTCGGCTGTCGATTTCATCGAGTGCTTCATGGCTTTTGGCCGTTGGCTCGAATATCAGGCGGAGACAGATTTGGAAATTACGCCGGAGTTCCGAAAACTTGTCAACAAGTATCAGAACAAGTATATCCTCGAAATGCTCGGCAGCAAATTGTAACGCATGGCACGGAACACCGCACAGACCCGCAAGGAGGCTATCGAACAGTGGAAGCAATGGTGCGAGACCGTGCAGACGCGCTCCGTCGTGTCTGTCCGGGAGACTCCGGCGCAAAAGGAGAAACGCATCGCGTATCTCCTCGCCGATTATGGCCGCTTCTTCTCTTACTATCTCGCGCACTACTGCGACGATGAGGAGACCGGGAAGCATACCGACTGCGCTCCCTTTCAGATAAGGGCGGCGCACACCCTGCGAGACCATCCGACAATTCAGTATGCCGCGCAGTGGGCGCGAGGCCACGCGAAGTCCGTCCATTTCGATGTCGGCATTCCCATGTATCTCAAAGCCCTCAAAAAACTGCACCTCATGGTGCTTGTCGGCAAGAGCAAGGACAATGCAGAGACGCTCCTCGGCGACATACAGGCGGAGTTCGAGTTCAACCAACGCTATATATCCGACTTCGGGGTGCAGAAAGTTACAGGGTCGTGGGAGACAGGAAAGTTCGTAACCGCCGACGGTCGCGCTTTCTTCGCTCGCGGTCGCGGCCAGTCGCCGCGTGGCCTCCGTTACAAAAAGTACCGCCCCGACTATATTGTGATAGATGACCTCGACGACGACGAACTTGTCAATAACCCCGACCGCGTGGCGCGGCTCACAAAGTGGGTTAAGGAGGCTTTGTTCGGCACTCTCGACGGTGGCCGTGGCCGTTTCTGTATGGTCGGAAACCTTATCGGCAAAAACTCGGTTCTCGCCAACTTCATGACTTCCGACGGTGTGGTGGTCTCCAAAGTGAATGCCATTGACAAAAACGGCAAGCCCTCGTGGGGTGCTAAGTGGACTATCGAGGAGATACGAGCCGAGGAGCGGTTCATGGGTTACATCTCGTTCCAACGCGAGAAGATGAACAACCCCATCACGGAGGGCAGCATCTTCCGCAACGACTGGATACGTTGGTGCAGGCCGCTCCGTCTCGCCAAGTATGACTATCTCGTATGCTACTGCGACCCCTCTTTCAAGTCCACCACCCGCAACGACTACAAGGCCATAAAGCTGTGGGGCAAGACCGGGACGGATTTGCACTGTCTCGCGGCTTTCGTCCGCCAATGCTCCGTGGCCGAGATGGTGGGTTGGTTCTATGACCTCCACGAGAAGATCGTGGCGGCGGGCGCGGTTTGCTCCTACTACATAGAGGCCAATTTCCTCCAGCAGATTCTCCTTGACGAGTTCGTGCGCGAGGGCAACGAAAGAGGCTATCAGCTCCCGATTTTCGGCGACACGCGCAAGAAGCCCGACAAGTTCCAACGCATAGAGGCCATTTCCCCGCTGTGGGAACACGGCCACGTCTATTATAACGTGCGCATGAAGAATGATCCCGATATGCGCACAGGCATAGACCAGACGCTCTCCTGTGAGCGTGGTATGTCGGGACACGACGACGGTCCGGATGCCGACGAGGGAGCGATTTTCATTCTGCAGGGGCTTACCCGGCAGCAGAGGTTCAAGCCCTCCGTGGGTCGCCGCAAAGCCCCTAAAAATTCATGGTAACAATTCAACACTTCTCCTATATGAAATTATTCCGCAACATCAGAACCTACTTCCGTGCGGTCGTTTTCGACTGCCGTCTGCGCCATTGCCGACGCGAGGCCGACCGCCGACGCGCCGTCTCCGGGCAGAAGCATCTTGTCATTAACCTTAACGGTCGCCCTGTGGTCGTGAGCAAGCAGCATATCAAGCGGCTTGTGCGCGAGGGTGTCTACCGCAAAGGAGTTACCGCCGCAGACATAGAGGCCATCGCGATTTACAGAACCGTCTAATCCATGCTCCGATGTCTTTTCTTACCAACGACGATTACCGGGTAGTTACCTGCCCGTCCGACCTTGAAATTATCTGCCAGTCCTCCGAGGATATACGCCGACAGGCCGAGCGCACGGCTATGGAGGAAGTCGCCGGATATGTCCGCACCAGATATGACATAGACGCGGCCTATTCAAAGACCGACATTCAGCGTAACCCCCTGCTCGTGCAGCTCACTGTATCAATCGCGCTGTGGTGGCTCGGCCAATGGTTGCCCGGCATGTTGGGAAGCGAGATGCGACAGACGCTTTACGACAATGCCATATCCCGCTTAAAGGATATTCAGAAAGGCAATTTTACGCCGGAGTTCCCCGAATATCCCGACGGCGGCGACCCGGACAGCGGCCTCAGAGGTAATCCGATGCGTTACGGCAGCATGAAGAAGAACGGCTATGACTGGTGATTTGTAAACCACTGTTTAATCAGCATTTGAACGATGTTAAAACTCTGTGCGAAAATAGAGATTAAGGGTGATAAGACGTGGGTCTTTGAGAAAATCACGGCTTGCGAGATCGTGCGCGACAGCGAGGCTCTCACCACCACCTGCAAGCTCATTCTCCCCCGAAAGGTAAAATGGAAAGGCGAGACCTCAAACCCCATAAAGCGCGGCGACAAAATCTCCGTGTGGCTTGGCTATGATGACAACCTCCAACTCGCCTTTACAGGATATGTGCTGCGCAAGGGTTTCAAAGCCCCGATTGAGATTTTCTGCGAGGACGAGATGTTTATGCTCAAACAGACCCCCTGCGTGAAGAAGTCCTACAAGAACGTAGATATTCATACGCTGCTCAAAGAACAGGGCTTGCCATACGACATAAAGGTTCTCGGCGAGCAGAACATCGGGCAGTACCGCGTGAATTTTGAGAACGTGGCCGAGTTGCTCGCTCACCTCAAAGAGAACAACATCCGCACTTTCTTCCGTCTTGAAGACGGCAAGCCTGTCCTTTATTGCGGTGTGCTTTTCGACCACGGCAACGAGATGCGGCAGGTATTCGCCACAGGGGTAAACATCATTTCGGACAGCAGCCTTGACGAACAGAAAGCCGAGGACGTGAAAATTAAGCTGAAAGTGGTTAGCCTACAACCCGACAACAAAAAGAAAATCAAGGTGGAGATTGGCGATCCGGACGGAGAAAAACGCACCCTGCACTGTTACGGTAAGACCGAGGCCGAGGCAAAGGCGTGGGGTGAGCAGGAGTTGGAGCGTCTCAAACGTGACGGCCTTACCGGGTCTTTTCAGACTTTCGGTCATGTGCTGCTTGATGTCCTCGACGTGATAGGCATTAAGATCGACGGTGAGCGCAAGGGCAAGTACCAAGTCCATAAGAATACCATAACATACGGCAGCTCCGGCTTCCGGCAGGACATTACCCTCGGCGCGAGGGCGGCAGAGTGATGGATATTAGAAACGCGATAAGACAGCTTGCCCTGTCCGGCTCTGAAATGTATCTCACCGTCTGCACCGTGGACGCGGTGGACGAAGATGCCCGGACTATCGACTGCACTCCCATTAACGAGGGTGCGCCGCTCCTCGCCGTGAATTTACAGGCGGATCAGAATCAGACGGTCGGCCTCGTGTCGTTCCCGGCAGTCGGTTCTGAAGTCGTGGTGGGTTTCCTCAATCCCGCCGTGGCCGTAGTGGTGCTTGCGATGGAAATAACAAAGTCCGTTATCACCATCGGCGACACCGAGGCTACCGTCGAGGACAATTCCGTGGTGTTGAAAACTCAGAAAGGCTCGGCCACGCTCACCGCCGACAACCTCAAAATAGACATAGACGGAACGACCCTTGAAATGAAGAAAGGCGTGTCGGTATGGAACGGCGGCAGCGAGACAACGGCAAACGCCACCGAACTGCAGAAGCAGCTTAACATCTGCAAGGCGAGAATCGACGCTATCATTAACGCGCTCAAATCCTCGGCTGTCGCTCCACAGGACGGCGGAGCGACCTACAAGGCCAATATTTCCACCGCGCTCTCCGGCCTCACTTCCGAGGATTATTCAAACATGATTGACGACAAGATTAAACACTGATAAAATGGCAAAAAACAGATACGCCTCGCAGAGGTCGCTCGAATCAATACGCCTCGCCGCTCGCCGCAACAACGAGCGCGGCGGCAGCATGAAGAAGCGAAAAAGCCTCGTGATGATGCTCAACCAACAGACGCAGAGTCTAACCAAACAGGACGTTGCCCGGTGGCGGCGGGCGTGGGCTATGGCTCTCAACATCGAGAACCCCAAGCGCGGAGCGTTGTATTCCATCTATACCGACGCGCTTATTGATATGCACCTCACAGGCTGCTTCACTCAACGCTACCACAAGACGCTGCTCAAAGCCTTTGTACTTACGGACGATGCGGGCAACGAGAACGAGGACGCGGCGAAAATCTTTGAGAGCAAGTGGTTCTACCATTTCCTGCTCAATGCTCTTGAATCTATCGCGTGGGGGCATTCCCTTATCCAGTTGGGCGACGTGATTACCGACGCTAACGGCGTGATGAAGTTCTCCGACGTGGAACTGGTGCCGCGAGACCACGTATGCC
>CAJTYH010000043.1 GCA_910583675.1 uncultured Muribaculaceae bacterium
CGCGACCCTCAGCTTGGAAGGCTGATGCTCTATCAACTGAGCTACTTCCGCATTGATTCCTACCGGAAATCATCCCGGAGAAACCTCACATCACACTCAGAGGTTTGTGGGCGCGGATGGATTCGAACCACCGAAGGCGAAAGCCAGCAGATTTACAGTCTGCCCCATTTGGCCACTCTGGAACACGCCCAAACGTTATATCTTTCTCGCAAGGATGCCATGCTTTAGTTGAGCCTCTTGTCGGATTCGAACCAACGACCCCGAGATTACAAATCACGTGCTCTGGCCAACTGAGCTAAAGAGGCATTCTTTTCAAAGTCCTATCATGATCGGTTCGTCGCATTCGCGCTCACCGTCTCATTTGCGGTTGCAAAGTTAAGCACTATTTTTGAATCCCGCAAACAATTCCACAAAAAAACCGCAAAAATTTTATCCACCGTCCCTGAATGTTCCCACATATCATCTGACGCTCAGACGTTTCCGACGTAGCTGAATATAATTTGACAAAAGACATCTGCATTCAACACCCAGACATAGCATTAATTAATCTGGGCGCGACATCGCATATGATATCGCGCCCAGGTTCAATATGGTCATTGTCCGATTACCTGACGGCTACCTTAAACGCCACCCCGTCTAAATTAACAAGGTACACACCGGTCGGAACCGATATGATCCTGCTACCGGAAGCGCTCCCCCGGTAAACGACTTTACCGTCCACGCATACCACAGACACCGTCTGTCCGTCGGCTCCATCAATGGCAATGCCTTCATCCGTGGCATACACCTTGACGTCCTTCTTTCCGATCAACTCAACGCCGGTCTGTATATCCACAGCAACCTCATACGGATCGCTTACGGCGGACTCACCGTGATTATAAACCGCTGTCACATGGTAGGTATATGTACCGCCGGGTAACCCTGCATCAAGATAAGAGCTTTTCACTACTGGCTCATCCACTATCTTCTTACAATCGCGGTACACATTGTACCCCCGTACTTCGAGATCCGACGGGAAAGCGCCCGCAGTCTCAAACACAAAATCATCCAGATAAAGCGCATACGTGTCATATGACGTGTGACGTATCGCAAAATACCTGGCACCGTCAGGCACTGCAAAGCTGAACTCCGTCCACTCCTCCGGCACATACGCATACGCACCTTCGGGATAATTGACCACCTCATCCACCTTAACGAAATCCTCCACGTCCTTGCCTCCAGTGGAATAATACACCTCGAATTCCTCGCCATAGGCGATAGTAAAGCTGCGCGCCCAGAAACTTACCGTTTGAGCCGCACCGGAAAGTTCTGGAGATATCAGCCAATTGTCATTCGTGCCATTGGTGCTCCAAGCCACCAGAAGCGTATTCCCGCTATGTGGCGGTATGTCAATTAGATAATCGTCCGGCACACCTGCAGTCACAGGATTGTAAAGCTGATAGGCCATCGGCTGCGTACGGTATGGATTATTCACATCATCAAGGAACGTATACGTCTTACCGCCGTCAAGGTCAAGCAGCGTCCAACCGCCGAAATCCTTGTTTGTCAACGGTTCATAATAAACATTTTCAAAATCCTCGGTACGCGACACGGGAGCTGTCAGCGCCGAAAAATCCGGTTTGATCCATTCCAGCCTTACGCCGCCGTCCCTGGTCAAGGTGCCAACAACTTCTCCTACCGCAGGATATGCGGACTGACGCACAAGCACCTCGGCTGCGACCTCATTGTCAGAAAGATCCATGTCCTTCTCCCATATGAGCCTTGCGCTCAGATCAATCTTTTCACCATCGAACAGCGATGCTGCAATACTTGTGCTCACTGCGACACGGCCATACGCATCAAGCGATCTTATTTCCTTTGTTTCAACCAGTTCACCGGCGGAATACAACTCTACGGAAGCTTCCTCGACCACATTCTGCCCGACATTCTCTATCATTGCGGTGAATTCGAATTCATCGCCCGCAGCCACCTCTGCCGGGGCTGACAACGATGCGATCGCCAGATTGTCCGCCATAAGGTCGCGCACACGCACATTGTCTATAGGCACGCTCCATGTCGTCTCATCATCATTGTGGATACCACGCACCCTAAGCTCAAACTGGATGTAGGGAAGGTCCTTGAACTCGGCAAGGCTGATCGTACAACGCGTCCAGTCATCCGTAGGTGCCTCGCGAAGATCAATGGACTTGACCTCCTCGAACTCCTGCGCCCCTTTGGCAAGCAGCACATCAAGCGCGCTCCCCTTACCCTGATAATAGAACTCAAGGACAGGATTGCCAAGACCCGCCAAGGAAATCTTGGTCGTGAAGATACCAAGCATCGCATCCTTTTCCATGGGAAGTATCAGGAAGAACCCGTTGTCATCATCCTGTGAATTGAGATAAGTGGGCTCAGCTCCCTCGTCTTCAAGGTTCGTCTGCAACTCATTGTCATGTATTATGCCATACATCACGGCCTGATCAGATTTCGGATCGATGCACCACACGCTTTCCTGGCTTCCGTCTGCAAAGCTCTCCTTCCAAGGAGCAGCCTCCGGCACGCCTACCGTCACAATGGAGCTGGCCACGTCAACCGAGTAATTGTAGCCCACCCCGGCCGTTATCTGATAGGCGACGAAATCCTGACCTTCAAGATCCGAATAATCGAACGTTACCGAAGTCTTGTCGGTTTCGGCTATCGCCGGATCATAATAGCTGCCGAACGCATCAAACACGTAATACATAGCCTGTGAGGCATCAACCCATCCACCATGCTCACCGACCTCGGAAATAGGATCCCAACTCAGCGTCACATGCTTGAAGTCATCGCTCAGGCTAACCTGCACATTTGTAACCGGGCATGGAGAGTCAGGGCCTGCCCATATGCCCGATATCGCAGCCTTTTCCCCGGCGACATCATAACGGTATGCCACACCCTCGATCCTATTGTTCCCATGATTGGCGAAAGTCGTCTCGAAATCTATCGTCTCTCCGGGCGCTACATCCGCGAACTCATGCGTTTCCTTGCCGTTGGTCAATATTACGACCCTCGTTATCGCATCCAGTTCGTTCCCGTCCACGTCCAGGGAGGGAGCCGTATAAGTGCATGCCGACACCAGGGAACCTTTCTCGCCGGGTTCGTAGGCAAGTACGCCCGCAGCAGCCGGCGCAAGCTTGGGAGTGGCTACCTTTATGCCAAAATTACATATCTTCGGTGTTCCGGAATACGCTTTTTCCGACATACAATGGATGCCGAAATAATAATACCCATCCTCCTCCACGGTGAAATCATGGTCGAAAGTCACGAAATCCTTGTTCTTGTACGAGAATTTCGGCATGGCATCAGCTACCATTCCATCAACGGCGGGAGAAGATCCGAATCTTATCTCCAACACCTCCTCCTTTTCAGGCGTCGTTCCCAAGGTGCGTCCGCAGTCCAACGTCACTCGGTAGGTCGTCCCTCCCACCAGATGCACGGGTGGAGACCACATCCAGTCATCGGCCGCATCTACCCCGTCCGTATTAGGCGGCATGCATACTGAATAACCACTGAATCCCCCGATTTTCCATGTACGCCCGTCAAGATTCGCATCCGTCAGGTCATACATCATATAGTCATTGTCCTTTTTCCCAAGAAGATGCACGAAAGGCACCTCCTGCGTATTCGCCGGGGCTTCCCCAAGCGCCTTTGCCGACGCTGTCATAGTCGGCATTTCGAATACCTTGTGAGGCGTCGCGGCATGTCCGGCTGTGGAAATGCTCTTCACACCGGACGTAAGCTCCCGCACAGGATAGGCTGCATGCGCCACCGCAAATGCCAATGCCATTGACAACAATGTGAGTAATTTTCGGTTCATAGGCAAAATATTTATTTAAGTTACTGATAAAGATCAAAAAGACTTCGCACAACGCGATCCGAAACCGATATGAGATAGCAAATTTACATAAAAATCCATAATTCCATAGCATTTTGCAAAAATATATTGTTTTAGACATGCATTGCGCTCCATACGGACGAATATAGGAGTTCAGGCGGCACACGACTCTTTTTTCATCCCATATTCACTGATTATTGTTATATTTGCACATCAAAACAAACTCTATAAGGAACATGAAAGAAATTATTGAAGCACGCCTCAGAGCGCTACGCGCCATGATGAAGGAAGCCCACATAGACGCGACCGTCATACCGCAGACCGACCCCCACCACAGCGAATACATCGCCGACCATTGGCAAGTGCGCAGATGGCTCAGCGGATTCACCGGCTCAGCCGGATCGCTTGTCCTAACGGCCGACAAGGCATTACTCTGGACTGACTCACGGTATTTCCTCCAGGCGGCACAACAGCTCGAAGGCACCGGCATCGCGCTTATGAAGGAAGGACTCCCCGATACACCCTCGATAAACGAACACCTCGCCTCGAGCCTCTCACAGGGTGCGGTCGTAGGCATTGACGGCAACCTGTTCTCCATTTCAGAGACAGCCGAAATGCGCTCCGACCTGGAGAAGCACCACATAAGCCTTGATACCCATTTCGACGTGATAGACCGCATCTGGAGCGACCGTCCGGAGCTTCCCGATGCCCCCGTCTTCATCCACGAGGTGAAATACTCCGGCGAAGAGGCTTCCTCGAAGATAACCAAGATACTCGAAGCATCAGGACAACACGGAGCGACCTCGATACTTGTCTCGGCACTTGACGAAATCGCGTGGATACTCAACATCCGTTCACGCGACGTGAAATGCAATCCCGTGGCCACCGCGTTCCTGTATCTCTCCCCGCTCGGTTCCACATTGTTCATAAAGGAAGAGAAGCTCAGCGCCGATCTTGTCCAATATCTCGCCGACAACGGTGTGAAGACAGCCCCATACACGACACTCCACACCTTCCTGGCCTCGCTCCCGGAAAGTGCAACCGTGCTCATTGAAGCGCCGCGCACCTCACAGGCCGTGCTTGACACACTCGGGTCACGCGCCATAGCCGGAGCCTCCCCCGTACCGATGTTGAAAGCTATCAAGAACGAGGTCCAGATAGCAGGAATACGATCGGCAATGGAACACGACGGTGCCGCACTCGTAGCGGCATTCATGGAAATAGAACGCATGCTCAGCGACGGCGAAAAACTCACAGAACTTGCCGTTTCCGAGATCCTCACCCGATTCCGTTCCCGACAGCCGCATTATTTCGACGAGAGTTTTGAGACCATTGCCGGATATGGCCCCCACGGAGCCATAGTTCACTACTCGGCCACCGAGGAGTCTTCTTCAACGGTAGAGCCGCACGGCCTCCTGCTCATAGACTCAGGAGCTCAATACTTCACCGGCACAACAGACATAACCCGCACCATATGCGTGGGCACGCCCACCGAGGAGGAGCGTCGCGACTTCACGCTCGTGATGAAAGGGCACATAGCGCTGGGAACAGCCATTTTCCCCGAGGGCACATGCGGCATCCAGCTTGACGCGCTCGCACGACAGTTCCTCTGGAAAGAGGGTCTGAGCTACCTCCACGGCACAGGCCACGGCGTGGGTCACTTCCTCAACGTGCATGAAGGCCCCCAGAGCATCCGCCTCAACTATATGCCCGCACCTCTCACTCCTGGCATGCTCACATCCAACGAGCCGGGGCTCTACCGCACGGGCGTACACGGCATCCGTTGTGAGAACCTCGTGCTGACCGTTCAGGCATTCACCACCGAATTCGGCAATTTCTACCGCTTCGAGACCATGACGCTCTTCCCGTTCGACCGGTCGCTGTTCGACACGTCCCTGATGACCACCGAAGAGATCTCCTGGGTAAACGGATACCATGCCATGGTGTATGACCGCCTCCTCCCGCTGCTTGACAACGACCAGGCGGCATGGCTCCGCGAAAAGACACTTCCGCTGTAACCACAAAAACTATAATAGATGCCACTGATACAACCCGTAAGGGGCTTCACCCCTAAGATCGGCAAGGATTGCTTTCTGGCTGAAAACGCAACCGTAGTAGGCGATGTGGAGATGGGCGACGAGTGCAGCATATGGTTCAACACCGTCCTGCGTGGCGACGTCAACTCCATCCGCATAGGCAACTGCGTCAACATACAGGACGGATCCGTGCTACACACCCTATATCAGAAGTCCACCATCGAAATAGGTAATTACGTATCCATCGGGCACAACGTGACCGTCCATGGTGCAAAGATCCATGACTATGCCCTTATCGGCATGGGAGCCATTGTGATGGACGATGCCGAAGTTGGAGAGGGTGCCCTCGTTGCTGCCGGATCCGTAGTCCTCTCAAAGACAAAGATAGGCCCCCACGAACTTTGGGGAGGCTGCCCCGCCAAATTCATAAAGATGATGGAACCGGAGAAAAGCCGCGAGCTCAACCAGAAGATAGCCCACAACTACCTCTTCTACTCCCGCTGGTATACACATCCGGAAGAAAGTTAGAAAGTTAGAAGCAAGAAGTTAGAGCAGTAGAAGTCAAGCAAAGAATCAAGAAATCAAGAAGTTGAGAAAAAAGAAGTTTAGAAATTAAAACTTGTGAAATCTGTTGATGCCTCTGACTCCTCTGATATCTCTGATTCCTCTGATCTCCCCTCACAAATTACTAATTGCTAATTGCCCTAAAGTCCAGCCGTCGAGCGTCAAACTCGACGGCTCTGTTTTTGAATAGCCTGTCAAGCGGGCTGTCTGGCCGCCCCTCATTGTGCGCCGCGATCAACTCCTCGGGCACGGCATCGGTAAGCGCCCCGTCGCCTGTTAGCAGCCACACCCTTGACGATTGCTCAAGCGCCTGTGCCACATCATGGGAAGTCATCAGCACAGCTTTCCCCTGCCTCTCGGCAAGTGAGGCCAGCAGGGCATTCAGCTCCACGCGGCTTGCCACGTCAAGAAAGGCAGTAGGCTCGTCAAGGATTATTACAGGGGTGGCCTGTGCCAAGGCACGTGCCACCATGGTTTTCTGCCGCTCTCCGTCAGACAGAGATCCAACACTACGGGCGGCATAGCTCTCCATCCCCACAGCCTCCAGCGCCTCATCCACAATCCGGTAGTCCTCACGGCCAAGCCGTCCGAAAAATCCCGTATATGGATAGCGCCCCATACCCACAAGCTCACGCACCGTAAGGCCGTCACCCTCCACCCTGTCGGTATTCACCACCGCAAGCAACCTCGCAAGCTCTCCACGCGAGACCGTCCGCGTGTTTTTGCCGCACACGAAGGCATCCCCACACATCGGTGCCATCTCGCCGCATATTGTTTTCAGTAAAGTTGATTTGCCGGTGCCATTGGCACCGAGAAATGTCACCATCTCACCGCCACAGACCCTCGCCGTGGCGTTTGCGACAAGCGCCCGCGCACCGTATCCTGCACATACCCCCCTCAACTCTATCAATGGCTCATCCTGTCTCATTTCCTCCCCTTCAATATCACATAAATTATCACAGGAATGCTTATCACCGGAGTTATGGCATTGACAGGGATCACCTGCCCACCGCCGCACACCACGCTAAGCCACGCACAGAAAAGTGCACCCACCCCTCCCATAGCTACGGTCGCCGGAAGCAATACGGCATGGTTTGACGTACCGGTTGCCATGCGTGCCACATGGGGCATCACAAGCCCCAGAAAACCTATAGGCCCGCAGAATGCAGTGACAATGGAAGCGAGTATCCCCGCGACGGCCATCAGGCAATTGCGCGTGCGCCTCACATTCATTCCCATGCTCTCGGCATACCGCCGTCCAAGCAACAATGCATTCAGCTGCTTGACGAACAGAAACGCCACACCCGTAGCCGCGCACCCCGTCAGGGCGTACACCCATAACCTGTCCCACGTAAGTCCACCGAAATTGCCCATACCCCATATCACATAGGAATGCACTCCTTGCTGCGTAGAGAAGAAATTTAACAGCGATATGGCGCTTGAGGCAAGATAGCCTATCAGTATCCCTATTATAAGCAGCATGGCATTCCCCCTGACAAATGACGAAAAGAGCAACAGAACACCCATTACGGCACCGGCACCAATGAAAGCCCCGGTAAGTATACCCGTATAATACCCCAGTCCTGAACCGAGCCACCCTCCGAAAGCCAGCATCACGACAGCCACTCCAAGCGAAGCCCCGGTGGATATACCCAAAATGGAAGGGCCGGCCAGAGGATTGTCGAACGTGGTCTGCAACAGCAACCCGGAAACAGCCAGAGCCATCCCGCTAACAAGCGCCGTCACCGCCATCGGCAACCGCACATCCATCACTATCAGCCGCGCCACCTCATCCACGCTATCCCCGCTCAGCACGCCCCAAACCTGCGCCGGATCCAGCGATGCCGTCCCGCAGAACAGCATCCCCGCAAGCAGCGCGACGGCAAGCACGCCGCACACCGCAAACGTACCAGCCACCCTCCTGTCCGTTTTCATTTCGCCATTTCTCACGCCCCAAAATTAATCAAATCCCCCCACACCCGCAACCCCCGCCTTTTCCTCTAAATCGCACCAAACGACCAATATAAACGACCAAACGACCAATAAACCACAATTTAAATTCATATCTTTGTGAAAATTAGCCACTACACAATTGCCATGAAAAAAATTCTTTACATTTTTGCCACAGGAATAGCTCTCACAGCCTGTACGGCAGATGAACCCCTACAAGAGATTTCATCTCCTTCTACCACGTCCCAAACATCATCTGACCTGCGAACAACAGCAGAGATATTGGAAATTGCATCCAATGCGTCAGAGCTAATAACGCCAAACGGACAGGAAAAGGGGCTTTCGAAAGGTTTTGGACGCGTCATTGATTACTCTACACCAATAATGCCAATTGGCAGGAACGGTTCAAGAGCAGCAGACAACGAGGCGCTGATGTACGTTGTCAACTATGCCGACGACAACGGTTTCTCAATGATCTCCGCACATCGAAACGCACCTGAACTCCTCGCAGTTACTCAAAAAGGCCATTACGACCCCTCGAAAAAAACTGATATATACGGTTTCAATCTCTGGATGGAAGAAACTCTGCAGATGCTTGAATGCTCGGAGCTGGAACATCAGAAACTATTGGAGACCTATGCCGGCAAAACCATAAAAACAGTAACCGACACTCTGGAATATCGCTTTGTCCCCAACCGCATAAACGTCGCATGGGGACAAATGTCTGAGGAATCTTATGAAGACGCATGCGAAGGGTTAGACTGCCCAAACGGCATATCCGGATGCGCCAATACTGCAATCGCCATGGCTATGGCATTTTTAGAGCGCCCCGATTACCTCACACTTACATATAAAAAAGATCCCGCAACTCAAAAGAACAAAACACTCCGTTTTAGATGGCAAGAAATAAAGAAATATCTTGCGAAACCCAACCCACAAGACAATATGTGGCCTATAGCCTCAGAGGATCCAAAACTTGATGCAAAATATGGACCATACAATATCAGAGAAAGCATAACAGAACTTTTTAGACAGATCGGCATTGATACAAAAAGTGACTACACGAACCCTAAGGTAACTACCACGTTTCACAATGATGCATTTATGGCCATGCATCAATATGCATTGACATCTGCATCAGGGTGGGAAAAGGGCGCTGGACTTGAATGTTTCAACACCTTATTCAATAATACATCATGCATACTGCTTGTCAGTGGGAAAGACCCCGCATATGATATTGCGCACATATGGGTATGTGACGGATTACATAATTATCAAATCCGTAAACGAATTCTTGAAAGCACGGATGGGGGCAAAACTTGGAACACCACTCAAACGACTCTTGAAAAAGAATATTGTCTTGTGAACTATAATTGGGGAATGCACGGTAAATACGATGGATATTATCTTTATACGGATACAAAAGTCCTAAAAGATGATATAATCCTTCGGGACTTTACTGAGGAACGTATGATTCTAAAAGTCATCCAATGAGAGTTATATATTGCCAAATCTTAGCTGTAGGGATCCTTACATTGGCCAATGGATGCCGCTCACAAGAAGGACAAAAGAGCCTTGAATATCGCAAATGGCCTACGCATGCCCTTACTGAATATCCGGCTTCTAATGGAGCTGCAGGAGAGTTTCGCAGCCCATTCGACTGGAGGATGTTCTTCGATGAAGATATACATCATGTAATTCCTGCCAAAGGGGGAAGGTTCAAAGTGCAGTGCAATCCTGAAACAAGAAATGTCTCAAGAGGGCCATTTTTCAAATTTGCATCAGCCAAAAACAAGGATCAATTCCCCTATTGGATAGAAACCATGCAACAGAATTGGATAGATTCGCTCAGCACCGGCGACGTGATCGGCTTCAGCAAGAACAATCCGACTGCACTAAAATTCGAAGAAAAAGGAGCCAGAATTATAGAATCCACGATAACAGACCGTATCTCCGAGATCCAAGCGGGCACAGAAAATTGGTTGACGATCAAGATAAACGGATATGATCTTACAATAGAGATCATCGTAAAGCCAAATAAGACCGGAATGCAACGCGAGATGAACATAGGCTTTTCCGCAAACATAGGACTTATGTACACCTTTAACAATGAGACTCTCCGTATTGTCCAATTGGCAGAATGAACATGCCGGAAGAATTGGGAAAGGAGCGGAGCATAGCCGTAAGTTTGAATGCCATATATCTGCAAGCCTGTGTGGAGCCGTTCCTAAACAATGTGATACAATTCACGCAGCCTCCTCTGTAGGTCAGCGGGATTTGTGGAAATAGCGGAGGGGGGCATCGGAGCGGCCGGGGTGGAAGATGGTGGCGTACTCCCGCAGGAGAAGGTCGGGATGGAAGGGGAATTCCTCGAAGAGTGGCACTTCCGCAGTGTTGGCCACCCACACGTTGTCAGTCTTGAAAGCCTTGAACTGGTTGTTCAGAAGATAGACCGACTGCAGGTCGTCACGCGTAAGGTCGTGGCCGAAGCTGCGTATGAGCCATACGTCGGCATCTGCGGCACGGGCATAGACCGAAGAATAGTCCAGTTGCAACGACCCGCGGCTGCGGTCGTTAGCCCACGGATAACGGCCACCTGCGTCCTGGATCAGACGAGCCATGTAGCTGTTACCCCCCGGCACGAACCAATATCCATCTGTCAGCATCTCAGTCAGCACCAACGGCTTTTGATCTTCGCCAGAGACTGAGGCGCTTATCCTTTCATAGCGCGTCCTCACGCCCTCGAAAAGCGAATCGGCCTCAAGCGCCTTCCCATATAAGCGCCCGAAAAAGCGCATCCACTCCGCACGCCCAAGAGGCGTGTCCTCCATATAGTCGGCGCATTCTATTACAAGGATTCCGAGGCGGTCAATCACACCGTATCCGGCATTTTCAAACGGAGACGCAAGTACGGCATCCGGCTTAAGCGCCACTATGAGTTCCTGCGACGGAGACTGCGAAGAGCCCACATCCACAATCTCCCCGCCGCGTATTCGCGACACGAACGGTTCAGTCGTGAAATATCCCCCGTCGGCGACACCGGCGACGGCATCGGCTGCCCCAAGTTCGGCAAGAAGCCCAGCATGCACCCCCGAATAGACCAGACTTCGGCTCAGAGGCACATTCAGGCGCTCGTAACCGGGAGCCACACTGTCCGGTACATCCGTCCCTGAAACAAGCAGATATTTCGCAAGCATGGAGGTAGTGTCCCACGGGTTGACTATATCCACCCTCACGCATCCCGCCGCATCATCATACATCTTAAGCAAACGGGCATATCCCGTAAGCGACGGCACGGAATCAGTAGCCGCATATTCCTTTTCCCGCTGTCCCGAGCTGCATGCACCACATAAAGCAGATGCCATCAATGCCACGGCAAACAGCAAGCTCCATTCCGGAGTCATCCTCCTGTATTTGTCAGCTCCCATGGTCAACAGTTTTCAAGCACCTTGGCTATGGCAAAATCAAGCATGGTGTCGCGTCCCTCCAGAGCCTGGACAGGATCCATATCCACGGCACAACCTTCGGTCGGTTCCACCCCGAACTCCGTGAGATGCCCCTCGGGATCCCGCACGGGCGATGCCGAGAAACGCACACCCCATCCGTTCGGAAGTTCCGAAGAGAACGGCATGCCGGAACCTCCCCCGGTAGTAGCCCCTACCACGGTAACCCCCGGCACATATTTCATTATGGATACGAAATTATTCGCCGCAGAGAAAGTGGAACGGTTGCAAAGCACCACCACCGGCTTGCCCCAGCGGATGCGCCCTGCCGGAGCCGGATCAAAATAGAAATCATAAGGCTCGGAAAAGTCGTCATGCCCCGGGCCGTTCTTGTGGCAGATGCTTCCGGCCAGGGTGCGCTGCGTAATGAAACGGCTCACAAGCGTCTCCACATTGGTGATGGATCCGCCACCGTTGTCGCGGACATCTATTATAAGTCCGGATGCCGTGGCCAGATATCCGAGCACCATGTCAAGGTTCCCCTCCCCGATGCCGTAACTGAAACTCGAGTAATGCATATACCCCACATTCTCGGGCAACATGGCATATGTGATCCCACCTACCGTACGGAAATTGAAGTTCAGGTAATACTGTTCCACCAGCCGCTTGTCGTAGTTCTGCGGATAAAGGCTCCACCACTCGCGATAATAGGAGACATTGAACGGGGCGCTGAGATTCGTATGCCCGTCGCGCAATTCATTGAGCATGCGCTCGCACACCCCGAAAAGTTCCTCTTCAGTCATCTTGTCAGAAACCTGAGGAGCATAGCGGGCATACACTTCGTCCCAATCCACATCCTTCTGCCCGAAAAAACAATAATGCTCGTCAAGGATCGTCCACAGCTGCTCGAAATTGCCGTGCGGACTGTCGGCAAACTCCTCTATCTCATGGCATGCCGTCAAACCGGACAGCACGGCGATCCACACCATTATAAATCCTATACCTCTCATCAGGAAAGTCATCAGTATGCGTAAATGAATTTGGCCGTACCGTCAGAAACATTGCGGCGGCGCGACACGGAGAACCAGTCGCCCGTAACCCCAAGCACAAACGAATACGAGAATATGCGGGTAGTGATGCGGTTCACCTCCGTAGAATATATCCGCGAACGGAAACCGACCCTTAACCGCGTAGTGGCGAAATCCAGATCGGCTGTCACAAGATTGTCCCACCTGAAAAAGTTGCCCGGCCACGCGCAATGCAGAAGTCCGTGGCGGTTTCCGAGATACATCTCATAGTAAAGCTCGTCATATTCGGGGGAGAAGAACATCCCTATCAGAGGCATCGTTGTCTGCCAGCGAAACATCACCGGCATGCGGCCTACGGTCGTTTCCCATGTAGCCCAACCTGTGAGGTTTGCCGTAACATCCACCTTTGCCGCAGCTGGATTGTTGCCGTTGCGGTTATTGTAGATGCCCCCTATGTCAGCTCCTGCCGATCCGCCGGCAGCCAAAGTGAAACGGCATGGCATCCGCCATACATGCAGCATGCCCCACCGGGCATACAGATTGCCGTAAAGCATGGAGCCGTTGCCTGCGCGATTGTCCGCATCACTGAATTCCACCCCCACATGCAGCTGCTGCCGCCACCTCTCGGGGGAGAATTTCATGGCCTGCAACCGTTCATACTCGAACGATGCGTTCCAGCCCGTATATTTCAGCGGACTGAGATAAGTATCGGCCACATGAGCCGAACCCGCATCCAGCATCCATGATGAATTGACGGGACGAATCACTTCCGCCTCCGGAGTCGCGCCATGGCAAACAAACGCGGAAGCAGCCAGTACCAATACTGATAATATCGTCGTTTTCAAGGGCATGACTTTTATCTCTTTAGAAAAGCCGTTCCTGGCCGGTTATCTGATCGCGCACCTCCTCGTCAGAAAGCACTTCCGGCTCTACCGTTTCCTCCGCCACCGTTTCCGTCTGCCCTTCAGCCTCCTCGAGGCTTTCGCGCTCGGCTGCAGCCGGATTCGGCTCTATCTCCTCTAGCGAGGCAAGCACCCATGTCGTAAGGCGCTTCCCTTTAGCCTTGAACGACTTTACACCTATGAATTCCGCCGCGTCTATCTCCATCGGCTCACGGAAGCTGTCATTGCCTCCGAAAGTCACACGGAAACGCGCTCCCGGAGTATCGGTGAGGAGTATCATACTCGAGGCACCGTTCTCGCCGATAAAACGCTGGCGCTTGGCCGACGGCTCGAACGGGAAACGCTTGATGTAGGGGTAACCTTGATCCGCATCGTTGAGGATGGCCGTCCACACATGCCCGGGACGGAATTTCTCTATACGCAGCAGATTATCGTCGTAATGGTTCGCAGCGTCGAACGAGGTCAGGTAGTATTCCCCGGTCTTGGTTATCACAAGCACCTTGTCCTCCCCGAGGAATTCCCCAAGGTAATTGCCGCGCCCGTCGTAATTCAGACGCAATACATCCGGATCGAACCACACCTTGCGTCCACCCAATGTAGAAGTGCCCTTTTCCTTGAGCGAAAAGCGGTGCACATCGTTGCGTGTGACTATGTTGCCCTGACTCTGCTTCCCCTTTATGCCAAGTTCCCCGAAATCCACGTCAATCTGCAGGGTTTTAAGTCGGGGCTTGGGCTTGAGTGTCACCTTCACCACCTCAGCCTCACCGTTGGGATTGGCAGAAAACCAGCATATGCGCGAACCTGGCTTCCCCTGGGTGAGATTGTAGACCTTGTCGCGGGTTATGCCTGTCACGGCAAAACGTTTCATATAGTA
The DNA here is from genome assembly GCA_910583675.1 of uncultured Muribaculaceae bacterium. Taxonomy (GTDB): domain Bacteria; phylum Bacteroidota; class Bacteroidia; order Bacteroidales; family Muribaculaceae; genus UBA7173. The sequence goes on from CAJTYH010000043.1 coordinate 14,651, forward strand.
TGTGCCGCCTCGGCCGTCCTGATATATGACGTTGTAGATCGTGCGGGTATCGTTCTTGGTGAAAAGGCCTATATGACGTATGTTCTTGTCCACGAAAAGCTTTTCCGCCACACGCACCACCTTGTACGTGCCGTCGTTGTAAAATATGATCACGTCGTTGAGCATAGAGCAGTTGAAAAGCGGCTCATCTTTCTTCAAGGCGGTACCGATGAAACCCTCCTCGCGATTGAAATACAGCTTCTCGTTGGCCTCGGCCACTCGTGACGCCTCTATGCTGTCGAAACCTCGTATGACGGTACGACGGGGATAACGCGCCCCGTATGTCTCTTTCAGATGCGTGAACCAGTCGATGGTCACCTCTGTCATGGAAGCGAGCTTCCGCTCGAAATCGGCGATGCGCTCATTGTATAGCGCTATCTGACGGTCGGCCTCATCGGAGTTGAATTTCAATATTCGCTTCATGCGGATCTCCAGAAGCCGCTTGAGGTCTTCGTCATTGATCTCCCTTACAAGCTGCTCCGCATACGGCTCAAAGCGTTTGTAGAGATGCGCCAGCACAGCCTCCAGATTCTCCCCTTGCTCGAATTCCCGATCCTTGTAGATGCGCTCCTCTATGAATATACGCTCCAACGATGCGAAATTGAGCTGTTCCTTTACCTCGTCAAGTTTTATCTGCAATTCGCGACGCAGAAGCTCTCGGGTACGCTCTGCACTGTGACGCAGAAGCTCGCTCACCGTCAGGAAGTGGGGCTTGTTGTCGCGGACCACACAGCAGTTTGGCGAAATAGCCACCTCGCAGTCGGTAAAGGCATAAAGCGCATCTATGGCTTTGTCGCTGGATGTCCCCGGAAGCAGGTGCACCACTATGTTGGCCTGTTCGGCAGTGTTGTCGTCAACCTTGCGTATCTTTATCTTACCTTTCTCGAAAGCCTTGAGAATGGAAGCTATGACCACGCTCGTAGTCTTCCCATAAGGGATCTCGGTGATGGCAAGGGTCTTGTTGTCGATCTTTTCGATCTTGGCACGCACTTTAACCACACCGCCACGCTCGCCGTCGTTATAGCGGCTCACATCCACGAATCCGCCGGTAGAGAAGTCGGGATAGAGCGTGAACTCCTCCCCTCTCAGACAGGCGATGGACGCATCTATCAGTTCATTGAAATTATGAGGCAGGATCTTTGACGAGAGACCAACGGCAATACCCTCCACCCCCTGAAACAGCAGCAGCGGGAACTTCACCGGCAAGGATACCGGCTCGTCGTTGCGCCCGTCGTATGAGGGCACCCAGTCGGTGATCTTGGCATTGTACAGGGTCTCGAGGGCGAACGCCGAAAGACGCGCCTCAATGTATCGTCCGGCTGCGGCATCATCTCCGGTGAGCACATTTCCCCAGTTGCCCTGAGTGTCTACCAGCAGTTCTTTCTGGCCAAGCTGCACAAGTGCGTCCTTTATGGATGCATCCCCGTGGGGATGATACTGCATGGTGCTCCCCACGATGTTGGCAACCTTGTTGAAACGTCCGTCGTCAAGGCTCTTCATCGTGTGGAGTATTCGCCTCTGCACAGGCTTCAGACCGTCGTCGATGTGCGGCACGGCACGCTCCAGAATCACGTATGAGGCATAATCAAGAAACCAGTTCCGATACATGCCCCCGAGCCTCAGCTTGGCAGCCTCGGTACCTATGGTGGGAGGAAGCACTTCTACCTCTTCCTCCACTTCTGAAACCAGCTCTTCCATCCCTTGGCTGTCCGCTGCTACAGCCTCTTCAGGTTTTTCCGTTCCGTTATCGTCTATGGTATTATTATGCTCTTTTGTCATCGCGTTCTTCCTGGTCTATGGCGTATGTCTGCAAAATTAGCATTTTTTTCTAAATTGCGCAAATATACTGATTATCAACACCATTTGAAAAGTTTTTAGGTGCTAATGGCGTACTTATTAAGAAGCTGGTAAAAAATGGCAGCGAATGGATTTGAGATATTTAGAAAGTGTTAGTTATTTTTGATGATTGTGATTCGGTTGTTTCCCCTATGGCCGCTTCCGTAATCATAGCATTCCGGAAACCGGCTTCTGCTTACAATCATTTTTAGTCACTCAAAGAAAGTAAAATTTGCTTACTAAAGATTGCACGGGCATACTGCGGGGTGTACCATGCCACTGACAGGCTGTTGCAGACCTTATAGGATGAAAGGAGTGCCTTCAAGCTACGAACACGAAGTTAAAGTAATTCAGGTTCTGATCTTGTCATATATTTAGCGGTTGAAGTAGATACTTAATTGCGAGTGCATAGTCGCAGGCGATCTGACTTCAACCGCTAAAAGGGTCACTTGAGTTAATGCTTACCTGTTACTCGTAATGATGGACATTTTAACCTTGCTATGATGACAAGAGGCTGCACCCTAAAACTTTAATTACGGCACAGCCTCTTGAAGATTAGAAGTCAGTGGTTTATTTGGTCATTATCTTGAATGCTGCTCCCGAAGAGAGGCGAACAAGAATCAAAGAACGCGATGGCAGATCGTTCACCCTCATGGCGTTACCGTACACGTCAACCATCCTAATCAGCCGACCGGAAAGATCATAGATTACTGCACGCTGACCGTCGGCATTGTCTATGCGGATGCCATAGTCCATGGCTACGACATTTTCGGTTAAGGATGAAATTTCAATATCCTCCACACCGCTTGCTCCGATTACAAACGAGAGTTCATTGCCACTGAAATTGCCACTAAAGGTTTCAACAAACGGAGCAATCTTGTAGCTGCCGTTAGGCAGCCCGGCCTCAGAAATGTTGAATACCATATCCTCGTCAGTCTTAACTTTCATGGCGTTAGCCGGCACGTTACGGACAGCTTCGTTGCCGTTGGTGCGCCAATAGTAATATCCGCATGAGAGTATGTCCTCGGAGCCGTAGTAGATGTAGCCCTGCAGCAGGATTGAGTTGGTGGCATGGTCAGTCCGGAGCACGGCATAGCACCCCGGTTCGTAATAGCAGAATTCTTTCTCCGTGCGGAACCACTTCCATCGCTTAGAGTAGCTCGTAGGGTTGTTGTAGGCGATATCCGAAATGATATTGCCCTCGGGATATTCGACGACACAACGGTAATAGTACCCCATTTCCGGATCAAGAAAGCCAGGTTTGAATGCAGTAATCGCATTATTATCGTCATCGACTATTGCAGGGATAAACACGTGGTGTTCCCAAGTCTCATCCGAACCCTTGTACTCGAACCCAATCTTAGCATCGCTGTATCGGTCACACTCTACATGACCGTGCAACCATGCCGAATTGTTTGAGATATGCGTTGCTTCGCCCGTCCGGACTACTATCGGCTTAGTCGTGGCATGAGCTACACATGAAGCATAATAAGAGACCCCGGTATAGAAATTCCCTTTGGCATCCTTGACATATGGATAGATGTCATATTGTGTTCCGGGATTCAGGTACTTGAATATAATAGTACCGCCGCCCGTTTCAGCCGGCACACGGTATTCTCCGATTTGGTAACCCCATTCTGTGGCTTCGATATCACCTGAATCAAATGCCGTGTTATCATAATCAACGACGATAGCTGTCTGATAAGGTTCTGCTTTTATAGAAGGATAAGTTATTGGTGAGGTTGTTAAAGTTTGATCATCGATGATAGAGATACCCGGATCTCCCTCTGCGGAATAATAATAGATGAAATACCTAAGTTGCTGATATGGTGAAAATCCCTCTATTGTACAGGGTTCATCCCATTTCATTTCAGCCGATTTATAGGCATCCTTCATTCCCGGAAGTTTCAGCACAATTCGGAAATGGCCGCCGGTAGCCCCATAAAGATTCACGTTCTCTTTGGTAAAAGTAACGGTATTCTGGGTAGTCTTGATGTTGAACTTGAATTTAGGAATAGGGGTCTTGAACTCTTGCGTGTAAAGGGTCTTATACACTGTACGCTCCCCACATACAGCTGTCAAACCGAACTCACGCCCGGAATTAAGGCCGGTGAGATGCACTTTATATTCAGATCCTGTAAATTCTGAAGTAACTACAGCATTCTTGTGTTCGGCATTTGACATTCTGAAAGAAAGAGCTTCAGGAGCATCAGGAATTACAACTGGTGTAAAAGCAAAGTCTGCCGAGGTGGCTTGAATTGTGTTTTGAATATTAAAAGTCGAAAGGCATGTTTCAGCACCGACTTTAACCGGATTTTTACCGGCATACTTGATAGTATAATATATTTTATCTTTATCAACACATTCTCCCGGCAGAACGGTTATAATTTTTCCATCCTTAAGTTCTATATCATATGTTTCAATCCATTTGTCATAGACATAGTTTCCTCCCGAGTAATATAATTTATTGTCCAGACATTTTAGGGTCTCATACTTGGCATCTCCGAGGTCTGCCTCCGCCTCCAAAACAAGATTGAAGTTCTCGTCAATTTTTACAATCTTTGTTGTTCCAATCTTCACATTCTTGGTGCGGTCATTGCGGGAAGGGGAATAAAAAGTCTTATTGGGATCGGATGCGCATATGGCATAAGCCCTAAATGTATAAGGCGAATCCACATTCAGCCCCGTTAACGTCTGGTGCCACTTGCCTTCTGCGACTTCTCCGTCAAACGGATACCTTGAGCCTTTTTCATCCTCAAGGCCACATTCCATGAGTTCTGCAGTGCCACAATCCACAGTCAAGTCATATCTGATAGTTGACTGAGTCACCAGTGACAAAGCGATATTTAACTCAATCGGCTTTGTTGAAACTACAATAGGCTCTGAATATGCTTTCGAATCGCAATTTTCAAGCAGCACGAAAGATTCAACAGAATATTGCGTATCGGGTTTGAGACGTTGGAGCACAAACTTAATCTCACCAGACTCATTAGGCTCCACAACTTTTTCTACATAGTTGGTCGTTCCTGCGAGGGCATACCGGAAACCGGCCTCTTTGATTTTACCATCGCCGCCATCAACTACAGCACTCAAAGAAAGACTAGTCTGCGTAGTTTCAGCGGTTACCGTACCAGGAATACCGTTTAAGGTCTCGAATTCGTAATTACGTGTCGGCCCACTGGGAACACAGAGATTGATAAACAAAGGAATCTGATCAAATATATTGCCATTTGTTTCGATAAACGGAATCACAAAGTATTTTGTACTTGGCGATAGATTTGAAAAAACTGCAGTACTGTTTGGAGAGTCAAGGTATATCGTTTCAAGACGAGACTGTATGGATTTCGCAACATTTGCCGCGAGTTTTTCGAATCGCAAATTTACCGTCAGCGAGTAAGGACTGTACAAATTTCCTTCATTGTTGTGAGGAGTAATTGTGAAGGAATTTTGACCTGCGGGGAATTCTCTTTCATAGGTCACAGTGCCAGTTCTTGAATTAAAACTAACATCAAATGGAGCGGATATTTCCGCACTGCAATATGATGTGCTGCTATAGTTATAAATCCAGTAACCTTTGATGGTTGCCTTTAGAGTGACTTTGACCGGGGTACGCGATGTGAATGTGAATGTTGCCGGCTTGCCGGAAGTATCCGTATAACCGTCCCAACCGTCAATATTTACGTCATATTCCAATTCGTCTTCTCCAGCTCCCCGGGAAAGGATATATCCATACCGGATTCCATCGGATTCACCAATTTTAAAATTGCCGCCCACCTCTACCGAAGTCTGTTGAGGATAGAAGTCAAGAGCAAAGTCATTGGAGCCGGAAGGACTGACACAGGATGGTTCCTTTACTGCAAAATTGCGCAATTGACTATAAACTTTCTCCCCATCGGGCATTTCAGCAATTAGCCGAGCTGTGAATTTTGCAGAATTATATCTACCTACGAAAAGATTTTTAAGGACAAGAGATTCGCTCCATATTTCGGGATAGTCAACCCATTGCACATTGTTGTCCGCATCACTGAAATGGATTTCGACATTACGTATTTTGACTATTCCGGAACCGACTACGTTCCCTGCTCGAGTATTCTCGAACCTGATCCCGAATGCGCCTTTTGGCAAGACAACACTTTCAGGAGTCCAAGCATTATATCCGGCTATCTCAGCGGCCACTTTTTGAACATTCACTCCGTTCTCAACGATGGTGTAAACCAATTTGAAAGAATCCGAGGCCTCATCGGTATCAATCGCCCACTCAAAAGATAATTCCGTATCTTCTGCCAATGTATTTGTAGTAGACATAATTTCCAGATAGTCCCCTGTCTTATCTGTTTTTACGCCACCACCTTCCAAAGCAGTACAATCACTCCAATTTGTGTGTCCCCAAGGATCACGTGAGAATCCTATATCGACATAATCCGAATAAGGTGAGGTAACCTCTGAATTATTTACATGATTTCCTAAAGCCAGCTGTAGGCGGGGATTGATTGCGCCCTCAGGGATTGAAGATGTGAATTTAGCTCCTCCTACAGTAATGTCGGTCGGCACCGACAGTTCGGCATGCTGATAGGAATAGGCGTTGACCGCAAACAATAGCATTAAAGCCGTAACTGTCATAAATCTGCCGATTCCGAGATCTTTACGCAGGGGTGTGTAGTGTTTCATCAATTAATATCTTGCCGCAGTCATCCTCTCGTTGGCGTTTGCTTTTGTACGAAAAAAGCGTAGGAATCTGTATCTGTTACCGTCCTTCTGTTAGAGGCTTCTCGCATTGCCTAATCGAAGTTGGACGGCAACGCAGAAGCCCACGCTTGTATATGCAATCAATGCGTCCGGCTATAT
>CAJTYH010000044.1 GCA_910583675.1 uncultured Muribaculaceae bacterium
TTATGAAACTTGATGTTACAACACCCTCATGCGCGTCTCCGTGCTCGGTTTCACCTTCTTGATTCGCTTTATGTAATCTATCAGGTCTGCGTATACTACTCTGTCGCTCTTGGCAATCTGTTTTCCACGAGTAAGCGGTTTCATGTAGTCACCGCCATTGGCCAGATAATCTATAGTAGCAATCTTGTATATCCGCTCAGGATCCAACGGCGCACCATTCACCATTATCAATGTGCACTTCTTGCTCACTGGATCGTAGATGGCTTCCACGCCACGGCTCACGCCGTCGCCCCCACGCGAAGCCATAACATCGAATGCCTCAGCGAGATCCGAGCCTTTTATCTCTTCCACGACTATCCGGTTGTCAAACGGCTGCATCATTATTATCTGCCCCTGGGTTATGTCACCCTTTGGCAATCCGCGGCGTATCCCCCCTTTGTTCATCAGAGCCAGGTCAACCTTTCCGCCTGTCAGCTTCCCGGCCTCCTCCAGACAGAAATCCGAAAGGAAATTTAGCAACGGAACTTCCTGGTTTGACAGCTCGGCGACACTCCGGCCAATCTTCTTGCCCATCATCTCATCCACGCCATGCCTGTAAGGTTCAAGTATGGAATCAAGCCTGTGATCCACCCGCGCATCAAGCCTGTCGTCGACCGGGATCTGCTTGTATTCCGGCAATTTCACGCCTACGCTGTCAAGGTCTATGGATACCTCGGAAACGCTTTGGCCGCTTTTCCCGTTCTGCACCACAAGCACGGGACTGCCTACGACATTTTCCACCCATTCCTGCCCGCTGCCAGGCTTGATGAACGTATGAGAATGGCCACCAAGGATCACATCTATGTCCTCCGACGCAGCCGCTACCTCACGATCCGAAGGGGACACACCTTCGTAACCGAGGTGGGTGACCGCCACAACCAGATCCACCTTCTCGTTATGCTTCATGTGCCATGCCGTGGCATTTGCAGCTTTTATGGCATCCATATACTTCACCTCATCGTAATTTCCCTCAGAGATCATCCCCTCCGGATCAAGGTTCAATCCTATGATGCCGATCTTCTTCCCCCCGATCTCACGAATCGCATATGGCTTTATAAAAGGTTCGATCGCCGAGCCTTCCACATCATAATTCGTGGAAAGCCATTGGCTCTTGCTCTCTTTGAGATTCTTGGAGAGCGCCTCCATCCCGTTGTCGAAATCATGATTGCCCAGTATGGCATAGTCGTAACCGAGTTCATTCATCATCTTCATCTCTACCTCACCGCCGTAAAGAGTAAAGAACAAGGTGCCCTGCACGGCATCCCCGGCATCGATCAAAAGCATATCGGGATGCTCCGAGCGGATGCTGTCTATCAAAACTTTGCGCCTTTGGATCCCTCCAAGTCCCTTGTCTGTCGGATCAATCTGGCTGTGGGTATCATTGGTATGCACCAACACAAGCCTTTCCGCGCACAAATCTACTGACGCAAAACACAGCAACAGTGCGCTACCAGCTATTTTCAAAAGTCCATTCATCTTTGTCATAATTATATGCCTCTGCTAAGGTACAACAAATTCATGAAATAATTCGGTTGCCCTACATGATATAAATCAACGACGCTGTGTCAAAATACAAAGTTTTGACACAGCGTCGTTAGGTCACATACGTTTGGGATACCCCCGTCTATTGCCTGTCAGGCATTCCCTTCTATGGCAGACGATATGGAGTCGAAAATTTCATCCACCGAACCGCTTCCATGTATTGGGCGATAGATACCCTCACCTACATAATAATCCCGCAAAGGAGTGGTAGACTCGTGGTACACCTTGAGTCGGTTCTTGATGGTCTCAAGGTTGTCGTCCGCCCTCCCTGTCTCCTGTCCGCGCTTTATCATGCGGGCAACGAGTTCATCTTCCGGCACTTCAAGTCCTATGACATGGTGCAACGTAAGCCCACGGCGTTCAAAGAACCGTTTCAGGGCCTCAGCCTGCGGGATGGTACGGGGAAACCCGTCAAGGATCACCCCCTGCTTAGCCTTCGGTTCATTGTCAAGGATCTCCTCAAGTATCTTTATCATCAACGAATCGGGTATCAGCTGCCCCTGGCTGATATAGATATGGGCGATCTGACCGATAGGGGTCTTACGCGCAATGTGGTCACGCAGCACTTCACCCGTGGAAATATGGTGAAGGCCGTATTTCTCAATTAGTTTTTCGCTTTGTGTGCCCTTGCCGCTACCGGGCGCACCAAATATTACAATATTCATAATTCCAATGTGATTCGTGACTCCACACCGAGGCCGCACAAACAACCGCATGCCGGCGGAGCATGGCAACGTCACACAACCGAACCCTGCGGGGATCAGTCTTTTGTATATTTCGTTAAAACAATACCTATTGAAAACCCAGCGGTCATATCAGCATCTGCCGCTCAAGTATAATGAGGGGCGGAATCAGTCTGCCTGTTCCTTAAGCACGTAGATGTCCTTGAGATTGCGTGCAAGCCCGTCAAGGTCAAGCCCGAAACCGATTATGAACTTCGGGGGAATGGAGAAACCCACATAGTCGGGATTTATATCAGTGCGCAGACTCTCTGGCTTGAAAAGCAATGTCGCGATCCTTATCTCTGACGGATTCTCCTGACGGAGCCGTTCCACCAACCGCTGGATTGTCTTGCCGGTGTCCACGATATCCTCAACCACAATCACAGGACGACCGCTCACATTGTCTGTAAGCCCCATCACCTCCTTCACAACTCCGGAAGAGGACGTCCCCTCATAGCTTTTAAGTCTTATGAAGGCTATTTCCGCATCGGTATCGACATTAAGGAACAGCTCTGAAGCGAAAGGAAAAGCGCCATTGAGCACGCAAAGCAACAGAGGCTTGCGCCCCTTGTATTCCTTGGTTATCTCCCTACCGATTTCCCGGATACGCTCCTGGATTCTTTCTCTGGTTATGTAGGGCTTGAAAGTCAGCCCGTTATATGTTACTTCTTCCATGCGTCCAAAAAATATTGTTGCAAAATTAATAATTTTTTCGCTTCAACACCCAACCTACATTAAATTTTCCTCTCATAACCCGTCAATTACGGCCTCCGGCACGACAAGTTTCCCGCCCGAATCCACAGCAAACCATCCCATACTCCTTTTTAAGGAAGTTTACCACCCATAAATTTTCAAAGGATTATGGAATTACCTAATTTTGCAGTAAATTATCCTGTCTTTAATGAAATTATTCACCAATGATGAAATAAGGGCTATAGAGCGCTATACCATCGAGCAGGAAGGGGTCTCGTTGGCAGAGCTGATAGAACGCGTGGCTGAAGGCGTCACCGACGAGGTGTGCGCACGATGGCGTTCCGACAAGCCCACTATCATATTTGCCGGCCCCGGAAACAATGGAGCCGACGCACTTGCCACAGGGCGATTGCTCTGTCATCACGGATTCCGACCGGAAATATACCTCTTCAACATCGGAGGCAACAAACTCTCGGCCGATTGTGCCGCACAACGCGACAGGCTTCTGGCAGAGCATCCGGATGTGATGTTCACCGAAGTGACGAAATCGTTCAACATGCCACAGCTCCATGCCAACTATCTGGTAATCGACGGGCTGTTCGGATCGGGACTTAATGAGGAACTGAAAGGGGGATTCAAGGTTCTCGTCCAGAATGTGAATGACGAGAAGGCGACCGTGGTCTCCATCGACCTCCCCTCCGGAATGTTCGGCGACTGGAATCCGCATATCGTAAACCGTGACACGGTACACGCCACGCTCACACTTGCCATACAATTCCCGCGCCTGTGCTTTTTCATACCGGACAACGCCGAACTCATCGGTGAATGGAAAGTGATAGACATAGGACTGAGCGAACAGGCCATATCCCAGTCTCCTGTAAACTTCTGCCTCGTGGAGAAACGCGACGTGCGCCATAGGCTGCACCACCGCAAGGAATTCTGCTCCAAGGCCGACTTCGGATCTGCCATCCTTTATGCCGGATCATACGGAATGATGGGAGCCGCCGTGCTTTCAGCATCCGGAGCATTGCGTGCCGGGTTAGGCAAACTCACCGTCTGCGCACCGAAATGCGGATACACCATCCTGCAGACCTCTGTGCCGGAAGCCATGTACCATTACAACCGTGGCGAAATGAACATCGTCGACATACGTCCAGAGCGCTCATTCAGCGCCATCGGCGTAGGCCCCGGAATCGGGACACATGAACTGACGGTAAAGGCACTGGAAGACTTCCTCGCATCAATAAACCAACCGGTGGTACTTGACGCCGATGCCTTAAACTGCATTGCCATCAAGCCCTCCATGCTCAACACCATCCCCGTACTGAGCGTCCTGACACCGCATGCCGGGGAGTTCGACCGCATGTTCGGCCCCCAGACATCCGGGGAAGCGCGTCTGCGCACAGCGATAGAAAAAGCCAAGTATTACAACATCTTCATCATCCTAAAGGGGCATTATACCGCGATCGTACGCCCCGACGGAAAGGTTTATTTCAATTCCTCCGGCACACCGGCACTCGCCACGCCAGGCAGCGGAGACGTGCTTACCGGCATACTGCTTGCCATGCTCGCACAAGGATATCCCGCAGAACTGGCTTCTATAATAGCCGTCTACATACACGGCCTCGCAGGAGAACTCGCAGCCTCGGAACATGGGGAATACGGCGTACTCGCAGGAGACATAGCCGCCAATGTAGGACGTGCCATAAAAGACGTCATGACAATGAAGTAACCCCACCCAAGAAACATATTAAACATACATAAACGATGAAAACGACCCGCATTATAGCCACAGTCGCATTAGGAGCCCTCTCCCTCGGTGCATCCGCACAGACTGCGCAACGCCTGGCTGCAACCAAGGCAAATGACTATGCACTGGTCTACACATTGCCAACGACACAGTTGACAGTGACACTTGAAGCCGAGACTACGGTAAAACGTCCAGGCGAATTTTACAAATATGCCAAGAAATATCTCAACATCAACGATCCCATAACAAAGGAAAGCCGGTCTGTACGCCTTAAGAGCGCGACAATCAATACACGCGGCATCCCCAACCAGGACGAACGGTATGCCATACAGTTCAAATCGGGGACGGATCCGTACATGATCCTTTCACCAAGCAACATACCATTGGCCATAAATACAGAAGGGACAATGAAATCAGATGCACAGCCCCTTCCGGAAGCCGTTCCCGCTCCCCCTACCCCGTTGGAGACTGCGGCGGCACGGCAGGTGGTAAGCGAGGAAATGATGCAGAGCCAGTCCACGGCCAAACGTGCGGAACTGGCTGCGGCAGCACTGTTCGCCATACGCCAGACACGCAGCGACCTCATCACCGGACAGGCTGAGCAGACACCCCCGGACGGGAAATCGCTCCAATTGATGCTTGACAACCTTGAGGCTCAGGAACAGGCACTTATGGCCATGTTCGTGGGCACGACCGCCGTTTCCACAGATGTCGCCACATTCTCGGTAACCCCGGAAGACAACATCGAACGCATGATACTTGCACGCATATCGCCCGTAGACGGAATAATAGATGCCTCTGACCTATCCGGAGATCCCGTATACCTTGACCTGCAGGTGACACAACGAGGCGAACTGCCTGTAAACGAGAAAGGAGCGCAACTCCCCATGCCAAAGAACGGCATAGCCTACTGCATCCCGGGAACAGCCCTGGTGACAGTGACATGCGGAGGCGAGGTTTATGCGGAACGAGACGAGGAACTGGCTCAGTTCGGAGTCGTATACGGCCTCGCACCCAACTCGTTTACCGACCGCAAGGCGCCGATATTCGTTATTTTCGATCCCGCTACAGGCGCAATCGTCACCCAAGGCCCTGCAGAATGAAAGGCATGGAAACCACAAGCCCGACCAAGCGCAAGCGCGTGGCGGTGCTCGGAAGCACCGGATCCATTGGTACACAGACACTTGACGTAATTGAAGAATATCCTGACCGATTTGAACCGACTCTTCTCGTTGCCGGTCAGAAGGTTGACACTCTCATACTTCAGGCAAAGAAATGGCGTCCGAAGATGGCCATAATCGCCAACGAAGACCTTTATTGGAAACTCAGGGATGCATTGCAACCACTTGGCATAGAGACATCTGCGGGACAGCAGGCGATAAATGACGCCATGGAGGCCGACTGCTTTGACACTGTCGTGACAGCCACCGTGGGTTATAGCGGGTTGGCTCCCACCCTGAGAGCAATAAAGGCCGACAAGGAGATCGCATTGGCTAACAAAGAGACGCTGGTAGTTGCCGGCGAACTGGTTACGGAAGCGCTGAACCGTTCACGCTCCAGGATGTATCCGGTGGATTCGGAACATTCGGCCATAGCCCAATGCCTCTCCGGGGAGGCTCCGGAGAGCGTCCGACAGCTACTTATAACCGCTTCGGGTGGCCCTTTCAGGTGCCTCGACTTGGAGGAACTTGACAAGGTCACCGTAAAGGATGCGCTTCGTCATCCCAACTGGGCGATGGGTGCCAAGATCACTATCGACTCCGCCACAATGCTCAACAAGTCGTTCGAGATAATCGAAGCCCATTGGCTTTTCGGGATAGCGCCCGACCGCATCAGCGCCTTGGTGCACCCGCAATCCATCGTGCACTCCATGGTGGAGTTTGTAGACGGTTCGATCAAGGCACAGCTCGGAGTGCCCGACATGCGCCTTCCGATAAGATATGCCCTCGGAGAAGCGTCCCGCCTACCGACCTCCGACAATCCTCTGACACTCGAGCGTATGGCACATCTCACCTTCGAGGAACCTGACGCAATACGTTTCCCGGCAATAAAACTCGGCCATTACGCCCTGCGTAAGGGTGGGAACACGGCCTGTGTCATAAACGCGGCCAACGAGATAGCTGTGGCTGCATTCCTACGCGAACAGATCGGCTTCACCCGCATCTATCCGCTCATAATGGAGACACTTGAGGCCATCCCGTTCATAGCAAAACCGACGCTTGACGACTATATCGCCACCAACGCAGCCGCACGCGAGTATGCCAGCCGGCTGGTGAACATGTCAAACGGCAACCCATCATAACATTATTTTCAGGACACTTCCTGTCACACAGCCAACCAAGATACACGAAAACAGAATCAGATGGAATCATTCCTTATAAAGGCCGCCCAACTTGTAGTCGCACTTTCGCTCCTGGTCATTATCCACGAGCTTGGGCACTTCATGTGGGCACGCATCTTCAAAATCAGGGTAGAAAAATTCTACCTCTTCTTCAACCCTTGGTTCTCACTGTTCAAATGGAAACCAAAGAACAGCGAGACCACCTACGGCATAGGATGGCTGCCGTTGGGCGGTTACGTCAAGATCGCGGGGATGATCGACGAGTCAATGGATAAGGAGCAGATGGCCCAGGAACCCAAACCATGGGAATTCAGAAGCAAACCTGCATGGCAGCGTCTGCTGGTAATGACCGGTGGAGTGCTCAACAACTTCATACTTGCATTCATCATCTACACCGGAATCGCATGGTACTGGGGAGAGAAAACCATCCCATTCCAGAACGCATACGAAGGTATGGACTTCACTCCCGCTGCACAAGCACTCGGATTCCGCAACGGCGACATACTGCTTGAGGCAGACGGCAAACTAATTGACGCACGCAGCCGGTCGGCGCTTTTCGACATGCTTGAAGCGCGCAATGTAACCGTACTGCGCAACCATCGCGACACTGTCACCATCGCCCTTCCAAAGGATGCCGTAATGAAACTCCCGCAGGATGAACAGTTCATGGCGTTCCGCATACCTGTCTATGTGAAACAGATAATGCCGGGCGAACCGGCTGCCAAAGCCGGGATGGAGGTCGGCGACCGCATAATCGCCATCGGAGACAGCCTTACACCCTCATATACCGAACTCGCTCCCGCCCTTATGGCATATGCCGGAAAGGAGACCGACATAACACTCCAACGCGGCGAACAGACCATCACGGTAAAGGCGACCCCCACCGAGGGTGGCAAGCTCGGATTCGGCCTTAAATCGCCCGACGAGATCTTCGAATGGTACACAACGAGCTATAACCTTCTTGAAGCCGTGCCAAGAGGGATTGATACCGGCACCAACATGCTTGTGACCTATGTGGGATCACTTAAACACCTCTTCAGCAAGGAAGGCGCGGAACAGATAGGCGGTTTCGGAGCCATAGGTTCGCTGTTCCCGCCCAAATGGGACTGGCGCACGTTCTGGGAAATGACTGCATTCCTGAGCATTATCCTTGGATTCATGAACATCATCCCCATCCCGGCGCTTGACGGCGGCCACGTGATGTTCCTTATGTGGGAAGTAGTCACACGGCGCAAACCGTCAGAGAAATTCCTTGAATATGCACAGACAGCCGGGATGTTCCTCCTGCTTGCACTGCTTGTATATGCCAACTCCAACGACATTTACCGCTTCCTAATAAAATAATCACATGCCAATTAAAGATATTCGATTAAAACGGGGAAAAGAGGAGTCGCTTGACAGATTCCACCCATGGGTGTTTTCCGGAGCCTTGGCCGAACCGTTGCCTACCGGCCTGGAAGAGGGGGAAACCGTGGCCGTGCACACCCACGACGGACGGCTGGTAGGGATCGGGCATTTCCAGATAGGGAGCATTGCCGTGCGCATCCTTGAATTCGGCACGGAAAACCTGCCGGAGGATTTCTACCGAAAACGCATGACAGACGCACTTGCCCTCCGCAAAGCTCTCGGTCTGGCACGTGAGGACAACAACGCCTATAGACTCGTGCATGGTGAGGGAGACTTCCTTCCCGGCCTTGTCGTGGACATCTACGGCCCTACAGCCGTGGTACAGGCGCACTCCCCGGGAATGCATTTCGCACGCCACGACGTGGCACGTGCCATCGTGGAACTTCCGGGACTGGACGTGCGCAACGTGTATTACAAGTCCGAGACCACACTGCCATACAAGGCGCACCTCGATCCTCAGAACACCTACCTCATCGGAGATTTCGAGACCTCAGTGGCCACGGAAAACGCCCTGCAATTCAACATAGACTGGCTTCGCGGCCAGAAAACAGGATTTTTCCTTGACCAACGCGACAACAGGGAACTACTGCAACGTTACAGCCACGGACGGCGCGTGCTCAACATGTTCTGCTATACCGGGGGCTTTTCGGTATACGCCCTCAAAGGGGATGCGGCCCTGGTACATTCAGTGGACAGCTCCGAAAAGGCCATCACACTCACCGATGCCAACGTAGCACTAAACTTCCCGGGTACAGACCGCCATCGCTCATACGCGGAGGATGCATTCAAGTTCCTTGACAACATGGAGAAAGACTCCTACGACCTCATAGTGCTTGATCCACCGGCATTCGCCAAGCACCGTAGCGCGCTCCGCAACGCACTTCGCGGCTACCAGAAACTAAATGCCAAGGCTTTCGAGAAGATCGCTCCGGGTGGAATAGTCTTCACATTCTCATGCTCCCAGGCGGTAAGCCGCGAACAGTTCCGCCTGGCTGTATTTTCGGCAGCGGCACAGAGCCGACGACGCATCCGCATACTGCATCAGCTCACACAGCCGGCAGACCATCCGGTAAACATCTACCATCCCGAGGGAGAATACCTAAAAGGGCTGGTATTGTATGTGGAATAAAGGAGCTTCGCCTTACGGCTCAGCACATTCAGCACAATTTGAAAGTAATAAACAGTTCAAGAATATGGCAAAACGAATACTGGTGGCAGCGATATGCGCCGCAGCCATAACATCATCAGCAATGGCAAACCATCTCGACCCAAAGAATCCTTCCGGCACGATCGTAGACCGCTTCGCAGACATAGAAGTGCTGCGCTATACGGTGCCGGGCTTCAACGAACTCCCGCTTGACCGCAAGCTCTTCATATATTACCTTACGGAAGCCGCCCTCGCCGGGCGCGACATCCTCTGGGATCAGAACGGCAAATACAACCTGGCTCTGAGACAGATTGCCGAGGGTATATACCGCAACTACGACGGCAACCGCGATGACAAGAATTTCAAGGCTTTCGAGACATACCTCAAGCAGATAGAATTCGGCAACGGAGCCTATCACCATTACAGTACCGACAAGTTCACCCCCGGATTCACACAGAACTGGTTCGAGGGTCAACTCATCAACCTCATGAAGAAAAATCCCGAAGTGGCAAAAAACATATCTCCCGATGAGGGGCGTATGGTGATGCGCCTGATCTTCGATCCAGCTTTCATGCCCAAGCGAGTAAACCAGGCTGAAGGTGCCGATCTCATACTTACCTCCGCGAACAATCTGTATGAAGGTGTGACCCAGAAAGAGGTTGAGGAGTATTTCAACGCAAAGAAAGATCCGAACGACAAGACCCCCATTTCCTATGGCCTGAACACCAAAGTGGTGAAGGAGAACGGCAAGGTAAAGGAACTACCCTACAAGATCGGTGGCCTCTACTCTGCCGCCATTGAGCGCATAGTCGAGAACCTCAACAAGGCACTCCCCTATGCCGAGACAGAGAAACAGCGCAACAGCATAATCGAACTGATAAAATACTATACGACAGGCGACCTGCGCACATTCGACACATACTCTATACTATGGACGGAGGATACCACTCCTGTAGTTGACTTCATCAACGGATTCATAGAAAGCTACGGCGACCCGCTCGGGATGACCGGCGCATGGGAGTCCATCGTCAACTTCAAGAATGCCAAGGCATCGGAACGCACGGAGACCATCTCCAATGCAGCCCAATGGTTTGAAGACCGCTCACCAGTAGACCCGCGTTTCCGCAAACCGGAGGTAAAGGGTGTAAGCGCGAAGGTGATCAATGCCGCCATCCTTGCCGGGGACGCATATCCGTCCACTCCGATAGGCATCAACCTGCCGAACGCCAACTGGATCCGCGCATCGCACGGCTCCAAGTCGGTGACCATAGAAAACATCACACAGGCATATGACGATGCATCGCACGGCAACGGCTTCAACGAGGAATTCGTGATAGACCAACCTACACGCGACCTCCTTGACAAATACCTTTTCATCACCGACAACCTCCATACCGACCTTCATGAGTGCCTTGGACATGGATCCGGACAACTATTGCCCGGTGTGGATCCCGATGCACTGAAAGCCCACGGTTCTACGCTGGAGGAGACGCGTGCCGACCTGTTCGCGCTCTATTACCTGGCAGACCCGCATCTCCTTGAGCTGGGACTTCTGGACAACCCCGACGCATACAAGGCCGAATATTACAAGTACATGCTCAACGGCCTCATGACCCAGCTGATGCGCATAGAGCCTGGCAAGGACGTAGAGGAAGCGCACATGCGCAACCGCAAGCTGATTGCCGAATGGGCGCTCGAGCACGGCAAGAAGGACAATGTGGTGGAACTTGTCACGAAAAACGGCAAGACATATGTGAAGATCAACGACTACCGCCGCTTGCGCGAACTCTTCGGCAAACTTCTTGCCGAGATACAACGCATAAAGAGCGAAGGTGACTACGCAGCCGGTGCCAAACTTGTGGAACAATATGCCGTAAAGGTAGATCCAAAACTCCACCGTGAAGTACTCGACCGCTATGCAAAACTAAGCATCGCTCCGTACAAGGGTTTCGTAAACCCTGTGTACACACCCGTACTCGATGACAAGGGACGCATCATAGACATAGACGTGACATATGAAGAGGACTACCTCCCCCAGATGTTCCGCTACTCTGACAACTACTCTCCATTAACCCGCAAATAAACCGTTCCAATTGAGCAACGTAAAGATAGAACAGAGCTGGAAGGAAGCACTTTCCGGCGAATGGGATCAACCCTACTTCGGTGCGCTCACTTCATTC
This sequence comes from uncultured Muribaculaceae bacterium, assembly GCA_910583675.1. Classification (GTDB taxonomy): domain Bacteria; phylum Bacteroidota; class Bacteroidia; order Bacteroidales; family Muribaculaceae; genus UBA7173. The sequence continues at coordinate 11,822 of CAJTYH010000044.1, forward strand.
GTAAGTGAGCGCTACCGGAGCGGTAGGGTATATCCCCCCGGCAGCCGCATTTTCGCGGCCTTTGATGCATGTCCCTTTGAAGATGTTAAAGTGGTGATCCTCGGGCAGGATCCCTACCATGGCCCGGGACAGGCCAACGGCCTCTGTTTTTCCGTGAATCCCGGTATCCAGATGCCCCCCTCGCTGGTAAACATCTTCAAGGAAGTGCACGACGACACAGGCGCCCCCATGCCTCAGGACGGAGACCTCTCACGATGGGCTAAACAAGGGGTACTGCTGCTGAACGCGACCCTTACGGTAGACGAGCACCATGCCGGATCGCATCAGGGACACGGATGGGAGACATTCACCGACCATGTGATCTCCACCATATCCCAGAAACTGGACAATGTAGTGTTCATACTCTGGGGAAGCTACGCACGTAGCAAGAGCGCCCTCATAGACCGTAACAGGCATCTGGTTCTCAGTTCGGCTCATCCGTCGCCATTATCGGCATACCGCGGCTTCTTCGGCAACCATCATTTCTCACTGGCCAACGATTACCTTACCAAACATGGGAAATCTCCCATACAATGGTAGCAATCCGCCAAGAGAACAGCCAAACCGGACATCGACCTCAAGCCTCAGCATCCGACACCTATGCCAGATTTTTCAGCCCTGCGATTTAAAACGGCGCTCGCATGCGCCGCAATTTCCTGCCTCAACGCATCCGGGGCGCAAGACAACACCATGACCGGTATCTTCAACGAGGATTTCCGGACGCTTACCACCGAAGTAGACGGTGACCGTCTGGCGCCACCCGTCATTTCACTTGACGGTGGCGACTGCCTGACCATAGGGTTTGATGTCTTGAGAGAGGAACGCGACTACCTGCGCTACTCCATCTACCATTGCGATGCGGACTGGGGCCTGTCAAACTTGGTAGATACCGAAGTGTTTGACGGTTTCAACTATGCCGACGTAACCGACTACAAGTTCTCACGCGGCACTGCGGTGCACTATGTGCACTACAGCATAACCGTGCCGAACGATGATTTCCGGTTCAAACTTTCCGGCAACTATCTCCTGCGAGTGTATCCGGAAAACGAGCCTGAGGATATACTCCTGCAGGTGAGGTTCATGGTTTCCGAGGGCGCAGCCCATATCACAGGAGAAGCCACCTCGCGCACCGACATAGACTACAACAAGGAGCATCAGCAACTAAGCCTTTCGGTAGACCTTAACCGCTATCCGGTGCGTGACATCTTCAATGACTTGAAACTCGTCGTAACTCAGAACGGACGCTCAGACAACACAAAGATCATAACCCATCCGTCGCGGGTCAACGGCAGCAGCGCCATATACGAGCATATCCCGGAACTGATATTCAAGGGGGGCAACGAATACCGCCGCATGGAGACGGTGCAACTTACATATCCCGGAATGGGGGTGGAGGAGATAGACTTCCATGATCCTTACTACCATCATATCCTTGCGGTGGCCGAGCCACGGCATGCAAAACCGTATTATTTCGACAGCACCCAGCACGGACGCTTCTTCATAAGGGAATACAATTCCCAGGAATCCGATACGGAGGCCGACTATTCCGTGGTGCACTTCACCCTCAGGATGCTTCCCCTGCTGGATGCCGATGTGTATCTTGACGGTGATCTCACCTATCGCCACTTCGACGACTCCTCCAGAATGAAATACGACGAAGAGGCGGGTGTATACCACAAGGCGCTGCTTCTCAAACAAGGAGCATACAACTACCAATACCTGGCACTCCCCCGCTCAAAGAAAAAAGGGGAGGCACGCACGGCCGACGTGGAGGGAGACTTTCATCAAACTGTCAACGAATACCAGGCAGCCGTATATTACCGCGCCCCCGGCGAGCGCTATGACCGATTGCTCGGCTTCACCCTCCTCTACTCCGGGAAATAAAAAAGGACTTCGCATTGCGGCTCAGCACCGAGATGCAAGCATAGAGGAAACTTAAACACAAACTATATCAAACACCACTGAAAAGAGTCATTTTACAATTATAAAAATATTTCGTAATTTTGTACCAGCCCGCATGCCGGAGGGTAAGAGGGCTTAAATTTTAGAAACAGAAGACGTTTACACGTCTATCTTGCACGCTCAAACTTCGCAACTTTGAAACCTGTAGCAAGATTAGGCAACGTGGCGTCCATGGCGATTATGCAGATGATCGGCATTTGAACTTCATGTTCCGGAGAATCGCGGATTTTCCGGATGTGTGGTACATGTAATGTCGCATAATCATAATGGCGTGGGCTGGCAGCGTTGCTTATCTCTACAGGTAGGCAATGCGAAGGCCTGAGCGTGGGATAAGCAACGGTAATGCTCCCACGTCTTTTTTGCATATTCACGCCGATGAACAGGCCAAGCGCTGGGAGCGCCCCCAATGGCCGAAAATATCCAATGAAGCATTACGACTTCGTAATTGCCGGTGCCGGACTTTACGGTGCTACGTTCGCATACCTCGCCAAAACACACGGCAAAAAATCACTTATCCTTGATCGTCGCCCCGTAATCGGCGGCAATCTTTACTGCGAAAACATCGCCGGAATCAACGTACACAAATATGGCGCACATATCTTCCACACTTCCAACCGGGAAGTGTGGGATTTCGTGACGCGTCTCGTGCCATTCAACCGTTACACCAACTGTCCCGTCGCCAACTACAAGGGGGAATTGTACAATCTGCCCTTCAACATGAACACATTTCACGCCCTATGGGGCGTAAACACCCCAGATGAAGCCCGCAGAAAAATAGACCTTGAGCGCCGAGAGGCGCTGAGCCGAATGCCATCGGGCTCCCCCCGCAACCTCGAGGAGCAGGCACTCGCCCTCGTCGGACAGAAAATATACGACATCCTCATCAAGGAATATACCGAAAAGCAGTGGGGACGGCCATGCAGCGAGCTACCACCATTCATAATCAAGCGACTGCCGCTACGATGGGTCTTCGACAACAATTATTTCAACGACGCATTCCAGGGGATACCGGAAGGTGGCTACAATCGCCTGATCAAGCGTCTTACGGATGGATGCGACATACTGACCGAAACAGACTACCTCGAAGACCGCAAGAGATGGAACGAAATGTGCGATACGGTGGTCTTCACAGGCCAGATAGACGAATACTTCGACTATTGCCACGGCAAACTTGAATATCGAACCGTCAGATTCGAAACAGAGGTCATGGATACACCAAACCATCAAGGAAACGCCGTTGTAAACTACACTGATGGCGAAACTCCCTATACACGTAAAATCGAACACAAGCACTTCGAATGCTTCGGAGAGGCTGTCTACGAAAATCCCCGGACGGTGATCTCACGCGAGTACTCCACAGAATGGAAACCAGGCATGGAACCGTTTTATCCCGTAAACGACGAGCGCAACATGAGCCTCTACAACAGGTATAAAGCCCTTGCCGAAAAGGAGGAAAACGTAATTTTCGGCGGACGCCTTGCCGAGTACAAATATTACGACATGGACAAGGTGATAGAAGCGTGCATGAAAACTTTCAAGAATATAATATCCTGATCCTATGACACACATTGAAACAAGGAATAACCGGAAGTGGTTTTATGCAGTCACTTGCACACTATACGCAGTGCTTCTGGCTTATGCCGCCAGGAACCTTACGGCGGAAACGCTATGGTATGACGAAGCGGGACAATTCTTCATTGCCAAAGGATTGAACCATTGGTCAGAACCCTATGCCACTTCGGGAGGAATAGCGGATGTGATATACAGCAATTCACACTACAATCAAGACCCGGGTGGATACGGGCTGATACTCCATTTCTGGAGCATGGTATCAGACAGTGCCATTTGGCTAAAGACACTCTCGTTCATATTTTTTATCGGAGCCATAATCTTTACATGCCTCGCCGTAAAACTTATAACAGGCAACCGGGCTGTATCGGCGGCAAGTGGCCTTATACTGTTCGCGCTATGGGGGAACGGCAGCCAATGCCATGAGCTGCGTGCATATTCAATGGAGCTATGCGGAATGGCATATGGTCTATGGATGATCTTCCATCTCAGGAAGAACAATTCATTGTCGCAGCTGCTGGCATGCTCGCTTGCATTGTCGGCATTTGTCACAGCGAGATATACGATGCTCATGGCAGGAGGACTTTACAGTTGCTTCGTGGTGTACTCCATCTGGTGCAACAGGATTGATACGTCAAGACAGAAGATCATTAAAAGCGTCGTATTCGGACTACCCCTGCTATGCACGGCGACATACATATATGTTTATGCAATGAGCATACAGAACGGTGGGATCGCTCCACTCAGCTACATCGGCTATCTTGAAACCGGCAAACGATCCATAATCTTCTGGGTACTTGCCGTGGCGATAGTTGCCACGTGGCGGAAACTCACTCCCGACACCAGACTGCTGACAGTCATATTCTGGACATTCAACCTCATGTTTGTAGCCTTAGGTGCGTTGAAAATGCTGCCATGGAATTTCTTCGGCAACAAGGGAGGACCGTTCATATGGATGCTGTATGTGATGCTTCTCTGCTGGATCTGTTCACTGATGGGCAAACGAACATCAAGCACTGCTTTCCAGTGGAGCACCCTCGCAGCATTGTGTCTCCTCATAGCCGGTGTATCGGCGGTATACGGTGCCTCGAACCTCCAACCCACCGAATACTTCAACACCGCCGAACTATTGAGAGGCATCGACTACGACAATACCGACACGATATACACCAGCCGCGGAGCATCTCCGGAAGTGCGATACCTGTTTGAGTACGGTTCACTCAGGAAGATGGCCAAGGAAGCGGGCTACCCAGACAGGTTCCACATGCTAAAGGGCACCATACACTGCATCGGCATAAGAAAGCGTGACATGAAAAAGGAGAATGGTGCAATACTCGACAGCCTCCCGTCCGGGTCGTTGCTTCTAAGCAAATTCCTCGGAAACGACACCATCCCAGAGAGCTATACCGAAATATCTGAACGAATATATGTGAAACAATGAAGAGGACATTCATATCACTTCTCAGGCGTTATCGCAATCTGGTGCTCTATGGCGTAATCGGGGCTATGGCATCGTCAATAGACTTCTGCGTATATTCGACAATGATACTGATCGGGGTCAATCTGCTTATCGCCAATGCGATCGGGGTCAACGTGGGAATAATCACCAGCTTCTGCCTCAACAGGCGTTACAACTTCAAGGTGAAAGACCACGCAAAGATGAGATTCGCATCATTCTACCTGATCGGAATGATAGGGCTTGCCATCAGCACCGGGATGCTATATGTAGCGGTAGACAAATTGGGTATCAATGAGTTTTATTCGAAACTACTTACAATCGTATTGGTGGCCTTGATACAGTTCATGCTAAACAAGGCGATAACATTCCGGACAAACCATTCATGCAAAGCCAATTAAAATACTCAACCGACTAATTCAGACATTACACTATGGAAGCATTGAAAGAGAAAGTGTTTTTCGTGATGCCCGCTTACAACGAGGAAGCCAACATAAGGGCAGTCGTGGAACAATGGATCAAAACAGTGGACAAGCTCGCCGCGGACGGGACGGATGCATGGCTCGTAATAGCCAACGACGGCTCAAAGGACACTACATGGGAAAAGATGGAAGCGCTCAGGCATGAATATCCGCGCTTCATTCCTCTGAACAAACCGAATTCGGGGCATGGAGCGACGGTGATGTTCCTGTACGACTATGCCATCGGACATGGAGCAGAATACATATTCCAGACAGACAGCGACGGACAGACCGATCCGGAGGAATTCAAGCCTTTCTGGGCAAACAGGAAACTGTATGACATGCAGATCGGGCACCGGGCAGCCCGTCAGGACGGAGTAAGCCGCATAATAGTCACAAAGGTGCTGAAAGGGGTGGTAAGGGCGACATTCCATGTGAACGTTGCCGATGCCAACACGCCTTTCAGGTTGATGAATACAAAAAGCATCCAACCCGTCCTCGCATGCATTCCAAAGGATTTCTTTCTCGCCAACGTTGCCTTGTCAGCCATTGCCGTGAAGCAGGGGCTGAAATGCCGCTGGTTGCCGATCACCTTCAAGCCACGCCAAGGGGGCGTAAACTCAATAAACCTACGGCGCATATTCCGAATAGGATACAAGGCCGTAGGTGATTTCTACAAGATCAACCGGTCGCTGGCAAAAGGGAAATAATCCTTTCGGCGGATGGGGGAGGCTTCGCCTTACGGCTCAGCACAAGGGCTACATCGCAAAGACGTTGAAGCCGCCGTCTACGACGGCGACTGTGCCAGTGACAAAGGTGGAAGCGTCACTGATGAGGTATTGTATGGTGCCGCAAAGCTCCTCGGGCTTCCCGAAACGCTTGAAGGGGGTCTGGCGGATTACATCCGCTCCACGGGGTGTAAGGGAGCCGTCGGGGTTGGTAAGCAGTGCCCGGTTCTGATTGGTAAGGAAGAATCCGGGTGCTATGGCATTGACACGTATGCCGGAGGTGAACTTCGTGGCGACTTCATTGGCCATGAAGGCTGTGAAGTTGCTTATGCCGGCTTTTGCGGCGGCATAGCCGAGAACACGAGTTAGAGGACGGAAAGCCGCCATCGATGAGAAGTTGACGATGGAACCTTTCCCCGCTTCCACCATGGGACGTAGGAAAATGCGAGTGGGAATAACGGTGCCGGTAAGGTTCAGATCAAGCACTTTCTGGAAATCCTCGACCTTGAGATCAAATATATTGCCATCGGGGGCGATGGTTGCTCCCGGCATATTTCCACCGGCTGCATTCAGGAGGGCATCCACGCGGGAAAAGCGTGCGAGGATGTTGTCGCATGCGCATTGCACGGATTGCTCGTCCATCACGTCGGTGGCCACGAAAATGGCCTCTCCACCTTTAGAGGTGATTTCCGCCACAAGGCGATCACCTTCCGACTGGCGTCGGCCGAGGATGGCGACCTTTGCTCCTTCCGCGGCAAGATAGGAGGATATGCAGCTGCCGAGGACACCGGTGCCTCCGGTAATCACGACTACCTTATCCTTTACTGAAAATATCTCGTTCATGGTATGATATTTGTTTGCGTTTAGATCCTGTTTTCCTGTATCTCGCGTGCTACGGTGGCCATGATACCCTCCACCTGACCAAGGGCGAGCATGCGCCCATGGAAGGAGTAACCTGCGTTGTAACCCATTTTTTCGTCTCCGAGCATCTGTCGGGCATGATCAACACGCATGGGGAGACCGGGCTTCAGTGTCTCGAAAGTTCGGACGAGGGATATTATGTCGGCGCGGCCTGCAAGATGCGATGCCTCGCGGAAGTCTCCGTCGGGAAGAACGTCGCAACTGCGCAGGTGCAGGAACCAGGTGCGGGACGCGTACTTGCGTGCAAGAGCAGGAACGTCGTTGTGCGCGCCGGCGCTCAAGGAACCGGCACAGAAGGTAAGGCCGTTGTGCTCGTCGGGTACGGCATCAAGGAACCACTGTATGTCCTCGTCACATGTCACAATGCGCGGCAGGCCGAAGACCGGCATGGGTGGATCGTCGGGATGGACGCACATATTGATGTCATACTGTCGGCAGACCGGCATTATGGCCTCAAGGAAATATTTGAGGTTGGCACGCAGTGTGTCCTTGTCCACTCCGTCGTATAATTTCAGCAGCTCACGGAATTTTTCCACGGGATTAAGCTCCCCTTCCGAGAAATTGCCGTTGACGAAACCCTGTGTCTTTATCACGATATTCTCCACAAGGGAATTTTCCTTCTCCGGTGTCATGGTTGCAGCGAGACTTTCCATGCGTTGGAGTGTGCGCTCATCCCAGTCCGCCTCGGCACCGGGACGACGGAGGATGCGGATGTCGAAATACGCAAACTCGGCACGGTTGAAGTAGAGATTCGTAGTCCCGTCGGGGTTGGGATGCTCAAGATCCGTGCGTGCCCAGTCAAGCACCGGCATGAAGTTATAACAGACGGTCTTCACTCCGGCCTTCCCGAGGTTGGCAAGGCTTATCTTGTAATTCTCGATAAGCGCGTCGCGCTCGGGGCCGGCGTACTTTATGGCTTCAGCCACCGGAAGGCTTTCCACTACGCTCCATCGCATGCCATGGGAAGCAATGAGCGATTTCATCTTCTCTATCTCCTCGAGCGGCCATACCTCACCGTTGGGTATATGATGCAGTGACGTAACTATCCCCTCCACGCCAATCTGACGTAGCATGGGAAGGGTTATCTTGTCATTGGGGCCGAACCACCTCCACGTTTTTTCCATAAGCAGAACTAAAATTCAGTTTCGCAAATTTACGAAGAATATTTGCGATTTCAACTTGGAAATACAAGAGTTTTCTTTTATAGGTCTTTCTCGCGGGCTTTTTTCACGTTCCGACTGACATAATTGGTAAGGTACACGGTGAAAAGGGGAAAGACGATCATGCCGCAGATCGGGAGCAGCACCGCAATTATCTTTCCGGCAACGGTGACTGGGGATATGGAGCAACCGACGGTGGTAAGGTTCATTGCCGTCCACCACAATGCAGTCCAATAGCCGTTTACGTCTGGATTAAGCCCCGCCTCCTGTTGGAAAAAGATCAAGGAGCAGAAATACGTGACCATCAGGATGATGGAGATGTAAGAGATGAACAGGCTTGTTATGGCATTGGTGGAAAGGTATCCTATGACTATGGATACGGCCAACGCGCCCCGGGCCAACGGGATGAAACGCACGAAATAGATGGCATCATGGCTGAGATGGATGTCCATCAAATTGATGATGTTAAGGTATGGTATGGAAAGCAACAGAAAGACAATACGATGGCGGAAAAGATGCCATTTGTCGTCAGAGAACCCCAGCTCCACAAAAAAATCAAGTATGAAAAATACGCACACCCAGAACTGGAACTTCATATATGCTCCGTTCTGTAAGAATTCAACCTGACGGAAAGTATCAAGGGAGATCCACACTATCAGGACGATAGACAGCAAGAGCACAATGAAGTTCATCATGCGCATGATGCTGCGTCCGACATGGCGGCCGCGCTGCGGGGCTGCGTGTAATGACTGTGGAGAAGATGCAGGCATGTGAGTGAATTTTATACGATTTGACTGCACGAGTTCAAGAATATCTCTGACGGCAGAAATGAAACATATCCCTCTTATGTATAAGACAATCAGTGCCGAAAAAAGTTCCTCTGACACCTGACATTCTTGTTTGAATGCACATTTTCAGGGCTCACAAATAGAAGCTGGAACCTGTAAGAATTTGCTGAACGGGCATTTTCTGTGCATTTTCGCACAAATGGCAAATAAACACTTCCTAAAATTTGGACAAGTTAAAATTAGTTTGTACCTTTGCATCGCTTTTGAGGGGATTTGTTTTAGACGCCCTCATTCGCGGGATTGATTCGCTAGCTCAGCTGGTAGAGCACAACACTTTTAATGTTGGGGTCCTGG
>CAJTYH010000045.1 GCA_910583675.1 uncultured Muribaculaceae bacterium
GGGTAATCCCGTGCTTCTTGCCCATTTCGAGGTGTGAACGGAATGAGGAATCAATCATCCCTTTTCCCAACAGTATGGATATGGTCACCATGCTGTGGTCATGGAGCGAAAGAGTGGTGTCATTCCATACCGCCTCTCCAAACAATACATCATCGTTAAGCTCCGCGAATTTCGGAGCGAAATCACCAAGTACGGTGCGCCCGGCGGTCTGGGTAATCTTCGGTTGTGCCATGACATTTGTATTTGTAATTATCGGGATAATTGCGGTCAGTATTATTGCAAGTCGTTTCATCAGCCTCCTATTGTATGATTGTTTTCTTACCGAATGCCTACGGCATTGATTTATGTCGCAAAATTACTACCCCTGAATCGCACCAGCGTTTCATAATAACGGAATATTGTACCAATATTACGGTTAAACCGCCACTACGCCTCATGGACTTGATGAAGTCAGTCACAACTTGCATTCCCATGACGGAGTCCGCTATTACCGAAATCGCTTGGGGAAATGCCGTAGCGCTTCTTGAACATCTTGGAAAAATGGGCCGGATCCGTGAATCCCGTAGCATATGCGGTCTCAGAGACAGTATGTCCGTTCCTGAGGAGGGTGCAACCCAGCTCGAGCCTCTTGCACCTCATGTAGTCAGCCGGCGCCATGGAGGTGAGAGCACGCATCTTGGCATACAACAGCGACCGGCTCACACCAAGCGCCACAGTCAGGTCGGACACACTGAAATCGCTGTTGGCGATGTTCTCCGTCACAAGCTCATTGAGCCTTTCAAGGAAATTCTTGTCAAGTTCCGTCAGATCCACCCTTTCACGGGCATTCTCCGGATCGGAGGCCGTGGCTGCATTGCGTGCCTTGATGCTATGAAGGAGGTTGCGTATCTGCAGTTCCAGACCATACGGCGTAAACGGCTTCGTCATGTATGCGTCAGCGCCATGTTCAAGTCCTTCTATCATCTTTTCTCCATTGCCGCGTGCAGTAAGAAGGACAACCGGGATATGGGAAGTCGCAAAATCCTCCTTTATTTGTCTGCAAAGTTCCAGACCGTCCATCACGGGCATCATCACGTCGCTAAGCAGCAAGTCTACCGGCTGCGTGCGTGCCATATTCAAAGCCACCTCTCCGTTGGAAGCATTCAGCACCTTATAATGCTCACCAAGGACACGCGTCAGAAAACCAAGCATCTCTTCGTTGTCCTCCACGATCAGGATCGTTTGACCGGATCCGCATGACGTCTCACCTTTTGGTTCATAAGCGCATCCCTTTGCATCGGGACATGACGTGGCACCGCATAGGTCATTCCTGCACAAAGACAGAACGACTTTGAAGCGGCTACCCTCTCCCAGCCGGCTTTCAACCCCGATATTTCCTCCGTGTTTCTCTACGAGAACCTTCACAAGCGCCAGACCGATCCCCCATCCGCCGTTATCGGAAACCTCCCCGCGGTAATGATAATTGAAGATCTTGCCGATTTCCTCTGGAGCAATCCCGCATCCCGTATCAACCACCTTCACTGTCAACGTGGGGGTATCCCCGCTTTCCAACCCGACACAGGAACACAGGCGTAGCCGTCCGCCCCTCGGGGTGAACTTGATCGCATTAGACAGAAGATTACCTATTATATGTTCCAGATACGCCTTTGAGAACCACATCTCGGGTTGCTTCCCCGGAGGCATATCCTTGCAATCCATGTCAAAGATCAACCCATGTTCCAAGGCATGGGCGGCAAACTGGGCGCCGATCAGCCGAATGACACGGGTCGGATCGCCTTGTTGTATCACGAACGGAAACTCACCTTGCTGAACCTTGTTGAATGTCAACAGGTTGTTTACCATCTCTTCCATACGCGCGGCATTCGTGACAGCAAGGTTAAGATCGGCATGGACATCTGACGGCAAGTCCTTATTGCGAGCCATGTTCCTGAGCGGCGCGCCGATAAGTGTCAGAGGAGTCTTAAGCTCGTGCGACATCATTGAGAAAAACTCGCTCTTGGCGCGGTTCATCTTAATCTCGTTCTCTTTTTCCAGTCGTGCTTCCGCAAGCGCGCGTCGTTCCCGGGTGCGTATCAAGTAAAAACGTATCGCGCCCACTGCGATCACAATGGCTACAAAGATATATACGAGATATGCCGCAGCAGAACGGTAAAACGGAGGGGAAACGACAAATGTAAACCTATTTACCGGTGCCTTGTCCCATCCTCCAGACGCAGACGACGCACGCAATTGCAGAGTGTAGGTTCCCGGTGAGAGATTGAAGAGGGTGATACGACGTTCACTCCCCATGTCGCGCCATTCCGAGCCTTCCCCTTCAAGCCGCGCCTGAAAACGCATCCGATCCGCCGTACCCGGCATTATCACGCCATACTCTATGTCAATGGTGCGTGAAAGCGAATAGGGCATATTGATAGGCTTGACACCATCCATGCCGCCTGCAAACAGGCCGGTGCTGTCTCGTGGATACAATTCTTTCCCATTAGCAGTCACCTTAATAATGCGCACCGGCGCTATGCGTGGATAGGCTGGCAGAATCTTTTCTGGACGGAATGAGAACAGACCGTTGACCGTCCCGAAATAAATCTCACCGTCATCGCTTACATGCCATGACGAAAGATTCATCTGCGTGGAAGGCAGGCCGTCGGCTGTAGTGAACCTGGCAAGTTCCCCCGTTTCTGCATCCCGACGGTATAGCCCTATGGCACTGCTTATCCATAGATTACCCTTGACATCAGGTACAATGGCACATATCGTCGCATTTGCCAGGGTGGAAAAATCGGCGGAAAGGACAGCATCCCTGCCGTCACCGGTATTCAACACCTGCACTCCGCTATTGTTACTCCCGACGAGCATATTGCCGCTTTTGTCCTCACAGATGCATGTGACGAAGGGATCATTGAGTTTAAACGGAGACGTATCCACATTCACCGGAGTTATAATCCCCGTATCACCGCTAATGCGCCTGAGACCGTACCGGGTTGTTCCTATCCATAAGTCTCCACTGCTGTCAGGAAAAATGACGTAGGTAAAATTTGAGTCAAGAGTAGCGTCACCTATATTCTTAAAGCTATCCGACATGTCGTCATAATAGACCAGCCCCTGCGTAGTGGCAACCCACAAGGTCCCCTTGCGGTCGGCATTTATGTGGAACACCGCATCCGAACCAAGGCCGTCTGCCGGAAGATAGCGCTTCCAGTCGCCATTGCCGAGACGATACCGGAACAGACCATTACGAAACGTACCTATCCACATTTCACAACTTCCAGGAGCATGATAGAGACTATGTATGTTCGATCCCAGATCAGGAATACCCCTGAAACGCCTTGTTTCTCCCGTCTTTCGGTTCATAAGCAACAGCCCACCGTTCTCAGTGGCGACCCACAATGTCCCCTCCTCGGTTTCCGCCATCATTCTAACCACTTTTCCTCCCAGGGACTCCTCGTCATGTTCGGGTGAAGGAACGCTAAAGGGGTGTCTGTCGGGAACATATAGGTTTACACCTCCGAAAAAAGTCCCCACCCATATGTTGCCGTCCCGGTCTGGCAAGATACTGTATATCGAATTATCGCTTAGCGAGGAAGAGCGGTGTGCCTCCTGACATATCCTCTTGCTTGTCCCATCGGTGTCCATTACGACAATCCCTTCCGACGTGCCGAGCCATATGCGGTAATTGCCATCTTCGGCAATGGTGCGCACAGTACCAGTCCGCAACCGTATTTCCGAAGTTCCGGTCACAGGATTGACTGTCATCACACCTTGCCCGTTGCGTCCCACCCACAGCAGTCCCCTCCTGTCCACAAACAGGGGCATTATAGCATCAAGCCCATTGATGAAATCCCCGTAAATCGCCTCGTCCATTCTTCTCCACACTCCCCCCACAGCGTCACATTGAAACACGCCTCCATTGGTCGAGGCAAAAAATCCGCCGTCCCTACCGCAAGCGAGAGAGATTACATATCCCTCAGTGAATTCCAGCCGTTCGAGCGAATCCGTCTCCTCCCTGATCACATACAGACCCTCGCCCCCGCAAAGCACGCTTCCGTCTTTCCCTTCGGCAATCGCAGCGAAATCAGCATCCATACCATAATACTTGAAATCATCAGTCTCAGGCATGTAACGGCATAGACCCGATATTGTCAGTATCCATATACGTCCCTTACTGTCCGGAAATATCTTCCTGACAAAATTATGCCGTAACGACCGTGGATCAGATGAATGATAATAGTTCCGGATACGATAACCGTCATATCGCCCAAGGCCATTGCGTGTACCAATCCAGATGTACCCCTCTTCGTCCTGTGCAAGACCATTGATCTGTTGATGCGAGAGACCGTCGGTAGCAGTAAGATGGTTGAATTGAAAACGCTCCGATCCGGCTCCCGATAGCCTGACAGGCATAAACAGCATACAGCCGATCATCGTTATTATCGCAGACAAATGCATATATTTTTATTTAACGCCCTTTTAGACGGAGTGTGAACGATTGGTTTGACACGGTTATGAACGCCATCCAATTTTCTTCAAAAATAGTCATAAATATCGTGGCCTGAAAACAAAGATCCTATTTTAACACGGATAACACACAACCCTGTAGAAAAGCATTTAAGAAAATAAAAATTCCACATTCGAGTTTGTATAAAAAGCTGAACACCCCCTTGTCAGAATCTTTCCAATAAAAAATCTTAGAAGAAATATCGGCAAAATTTTTTTATTCTCGGAAAAAGCTGTAACTTTGTGCCCACATTCAGAGCCATTCAATGGCCTATCATGAATGCCGGTCCTATAGCTCAGTCGGTTAGAGCAGCTGACTCATAATCAGAAGGTCCTTGGTTCAAGCCCAAGTAGGACCACCCCGAACAAGAAGCAAAGCAGTTAACGGTCTTGGAAACCAAAGGTTTCCAAGACCGTTAACTTTTAGAGTTTGTCTAAGATTTTTTCCCGATTATTAGAGGGGCTCTTGATCTCGCCACATGGGATCCCTGCTGAACGCTCATGCTTCAATATTCAATGAGACGCCCATCGTCGTTCCAGTCACCTATCATCTTGCCTTTTTCGCTAGCCTCTATCAGTTTGTTCAATCGGTAGTCAAACAATTCCCTGTTGGCCTTATTCCGTTGTATATTGTCAATCCGCACCCTCCGATACAACGGATGAAAAAAATTGAAATTTTCCCATGCGACAGCATTCGCCTTGAAACTATCGACAACAGCCTTGTCCATCTCAAACCCGACAGACAAGTCGGGACATACGGCACGCCCGCTGTCAGTCATCAGCCCAAGAGCCTCAAGCCTTCGGCATCGCTCCTTGTTCAATTCCGTCCACTGGCTCTTTTTTGAACGTGGGCTAAACCGTTGGACAATCGTTCCTCCTACATTTTTTACAGTGGAGTCTATCCATCCAAAGCATAAGGCCTCCTCTACAGCATCAAGATACCACAATGCGTTCTCCGGCGGTTTTTTACCCCTTCTGGCCACAATCCAACACTCCTTTTCATGCGCATGATTGGCCATCAACCATTCGCGAAATGCGGAACGGGATCTTATATCAAGAATAACCATATGGCTTAAATATCAATTTCATGAATCGTCATCACCAAGACACAAATTTATAAAATCATGTCATACGATGCAAGTATCCCGAGAGGCAACATGCTCACATCACAACACGACAAGAGACCCTGTCACATCTTGACAGAGCCTCTTGTCATATTGGGGAGGTATCAGAGCACTACCTTGACACCATCAAGTAGATATACGCCATGCGCGAGACCGACAACGATATTGCGCCCCTCCACAAGACCGAGAATTCTCACAATCATGCCGTCCATACTGAATATCTCCACTTCACGCTTGCAATCGGAATAGATCGTCAACATGTCGCCGTCACGTTCCACCTTAAGGCCATTGGACAGCTCATTGCCTTCCACCGCATCCGCGCCGGTGGTAATACCCGGATCGATGTTGATATTGAACATACGATCAGGCTCAGCTTCCAGATATACCGAGAAGGGAGCTACCTCGGTAGTAGCAGAGGATTCGCCAACCTCACGCGATGCGGCACCTTCCGCCTTGAACGAGGAGCCGTCTTCGCTCAGCTTGTAAGTCGTAGGCGCTGCAAGTTCACGTTTGCCGAAAGTGCCGACGAGATCATAGTCCGCTCCCTTTATCCTGATATCGTCAGGTGTACGCACTACCTCACCGCCATTCGCCATGAAACACAAAGTGCGGTCAAACGTAGCAGCATGCAGGCTCACGATATGCGGAACGTTGGCAGTTATGCTGTTTGTCAGCTGGAAATCATCCCCGATAGCCCTGCTGAGCGTGCCTACCATGTAATTCCTATCCGGCACGAGGCAGTCGGGGCCGATATACACTGCCATCTCGTTGCCGGCACCATCCACCACCTGCGATGGGGTAAACGGCAACAACAGCGGACGCCAGTTGATTTTTCCATCAGAGGATTTAAGATCCATCTCATAGCTGACAACATTGCCGTCAAGCATCCTGAACGTATTTATGGCATTGAAAGGATAAGCCCCGTCAAGATAAATGCTGCCAACAGCTTCATACACTCGAGCCATCTGGCCGTCAGGCTGCCTGGACGAACGCACAGTAACATAGTTTGCTTTGGCATCAGGCACTTGCTCATCCTCGTCAAGATATACTATACAGTTGGGGTTGAGCCCTTTGAAAGCATCAGCAGAATAGCCTGCGACACGTGGTGTCGCATCCTTGCGGCGCACGCGTGCGGGAGCCGCCTCCTTGGGCGAGTTGAAGATAATCGTAGTGAGGTTTTCGCAACCCGCAAATGCATTGTCCCCAACGCCTACTATACCGGTAAAGCTCAAGCTTTCAAGCGCAGAACAACCACTGAACGCCTCATCCCCTATGTAATTCACACATTCGGGAACAGCAACACTCGTCAGGTTGATACAATCCTTGAATGTCCCAGCCTCGATATCGGCCGCCTGAGGCAGCGTCACGGTCTTCAACGTTTCATTACCGGCAAGTGCACCAGCAGGAAGAGCGACGGTAAGTTCAGACATGTCTATATTCTCTATGACCGGGAACTGGTCAATGACCTCCTTGAGCCTGTCGGCATCAACGGCACCGGCAAACGCAATAGTAGTCACATCCTTGGCCTCGGCAGGATTTATCACACCTACCTCGGCAGGATTGAGCGTAGCACCGTTGCGCGGCACGGCATATACGTTGACGGCCAGGTTGCCGTCAATGACATCCAGAGTGTAGCAGCCGTCTTCATCAGGCGTGAGGACATTTTCTCCGACCTTTACCACCTCATACACTTCCGACGTGTTAACCCCTTTGAGAGCGACCTTGAAACGTACCTGACTGTTCTCCTTCACACTTTCAAGGACAGGAGCAGTTGCGCAATAGTAATTGAACGACTCAAACTCAGTGGCGCTCTCCCCGAGGCTCTCGTTATTGCGGATCTCTGCCGGCTCTATCACAATGTTGCCAGAAGCGCAATTGAAAGTCACATCATAGAGATAGACCACATCTACCTGATGCGCACCGCTCTTTTCCGGATGCTTGTTGGGGTTGTAATATGTAAGTGTCACCGATCCGTCTTCTGCCACACTCTCATCGGGAAGAAGTTTGCCATTGTCGTAGACCTTTACCTTGGAGTCTGCCACAAAGTCATCGACCCCATCCGGACGATTTGCCGTAATCCGGCTTTTCACTCCTATATAAAGTTTGCCGGAAAGCAGAATGCTTTCCTTGCCTACATTTTCACCAAGGAACGATACCATCTTGTTGAGATCCTGCTTCTCGTCAGGCACAAAGCAACGGGCAGTCTCAAAATTCACTCCATACACCGGATACTCCCCAAGTATGTTGAACTTGTTGATGACCCAACCGTTTTGCCAGTCATCTCCCCAATCACTTGAATGAGGCGTCTTGTACTTTGCAAGATATTCCGGCCTTACCACAAGGGTCACTTTGGAACAGTCCGGAAGCCCCAAGGTATTGGGATAATACTGAGGCATATTTCCAATGCCGCTTACAGAATTGAAATCTATATGATGCACCTTGTTCCCGTCAGGAGCTGCATAGCAATATATCGTTGTCAGCTTGTTGCATCCCTTGAAACAGTCTTTCTTAAGACCTCCCTGGAACGGACGATCCTTGCCATTGAAAAATACAGTCGCGGCATTATAGAGGTTAAGCGGCAGTTCCACCTCAGTGATTTCAGAGCATCCTTCCAGTGAATTCATGCCGATACGTTTTACTGTGGCCGGGAATTTCACATGTTTAAGATTGCTTACCAAGGATTGGTTGGTGACAGAACCGCTCCAAAAGGCATTGGATGGCAATTCATCTGCAGGATAGGCAGAGGCATTTGTACGGTCTGCCACTATCACCGCTCCAGAAAGGTCAATCTCGGAGAACTTCTGCGCAGCAAAATAAACATGCTTGAACATCTCGAAGTCAGTCCTGTCAATCTTCCCTTTGACAACCATGCGGTTTTTACCGTTTGCAGCCATGAATCTCGAACGCATGAGATCAAAGTTATTGGGATCCCACAGGCGCTCACCATCCTTGAGGTCAAACACGACCTCGGAGACCACCTCTTTCTTGATCACCTGAACGTCAAAATCCAGATCCTCCTTCGCTATGAAGGAATATGTCACGGATTTGGCATCCACAGCATAGGGCACTCCGTTGATCTTGACAGTCACCACCTCCGTAGCATCCTTTGGTGTGATCCTGAATGTAAGATCACGACCGCGAACGGCACTTGCAACGGTGCCGGAGAGGGTTGCCTTCTCCTCTATCCCTTCCGGGAAAGTGAAGTTGTATATCGGTGTCTGGTTGTTCAGAGCCGGCAACGCATCTATCACATTGTCATTGCTTCCCCCTACAAGAGCCCATGTCTTGTTATTATACGATGTCGCAAGCCTGATAAGGTTTCCTTCACGGACGGTCGATTCCTTCACGCAACATTTCACATTCATCTTGAAGCCGGAGCCGGTGCCTGCAGTCCAGTTTGTTATCGGGGATATGAATTCCTTTATCGCCCCGTTGGCATCCGTAAGAACTGCAGCCCAGAACACGGCGCTTTCCGGCACCTTGAACGAATTGGCACGAATTGTAAATTCCACTCCGGGAATCACATTGACCACATCGGTGAGCAGACCTACCGTTCCACCGTCGTCTGTCAACTGCCAGGGAGACGCATAAGAATTCACCGCCAGAGGCTTCACCAGATCGAAATGTATGATGGTGTTGGAGTTGATCGTAACGGCATAGTTGCCCTCTGCATCCGCCTTTAGAAGAGTGGAATTCGCATATACGTCCATACGGTCGTCATTGTCGGCGATATGTTCCGCCTTGAATACTACCTTGGTGCCCTTTGCATAGCGCCCCGGTTCCATGTCGGACTCGAATTTAACATCCTTCTCCTCCATCACGGCAAGAGTCACATCGGTCTGAACAGGATAAGTCTCCACTACCTTGTTGGCAATATCCTTCCAGTAATCCTTGCCATTGTAGCTGTTAAGGGCAGACTCGCTTGGACAATGGAGCGTCATGGCACCCGTATTGGTACCATGGAACACACACCAGTTTATGAACGCCGGCGTCGGATTACCCACCCATACATGGCGCAGACCGGAAGACCCGTTGAACACATTGTATTCATAAGTCGACACACGCGCCGGAATCACGATCTCCGTAATGCCGCACGAACGGAAAGCGCCATTGTTGATGCGGTTTATATTATTGGGGAGAATCACGCTCTTAAGACCCCACAGACCTCGGAAAGCCTCGCGAGGTATGGCATTCGCCTGACTTGTGCCGTTGGCGACGATATTCACCGACGAGATATCCAACCTCGAGAGTTTCATGCTACTGCGCATAAAACTAAAATCACGTGCATCGATCGTACCGAAGAGAGTCAGATCCTTGATGGTGCCGGCATCGGCCCCGTCCACAAGGGTTGATAGCGTACCGGCCTCCCCTACCCATATGCTCCGTTTCTCCTTTACCTCCGATGCCCTCTGCACATAGATGGCTATGCTCTGGTCTGAAAGCACATTTGAGATGTTATAACGGTAATTATTGTCCGGAGTAAGAATATATCCGTTGGCTTTTACAGTCACTACATCGCGTTCGGGATACGCCGGCACGACGCTGAAACCATAGTTCCATCCACGGATCACCTTGTCGTCACCGCTAAAGGTCGCGTCGACAAGCGGACTCGTGTGCCCTATTGAAAAATAGAGCGGAGCAGCACCCTTGGCTGCAATTTCATTATTGGTGATAAGTTCACCTGCCACAGGAAGCCAGGTAGAACCATTGTCTGCGCTCGTAGCCATCCTTATGACATCCCCCTCGGAAATCTCGATGGCGGATGGAGCCTTGCAACTGAAATCGGCATATGCGCGATTGAAGATGGCCATCCCGTCAAGGGTGAAACCATCCGGATCGCAGAGCGTGGTCTTGAACGTACCGTCTCCCGAAAAAAGAGCTACGGCTATCTTTCCGCTGAATCTGTCATAGCTCAGGTTCTTGAGATTGCCCACACGCACGACGAATGTCTTGCCGCCCTCAAGGTTGCCGCCCAGATCGGAACTCATACCGACCTGCCCACCGTCGGCAGTTATATGGATCGGCGACCAGATGGAATTGTCTCCGTTGCCAGGCTTGATATTGTAAATTATCGTCGTAAGATTATTGAAACTGTGCTGTTGGCTGACGGACGGATTGAGAGCCGTGCTCGCATACCACCCACCGTTGTTGTTGCCGGAAGCTCCTGCCCATCCCCAATTGACATGGATCATGTGGCTCACAGGATCAAAACCGTCAACCACGAATGCATGCCCGGCTGTCATATCCTGACCGCAATACAGGACAGGGCGTCCGGCCTTGATATCCTCCTCTACAAGGCGATCGAATTCCGCCTGGGTGGAAACCTCCGAACGTTTCTTATATGAAATGCCTGGGTCATAGCCAAAATAATTGATCATGGCAGCCGGAACCTTCACCTCATAGGCGCTTGACCCTGAAAAGCCGAATTGCGTTCCGATACTGCTCGCCGTATGATACAGGAGGGTAGACACTGCGTCAGCCTCTGCTTGGGAAAAGCCTGAGCGGTAATTGTCCATGCGCATGTTATCCCAATCATACTCCACGTCGAAGCTTACACCGTTGTAGCTCCCCGTACCACGTAAGGGATATTCATGATACTTCATTATCATGCCCATCGCCGTACCGACACAGCCCACCAACGGACGGCCGGGAATGGCATTGTTGAAAGGTGCCTCCTGGCTCCATGCCGGAGTGCCAAGCAGGATCCTGTCATATGTACCCTTACCGGCCTTACGAGCCATATTACGGCGCTCGGTATGGTTTACCGGCCGCTGCAAGGATGGAGCGGCCTTGATTTCGCTTTCAAGCCCGGACATCATCCATTCCATGGCCGCAGGCAAAGACGCCACATCATAACGGCCATCCAACGAATAACCCAGCACCGGAGTTGTACAGTCATCGGCTGAAACGATGATAAAACCTTCACCCTCGCGGGCATTGAATACATAATAAAGCGGATGAGACTCGGAACCGCTCGTATGCACCAGATCAAGTGCATCCACAGAAGCTAATCTGTCATGACTGCTTGCGTTGAAAAAATCGGCAGCCAACTGTTTGGCGTTCTCTACAGACACGACGCCTGCATGCGCTGTAGAAACTGCACACGACGCCACCAGTGAGAAAATTAGCCCTTTAGAGTAATGTCTAAACATAACCTTCTTGTGTTAATCTTCGCTGTTGATTTAAAACAAATCTATAAATATGTAAGATATTCGTAAAAACGCAATAAACGTGAACCGACGCAAAACCCTTTAAATACCAGTCTTTTAGTTCACTATTCAAAAATCGGGTGCAAAATTAGCAAACAATCCCTTTATTAAGAAATTTTTCGATGTTTTTTATTATTTACCCCCACATGCAATACCTCCGGCATTGCCATCGTTTCACATAAATGGCAATACCGGAGGTATTATCATGTCTCAGGTTTACTGTCCGAGTATTATTTTGAACAGCAGCTTACTTTGTTATTTTCGCAGCGAAACCGCCGCCGGGAGCCAGGTGCAATCTCAATTTACCGTCAGAAGGCATCGTTTTGCTAGTGCGTTTGTAGTCGCAGGCATTGCGATGGGCGTTCACCCCGTCGGCAAACAGCTCTATGGTGCTTCCGGAAACGAGCGACAATGGAGCCAGATCCACTGTTATGTCGCGGGGCGTCCAGTCGGTTATACCGCCGATCCACCACGTATCACCCTTGCGACGTGCAGTAACGATATATTTTCCCATCTCACCTGCAAGGACACGCGTCTCATCCCATACCGTTGGAACATCCGCAATAAAAGCGGTAGACTCCGGCTCCTTGCGATAGTTTGAAGGAGAATCGCAGAGCATGTTCAACGGAGCGTCAAGTACCATGTACAAAGCCAGCTGGTGGCAACGTGTACCCTGGCTCATAGGCTGTTGGCCGCAAGGATAATAACTGCTTCGGGTAGCATTGTGCATCGCACCCTGCGTGTAATCCATCGGACCCGCTACCTGACGTGCAAACGGAATAGTCACGTCATAGCTCATCTGGTCTACTGTACCTGGGCTCCACTTCATCTGTTCCAGGCCGTGTACCCCCTCGAAATTGAGCACGTTCGGCCATGTGCGGTTCAGTCCGGCCGGTTTATGTGTCCCATGCAGGTCAAGCAACAAGCCATACTTGGCCGCAGTCTCGGCTGCCTTATGATTGAACCCTGTCATCAACTGATCGTCACGATCCATGAAATCAACCTTGAAACCCTTCACCCCCATATCGGCATAATGCTTGCATATGGCCTCCATATCGCGGTTGAAAGCGCCATAGCCCGCCCATAGGATAATGCCTACATTCTTCTTGGCTGCATGAGCCAAAATCGCTTCCAGATCAATGTCGGGATTGATCACCATAAGGTCTTCACCTCTTCCGGCTGCCCATCCGTCGTCGATTATCACATATTCTATACCGTTTTCAGATGCGAAATCAATGTAATGCTTGTATGTGTCGGTATTTACCCCGGCCTCGAAGTCAACTCCTATGATGTTCCAGTAGTTCCACCAGTCCCATGCAACTTTGCCGGGCTTGATCCAGCTCGTGTCGGCAATACGGCTCGGTTCGGCAAGAAGCCAGCTCAGGTCAGTGGATGCTATATCCTTGTCAGATCCGATAACAGCCACACGCCATGGAAAAGCACGGGCTCCGTCTACGTTCGCAATATAGCCGGAACGCTCTTTCACTACTCCCTGTATATTGTTGTACCCTCCGGCCTCTACCTTCGTCGGACAAGGAGCGAATCTGCCCATGAGCGTATTTTCCGCTCCATCCTTCTTTACAAGATACATTCCGGGGTAATTGTTAAGGTCGGTCTCGGTAATGCACATCTTTACACCATCACCGGCATCAGCCACAAGTGGGAGGAAAGAAAGCCGCCCGGTATTGAGTCCCGACACGGGCACAGTCGTATAGGTATTCTCGAATGAATTGAAGAACTGCGAGTTCAGGTCACCATCATTACCGCTTCTCACATAGGGGACAGTCATGGTATAATCCGACGGGAACACATACTCCACCGTCTCCGTGGCAACCTCGAACGGCTTCTTGGCTGTGGTTACAAACCGATAAGCCACACCATCGTCATAAGCCCTGAACTGCACCTCCCACCCCTGAGACAACTGAATTGTCAATGCATTATAATGGTCACGTACCTCGCTTTGACGGTATAGCGGAGAAAGGATAACGGCATCCTCGCTTGACCGGCTCACCTTCCTTACCTTCACATCGGATCCAGGCACTTCCCTGCCGTCTGAAAGGGTCATGGACAACCGTGACGGAGCCAAAACCGGCTTTCCGTCGTAACTGACCGAATAGCTTAACTCCTTGCCGGCATTTATTTCCGTAACGATGTTCCCGGATGGCGACCGTAGCTCATACTCCTTCCCTCCCATGGCCAATGTAGGCAACAAAAGGAAAGCCAAAGGCAAAATTCGATTTGACATAAATAGAATGGTTTATTAGATTTTTAGTAAGTTCGTTTATTTATCATCTTATCTTCACACGCACGGTCTCACCGTTACCTACATTGAAACCATGCAGACGTTTGCCGTCACGCTCTATGCTCACTGTGAGCTTTTCGGAGCCTTCAGACCTGCGTGTCACCACCACATCGAACGGATCCACGCCGTAGGCGCACACCCGCCGAAGCGCCATCGCAGGCCAACCCTCAGGCAGTTGAGGAGTCATGTCGAAAGACTTAAGCCCCGTAGGACGCATCCCGAACATGCCCTCTGTCACTATGCGGCAATAAAGTGCGCTTTCCGTTGACAGGTGGCGCTGGTTACCCTCCGGCCATGCCTCTATGGGATAAGGCACATGGTCGCCGAGAAGACGCGTAGTGGAATAACGACGCATGAATCCAATGGCACTGTCGCGTTCACCGGCGGCAAATATACCCCTGAGAGCATACAAGGTGGTACGATCCCAATAAGTGGAGGTGCCGCTCTGGGTGAGAAGCCCGTCGGGTGTGGACAGGCGTGGAGACAACAATGCTGCTACCGTGCCCTCCTTACGGTCAAATATACCAGTCACCAAAGGCATGCATATCCATGACCGGAGCACATCGTTGCCGTCGTAATAACGATATGCCTCGAAGCCCTCCACATTTGCAGCGAAATGCCTGCCTATGGCACCACGCAATGCAGCCGCCTCATGCCGATACCGTCGTGCGGCATCGCCTTTACCAAGTTCGTCGGCAAGGTAGGCGGCGCTTGACAAGGCGTCGTAATGCAGCGAGGATGTGCAGAGGTTGGCATCCCCGGACGGGAAACGCCCCTCAAGCTCATCGCTGTCCGAAGCTACCACTCCCGCATCGTTGGTCTTACGACGGGAATACTCCAGACACCACTCTATGAGCGGCCAAAGCCGGAGTGCCTGCTCCCTGTCGCCGCTTGCAAGCGCATAACGGGCAGCGCCGTAGCCTATCATCGCACAGTCGCCGCGATCCCCTGCCGCACCCCACCAGCTGTCACCCTCCGCGATAATGGAACTTGGGATCGGACGATATTCATCGTTCATGAAGCGGGCGAAATGCATGAAGGCATTGACCGCAGACTCATTGCCAGTGGCGTAACCCATGTAAGGGAAAAACGGATTGATGTATTCCGCCTGATCGTTTGCCCATATAGCCGCATAATATGCTTCCCCACCCGGGCCTTGCATAAGGCCGCCTTTAGTGCGGAATATGCTCTCGCAGGCGCGTATCTTGGCAAAGGCGAACTCGGTGTTCAACACTGCGTCGGGCGACTCGAACACGAGGTTTCCGCGCATCAACCTGCAGAAATCGTCACGCGCAGACATCTCTTTGGAGACATCCACCCTTGTCTCACCTTCAGACTCCTTATATCCCTGTATGGTGGCTCCGAAATCAAAAGACTCTCCTGGTGCCAGAACCCTGGTCAACGTGCCATCGCAATCCGTTGAGGCCACCAGGGTATAACTGCCGTATACACCCTGCTCCTTTGGTGTCTCATATACCATGCGACACGCTGGGATGACGACCTCCAATGCCCTTTCCCCTATATTCTTCAATATATAGCGCTCACACAGCATCGCCTCGGTCGTTGATGGGAAATATACACGGGTTGCCTCTATCACATGCGGCAACTCTCTTCTCCCTTTTACCGCACGAGTATGCCCCGCTGTAAAACGGCTCACTACGGTCAGCTTTCCGTCAAGTGTCACACTATCCACCTGTTCGTTATTGAGCGTCTGCCGGTTCACCATCACCCCCTCAAGAAAATCCATCCCAAACCTGCGCGTGAGGCTTGCATGGGTATCGTTCGGCACGGTACGCAACATCGGCCACACCACCGAACGCTCCATGGAGAACGACCCGTCGGCATTCACACCGTAGCGCAACACGGCAGACACTTTCTCGCCGCTCATCTCTATGTGGTCATAATGCGGCACGGAATCATCCACCACCCATCTTATCGCACCGTCATCACATATTTCCCACCGAGAACCACCCATCTCGTTCGCATCCATCCCCCACACATGCACTCCCCCAAGAAGAATCATCAATAACGCAGGAAACACGCATGCGATGCGTCCCCGTAAATTACACCAGAAAGCGAGATCGGTCTTCATAAGCCAGTCAACAAAATTATCCTCAAAGATACGCAATTTGTAGCCATTTACGAAACGCCACACACTTATAAGACAAAAAAATCCCGGCCAATCAGCTTAAATTGCCGATTGGCCGGGCAAACAGGTTGGCGTCATCGCGACGATTCCCATTTTCACTGCAAATATAAATTTTCTATTTCAACCAAATCCAAATGTCGATGCTGTCAGACCCTCGCGGGCGATAATAACGGCATCTGATGTCTTTGTTTGCAAATACCATGAAAAAAATATCTCATTATTCAATCGCTAAACATGAATTACGTTCATATACGCGTCCGATTCCGACACGATCGGAACATCATCATGTTTCCACCTACAAATATAGCGATAATTATTATAACGATAGATACCTTCACACTTTTTAACTAACATCTACTTCCCTATCCCAGAGAGCCATACTACTTTCCGATACCGTCCGGTCGAACAAGCTCATCATAATCAAGACGGGATGGAAGCATAATTCGTTCCGGAGCCGTATATTGGGACGAATGTATGTCACGCGTTGCATCATACCAGCTGGTCTGCACGCTACCCAACGACAACAGAAGATTGTAAATGTCATCATTTACGCCACGCCGGTCGGCAGAAGAGCGAAGCGCATCCACCACTTCGGGATTCTCCACGCCGTACCGCTCAGACCACCATACCACAAAAGGTACGCTGTTCTGGTAATACGCCCTCTGCCCCTCCTGCTCATGCGGGGCATTTTTTCTACCCATCATGGCACGGAAATCATACACCTCCTCCCCATGATCAGACACATATACGATCACAGCCTTGCGATCACGGAAAAAGTCAAACAGACGTCCCATGACAAGGTCGTTATATGCCGTTGCATTGTCATATTCGGCAATCTCCCTGAGCATATCCTCGTCAAGCCACTCTTCATGTCTGAATTTACCGACATCCTCCATGTCGAAGGGAGCATCCCACCCTTCACGGGGATAACGCGCCGAAGCCTTTATATGCTGTCCCATAAGGTGGAACAGGTAAAAATTGTTTCCGGAACCGGGAGACAGGGAATCAAGTTCGTTTACAAGTCCAAGGTCATAGCGGTATTCACGGCCATTGCGATAAGTATAGCATTTGTCAAGAAGCACCGGATTGAACAGAAAAACGTTTACACCGGTATTGAAAGGGGACGTTTTCCCGCCAAACTGTTGCTGATTCTCGAAAAGCCATACGTTGAATCCGGCATTTCGGAACAGCAACGGCACATACGGCGACCTGTTCCATCCGCGTCCAGACCGGTTGTCGTTGGCCGTAAGGAGCGACCTGAGCACTTGAGTAGTCATGGTTGCACGGCTCATCATATCCGTATAGGCCACCAACCGGCCATTATCCATTTCGCGTTGCATGGCCGGGGTCGTAGGCAATTCATACCCGTAAATGCCGGCATGGTCACGAATGTACGACTCACCTATCACAAACACGACATCAAGCGAATCCGTCTTGGCACAAGCTACATCCTCCCCCAACGTGTCGTTCAAGCGTTCCCACTCACTCAACTCATTCCTGCTCACGTATACATAATGGATGGAATAAAGCACCGAGGTCGGCAGATCGGAATAGGCATGCCCGAAGCGACGGCTGTTTTTACCGATGAAACTTTCCATCCCGTTGAAATCCTTCGCGGCATAAAGCTCTCCGAATCTGCACGCCTCCACGATTCCGTAAACCGAAAACGCCGCACACAGCGACACAAAAATATAAGGCGCTAACAGACGGCATCTCGTAGCCTTGAAACGGAAGAAAACATACCCGTATACCTTGCGATACTCCAGAAAGAGGTAGGCGATCCACAACCACGCGGCAGATCCCAAGGCGACAATCGCCCCACGGCTTCCGATAAACGTGCTTATGAACTCTGAAGTCTCCCCTCCGTCCGTCTCAAGCAGAAGCATGATAGTTTCGGGAGAAATTATCAGCCCGAATTCCAGCCAAAGAAATACATATGCCACGTAGCATGGAGTGGCCAATGCAAGAAACAGATACTGCAACCAGCGACGGCCAACGGCCGCACACAGCGCAGTGGCCAATGTCGCGCTCAACACTCCCAACCCTATGGAAGGCATCGTATATTCAAAATTCCTCGTCAGAATCCCTCTTATGGCACCCGGATCTATCAGCACGAAAAAGCAAAAAAAGAACGGCCACAGCCCGGCCATCTTTGAAACGATAGCAGATAGCCCCGTTCCAAGATTTTTATTAAGACAAATGGGGGGGGTAAATTGCATTATGGGATAATTTTGATTGTTTTTCTAACAGCTGCAAATAAAAAATCCCGGCAACTTACGGAGATGCTCCTTTAGGGACGCACACCCGCGAAATTGCCGGGATATATTGGGTTATATCAATGCCTCATCGGCATATCGAACATCAAGCTATTGTTTCGGAAGCCGCACGCTCACCGGCTACAGCTGCCACGCCTTCTATCTCGTCACGCGATCCGACTACTATGCGCTCATACTGACGCAGACCTGTACCGGCAGGAATCAGGTGACCACAGATCACGTTTTCCTTCATGCCTTCGAGATAGTCGGTCTTGCCGTTGATAGCCGCCTCGTTGAGCACCTTGGTTGTCTCCTGGAACGATGCTGCCGACATGAACGAAGAAGTCTGCAGCGCCGCACGGGTGATACCCTGAAGGATCTGCTCCGAAGTAGCCGGGACCGCGTCGCGCACGATTACCGTACGCAGGTCGCGACGCTTGAGAGCCGAATTCTCGTCGCGCAGCTTGCGGGCCGTAATGATCTGGCCGGGCTTGAGCGACTCGGAGTCGCCGGAATCCACGACTACCTTCTTGCCCCATATGCGATCGTTCTCGTCCATGAAATCGCGCTTGTCCACGATCTGCTGCTCCAGGAAAGCCGTATCGCCAGGATCCACGATGTTGACCTTGCGCATCATCTGGCGCACGATCACCTCGAAATGCTTGTCGTTGATCTTAACGCCCTGCATGCGGTACACATCCTGAACCTCGTTCACGATATACTCCTGAACAGCTGTCGGGCCCATGATATTGAGGATGTCGCTCGGAGTGATGGCACCGTCGGAAAGAGGAGTGCCGGCACGCACGTAGTCATTCTCCTGCACGAGGATCTGCTTGCTCAGAGGCACAAGATACTTCTTCTCCTCTCCAAGCTTGGAAGTCACGGAAATCTCGCGGTTGCCTCGCTTCACCTTGCCGAAACGAACCTCGCCGTCTATTTCCGACACGATGGCGGGATTTGACGGGTTGCGAGCTTCGAACAGCTCCGTCACACGGGGCAGACCACCGGTGATGTCGCCGGCACCGCTGCTCGAACGGGTGATCTTCACGAACACCTCGCCCGGCTTCATCTCCTGACCCTCCTCAAACATCAGGTGGGCATTCACGGGAAGGGCATATGTCTTTACCACGTTGCCCTGGGCATCCACGATCTGGGCTTCGGGTACCTTGGTACGGTCTTTGGATTCGATGATGATCTTCTCACGCAGACCGGACTGCTCGTCGGCATCAACGCGGTAGGTCACGTTCTCAACCAGATTCTCATAATGGAGCTTACCTGCGACCTCGCAGACGATAACGGCGTTGAAGGGGTCCCATTCGCAGATCACGTCACCTTTCTTGACAGTGTCGCCATCCTTGAAATACAGCTTGGAACCATAGGGTATGTTGGCCGAGGTGAGCATCATGTTCGTGTTCGGATCCATGATACGCATCTCGGTAAGACGGCCTATCACTACCTCCACATCCTTGCCGTCGATGCTCTTCTCGTCGGTCTTCACTGTGCGGAGTTCATCAAGCTCGAGCTTGCCTTCATAACGCGATGTTATGGTAGACACGGCTGCGATATTCGAGGCCACACCACCCACGTGGAATGTACGGAGGGTAAGCTGAGTACCAGGCTCACCGATGGACTGTGCAGCAATCACGCCCACAGCCTCGCCGATCTGCACCGGACGGTGTGTGGCAAGGTTGCGACCGTAGCACTTGGCACAGACACCATGCTTGCTCTCGCATGTGAGCACCGAGCGGATCTCCACCGATTCGATCGGCGATGCGTTGATGCGGTCGGCTGCGATATCGTTGATCTCCTCACCGGCACGCACAATGACCTCGCCGCTTGTCGGATCTACTATGTCGTGGACAGACACACGGCCGAGGATACGCTCACCGAGGGAAGCCACTACCTCGTCGTTGTTCTTAACCTCGCGACATACAAGGCCACGCAATGTACCGCAGTCCTCCTCGCGGATGATCACGTCGTGCGCTACGTCCACCAGACGACGTGTCAGGTAACCGGCGTCGGCGGTCTTGAGGGCGGTATCCGCAAGACCCTTGCGGGCACCGTGGGTGGAGATGAAGTACTCCAGCACCGACAGAC
>CAJTYH010000046.1 GCA_910583675.1 uncultured Muribaculaceae bacterium
ATATGTTTTACAGCATATTTTTTAACGCTTAAAAAATTAACGAACTATTGTTATATCAATCATTATGATTAATTACAGATTGCTAACGGGAGCAATTGCTGCCGCTGCCTTGTTGACGACCTTGTCGTCGTGCAGCGACACCTTTGATCCCTCAAGCACTTCCGACAGGCAAGGGCGCATACTGGTAAGCGTCGGCCTTGACAAGGAGGTTGCAGCTCCGCGGGCTATGTCAAAAGCTCCGGCAACAGCGGCTGATGCCATAAGCGTATCAGACCTTAAGCTACGATTGTCATCTACTGACGGTGCATACACACAGACTTGGGAAAGCGTCGACCAGATGCCTGTATCTGCGGAATATCCCGTGGGGGCCTACCTGTTTGAGGCGTTTTATGGCGACGAGGCTGCCGAGGGATTCGAAAGCCCGTATTATTATGGATCCCAGTCACTGACAGTGCTTGAAAACAAGTCCACGCCTGTGAGCCTGACGGCATCCCTTGCCAACTCCATGGTAACGGTCATCTATACCGATGCCGTCAAGGATTACTTCGCAAACGTGAGCGGACAGGTGGAAAGTTCCACCGGCATGAAGACCGCGTATCCCACCGATGAGACGCGTGCCGTTTACGTGAAGCCCGGAAGCACCACCGTGAGTGTGGATGTGACCAAGCAGAGCGGTGTGGCTGCCAAGCTCAGCCCCGTTACTTTCAATGCTGAGCCGCGCCACCACTACACTGTGACATTCGACGTGAACGGCGGCGAGACCGGAAAGGGCACACTGACCGTTACCTTCAATTCCGCCCTTGAGGAGGAAGAGGTGCTGATAGACCTCAGCGACGAAATACTTACCGCGCCGGCCCCCACCATCGGCCTCTCCGGTTTCCAGAGCGCCGAGACGCTTACCTTCGTGGAAGGTGCCAAGGGTGACAATCTCCGTGCCACCATCGTGGCGCAGGCAGGTCTCGGCACTGTCGTAATGACAACATCCTCTGCTTCGCTCCTGCGTCAGGGATGGCCTGCGGAGGTGGATTTTGCAACCGCCGATGCCGGTACGCTTGCCAAGTTGCGTGAACTGGGCTTGCAGTTCCCCGGTCTTGAAGGCACCTACACGCAGATGGCTCTTCTTGATTTCAGCAATGTGATCAGCCATATCGCCTATGTGGAGGGTGGTGACAACACTACCGAGATCAACATCGTGGCAAAGGACAAGGCTACCAAAAGTTCCGATCCTGTGTCGCTTAAGGTGGCTATAGAGAAGCTCGCGCTTGAAGTGGTGAACATTGAGCCTCTCGAGCCGGACGAAACCGAGCTGAAGTTTGACGTAAGCTACAACGGCTCGGACTTCGAGCAGACAGTAGGTTTCCAGATCCGCAACGAGCGCAACACATGGGAAGATGTCGCTCCGGTGAGCGTGACCCCGCTCTCGCGTGCAGCGTCGGTATATCGCGTGGTTCTGCCGGTGTCAGGTGACGGCAATGTGGTCTTCCGCGTAGTCAGAGGCGAGATGACGACTGAGGAAAGTCTCGTTAGCCGCAATGTGATAGGCGCTGTGGTGAATGACGTGGATGTGTTTGCCACCCATGCCACCCTTACCCTCACGGATGAGGGCGCGGTAGCAGATGGCGTTCAGTTGCTGCTTTCCACGGATGGAGTAAACTTCACTCCGACTGCGGCCACTCCCTCTGGCAATACTCTCGCTTTCTCCAACCTTACCCCCGGAACATCCTATACGGCAAAGGTGGAAAAAGATGGCGTTCGCTCCAAGAAACTCACCTTCACCACCGAGGCAGCAGCCCAGCTTCCCAATGGGGATATGAATACCGAGCCTACAATTAATGGTTCTGCATCTCATTGGGAAAATTATGTGTTTCCGGCACCTTGGGGAACTAACAATGCAATGACAACAAGCCAAGGTGGGAATTATGCATATTGCAGGATTTCCGGTACAATACCGGAGAATGGGCGTTCCGGTAAAGTGGCGTTGATTCGTACTGTAGGTTGGGGATCTGGTAATACGGCAACTGGTAGTGGAGGAGGCTCCGGTAGTACAAAATACGTGGATGCGGGTTTGCTCCATATCGGCGCAAATCGGTCTGTACGTCCCAATGGATATGGCGACCGTGAAGGTGCATTGACAACAGACGATCTTGGCTGTGGAATGGAGTTCGCTTCACGTCCGTCATCTATTTCGTTCTGGTATAAATATGTGGCTAAAAATTCCAGCGACAAAGGATATGCTGAAATCTGGGTCAAGGATGCGGATGGTAACACCATTTCCGGCAATGTAGTAAATTTGGACGCGATAGGCGATTTCAAGGAGATCTCTTTGCCTTTGAGCTATGCCAAGAATGCCTCCAAGGCGGCAAAGATCTATGTTAAATTCTTATCAACTAATGACAGGACTTTCCTCCAGAAAAACGATGCGAACCTTTCGGGTCCAGGATTCGGCGGAAATTTCGGGAATGGCACTTTCATGGGTTCTCAGCTTTATATTGACGATGTAGTTCTTAACTATTAATCTCCGCAAAACAAGAAAATATGAAAACCAAATATTTATCGGCTTTTGCCGCTTTGGCCATGGCGGCTTGCGTCAGCTCCTGCAGCGACGACAGTTTCCAGGCCGAGAATATTGACGAGGGGAAGCTCAATACCTCGTCAATCATTCCGGAAGTGACAAACGCGGAGATCATAATCTCCGACCAGCAGGGTGCGCAGCATGTGGCCTCGCGCCGTGTCACTGACCTTACCAACTATCTCATCACCGTGGAAAACTCCCGTGGCGAGGCTGTTGCCAACTGGACTTACAGCACCATGCCCCAGCTGCCGGTCTTTCCGGTAGGGACATACACCATAAAGGTCGCATCCTGCGAGGAGGTTCCCGCCGCATGGGAGGCTCCGTTGTTCCTGGGTCAGCAGACCTTTGAGATCAGAAAGGGTGAGGTGACCGACGTGCAGACCGTGGTCTGCAAGCTCGCCAACATAGCTGTAAGCGTGATCTGCTCCGATGACCTTGTGGCAGCCTCAGCCGGCGACATCAATGTGACCGTAACCTCAAAGGACGAGCATTCGCTCACTTACACCCCCTCCGATACGCGCCGGGGATATTTTCAGGCGATGGGTCAGACAACGCTTGAGGTGCACTTCACCGGCACCGTCAACGGCCATGCCGAGGATTTCCGCTATTTGTTGAAAGATGTGGCAGCCGGTCAGCACCGCAAGGTGAACTTCTCGCTGCGCACCAATCCAAACCCCGTGCCGGGCGAATATGGGGACATTACCAACGACGGTGAGGGCATATCGGTATCCACATCAGTGACAGGCGAGGATCTGACGAGCGACTCCCCGGTGGAGGAAGAAATACTCCCCGACAACGATCGCCCCGGCCAGGAGGAGAATCCCGACGAGCCTAATCCACCGACACCTCCGACCCCCGGCGACTGGAAGATAGAGTTTACAAGCAAGACAGTTGACCTGAAATTGGATGGCGTGAACGATCCCACTCTGTTTGAGAACGATCCCAGTAAGGAGGCGGTGGTAATCATAACCTCAACAAAGGGTTTCAAGAACCTGAAGGTTGACATCATCTCTACCTCGTTGAACGATGAGATGCTTTCAGGTGTGGGATTGGCAGGTTCGTTTGACCTTGCCACCGGCATGGCACTTAACCCTAAGACGGGAGAGGAACTTGATCGTGACTTGTCATTTGCTTTGGGTTCTCCGGTTGCAGATGGCGGTTTTGGATTCCCTGTAAAGGATAGTGTGACCGGTGAAGGTATCAATAATGTTGAATTCAACATAACATCTTTTGTCCCATTGTTGAATATCTATAAGGGAGAACTGCACCAGTTTAAGATTACCGTAGTAGACAAGGACGGTAACAGCAAAGACATGACACTTGAATTCCAATCGTAAGCAGATACTGAAAAATGAAAAGGAAAAATATATTTCTCGCGTGCGCAGCTTCGCTGGCTATGCTCTCTTTCAGCAGCTGCTCCGACGAGATAAATTACGGCACCCCTGACAACGGGGAGGGACGCGTGTTCCTGCGTCCGCAGCTCAACAGCGATGTCAAGGTTGAGAGCCGAGCCATACTGACCGATGACGAGTTGGCGGCAAACGCCCTTGTATGGATCTCCAATGCCAAAGGCGCAGTGCGCAAGTATACCGGGCTTGACAATATCCCCGCCGCGGGCATTTCGCTCGTGAGTGATAACTATGTGGCCGAGGTGTGGGCAGGCGACTCCGTGCCGGCATCGTTTGACCATCGTTACTTCAAGGGGCGCGAACCGTTTGCCATACAGGCTGGACGCACCGTGGAGGTGGCTGTGGAATGCCGCATCGCCAACAGCGTCGTGACTGTGGATTATGACCCCGCTGTAGACGATGTTCTCACGGACTACACAATGACGGTAGGCCATAAGGCCGGCGAACTCGTGTACAACGGACGCGAGGATGAAGGCCGTCCCGGCTATTTCATGATGCCCTCCTTCGACAAGAACCTCACATGCACCCTCACCGGCAAGAAGGCCGACGGCTCAGACTTCACCTATACCCAGGTGATAGAGAATGCCAAACCTTTTACGAAATATGCAGTGAAGGTGAAGCATGGAGGCCCCGTAGAGGATGAGATCGGTGGCGCTCTCGTGAAGATAGAGGTGGATGAGACCGAGGTGGAGGTAGAGGAGGTGATAGAGATCTATTCCGCTCCTACTATTGAAGGCACAAACTTCGATATTACCAAGCCCGTTATGGGGCAGGAGGGTCAGCTTACCGAGAAGAAAGTCTGGATCAAGAGCACCAAGGGCTTCAAGGAGCTTGTGGTGAGCTGCTCAGGTTTTGCCGGCATGCTCGGCATCTCGGGCGACGACTTCGAGGTCTTCGGCATGGCCGATAACATAAGGCAGACGCTTGCAGACAAGGGTTTCTCCTATCAGCACTTCACACATGAGGGGAGCGAAATGGAGGAGATCAAGCTCGTGTTCGACGATGCTTTCATGTGTCTTTTCCCCAATGGCGAACACAACGTGTCGTTTACCGTCACCGACAACAACGGCAAGACGGCTACCGGCATGATGCAGATAATCCTCAGCGATGCCAAGATGCGCACGGATGCCGTGGTGGACACTGAGGTCTGGGCTAAGAAGGCCACATTGCGTGGCACGGTCATGAAACCTGATCTTACAGGGTTCGCTTTCAACTACCGCGAGCGCGGCGCACAGCAGTGGCAGACTGTAGCGGTGGATGGCGCATTTGGCGAGGGTGCATCAATGAGCGTTGAGCTGACCGGCCTTGCATCCGGAACCACCTATGAGTACCAGGCCGTTTGCGACGGCTTTGATACCTCCGATATCATGACATTTACAACGGAATCCGAACTCCAGCTCCCGAATGCCGGAATGGAAGAGTGGGATACCTCCGGTAAAGCCCATTTGATCTGTGCTCCCGGCGGTGAACTGTTCTGGGACAGCGGTAACCACGGATCATCCACAATGAGCAAGAATGTTACTCAACGAGCCTCGGATGTCAAGCATTCCGGAGATTATTCCGCCAAGCTTGAAAGCCAGTTTGTAGGAGTAGGAATGTTTGGCAAGTTTGCAGCAGGAAACCTATTCGTCGGCCAGTATCTGGCAACTGATGATACAGACGGTGTCCTCGGTTGGGGTCGTCCGTTCGCATCCCGTCCCAAGGCGCTTAAGGTTTATGTGCAGTATACTCCCAATGCTGTTTCCCATAGGGCGGATGATGCTCCGTCGGAGGCTCCTCAAAAAGGTGCTATGGACTGCGGCATAGTTTATGTGGCTATCGTGGACGCAACCATAGACGACGATAAGACATATAAGGGATGGCCAGTAATTGTTAAGACTAAAAAATCCGATCGTAAGCTTTTCAACAAGAACGGCGACAACGTTATCGCTTACGGTGAGCGCGTGTTCACCGAGGCTACCGGTGGAATGATCGAAGTGGAGATTCCGCTTGAATACTTCAAGACCGATGTAAAGGCTTCGAATATCGTGCTCACCTGCTCGGCAAGTAGATATGGCGACTACTTCACTGGAGGCCCCTCCGTGATGTATGTAGACGATTTCGAGCTGATATATTGATTCCGCATCCTATATTAGTGTGAAAATTATTTAAGATGGTGTGTCATAATGGCTCATCTGGGTCGTCGCTTGAAGGGGGCGGTCTCGGTCATTGACCTAAGTCAACTCCCTTCGGCCTCACCTTCAAGCTCCTACCATCTGAACCATTCTGACAGCACCATCACCATCCGGACACAAAAAAGGCGATATGTCAATTTTGACACACCGCCCTTTTTTTGTGAGATAGCGGAAATTATCGTAACTTTGCCAAACAACTGTAATAACTGAAAACTAAGTAAAAGAAAAAGATATATCGCAATGGCACAACAGGAAGATGTGTTTAAGAAGATAGTTTCCCATGCCAAGGAGTATGGGTTCGTGTTCCAGTCAAGCGAAATATACGACGGCCTTTCGGCTGTCTATGACTACGGCCAGAACGGCGTGGAACTCAAGAACAACATCAAGCGCTACTGGTGGGAGTCAATGACTCTGCTGCATGAGAACATCGTGGGGATAGATTCCGCCATATTCATGCACCCCACCATCTGGAAGGCTTCAGGACATGTGGACGCGTTCAACGATCCGTTGATCGACAACCGCGACTCCAAGAAGCGCTACCGTGCCGACGTGCTCATAGAGGAGCAGATTGCGAAATATGACGAGAAGATCGAAAAGGAGGTAGCCAAGGCCGCGAAACGTTTCGGCGAGTCGTTTGACGAGGCTCTCTACCGCGAGACCAATCCCCGTGTGATGGAGCACAAGGCCAAGCGCGATGCCCTGCATCAGCGCTTCTCCGATGCCATGAACGCCAACGACCTTGAAGGCTTGCGTCAGATCATCATTGACGAGGAGATAGTGGATCCGATCAGCGGCACCAAGAACTGGACGGATGTGCGCCAGTTCAATCTCATGTTCAAGACCGAGATGGGTTCTACCGCCGACGGTGCTATGAGCGTGTACCTCCGTCCCGAGACTGCCCAGGGCATTTTCGTTAATTATCTCAATGTGCAGAAGACTGGCCGCATGCGCATCCCGTTCGGTATCGCGCAGATAGGCAAGGCGTTCCGCAACGAGATCGTGGCACGCCAGTTCATCTTCCGTATGCGTGAGTTTGAGCAGATGGAGATGCAGTTCTTCGTGCGCCCCGGCTCGGAACTCGAGTGGTTCAAGAAGTGGAAGGAGACCCGTCTGCGCTGGCACAAGGCTCTCGGTCTCGGCGACGAGAAATACCGCTACCACGACCATGAGAAGCTGGCTCACTATGCCAATGCCGCAACCGACATCGAATTCCAGATGCCTTTCGGCTTCAAGGAGGTGGAGGGTATCCACTCCCGCACCAACTTCGACCTCTCGCAGCATGAGAAGTTCTCAGGCAAGAAGATACAGTATTTCGACCCCGAACTAAACGAAAGCTACATCCCTTACGTTATAGAGACATCCATCGGTGTGGATCGCATGTTCCTGAGCGTGCTTTGCTCGTCATATGAGGAGCAGCAGCTCGAAGGGGGGGATACCCGCGTGGTGCTGCATCTGCCGGAAGCTCTGGCTCCCGTGAAATGCGCCGTGATGCCGCTGGTACGCAAGGACGGTCTTCCCGAGAAGGCGTGCGAGATAGTGAACGATCTCAAATTCGACTTCAATACCCACTACGAGGAGAAGGATTCCATCGGCAAGCGCTACCGTCGTCAGGATGCCATAGGCACGCCTTTCTGCATAACGGTGGATCATCAGACCCTCGAGGACAATACGGTCACTCTGCGTGAGCGTGACTCCATGGAGCAGAAGCGTGTTAGGATTGAGGATCTGCATGCCCTCATCCATGACCGCGTGAGCCTCAACAGCCTCCTCCGCAAGTTGGGCTGATCTCCCGGGTTGAATATTAATAACAAGCAAAAAGACAATGAAAAAAGGTACAATAACAGGAATCGTGATAGCAGCCCTTCTGGTGTTTCTCTTCGCAGGGGGGTGCTCATCATACAACGGAATGGTTGATGCCGACCAGGCTGTTGAGAAGCAGTGGGGCAACGTGCAGAACCAGTATCAGCGCCGTGCCGACCTTATCCCCAATCTGGTATCCACCGTCAAGGGTTATTCCGAGCATGAGGCCAATACGCTGGAAAGCGTGACCCGCGCCCGCGCCGGTCTCAGCGAGGCATACAATGCAGCGCAGGCGGCCAGCGACGAGACCAAGGGTGCGGCTCCAGAGAACTTGCAGCAGTTCCAGCAGGCTCAGGAGAAACTGCAAAGCGCACTTGGCATATATGTGAACGCCGTACGCGAGGCTTATCCCGACCTCAAGGCCAACCAGAACTTCCTTGACCTTCAGGCTCAGCTCGAGGGCACCGAGAACCGCATTTCGACAGAGCGCACACGCTACAACGAAGCTGTTGAGACATACAACAAGAAAGTTCTCCGCTTCCCGGGGCGCATATTCGCTTCCATTTTCAATTTCGATGCGAAGCAGATGTTTGAGGCAGACCAGTCGGCACAGAGTGCTCCCAAGGTTGAATTTTGATTTCGAAACGATTAGGCAACAGTGAAGAAATTATTATATACAGCCATGTTGGCCGTTGCGTCGCTTGCCGTGGCAAGTTGCAGTGAAACCGATGCCACTGACTTATGGGAGGATTACCGTGAATGGCGGGAGGCAAACAACACCTGGCTCAGCGAGCAGGAGACGTTGCTTGACGAGGATGGTGAACTGTTCTACTCAAGGCTTTCCCCGGTCTGGGCACCCAATGAATATGTGTTGATACACTGGTTCAACGACCGACAGGAGACTGCAGACAACCTCAGCCCTATGCTCACCTCGTGGGTTACTACACGTTACAACCTCTATCTGTATAACGGGACGCGTGTGGATTCCTCCTCAAAATTGGAGGGCGGGGTGTTCACCGCACAGCTCACCAACATGATCTCCGGTTGGCGCATTGCGATGATGAACATGCATGTGGGTGATACCGTGCAGATGGTCGTGCCCTATGCCTCGGCCTACGGAATCTCCTCCACAGACTCCATTCCCCCCTTTTCTACGCTCAGGTTCAATGTGCGCCTTACGGATATTCCGGCCTACGAAGTCCGTCCGTAATCCTTTGAACGACTAAAAATCAAACGACCAAAGAATTAATTGTGGCGATATGTCAAATTTTGGCATATCGCCATTTTTGTGTCCGGATGGGGAGGATACCGGTAAATTATTTGGTGTGGGATAAACCATGTATGACAAAAAATTGTTAATTTTGCAATCAATAAATTAACACGTGATTTTTGCGTTTCAGGATAGGCTTGTATTGCGTTGGTTTCCAGTTTGCCTTCCCTGGGTTTTCAATAATTGTATTATTGAATGTTTCTATGTTTAATTGTCTTAAGGCGATTCCTGCGGGAGTCGCGTTAGCGTCTGTACTGTTCTGCTCGCATGATATCAGTGCGCAGCGCATATCTTTGAAAACAAACACAATAGATTGGGTGGCCATGTCGCCTAACCTGGCCGTTGAAGCCCGTTTGAGCCGGCGTGTGTCATTGCAAGTGGGGGTATCAGCCAATCCGTTTAGTTTTTCGGTGTTTGATGCAAGGCTCTCGAATTATCGTGTGGAGCCGGAATTGCGTTATTGGTTCAACCGTCCGATGGCACGCCATTTCATGGCTCTGTCTGCCACTGCTGCGGGTTTCAATCTACGATACAAGGATCACCGTTTTGTGGGCGATGCCATAGGTGCCGGCATATCCTATGGCTATGCCTTGGTGCTGAGCGATCATTGGAACATGGAGGCCGAGGTCGGGGTAGGATTGGCTCATTTCAGCGCTTTCAACTATTGGTGTGAGGAGCGACCTGCCTCAAAGAACTTTTCCCGGATGTTGCCGGTGCCTATCCGGTTGGGTCTATCGTTCGCTTATGTATTCAAATGAAGCTGACTGTCTGTTTACCGTTAAGTGACTTATGACTGTGAAGAAATTGATCCTGCCTTTTGTGGCTACGGCCATATTGGCATTCGTGTTGCCGCTGTGCGGTGGCGGCATGGTTGAAGCCCGTACCATAAACGTCAGAGGCAAGGTGGTGCGGCAAGGCACGCATGAACCGATGGAGGGTGTCACCATCAGAAACGCCGAGACGGACAGGCTCGTCGGTACCACCAACATGGAGGGGCAGTTTACCGTATCGGTGGATGATGCCGGCTCGCTTCTCTTCTCCATAATGGGGAGTGAGGATCTCACGGTGCCTGTGGAGGGACAGCTGAATATGACCGTGGCGCTTTTCCCAAAGGCTCATGAGCTTGAGGAGGTCACTGTGGTGGCCAAGGGGTTGTCGAACACGTTGGTCATAGATCCTGCCGAACTTGACGTGAAGGGCAACTATATCTATCTTAAGAAACATGTGAAGATTCCGCATAAGCTGTTCTCTTCGAGTGTGCGGATGATCATCCAGCCTACTATCTACAACGTGACCACCCGTCATTTGTCGTATCTCAAGCCGGTGGTGTTCGACGGCAGGAGATATGCCATCACACAGCGGCGCATGTATGACTGGAAAGAGGAACTGGATTCGCTCACCCCTTATCGCACGGTGAAGACCACCGGCAGAAGGACTGATGACGTGGTGCTTATCTCAGATTCGCTTTATGTGCAGAACCCGAAGGACGACTTTATGTGCGTCGTAATGTCTTCTATGGAGAATTACAACCGCATAGTCTATGCCGACACATTCATGATAGCCCGGGGAACGGTCAATCCTCTCCGTTTCCTGAACTATTCGCTCAAGGGATATGAGATGACAGACGAGCGCTATCTGCCCCAACCGGAAGTGCACCTGCGCGACAGCGAGGGGGACATGAACCTTGTGTTCGAGGTCGGTAAGTCAAGACTTGACATGGCTTTGGGAGACAATGCCCGTGAGATAGATGCCATGCTCAGTGAGTTCCGCGCCATAGAGAATGATCCCGACATGACACTTAAGAGTTTCACCATATCGGGTACAGCTTCGCCGGAAGGCAATTACGAACGCAATCGCCAACTGGCAAATGCCCGTATGCAGTCTGCCATGGATGTCATAATGCAGTCGGTGCCCGAGAATCTGCGGCGCAATGCAAAGATGTCTACCGATGCCTCCGTTGCGGGATGGGCTGAAGTGGAAAGGCTTCTTCGCGAGGATGGTCATGGCGAAGAGGCCGATGCCGTGGCGGAAATCATAGCGCGGTGGCCGGGCGCGATCGATGCCCAGTCGGCGAGGATCCGCCGTTTGCCGTTCTACAAGAGCATGCTTGTAGACAACTATCTCCCACGGTTGCGCAAGGTAAGTTATGAGATAGTGACTTCTCGTTATCGTCCGCTTGACGATGACGAGATCGCCGCGCTGTATGCCACAGACAACTCATCTTTGTCGAAATATCATTTCTGGCGGCACTACAGGAATGTATCGGATACAGCCGAAAAGGAACGTGTAATGCGTCGGGCGCTTGAGGTGCATCCCGATTTCCTGGCTGCGGCGACGGATCTGTCTGCTCTTCTGATAAACGACGGAAGAGCTGACGAGGAACCTCTTGCACCTTTTTTCTCCGATACGAAACAATGGCTCAAGATGCCTGAAAGTTCGCGCTACGACATGGCGGTAGGTGCCATGAACGCCATGCATTACAGCAGGGCTGATTCCCTGATGGCCGATCTTCCGGATACCCCGGAGTTTCATAAGGGAAAGATCTACTGTTCTGCCTTGAACGGCAGATACATAGACGTGATGCAGGAGATTTCGGAGGATTCGCCGATCAATGAGGTGCTGCTTTTGCTTGCGATGAAGGACAATGACACTGCATGGCAGCGTGCTCAGAAACTGGGAGACACTGCAATAGAGGAATACATCAAGGCCACGGCGGCGAATCGTGTGGACAGCTATCTTGATGCGATAGTGCATCTTGAGAATGCCTTGCGTCTTGACCCGTCGCTGCGTGACGTGGCTCGTGTGGACGGAGACATAACCGACCTGCTTGAAGATGTGGAAGAAACGACAGATGATGCTGACAATGGTGAAAACGGCGATGAATAAGAGATATATGAAAGGATTGAGGCAATGTATGCTGCCTGCACTGCTGTTTGCGGCAATGGTGTGCTGCGCTCCTCGTGTAGAGGCGAAAATGACATATCAGCTCAATGATACGATCCGCAGCGGGTTTGATGCTCTCGGCCATGTGTTGCAGAAGCCTCTTGGCAATCCGGTTTTTGAGAATAAGCGTTTCGGGGATCATCTGTTTTTGAGTGGGGGAGCCGGAGTGTCCATGTCCGGTCTGCATGCGCGTCCCGGGGTGAGCATGGAACTTTCCATAGGTGACTGGGTTACGCCGGTACACGGATGGAGGGTCGGTTTCGGGATAGGTAACCGTTCGATAAAAAAAGGTTATCCCGATCTGTTTTTCGGAAGGGTGTCCGCCGACTACCTGCTTAATTTCACATCCCTGCTCAGAGGTTACCGTCAAGGTAGGACATTCGAGTTGATAGGTGCGATAGGTGCCGAGTACCGACGGTTGAAGAGCGATGGCGTGTGGGGCAACGAGTTCGGGCTTAGGGCTTCACTGCAGGGACGGTTCAATGTCAGCCATTCCCTGTTTCTATATCTGGAGCCGAGGTTGACACTGTCTGC
Organism: uncultured Muribaculaceae bacterium; assembly: GCA_910583675.1. Taxonomy (GTDB): domain Bacteria; phylum Bacteroidota; class Bacteroidia; order Bacteroidales; family Muribaculaceae; genus UBA7173. The sequence goes on from CAJTYH010000046.1 coordinate 12,703, forward strand.
CGGCAGCCGCTACAAAAGCATGATTGACGATTACCGCCGTTTCTGTCCCGATCTCAGTTTCAATGTCGGTCTTGGCTATCGTCTTCTGCAAGGGGTGGAGCGCACGACAGGGACAACCGATTTTTTCAACATTGAAGACAATCACCTGTTCTTCGGAGCGGGTGGGGGAGCTGTCTCGTTCTTGCGCGGGGCTGATCGCTCCACGATAGATTGGGGCACACAGTTCTATATAGGAAAATGGCTTTCGTCGGTGGCCGGATTGAGAGCCAAGTGGCAGTTCGGCAGATATATTCTGCCCGGCGGGGAGCCCGGTCACCGCTATATCGCGACCGGTTCGCTGGATTACGTATGGAATATTTCTTCTGCCTTCGGAGGCTATCGGCCTGATGAGGTGTTCGGCCTTGAACTCAACCTCGGTGTGGCCGGCGCGTATGCCGACAATGCCAAAGGGAGACTTTATCCGGGGTTGGAGGGTGGCTTGACAGCCACGTTCCGTCTTTCTCCCAACTGGAGCCTGTATGTGGAACCGCAGTTGCAGGTGTTTACACGCAGGTTTTCCCGCGATGCCGGTAAAGGTTTTGCAATATCGCCGATGGGATCTGTAATGGGCGGCCTGCGTTATACCATAGGTAATTTCGCGCATGACTTCCCTGAGAGCTACGAGGAATATGCAAAGGCAAGGAATTATTTCCTTACCATATCCGGTGCTCCGGCATGGAGGCTGCGGGGCGATTATGGTACAGGTTTTATGGCATCCGCCGGTTTCGGAAAGCGCTTTACGCCGGTTTCCTCATGGCGCCTGACAGCAGATGGAAGCATCTTCAGCCATACTCCCAAGTTTGTGTCGCTCTCGTTGTCTGCCGATTACCTGTTCAGCATCTCCACATCCATGGCCGGTTTCAATCCTTATCGCGTGTTTGACCTTTCAGGAGTTGTGGGGGTGACGGGCGGCATAGCACATTATGGCCCCAATCCTATAAAACCGCTCATAGGTGCCAAGGCCGGACTTCATGGCTCGTTCAGGCTCTCAGATGCGCTTGACCTGTATGTGGAGCCGGTTCTCGTGGCGACAAGGGTGTCTGCCGGCATTACCGGATGGACACCTGAGGTAAGGGTGATGGCAGGTCTTGCTTACCGTCTCGGTCGCGGTGCTTCATTCGGAGAGGACGCTGTCTATGCATCCCCATTGGAGGGATCGCGTAATTTCGTTTCAGTCTCAGCTGGCCCTACATTATTCAGCGGGAACTTTAACAATAGACGGGTGAACGGCGCTGTGGATGCTTCCGTGGGACGATGGTTTACGCTTGTGTCGGGGCTTCGTTGTGGAATGACGTATGATTTTATTCCTGATGAAAACATGCGCCGACGCATGAACATGGGAAGTGTGCATGCCGATTATCTTCTTAACATCACCTCATTGATTACACGCGACGAGATGCGGCGCTTCCATATCATAGGACTATTGGGCGGCGGTGTGTCTTTCAGTGATGTGAAGTATTCAAGAGCCGGATTGATGCTTGAGACCGGCATGCAGTTCCGTTACAACCTGCCGTTCAATGTAGACGTGCATCTGGAGCCGAATGCGTCCTTCGTGATGAACCGTGTGATGCCCAATTACAGGAATAATTCACGTTTCTCGGTTGTGACACGCTTGATGGCCGGAGTAAGCTATCGTTTTTAGCAATGTCGCGGTAACATCATTTACTTGATGAACCATAAAAAGAGCGGCATGCGGAAACCCCGCATGCCGCTCTTTTTATGGTTCAGGTAAAATTTATTTACCGAAATAGCGGTCGAAGAGACCCTTGAAGCCACGACCGTGACGAGCCTCGTCCTTAGCCATTTCATGAACGGTGTCATGGATGGCATCCAAGTTGGCTTTCTTTGCGTTTGCGGCGATGCGCATCTTGTCGGCGTTTGCACCGGCTTCTGCCATCATGCGCTTCTCAAGGTTGGTCTTGGTGTCCCATACCATGTCGCCGAGCAGTTCGGCGAATTTTGAAGCGTGCTCGGCTTCTTCCCAAGCATAGCGCTTGAAAGCCTCTGCGATTTCGGGGTATCCTTCGCGGTCTGCCTGGCGTGACATTGCAAGATACATGCCGACCTCGGTGCATTCGCCCATGAAGTGGGTGTTGAGATCCTTGATCATTTCCTCGTCGCATCCTTTGGCTACGCCGATTTCATGCTCGGTAACGAATTTAAGTACTTCGGTATCGTCAAGTTCCTTGAACTTGCTGCGGGGAGCACCGCACATGGGGCACTTTTCCGGTGCCTCTTCACCTTCGTGAACGTAGCCACAAACGGTGCAGATGAATTTCTTTTTCATTATTGTGAGACTTTATAATTAATCTTAAAAATCAAATAATTGTTAATTGATCCTTAGGGATTACATGCTGCAAAGGTACATTCGCGCATTCACATCTCCAAATTTTCAGTATATTTTTTCACCTGCGAGCCAGACATGCGTGATAAGTGGCGACGTGTATGCATATAGCGGGTATGCAATGGAGGGCTGGGGAAGCGTAGTGAAGAAATTTGCAATCTTTCCGGGGGTAATCGTACCAACTTCGTCACTTAGTTCCATGGCGGCCGCTCCGTTGATTGTAACCGCATTGAAGGATTGTTCCGGTGTCAGGCGCATCTTGATGCATCCGAGTGCCGCCACAAAACGCATGTCGCCCGAAGGTGAGGATCCCGGATTGTAATCGGATGCGAGTGCGAGTGGAAGCCCCGCTTCGATCATGCCTCTGGCGTTGCCATAGGGCATCCCCAGAAAGAATGATGCTCCGGGAAGCATCGTCGGGATGGTGGAGGTATTGCGCAGAGCCTCTATCTCTTCCGCTCCGGTGCGTTCAAGATGGTCTACCGATACGGCACCATGTTTTACGCCAACCTGTACGCCACCGGAGACGGCAAGCTCGTTGGCATGGATCTTTGGCTTCAACCCCCATTTATGGGCTGCTTCGAGTATACGGTCTGTTTCCTCAACGGTAAAGAATCCTGTATCGCAGAATACATCCACATAATCGGCGAGCTTCTGTGCGCCGACTTCGGGGATCATCTCGCGGCACACCAGATCAACATATTCGCTCTGCCGACCTACATATTCCCGTCCCACGGCATGCGCTCCGAGAAATGTGGACTTTATCTCAATGGGAGCATTGCGTTTTATGCGCCGGATGACCCGGAGCATTTTCAGTTCGTCCTCTGTGGTAAGGCCGTACCCGCTTTTTATCTCCACGGCTCCTGTACCTTTGCCGATTATCTCGTTTACACGAACCATGGCTTGCCTGTATAGCTCATCCTCGTCGGTGGAGTGTAGGAGATCTGCGGAGTTGAGTATGCCCCCTCCGCGGGCGGCGATCTCCTCGTATGAAAGTCCATGGATTTTGTCAATGAACTCGCCGTCGCGCTGTCCGGCATATACGATATGGGTGTGGGAGTCGCAGAAGGATGGGAACATCCACTCGCCGTCAAGGTCTACCACATGGCATGCGCCTCCGATCTCCATTTCGGTGAATGTCGCCATGGAGCCGATCTCCATGATGCGGTCGCCTGCAACGGCCATCCATGCGTCGTAGACCACCGGAAGCTCGTTCATTTCCTTCCCGGCTTTTACCGGCAGTGGGTTCGGATCTGCTCCCACTATGGCGCCTATGTTCTTGTAAATTGTCAGTCCCATGGTAATTAATTTTTTATCGGTCTTTATGCTTGGAAAACACCCGGCTCAGACGGGTTGTTCGGCAAGGAAGCGTTCGGAGGCGTTGATGTAGGGATACATCACAGTGTCGTTCTCTATGAAGGGTACCTCCTTGCGATATTCTGCAACCATCTCCTCCAGCTGTGGGGAGGTGCGCAGGGGACGGCGGAATTCAAGTGCCTGTGCTGCGTTGAAGAGTTCTATGGCCAGTACCCTGCGGGTGTTGTCGACCACGCGGTAAAGTTTTGTGGCGGCGTTGGATCCCATGGACACATGGTCTTCCTGTCCTTGCGACGACGGGATGGAGTCGCATGATGCCGGCCAGCAAAGTCCCTTGTTCTGGCTTACGATGGATGCTGCGGCATATTGCGGGATCATGAATCCGCTGTTCACCCCGGGGTTGGCGACGAGGAATGACGGGAGGTCGCGCACTCCGGCGATTAGCTTGAATGTACGACGTTCAGATATGTTGGCAAGCTCGGAGAGGGCTACTGCCATGAAGTCCATCGGCTGCGCAATGGGTTCGCCATGGAAGTTTCCGGCGGAAATCACAAGGTCTTCGTCGGGGAAGACTGTCGGATTGTCGGTAACGCTGTTGATTTCCGTCTCTATGACTGATGCCACATAGCTGATGGTGTCCTTTGAGGCACCATGCACCTGCGGGATGCAACGGAAAGCGTATGGATCCTGCACATGCTGTTTATGCCGTTTGATGATCTCGCTCCCTTCAAGGTATCCCATTATGGCCTGCCCGGTGAGTATCTGACCCTTGTGCGGACGAATCGTCTGGATTTGCGGCATGAACGGTTCTATGCGTCCGTCAAATGCGTCAAGCGACAGGGCACCGATCTTGTCGGCCCATCGGCTCAGTTTGCGTGCTTCGATTACGCACCATACCCCATAGGACGACATGAACTGGGTGCCGTTGAGGAGTGCAAGCCCCTCCTTGCATTGAAGCGTGATCGGCTCCCATCCCATCTCTTTCAGCATATCTACGGATGAAACGACCTTGCCGCAGAATTCCACCTCGCCCAATCCGAGCAGGGGCAGCGATAGGTTTGCGAGCGGGGCGAGGTCGCCCGATGCGCCCAACGATCCCTGTTGGTATACGAGAGGCAGTATGTCGTTGTTGAACATTTCCACAAGGCGTTCAACCGTAGCGAGCTGTACTCCGGAGTTGCCGTAGCTCAGGGATTGTATCTTGGTCAGGAGCATCAGCTTGACAATGGTGCGTGGCACACGCTCGCCGATGCTGCATGAATGCGACATCACGAGGTTGCGCTGGAGTTCCGACAGTTGGGTCTCGTCAATCGAGATGTTGCACAGCGAACCGAAACCGGTGGTGATGCCGTAGATGGGTTCCTTCTGGGTCTCCATCTTGTTGTCGAGGTAGTTGCGGCAGGTCTCGATGCGGTTGCGGGCGTCGGCGCTGAGCGACAGCTCGGCATGCTCGCGCAGTATTTCACCTACTTTGTCTATGGTGAGCCATTCGGCACTTATTTCGTGTTTCATATATGAGTCAGAAAGAGTCTGCTAAGTAACTGGTCGAAATTATTTTAATGTTTATTCGAGGAAAATTTTTAGAAGATTTTTCTCGATGAAGAGGGAGTGTAGCGAGCTACACGACTGATGAAGAGAGGGAAAGATTCAAAAATTTTGCCGGAGAAACATTAGAATAATCAGACCTGTTAGTATAAAATAATTTTGAACAGTTACTTATAATTAGGAATAAAGCCTGAAAAGAAGTAATTTTGTAAATTCCACTCTGATTTTCCAACTCACATTACAATCCAACGATGAGCTCCACCCCAAAAAACAACTTCACCACCCCTGAGGAAGACCGCCTGATAGAAGAGGCGTTCAAAGAAGTACTTGACGGCTACCTGTCATCGAACCATCGGAAAAAGGTGGAGATTATCGAACGTGCCTTCGCCTTCGCCAAAGAGGCCCACAAGGGGATAAGGCGCCGTTCGGGCGAGCCGTACATACTCCATCCCATAGCCGTGGCAAAGATAGCCAGCCAGGAAATCGGCCTCGGTTCCACCTCGATATGCGCCGCCCTGCTGCACGATGTGGTGGAGGATACGGAATATACGGTGGAGGACATAGAGCAGAACTTCGGCAAGAAGATAGCCCAACTCGTCGAAGGCCTCACGAAAATATCGGGAGGCATCTTCGGAGACAAAGCCTCGGCGCAGGCCGAGAACTTCCGCAAGCTCCTGCTCACTATGTCGGAGGATATACGCGTGGTCCTCATAAAGATGGCCGACCGTCTGCACAATATGCGCACCCTCGGCTCGATGGCGCCCAACAAGCAGTATAAGATTGCAGGAGAGACGCTGTATATCTACGCTCCGCTGGCCCACCGCCTGGGTCTGTTCGCCATAAAGACCGAACTGGAAAATCTGTCGTTCAAATATGAACATCCCGAGGCGTTCAAACGCATCTCAGAGAAAATAGCCGCCACCGAGAGCCAGCGAGCCAGCATATTCGAACATTTTTCCGCCCCTATACGCCGCAAGCTCACCGACATGGGCCTGGAGTTCACTGCCAAGGCGCGCGTCAAATCAGCCTACTCCATCTGGAACAAGATGGAGAAAAAACACATCCCATTCGACGAGGTCTATGACCTATATGCCGCCCGGATAATCTTCGAATGTGACGACCCTGCTAAGGAGAAAAGCATATGCTGGCAGATATACTCTGCTATAACCGACATATACCGCATACACCCTGACCGCACACGCGACTGGATCTCAAACCCTAAGGCTAACGGCTACCAGGCCCTGCACCTCACCGTGATGGGACCTGACGGGAACTGGGTGGAAGTGCAGATACGCTCGCGGCGCATGGACGAAATCGCAGAGAAAGGGTTCGCGGCACACTGGAAATACAAAGTCGGAGAAGGTGACGAGGAGTCGGAACTCAACGTA
>CAJTYH010000047.1 GCA_910583675.1 uncultured Muribaculaceae bacterium
AACCGAATTTATTTAATTTTTAACCCCGTCCATTTTTTAGTGGACAGTAGTGAATCGTCTAAATAATAAATCATCAACATGCATAATGGAGCCTAAAATAAGAAAGGGTACCGTGGATGACTACCCCACCCTCGTCAAGATTTGGGAAGATGCTGTGCGACAAAGCCACGATTTTCTAACAGACAAAGAGATCGGCGACATAAGATCCCAATTGATCCCCTTGTATTTTCCCAACGTCAACCTGTACGTAATATGTGATGGTGATGGTGATGCCATCGCCGGATTTATGGGATTGTCGCATGACAAGATAGAGATGCTTTTCGTCAATCCCCGGGAACATGGCAAAGGATTTGGCACAAGTCTTATTTCCATGGCAATAGACAGGGATATAAAGCTCGTGGATGTCAATGAGCAGAATCCCACTGCCTTGGGCTTCTACAAGCGCCGGGGATTCAAGGTAATATCGCGCGATGAAACCGATGATGCCGGCAGACCTTTTCCGATACTGCATATGTCCATGGATTGATCAACCCCTCTCATAAGACACGTCCTCAAGGAGATACGACAAAGGCGGTATGCCTAGATTTGCACACCGCCTTTGTCGTGTTAATAGTCCGAGCCTCTATTTGACGGCAACGCTACGGACAACAGAACCTGCCTTTACGATATAAATACCGGAAGACACATTTACAACCATCTGACCCTCACACATGCCCGTATAGACGGTCTTGCCGTCGGGAGAGACAATCAATACATTCATTCCTTCGGCACCGAGAATCTCTATGCCGGAGTCAATAGCGCTGATAGACAGCCCGTCACCCGTTACACTGTCAATGCCTGAAAGATCATACAGGACAACGCACTTGTTGGAGGCAGCCGATTCGCCGTTGGTATAGACCACGGTTACTGCATAATCATATGACTTGCCGTCAAATACATCTGCGTCCAGATACGAATTCTCCTCTATGGTCTCTTCATTGATCCTCATTCCGTCACGATAGAGATTGTATCCGACTATGTCGGCATCGTCGGTCAACGAACCGGGATGGAACGTCACATCGTCTACAAGGAGCATAAAGCCGTCCTCAGTATTGTCGCGGATGGCGAACCGCCTTGCACCCGCAGGCAACTTGACATCATACTTCGTCCATGTGGCAGGTATCTCGCCACCGAAACCTTGAACCTTGACAAAGTCGCCGGTATCCACGCTGCCCGCAGACCAGTATACCTCAATCGAATTGGGATATATGTCGTTGAAGCTCCTCGCATAGAACGAAACCGTCTGCTCCTCGCCCGAAAGAACCGGAGAGATGGCCCATTCGTCGGAACGTCCGCTGTCCCACCTGAACAGCGAGAAGAGATACTTGTCGCCGGAATTGGCCATTACGCCATCAACCAAGGAATTATCCCAGATCCAGAACGCTCCCTTGGTAGTCCCGGGCGTTATGCCCGGAATATCTATCGGGGTATTGTCCATGTCATTCAGACCTCCTACAGGCGAGTTGTCCATATCCACGAAAATCCATCCTCCGTATTCGTCGGTAAACGGATCGGCATCCTCGAAATCGTGGATGACGGGGCCGTCAGGCATCTCATCCCCGGAAGGTTCGCTCCACGAGAGACGCACGCCATGGGAGGTCACCGTGCCCTCCAGGTCATTGACACGCGACAACGCAGACACCACCGGTTTCACGGAAACCTTATCGGTACGGTCGTTGTCGGCATTCGTATCAAGCGAATATTTCACCACGGCATGATAATCCATCGCTTCCTCAGCCAATGGGGGCATCACACGCAAGAACCGGTAATCCGCCACGTATCCCGCCGGCTGTCCCTCGCACTGTAGAGCCTCTACAGGACTGTCATTCTCATAAAGTTGGATATAGAATACTCCTGCCGTCGCCGAACCTTCATTAGATACAGTGACAACCACGGGATATGTATCACCGGGCTTCGCCTTGGCAGGTGCGTTTATACCCATGGCTGCCATGTCGTGAGGCACATCCTTCCCGATCTTAATGTTGTCAAGCATGATGATCGAATATGTCTCAATGCCACCACCGAATTCTACCTGTATATTCTTGCCGGCAAATTCAGACAGATCCACATTCACGCGATTCCATGCGGGATTCCCATTGCACAGTTCATCGACGGTTTTGTTTACAAGCGTTTCGTAGGCGCCCCCCTGTTCGCGCACGCGCACCTCTATCCTGTTGTCGTCGGTATACTCCTCATCCACGAGGTTGAAGGTGCAGAAAGACAGCACCGGATTCTCAATCCCGGCAAGCGATACGAGACCGGAGCATAGATAAGCCATGTCTCCCTGCTCCTCCCCTTGCATTAGGAAAAACAATCCGTCGCCGTCCTGACTGCCGAAGTTCGCATTGTCTTCCGATACAGTCCAGTTCACACTTGCGGATGTGCGACGTGTCACCCATGCATATTTATCCAACGACCCGGACTCTGCAAGCCCCGCATAGGGGGTGCCGACAGGAATCATATCGCTGATGGTGCCATCCTCGGCCTGACCGCCGTCGGTAAAGGCATAGACAGCCACCTGCACGAACTTCTGCTCCCCGGCAGGAACAGCCCGGTATCTGTATGAAGTCCCGGAAACAGCCGCAACGATCTCCTTTTGACCGCCTTGAGAGATCTCAACAAGCCGGTATTTAACCAGATCGGGATTGATAGGCCGCTTGCGCCAATCGGTGGTGACAGCAGTCCAACTTACTTCAACCTCCCCCTCTGCAGCGCCATATGCCATGGTGGCCGTTTCCGGAGCAGCGGGCGCGTCTATCCCGATAAAGACAGTCGCGAATGCCGGAGCACCCTCGCCTGCCTCGTTGAAGGGTATCACCCCATAGGTATATGAACCCATCTTTGTCACCCGGTCTTCATATGAGAGCGCCTCACCGGGTTGTGGGTTTTCAAAGGATTTGAGCAGCTTTCCGTCGCGCATCACGTCGATTCGCGAGATCTTCTTCAGATCGGAATCATCTATGGCCTTTAGGGGAGCCTTGAAAGCGATCTGTGCCTTAAGTTCACCGTCGGTACTCGGTATCACCGAGAAGTCGGTAACCGCGCCGGGAGCTGCCGCCTCGGTGGGTTCCGCGACAGTTATGTTTGCCACATGCAGTTCGTACATGTCGGCAGCCGAAACGCCATGGAATCCTATGTAATACACTCCGTCGGTTTCCGGAGCCAACATCTTGGAGAAATGTACCTTACTTGAAGCCGTCGCGTTGATATCCGTCACCGGCACAATGGGGGTGGTCAATGCCTCAGGCTGCGGTGAAACACCCATCTTTACTTCAAGCCGTTCGGTAAGATAATCCTGCTCCCCGTATGCATCAAACGACAGCTCATATGCATGACCGGCCTCCAGACGAATAGGAGGAAGGATCATCCAGTCGTCAGCAGCCATCGCTGCATTGTAACTTATGGTGGCGGTTCCCTGGAAAACATGCCATGTGATGCCGTCATCGTTGGCATCAATGACGGTATATCCTTTAAGAGTGGGATAATCAGGGATGAGTTGCGAGAAATCAATGAAAGGAGGAGCATAGCTGCCTATTACTACCTGATTGGACTCTGCGAGTTCCGACTCCAGATCGCCGCATCTGGCAATCACACCGTAACGGTATACGGCAATCCCGTCCACAGGTTCCGCAATCGCTTCTGAGAACGAGGTCTCGGCAAGGCCGGTGGCGACAGTCTTCAGATCGGGATAACGGATCACATCGTATGTAACGCTTCCTGCATCTATAGATCCACCGTTTATACCTGTGGTGACAGGCGACCAGGAGAGATGCATGCTGCCATCGCGGTATTCAAGCGTAGCCGAGGGAGCCGCAGGAGTGTCTGCACCTACGTATACGCCACGCACCTTTACCTTGGGGCCGTTCCCTTCGTCATTGCTTGCATACACGACAAAGTCATATAGTCCCGACGTGCCCATATGTACCGGAATAGTCATCTGCTGACCATATGAACCCGACTTGACCGCTTTCTCAAAGCCGTTCAGTTCAACATGAACCGTAACGTTACCAGTGGCCTGACTGCCGTCGAACAATGTCGCAGGAGCCTTAAGCGTCACCTCACCGTCAAGCGACGTGCCCGGAAATGAGAAAGATATATCCGTAGGTTCTGCGGGAGCCTTAGCGGGTGCTGTAGCGCCTGGAACAAACAGACCGGCCATCTGTTCCTCGTTATTGAACTCCGCAATCACCGTGGCGACACCGGTCTTGGTATCAAGCTCGGTCATCTTTGGTTTGCCATAGTTCGGCGTAACGTAATAGAACAGGCGGTCGGTTTTCCTGTCGAATGTCATACCGCTGGTATATTGTGCGGCATAGCCCGTATTGCCGATTTCAGTGTGCACACCGGTCTCACGGTCGATCTTGCAAAGCACTGTCTTCTCTGCAAAGTCATACCCGCTGCTCGTATACCAGCTCGTCTGAAGTCCGTAGAAGTTTCCCTTGCTGTCAATGGCGAAACCTGACCAGTCCCCTTCCAAGGATGCAACAACCGTGGAATGTACCCCATCGAACTTGCTGTATTCAAGAGTGTTGAGCGTATATCCCTGCAAATTCTCCTTATAGCAGATGCCGTATATGTTACCGGTAACGGGATCCACATCAAGGCCGGCAGCCAATACCGTGTTGCTCTCCGGCATGTCGCTGTACTCCTTTTCGCCGGTCTCAAGGTCGAAACCCTCCACGATGTTCCACACATCCTGCTGATACTGTACACGGCGCGTGGCATAATAGACGCCATCCTTGGCCACACCTCCGAAGTCGGCTACCGGGCCTTCCATCTTAAGCTCGAAGACCCCGCCGTCCTCTGCCGGTATGCGATAGAGGCCAGCCTTTACCTCCGTCTGGTTGTTCCATTTGTTGTTGTATATCATGCTGCCATAGATCTCCGGAAGCTCACCTGCAGCGTGAGCCGACACAGCCGCACCCAGACTTGGAGCCACGGGAAGAGCCTGGGCGAACGGAGAGAAAGTACGCTTATGCGAACGTGGAGGCATAAATCGCGTCTGCTGGGCATCTCCATGTTTTTTTGCCAGCATAGTGCGTGGAGAAGGGGGAGATGCCTTGGTCGCATTTTCAACGCCGGCTGTCGCGCTCAGTCCGTTGATGACCACCATCAACACCGAGAGAATGATTGTCAGTGTTTTTTTCATAAAATTTATTTCATAGTGAATAATATACTTACTTTATCACGATCTTGGCCACTTCGCCACGGGAAGGCACCGAAACAATGTAGAATCCCGCACCGGGCAATATCATCCCACCTATACCGGATGCCACCTCGCGTCCTGAGGCATCGTGAGCTACCATCAAGGATCCATCAGGCGCGGATACGAGCATTCCTGTCACTCTCAATCCATGCGCGGGAGACACCGGAGCATAAACTGCATCGGTCTCTTTTGTGCGGAATATGAACTTGTCAGACTCAAGGGATACGAGATGTCCGTCCGTACCCCGCACCGAGAATGCATATTCGGTTGCCGGCAACAAGCCCTCCACACGGTACGAAGTCACGTTCCCGGTCAGGACATCTGCAAACTCAGGAATACCCGTCAAAGTATATTTCATTCCATGCGAGATCCTCACATCGTCGATTGCCAGGGATCCCTTATCCGAAACACGTTCAAAAACGATCCTCGCGGCGACTGTCCCCTCCGGCAGTTCCTCTATCTCGCATATCCGACCACCTTTCTCGGTAACGATTGAAAATGATCCCGCCTCCGTCCAGGCATTTCCGTCACTTGCAAACACCTTTACCTTGTCGCCGTCAACGGTGCCATTGCCGCGATGCCAGAAAGAGAGGGCACTCGCACCATCGGAATATACCGGTGTCGTGAGCATGTCGCCCCGATTGCCAAACCGAAGAGCCGGAATAGCCTCTCCGGAATATGATGCATTAGAGTAGGAGGAGCGGGAAGTGGACTCCCACCCTTGGGGGAGTACCTTTACACCGTCGGCAAAATCGCATACGTCGGCATAGGGTTCGTCGTTCTCTTTCAGATAGAGTGACAGCAGGTAATTGTCGCAATCTTCCTGAGGAAGCCACACTGCGGTAAACTCCCCGCTTGTGACATCCTCGGCTCCCACAACCTGAGGGCGGTAATAGTCAAGCGTCCTGCGGCCGGTATAGACCTCTACCGGTGTGGAAGCTACGCTTGTCTCCCATCCGTTGGTGACTTTTACCGTATAAAAATAGGTCGTATTCTCAGAGACTCCATCCACGACAAACGCACCTCCGGCACCTACGTTGCGGTCACGGTATCCATCCAGATACACCGGCTCGGCATCGGTCAAGCCGTCAGTGGTGTAGACTGAAAGCAAGTGTTCACACCCTTCCACAGGCACCCACATAGCCGTAAAACTGCCGGCATCCACATCTTGCGCTTCGCAGACGATGGTCGGAGCCAAAGTCTCGGCACTCCCTTCAAGCACGGTAAAGGTAATGTTACCCTCCTGCGTCTCTGCAATATCATAGAGCGGGAAATCAATATCCTTGCCGCTCCAGGTGCGCATGGCGGGACGTGTTTGGCTTGTAAACGAACGGATTCCGGAAGCACCGGGGAAGCAGTCGCCGTCGCGCGTCCATTCCGTGAGCCTGTTGTCAGCTTCCACGAGGTCTACATGCTGGTGGGTGGGGTCATTGTTCACCGTGTTGCGCGTCCACGCAGTGGCATCGTAATCTATATGCCACACAAGCATCCCATGTCCGGGAATGAACTTGTCCCAACCGGTCTGTTGCCTGTTCTCGAGCAGGAAAAATTCGTTATCATGTCCGGTACGGATTATACCCGCCGCGTTCTCCCCTATCGGTTGCAAAGTGGCACTTACCGGGCGATCCACCTCGCGAGGCTTGATCCATCCCAAGGCATAACGCTCGAAGGCGCCGTAAAGCGGAGGTGTCATTCCATCGTTGTTGTAGGGGCCGTAGTCAAGCACCGACCATGTGCCGGGAGTGAACGATCCGGAGTTGTAACTCGTCTCATAAAGATCCGGCAACCCGAGCACATGACTGAACTCATGGATGAAAGTGCCGACACCGTCGGGTCGTCCCTTGCCGTTCACAGTCTCCCATTCGTTGGAACAGGCATAATAGTCAAGCTGTTTGCCGTCAAACATTTTCGGATCGGAAAACGCTTGGGTTATATTCCATGAATGCGGCCACACGGTATCGGGGTCGTCGCATGTGGCTTCCCCCTCCCCGGCATAGAACACATACACATTGTCAATGAATCCGTCTCCGTCGCGGTCGAATTCCGAGAAATCCACCTCTCCGTCCACGAGCTGGCATGCTTCCACAATCATGTCGGCGGCATGAGCGTCCGTACCTCTCTGGTTGCCTCCATAATATTTCATGGGACGGGAAAGAACTACAGGCCCCACGAGCACGAATTCAGGAAGGAAAGCGCCACCGGAGCATTCCTCGAAATATTCCTCCGCGCATCCCGTGGCACCGTAATCGGGAAATCCCCGTTGGCCAAGCATGCGGGAGAAGTAGTCGTGCGGATCGGAAAGCGTGAACCTTACATCGGAGAACTCCACCAATACCACCAGCGCCTTCTGTCTGCCGTAAGCAGGGAAAGTCGCATCCGGGAAAAGCCCGGGGCCCTTGTCATATGGTTGTGCGTTCCTTGGAGCGCTCCTATGTGCCGATCGTGCATTCCATGAAGCCGCACGCATGGGCGAATTAAGGGCGCGGACGTTCAGAGCCTTCCCTATGGCACCCTTGTCAAGGCGCGAGAGGAACCGGACAGCCTCGTCGCTTCTGGAAGATAGCGCGGAGGCGGCAATGTCAGTCCCTATCATTTCCCCTTGAGGTGTCATGTCGCAATAATAGAAGATGCCACCGCGATTCTCAAGCGGGTATCCGTCTTCCGAAAAATACTGGTGGGAAAATTCATCACCCCTGAGCGTGACTTTCATCTCAGTGCCGTCGGCAGCAACCACCGACCTCCATCCCGGCCACGCCGGTTTGGCATTGGTCTGTTGCACAGATATTATCAACGATGCCGCTACAAGCGCCAGAAATCCTTTTCGACGTATAAAACGCTGACAGACCTTCCCCATAATGTGTTGTGTTTGTGATAATGAGAATCTGATTTGCCTCAAATATACGCCAAATAATCCTATGCCACAAATAAATATCAGGAATTATTTAACTTCTGGAGTTCCAATAAAACAATATGGTCTATAAGGGGAATTTGTCATTTGAACCAGTCACCAATTCGGGCACGCACCGCGTGGGACTCCTTCAACATCTTGATAAACTCGATTGCAGAGTGTTTACGGTAGCTGTTGCGAAGGAGATGCACGCATCCATCCATCTGATTCGAAGGAATATCCAACGGGATGGGACACACTCCCGGACGATTATAGACCGTGGCTTCCGCCAGCACTGTCACAAGATTGCTCTGCCTTATCAACTCAAGCAGGATGTTAACCTCGTTCAATTCCACTCTTACATTCAACGGCAGTGAACAGTTGGAGACATACATGTCAAAGGCATTGCGTGCCTGCAACCCCTTTGAGGGCAATGCAAGGTCATAACGCGCCAGATCCATCAAGGTAAGACTTTTCGCCGATGCAAGCGGGTGTGTCTCCCTCACTATCACCGAAAGATGATTGTCAAACAATACATGCGACTCTATGTCCTCTATACTCTCGGTAGGGCGGAAGGCGAGCACGAAGTCAACAGTCCGAGCCTTAAGGAGTGCCATAAGTTCTGCCATAGGCTTGTAATATATGTTGAGCTTCACATGGGGATAACGTCGCATGAACTCAACCACCGTCTCAGTGAGTATCGGGCCGAAAGAATATGTTACCCCGATGTTGAGTACACCCGTAATAAGATTTTTCAAGTCACCGATCAACGCCGCACAGGTATCGGCATCATGAATGGTGCGCAGAACCAACGGAAGCAGACGCTCTCCCGGTTCGGTCAAGGCTATCGAATGGCTACCCCGCTCAAATAGCTGCACCCCAAGCTCGTCTTCGAGTTGCCTGACCTGTTGCGATAGAGTGCTTTGCGCAATGTAAAGTGCTTTTGCGGCTTCCGAGAAGCTGAGCAGCTCCGCTGCCTTGGCGAAATATCTTAATTGTCTCAGTTCCATGATGAATAGTTTTGTCAACCGACTTATACAAAGATAAACAACTCACACCGATCCACGCTACCTTGTGGCCTGAAATGATGTCTTTTTGAACATGAAAATGGGGATGTTTGCCCCTATGGCCATACACAGCACGATAAAAGCGCACGTAAGTCCGTTGTAGGAGAGCAGATACATGTAATGGTTGAATTCACTCTCCCCGCTATGACCCAGACATAGCAGAAGAGCCTCTATGGTATGATATGCATACATCCCGGGGATCATAGGCAGCAATGCCGGAAACAGGCACACTTCTGCCGGGCATCTTACCATAGGTGCCATGAGGACGGCGATTATGCCTACCACAAAGGCAGCCACGGCGCTTGCCGGAATTATGTTCATGCCGAACCATTCGGGCGACATAAGGAGGAATCTGACGGAATGCCCGGTGGCAGCAGCCAGTGCACAGGCGGCATATGTACGACGCGGGGTATTGCTGATACTTGAAAAACCGATAGCTGCAATCGCCGCGAACAAGGCATCTTCGAAAATATTCAATGACGCAACCATAACCAGTCATTTAAATTCAAAAAAGATCCATTCCTAAAAGCAACAATGCCGAAGCGAGGCCGGCAGACAGACACGCAGTCAGCACACACGCGTCGCAGAATCTCCCGAAAGCACACAAATAATGACGATCTATAAGATCGCTCGCAGCATTGATGTAGGGCACACCGGGGATAAGGTAAAGCACACTAGTGGCAATCGCTATCTCGGGCGTACCGCCCCATCTGAAAAGTTCAGCACCCACGCTTATGGCAGCAGAGAAAAAAGCGCAACAGAAAAACGTAAGCCTGACATCGGCGCGATTGCCCAACATGATCTGTTTCAAGTAAAAACCAGCACATGTGGCTGCAAACACAACGCACATAGCCGCCAAATCACCGCCGAAAAGCCTGCAGAACGAAGCATTTGCGAGGGATGCCAACATGAGGACTTCCCATCTGTTGGTGGGAGAAACCTCCTTGATACGTTCAAAACGTCTACTTGCCTCCTCAAAACCGATTTTGCCGTCTGCAATTTCCCAACTAAGGCGGCTCAACCGCGTGTTTATGTCGAAACTTATGCCGCATGCCGCCATTTTCCGGATTATCACAGTCCGTTCACCGGTGAGCGAGGCACCTATGGCCAACTCTATATGCCTGGGCAACAATGCCACATCCATCTCAAAGCCGAACGTCTTAGCCATTCGACCCACATTTTTCTCAATGCGGATGGCTGTGGAGCCGGAACCCCACAGCCACGCCGTATACTCCGCAAGAAATTCACCGACCTCATCCACCGAGAGATCCGCAGTTTCCTTCTCCTTAGAAATCATCGTCCGAGACATTGTCATCGTCAGTGTAGCGCCTATCTCCGGGCACATAGAATATGTCGCATTCCTTTCCTACCTCCATGAAATGCGGCTTGTGCATGTTCTTCACGCTTGAATGACGATGCATGAGCCTGAAAGACCCACACAGCAACACCAACAGCAGTATGCCCACAATCACATACCATACATACATTGGATTGCCCATGGCAATGAGAGCCGAATCAATAAAAGTATTAGTCAACATAACTTGTACCTCCTGTATTTAGAATTGTCCTACATATTGAATTGTTCGGCAAAGTAACAAACGAACAGGCATGCATGCCTTTTTCCGAGCAAGGATATTTCCGATACCTGCCATCGGAAATCCCATACACGACAAGCAGCGCGCCCACACACAAACCGTCCGACATCCGTAATTAAGAATTTTTGAGGAGCAACTGACAATGGAATATCGGGAAAATCGCTATATTTGCAAATCAAAGAACTTAGGAAACAGTAATTTGCAGACAATGAAAAAGATATTATGCTCACTCATGGCGGTTTTCGCCGCCTATGGTGCCGCTATGGCCTGCACAAGCCTCATAGCTGCCAAAGGTGCCACCACAGACGGTTCCGTGATGGTAACCTACGCGGCTGACTCCCACAACCTTTACGGCGAGCTGTATACACAGCCGGCAGCCGACCATCCCAAAGGTGCCATGCGCAAGGTCGTGGAATGGGATACCGGCAAGCCCCTCGGGGATATAGAGGAGATTCCCCATACATATGCCACTGTGGGCAACATGAACGAGCATGGACTGACGATTGCCGAATCCACCTGGGGAGGACGCGAGGAGCTTGAAGGATCGGGCATGATCGACTACGGTTCGCTCATCTACATAACCCTGCAACGCGCCCGCACGGCACGCGAGGCCATCAAGGTAATGACCGACCTTGTAGACCGCTACGGGTATGCCTCATCAGGGGAATCCTTCTCCATCGCCGACGGAGACGAAGCCTGGATAATGGAACTCATCGGCAAAGGGAAAACCGACAAGGGTGCCGTATGGGTGGCACGCCGCATCCCCGACGGCATGATATCGGGGCATGCCAACCATCCTCGCATCCATAAATTCCCGCTGAAAGACAAGAACAAGGAGACCATCTACAGTCCCGACGTGATCAAATTCGCCCGTTCACAGGGCTACTTCGACGGTAAGGATGAGGATTTCGACTTCTCCAAGGCATATGCCGTGACGGACTTCGGCGCACTGCGCGGATGCGACGCACGAGTATGGGCTTACTTCAACAAATTCGCCAAGGGCATGGATGCCTACCTCCCGTGGATCGACCGTGCGGAAGGGGAACCGATGCCGCTTTGGGTAAAACCGGACTCCCTGCTGACAGCCAACGACCTCAAATGGATGATGCGCGACCACTTCGAAGACACCCCCTATGACATGACGCAGGACATAGGTGCCGGCTCCTACAAGGTGCCTTACCGCTGGCGTCCAATGACCTTCAAGGTGGACGGTCAGGAATACACCCACGAACGCGCCATCGCCACGCAGCAGACAGGTTTCTCGTTCGTGGCACAGATGCGTTCCGATCTTCCCCAATATCTGCGCGGCCTCCTGTGGTTCGGCACGGACGATGCCAACACCAACGTGTATCTCCCGATATTCTGCTCCGTGAAACAGGCACCCGCACAGCTCGGGCATGGAGACGTAAACACCATAGACTGGAATTCCAACTTCTGGGTAAACAACTATGTGGCAAACCAGGCCTACAACCGCTATTCTCTGATGATACCCGACATTCGCCGTGTGCAATCCGAACTTGAGAACGCCATTGACACAGACGTGAAGGTGGCGCTTGAGCAGATCCCGGCGTTCGACGACGAGACCGCCATGCAGCTGACGCAGGATCTCGCCGATCTTTGGGCTGAACGAGCCACAACGAGCTACAAACAGCTCGGCGACTACCTGCTGGTGAAATTCATGGACGGTAACATGAAAAAGACCGACGAGAACCACCGGTTCATCAAATCGGAATACGGCATGCCTGTGTATCCGGAGTTCCCGGGATACGACGAACGCTATTTCCGCACTATCGTAAACGACGCAGGCGAACGCCTCAAAGTACGCGACATAAAGTATTGAACCGACGACATATGAGCAGAACCGACAGCGAACTGGAGGGTGTCACGCTATTGGGCGACACCGGCACCCGTTACCCCGACAAATATGCCCCCGAGGTGCTTGAGACATTCAAGAACAAGCATCCGGAGAATGAATACCTTGTAACCTTCAACTGCCCGGAATTCACCTCTCTCTGCCCCAAAACCGGTCAACCCGACTTCGCAAGGATCGTGATCCAATACATCCCGCGCGAGGAGATGGTGGAGAGCAAGAGCCTGAAACTGTACTTGTTCTCGTTTCGCAACCATGGCGATTTCCACGAGGACTGCGTGAACATCATAATGAAAGACCTGGTGCGGCTGATGAATCCGAGGTATCTCGAAGTCAAAGGATTCTTCACACCGCGTGGAGGGATCGCCATCCACCCCTTTGCCAACTACGCCGACGAGCAGCACCGCGACCTAGCCGCCGCGCGCATGACCAGTGCCATGAGCGCCAACATATGACCCTAAAAGATGGAAATAGTACATCATACCCACCCCAACTCGGAATGCCTGCCACCAAAGGAGGAACAGGTGTTCACAATACAGGATCAAATCCAGTATCCTACAGGCGCCCACTCGCTGATAGTGCTTTCCGGGGGGATGGATTCCACGACGATGCTATATGAGTACCGCTCACAGATAGCGCTGGCGGTGACGTTCGTCTACGGTTCCAACCATAACGAGCGGGAAGCGGCATGCGCCGCATGGCACTGCCGGAACCTCGGCATAGAGCACCTTGTCATTCCGCTCTCCTTCATGGGCGAATACTTCGAAAGCTCCCTTCTGAGCGGTGCCGACGCCATCCCCGACGGCCATTACGACGACCAGAACATGCGTTCTACCGTGGTGCCTTTCCGCAACGGCATAATGCTCTCCGTGGCAGCCGGCCTCGCCGAAAGCCGAGGCCTCGACACCATAATGCTCGCCAACCACAGCGGCGACCATGCCATCTATCCCGACTGCCGACCGGGGTTCGTAGAAGCCATGGGAAGAGCCATAGCCGCCGGCACGTATGAGGGGATAAAGCTCTCATGCCCCTATACCGAACTTACCAAAGGCGAGATCGTGCGACGGGGCGTGGAAATGGGAGTGGACTACCACCGTACCTACTCGTGCTACAAGGGTGGCGACCACCATTGCGGCACATGCGGCACATGCACCGAGCGTCACGAAGCCCTCGCTTCTGCAGGCTTGAACCCGACGGACTTCGACTGACCGCAACGACATACCCAAGGTAAAACAATACGAAGGAGAAACGCGAAATCTCAAACTTTTTAGATCACATTTCTGAAAAATATGCTACCTTTGTAAGATAAACCATACCTGCGTATTTTCAGAGACATGCGGGCATGTTGCCTCATACTCCTGAAAAGCCTACACACAGACCACTTAAGACAATGAGAGTCAAGATACATCGCGAAGGTACACACATACTGATACTGTTCATGGCGGCGCTGTTGCTCATCAACATCCCGTTATGGCTGTTTCTCCGCGACCTTGTTTGGATCCCTATTATAGTCAGCCTCGCATCAGCGGTTTTCTACCTGCTTGTGGTAAACTTCTACCGATCACCTCGCAGACAGTTCGAAGGGAACCAAGAAAATGCGGTGGTGGCATCTGCCGACGGCAGGGTCGTGGCCTTGGAAGAGGTGTACGAACCTGAATACCTGAAATGCCGGTGCATACAGCTGTCCGTATTCATGAGCCCTACCAACGTGCATGCCAACTGGTTTCCGGTAAACGGCGAGGTCATCTATGCCAAGCATCATCCCGGGCGCTTCATGGCGGCATATCTGCCAAAGTCAAGCACGGAGAACGAACGCAGCACCGTGGTGATCCGCACCCCGCAGGGCCAACTGGTGCTGATGCGTCAGGTCGCAGGAGCGATGGCCCGACGCATTGTCACGTATGCAGAGCCCGGCGACGAAGCCTCCATAGAAGACCACATGGGATTCATAAAGCTCGGTTCACGCGTGGATCTTTATCTTCCTCTGTCCACGGACATCTATGTGTCCATCGGAGAGCCGACCGTGGGTGGCATAACCCAGGTGGGTCTCCTGCATCCCGGAAACGACCAAACGCATGAACGCGAAGAAAGTTCCGACATGGCACAAAGACAAGCACCCGCACACATCACCCCCTCCTATTGAAAACGACATGTTCCGCCGCATCATAACATCCGTACCCAATTTCCTCACCTGCTGCAACTTGCTTTCAGGATGCCTCGCCTGCATATGCGCATTCTCTTTTGACAATCCTCTGATATGGGGGCTGACGGGACGGCAACTGGCCTGGATCATGGTGGGAATGGCGGCAGTATTCGACTTCTTCGACGGAGCAGCTGCCAGATTGCTCCATGCCCCCTCACCGCTTGGCAAGGAACTTGATTCGCTTGCCGACCTTGTAAGTTTCGGCGTTGCGCCATCCATGCTTCTTTACAACATCCTGCAGGTATGGACAGGATCCTGGTGGATACCTTTCGTTGCGTTGTTCATCCCGGCCATGGGAGCATTGCGCCTTGCGAAATTCAACCTTGACGAAAGCCAAGCCACCGAATTCAAGGGTCTCCCAATACCCGCCAACGCCATCTTCTGGATCGGGGCAACAGCGTGGATGCAGAGCCACGGGCTTGAATGGATGCATGCCCACGTATACTGGGGCAACCTCATAGTAAGCGCCGTCATAATAGGTGTTGCATTGCTCATGGTGTCAAACATGCGTATGTTCTCTCTGAAACTCAAGAACTTCCGCATAGGCGACAACTTCATGCGATATCTCCTGCTGATCGGTGCGGCAATTTTCGTGGGAGTTTCCGGGGTGGAAGGATTCGCCTACACTATCATACTGTATTTCGCACTTTCCGCTTTTAATCCCTATATCGAAAAAACTCAGGACAAGTAGGCTGACTGCAGGGTAAAGGCTTGCAATGCACCACCAGTGCCACATAACGCACTACAATTTAATTCTTTTTAACCAGGCAGAAAATATATCGGACGCCCGACGAGGCGTTATTCAATAGGGCGACAGGATGCCCGATGATTTCAATCTGACTACATCTATTATGGGATATATCCTTTTATTTCTGCTATTTATGGCACTTTGGTGGGTTATGAAGCCCTTTGTGCGCATATATAGGAATGTGCGCCGTGCCCAACGCGGAGAATGGATCGACCTCAACGACCTCTTCGGCACTCCCGGCGCACAGCGTCCGAAGCGCGAAGAGCCACAACGCAACACCGCCGGATGGAGCGGACTGCGTCGCAAGAAGAAAAAAATTGACTCCGACATAGGGGAATATGTGAAATTCAAGGAGATGCCAGCCGACCCAGCCTCCTCAACCAGGTCTGCACAGGCCGACTTCGTGGAGGAGCAACAGATAACCGACATAGAATGGGAGGACATAAGATGAGTTACATACCAGCCCTATACGACTTCCTCAGCCGCTTACAGGCCAACAACAACCGCGAATGGTTCAAGGCCAACAAGGCCGAATACGACTCCCTACGTGAACTTTGGCTCATGGACATAGACCGTCTGGTGGCAGACATGAGCCAATGGTATCCGGAACTACGCGGCCTCACAGGCAAGCAATGCGCATACCGCATCTACCGCGACACCCGTTTCTCTCCTGACAAGACACCCTACAAGGACTATTTCTCGGCCGGGATATCGCCGGCGGGACGAAAGGCGCATGATGCAGGATTTTACCTGCAGATGGGGCCGGGACGTTTCAACTCCGAAATAGAGAGCGGCCTTTACGGAGGGATCTGGTGCCCGGAACCGGCAGTGCTGAAAAAACTGCGCCGCGCGATAGTGGACAACATAGAGGAATTTGAAGAGATAACCCACACCCCGGAAATAGAAAAATATTTTCCGGGATGGTGCGCATCAAGCGCCCTCAAGACCGTACCCAAAGGATATGACAAGAATCACCCCCAGGCTCACCTGCTGCGTCTGCGCGACTTCGGCAAGTTCCATCCCACCGGCATGGACTTCTTCACCGATCCCGACTGGCCGGCACGCGCCTCGGAGCTGCTCAGTTACCTCAAGCCCCTCAACGACTTCCTCTCCTACTCCATCCACGAAGAGATCTGACCATCATAATCCCATCCATTCGCATTCCAACGACAAATAGAATGTACCTTCACGGGACAATAACCGAATCCGGAAAACTACACATTAGTTTTGCCGATCATTTGTTAACGTCTGCTAATACAATAGCAAAATAAGGCCATAAAGATTAAAAAAGGTTAAATAACGAAATGTTTTTTGGCTCAAATATATGTTGTATAACATAAAAGCTATAACTTTGCATCAGTTTTTCATGGTATTAGATTTAAGGTAAGAAGATTATTCG
>CAJTYH010000048.1 GCA_910583675.1 uncultured Muribaculaceae bacterium
CTCTCGACCCACTGATTAAGAGTCAGTTGCTCTACCAACTGAGCTACGGAGTCAAATTCTATTGGGAAAGGATTGGTGCTTTCCTTAATTGCGATGCAAAGGTAGGAAGTATTTTTGAGCTGTCCAAATTTTTGGAGATATTTTTAGAAACTTTTTTTGCGAAAAATATGGGAAATGAGGCCGGTAAAATTGAGGATGGCGATATCTGCTTGTGTTAGTGGGATGTGCATTGATCGTTCTGGCCGATATTTTTGTCGCGATAAACGGAAGACGAACTTGCGTGGCTTTCAGTTTCGTTGCTTTTTGTGTCGGTGGAATGCTGATTGCTAATGTTTGTCCACGAGGTTTATGATGCGATCCAAGACACACGCATTGTCAATGACTATTACTAGCAAGCCCTTCCGGGTGCGTGTAATGAGCTGGTATAACATCTGTCTTTGGGAATAATTAGGTATCCTCTGCTGTCAACGTACCTGAATCGTCATATTTTAATTTGTCATTCAGAACTATTATATCTGGTCGAATTCTTGGCCAATTATTGAGTGGGCGCAATCCGGATCCTCCCGACAGGCATCTTTCGTAATGAAATGTTGAACATGTGCCTGGAGTGTGATTGACGGTTCTCCATTCTTGTGTTGACAGCTTGCCCTGGATATCCTTGTAGATGTTCTCCTGTTTCCTGGTCAGGAAATATTGGTCTTCCATGAATTTCTGTGTGAAGTTGAATGGGGACACCAGATAGTCGCAGGGGGCACTTCATGTATCCATAGGGGGGAATAGATGCTATCTTTGAAAGCGGTTGGACGGCGAGGATTAGGATTGCTTTCGGTACGTAAAAGAGGCGATACCGCAGAATAATAGGGCGAAACACGCCAGTATGGTGTATTGTATCCAAAGGTCTGCGATTGATGCCCCTTTGAGATAGACCGAACGCATTATTTCGATGAAATAGCGCGGTGGAACGGCATGAGTGAAATATTGCGCCCATTGGGGCATTGATGCGATAGGGGTAAACAGACCGCCCATGAGCTGGAATATCATTATGAAGGCGAACATCATAAAGATGCTTTGCAGCATAGTGGAGGATGTGTTGGCTATAGTTACTCCCAGGCCCGACATCACGAGGCTGAACAACACCGCAGCAAAATATATATTGGCGATGTTGCCTGCCGGGACAAGGCCATATACAAGGCAGCCGATAATCATTCCTACTGTGATGACAAGAAGTCCGACAACCCAATATGGTATCAGCTTGGATAACACGAATGTGAATTTGCTCACCGGAGTGACATTCATCGCCTCGATCGTGCCGGTTTCTTTCTCTCTGACAAGATTTAGCGTAGGCAGAAAGCCGCAGATTATTATGATAAGCACTACCATCAATGCCGGTATCATGTAGTTGCGGAAATTAAGTGTGGGATTGAAATAGTTCATTACGCTGATTTGCGAAAGCGACAGTTCCGCTCCGTTCGCGGCATGCCATTGCCGAAGCGTGTGGCTTATGGACTGTGCCGCGTAGTTTGCGCCCAGCATCCCTTTGGTTGCATTTACGCCGTTGGCGTCTATTTCCAGTTTGGGTTTATGTCCGTTGGTGAGATTTTTAGAGTAATTGTCTGGAATGACCACTATTGCATCGGCGCTGCCTGTTTCGATCAGTTGCAATGCGTTGCCATACGAGAACTCATTGCCTTTTACCGACAGGAATTCAGACGCGTTCATATCGGCGATTATTCGTCGCGATAGTTCTGAGCGGTCATTGTCAACTACTGCAACGCCTACATTTTTCACTTCCATGTTCGCGACAAGAGGCAACACCAGCATGACCATCAGCGGCATCGCGATTATCATACGTGGAATGAAAGGGTTCCGCATCATAAGCCGGATTTCCTTTTTGAGCAGTATTTCGAGTATCCGAAGGTTCATGTCGTCAATCAGTGTTTTGTATTGAATTTCTTAATGGCCAGTAACAACGCTGCGACAGTCATCACACCCAGAATTACAATCTCCGGTATTATGTATGAGACCGGCAGCTGCTGTATCATAAGGGTACGCATGGCCGATATATACCACCGTGCCGGAATTATGCAGGAAAACCATTGCAGGATTACTGGCATATTCTCAATCGGGAACATCATGCCGGAGAGCATTATTACGGGAATCATGAACAATACGCCTGAAATCAAAAGAGCCGTCACCTGATTCGATGCGAGGGTGGATATGAACAGTCCCAACGACAGGGCAAGGATAATGTAGACCACGGTTACCCATATTACATTGAGCACACTTGCAGAGAAGGGGATTCCAAGAGTAGTGTAGCTCAACAACAGCATTAGCGTCAGTATTATGCACGAGAGCAGGAAATAGGGGATTATCTTACCCAATATTATCGTGCGGGGTCGCACCGGCGATACAAGCAGAAGATCCATGGTACCTGTTTCTTTCTCGCTAACGATGGACACCGAGGTCATCATGGCGCATATAAGTATGAAGATCATGCCCATTATGCCCGGTACAAAATTGTATGCGCTTTTAAGCTGCGGATTATACAGTGTGTTTGTGATAATCGGGATTTCAAGGTTTCCGTTTATAATGTTCTCTATATATGCCGTAGCGGTCTGGGCAGTGTTGGTATTGGAGGCATCAACTATTATCTGGTGGCACAAGCGGGCGCCGTCATATCTGAGCACTACGGCGGCATCGGTCTTTCCGGCACGCAACATCGGTTCGACCTCATTGAAGGTCGCTATCCCTTGGAATGTGAAATATGGGTTGACACGGAATTTTTCCAGCATCTGCCGTGTGTCGTCGGTATGCCGCTCCACGATTGCGACAACATTTATATTGTTGACCTCTGTGGATATGGCGAAACCGAACAACAGCAGCAACACAAGCGGCATTATCAGCACCACCGTCATTGTGCGGAAATCGCGCAACAGATGCAACGTCTCCTTTCTTATCATTGATATGAATATGGACATGGCTTTAATCTCCTCTCGTCTAATTACCTCTTCGGGCATCTTTTGCCACGATGCGAAATACTTCGTCCATGTTTTCCGCTCCGTATTTCTTTTTCAGGCCTTGCGGGCTGTCAAGCGCCTTGATGCGGCCGTCCACCATTATGGATATGCGGTTGCAATATTCCGCTTCGTCAAGGTAATGGGTAGTGACGAAAACGGTCATGCCTTCCGATGAAGCCTTGTAGATCATCTCCCAGAATTTGCGTCGCGTCACAGGATCCACACCCCCAGTAGGCTCGTCAAGGAACACTACATCAGGCGTGTGCATAGTGGCTGCGGAAAACGCCACTTTCTGCTTCCAACCCATAGGAATATCCTTTACAAGGGAGTTGCGCATATTCTCCATTCCGAGAGTGCGGAATACCTCTGCGGCCTTTACCTTTATCTCTTCGTCGCTCATGCCGTAAATCGTGGAGAAGAGGGTGAGGTTTTCCGACACGGTCAATTCTTCGTAAAGTGAAAATTTCTGGCTCATATAGCCTATGTGCCGTTTGATGTCCTCCGCCTGACGTGTTATGTCGTACCCGGCGACAGTCCCGGTGCCTGATGTCGGGTAGCTCAATCCGCAGAGCATACGCATCGCAGTGGTCTTCCCGGCTCCATTGGCTCCGAGGAAGCCGAATATCTCGCCTTTGCGGACTTCAAAACTTATACCGTCCACGGCAGTGAAGCTGCCGAAGCGTTTGGTAAGCCCTCTGACTGATATGGCTATGTCATTATTCTTCATTACCTGCAAGTTTTATGAACAGATCCTCTATATCGCCCTTTGCCGGATATATTCTCACATCGGTCAGCCCCATTTGCGAGAGTTTTCGGACTGTATCTGCGGGATTGAATCCATCCTCGGTGACGATATGCAGCGTTGCGCCGAAGGTATAGCAGTCCTTTACATCCGGTAGTGACCTCAAGGCACCCAACAGCGGATACATCTCTTTTGCCGAGGCGTTGTAAAGGTTCTTGCCAAGGCCGTCAACCAATTTTTCAGGGGTATTCGCATCAAGAATCCGCCCCTTGTCAATCAAGGCTATGCGCTCGCACCTTTGCGCTTCGTCCATATAGGAAGTGGAAACTAGGATTGTTATTCCTTTCTTTTTCAATGTCGCAAGCATATCCCAGAACTCGCTTCTTGATACTGCGTCCACTCCGGTAGTCGGCTCATCAAGCAACAGCACCTTCGGGCGGTGGATCAAAGCGCAACCGAGGGCGAGTTTCTGCTTCATGCCTCCCGACAGATCACCGGCACGACGGTTGGGGAATTTCGCCAGCTGGGTGAAAATAGGCGCTATGAGGTCATAGTTGTCCTCCACACGCACACCGAAAAGCGAAGCGAAGAAATGCAGGTTTTCATCCACTGTCAGGTCGGGATACAATGAAAACCGTTCAGGCATATATCCAATGCAGGCACGAATCAGTCTGTAATCCTTTACTGTGTCAAGCCCGGCCACAGTCGCCGTGCCCGTGTCGGGCGACAACAGTGTGGTAAGTATGCGGTACAGTGTCGTTTTTCCGGCTCCGTCGGGGCCGATAAGCCCGAACATCATTCCTTGCGGCACGGATAATGTCACGTTGTCGAGAGCAGTCAGGTTGCCGTACTTTTTGGTGATGCCCTGTATTTCAATAGCATTGCTCATATTCTTCAAATCGCTTATAGGCGCACCTCTCCGTATTGTCCGAGTTTCAACCGTCCGTCGTTCTTCACCGCGATCTTCACGGCATATACAAGGTTGGCGCGTGAGTCGTTGGTCTGGATTGATTTCGGTGTGAACTCGCTTTCCTGGGCGATCCATGTTATTGTGCCGGGGTATTCAAACTGTTCGTCGCCTCCGAAGTCGGCTATTACTGTCACTTTCTGACCGATTTTAATGTTGGCGAGTTGGGCTGACGTGAAATAGCTACGTAGGTATATGTTATTCAGATCAGCCATTTTGAACAGCGGTTTCCCCGGGGTCGCAAATTCTCCAGGTTCTGCATATTTCAGTAATATCGTGCCGGTGATCGGTGATATGATTCTGCTTTTGGCGATCTGTTCTTCGATCTGTTCTTTCTGGTATTGCAGGGCGAGGGCATTGTCGGAAATCGCACTGCGGTTTTTCCCGAGAGTGGAGAGCAATGCGTCAAGTTGCCCGCGTAGCACTTTGAGTTGTGCCTCCGCATCGTCGCTCTGTTTCCTTGTGGCCGCCCCGTCTGCAAGTAGCCGGGAAATGCGGTCACATTCACTCTGTTGGTGCGCGATCTGTGTGCGCAATGCAGCCGCCTGTGCTGCGATGTCCGGAGATGATTGTTCGGTTGATGACTGCTGGCTCTGAAGCTGTTTGTACTGGAGCGCAAGCAATGTGGTATCAATTGTCGCTACATGCCGGCCAATGTCCACACTGTCCCCTTCCGAGATGTCAAGGGTTAGTATCTTGCCGCTTGTTTCGGATGAGACGGTTACGGTGGTTGCCTCGAATATGCCTGTCGCGTCATATTCGGTTTTGCTATGGCAAGATGCCAATAATAATATGGTCAGGACAGGAAGAAAAGTCGCCTTTTTCATCGGTTGAGTGTATGTTTTAATTGATAGATCAATTGGATAAGTTGTATTTCATGATAGGATGCGGAGAGTCGCGCTTGGTTTTCATCGGTAATTTTCGAGAGCAACGCGGTGGTATCTATGATGCCGTTCCCCAATTGCGATTCAGCTGCCCGGCGAACATTGGCACGCAGTTCGACAATCCGGGCATCCTCCTTCATTATGTCCTCCATCTCATTGATGCGGTCGGTCTGTGACAGCGCTTGCAACGATATGTTGAAAAGGAAGGTGCCACGATCGGTGTCAATGCCCTCGGATGCTATCTGCAATTGACGTTCCCTATTCTTTTTTGTATACAGCGAGCCTATATTCCACGATACCTTCACTCCGGCGAGTGCATTGAGGGACAGGTCGCGGTTCATCATGCTCTTGAAATTGTCGAATCCGGGATACCCGTAATATACCTGGGCGAATAGCCTGACCTTGGGCATGAGACTGCTTTTTATTGTGCTTGACCGGATTTCGTTGGCCCGGGTCTGCATATCGTAAAGGTTCAGTTCAGGACGGTTGACGGTCAGGTTATCTGGCATATCGGCTTCCGGTTTCACCAAATGTTGGACACCGATGTCAATGCCGGTAAATATTTCAAGCACACGACGATAGCTTTGGGTATTGCTTTGTGCCTGTATCAGCTGCTGGGATGCCGTGAGGTACTGAGCCTCCATCATATCCACATCGCTCTGCATCGCAGTGCCGTTCGTCTTCATTGCCCGCAGCCTGTTGAGATTGCCTTGCAGCAATGTTTGTGTGGCCTGAATTTGTTTTATCTGCTCATCCATCAGCAATATTCCGAAAAACAGGTTCTCCACACGTTCACGGATTGCATAGAGTTGCACGTCAAGTTGTGCCAGATGCTCTGCGTTGTCGGCACGGACAATCTCACGCTGCGATTTTGAAGTACCACCATCCCATATCGTCTGGTTAAGTTCGGCTGCCACCTTGTATTGCAGTTTGCCAAGTCCCGGCATATCGGTTCCCATTTGGCTCATAATATTGGAAAGAGCATCCGGGAACGATGGCACGGCGTTCTGCACGGTTCCTTGCCCGTAGATGCCTATCTGGGGAAGCCAACTCTTGTTGATGTCCGAAAGGTTTATTTCCTGGGTCTTGGAAAGTAAATCGTATTTTTTTATGAGAGGGTAATTTTCCTGCGCGTGTTCCACACATTGTTCCAGCGTGAGCTGTGCGTGGAGCCAGGTGGCGACAAGGAGCATGCCTACACCGAGAAAGAATCGCTTCGTCATTGCTTATATCAGATTTAGTTTGGTCAGTATCGTCTTGACATTCTCCTGTTTCCGGACTTCAAGAAACTCGTCATAATCCTTGAAGAAATCTCCGGCAGCGGCTGTCAGCATGGGAGCGGCGACGAACGGGAACACATTGAGTGATACTATATCGGCAAGGAGCATCATTGCGTTTGTCTTTACCCCGGGCAGGCGGTCAAGTTCCGACTGTATGCTTTTCAACGCAACCCCTACTTTTTCAAGTAGCTTTTCACGTATTGGAACGATGCGATCGGGATGTACGGCAAGCTCGTTGATGATGAACCGGGGAAGGGCGGGATTTGCTGCGAGGAAGTCAAAATGACGTGATATGCCGTCTCGTATACGTTCCTTCAATGGCAGTTCTGGATTGCCGACGGCACCCAACAGTATATCCCCCAGGCTGTCGATTTTGTCGCTGACGATTTTCTCAAAAAGTTTGTCCTTTGTGCGGAAATAATAGTGGAACATGGCATGGGTTACTCCTGCCGCCTCCGCTATCTCCGTGGTCTTTGCTCCTGCATAACCTTTATCAAGAAACTCTTTTTCAGCAGCTTGAAGGATGAGAGTTTCCGTGTCGCGTGATTGTTTCTGCCCGTCTGTCATATTAATTGTGCTGTTTGATATTCGTGACTAACATTATTGTTAGTGCAAAGCTATCTTTTTTCATAAAACTGTGCAATACTTCGATCAGATTTTTCATAAAAATATGCAGTCGGTCAGAAATGAATATGTGTAAATTTCAGAGTGGTAGGTGAATATGGCAACTGGAAATGTCTGTTTCTAGGATTTATCATAGGCCGTATGAAGACCATGGTTCATGTCTAATTCAATAATGCGTTTGTTGTTATTTCGAAAATGGCTAAATTTGGCAACCGACGCTTAGATTTTTATCGTTGTCTGAAATGTTTGTCAGATGAAGTGTTGCGTAGTACTAATAGTTAATTTTAGTGTTGATATGAGTGCAAAGTCATTTGATGATGAGGCGAACAAGACGAGGAAATACAATGGTCGTCCCGATGAGATTGATTGTTTTCATGACGATACTGAATTGCAGGTTTATGATTTTCTTGATAAGCTGGGAGTTGAGTATATGACATATTGCCATAAGGCGGCCTTTACGATGGAGGAGTGTTCGGCGGTGCGTAATGAGTTGGGAGTGCCTGTGTTCAAGAATCTGTTTCTTACCAATAGACAGCAAACTAAGTTTTTCCTATTGATGCTTCCTGCCGACAAACCGTTTAAGACAAAGTATCTTTCATCTCAGATTGGATGCGGGCGTTTGTCGTTTGCCTCGCCTGAGATGATGGTGAAATATCTGCATACGCATCCCGGAGCGGTTTCTCCAATGGGGCTGATTTTTGATACAGGAATACATGTCAGGTTGCTTGTGGACAGCGATCTTCTTGACGGTTCAAGCCGTTATGCCTGTCATCCTTGTGTGAACACGGCAAGCATTTCTTTGAAAATGGATGATCTGTTTAATGTCATTATCCCTGCTACCGGACATGATTTCATTTTGGTTGATTTGAAACCTGAATAAAAAATAGGGTAGTTTTGATGCTTTAGGTAAGTCAAATGGTTCGGGGGGCTGGATTATGAAGTGAAAAAAAGAAAATGGAACCGGGATTGTGTTGGATTGGGGAAAAATTCGTACCTTTGCGGTCGAAATAGCGTTGCTCGTTTTTGAGGCGCGATTTCGATAGCCTTTGTTCTGAATGCCCAGAATTCAGCTACGATTTGTATGACGGCAAGATGTGAATTTGGGCTAACTTTTCAGACATCTTATATAACTGCTTGAAGAACAGATATTTGTTGCTTAGGCAGGACTATATCGTTTTGTCGTAGCCCTCACGGGTATTGTTTCCACTATAATATTTTTGATAGATGTTTCCTCAGTCCCAACCGCATAGTGAGTGGTATGTGATGAGGGATCTTAAGCGTCCCAATGCCAAGCTACGGGCTTACCAGCAACTTTCCGACGCAGGTTTTACGGTGTTTACTCCGATGGTGACCAGAGTGTCGGAAAGGAATGGCAAGAGGATTAGGGAAACCGTTCCATTCATTTTCGATTTGCTTTTCGTGTATTCTACCAGATCTGACCTTGATCCTGTGGTGGATCATATGGATACGTTGCAATACAGATATGTAAAGGGTGGTGGATATTGTGTGCCTCTGGTTGTGAGGGACTGTGAGATGGAACGTTTCATGGCCGCTGTTGACTCTGTGAGAAAACCTCGTTATTTTCGTCCATCTGAAATAGATGCAAAAATGCTTGGTTCCGAGGTGCGTGTGATATGCGATGGTCCTTTGAACGGGTTTCAAGGGCGTCTTCTCAAGATCAAGGGGTCCGGCAAGAAGCGTCTGCTGATTGAACTGCCGGGGTTGTTGGTGGCAGCAGTAGAGGTAGAGCCTGATTTCATTCAGTTGGTTTAGGCTGATCAATCTGACGGATGCATTATGTTTCCGGATGTATTGTAATTAAAAAAGTGTATTGCGTCGTTCGTGAGAATGGCAACAAAAATTGATTTTCCGGCTCATTGGGCTGGAATGTTTTCAGATAATTTCGTAAGCAATAGTAATTAACCAGTACTCAATCACGATGAGCGCTCGGCTTGTTATGCCGACAAACACGCTAATCACCTAAGACAATGAAGAAAAAAATGAGATTTCTTGCAGTGGCGTTTGTCGCACTGCTCGTCGCTTCGTGTTCAACGCCAAAAGACGTGGTATATTTTCAGGATCTAAGCTACGGTCAGGTTGTGGAGGCAGAGAATGTCCTTGACATAAGGGTGAAACCTGAGGACAAGTTGTCTATCATAGTCAATGCCCAGGATCCTTCATTGTCATCATTGTTTAATTTGATTCAGACATCGAACCGCATACAATCTACGACTTCCGCTACTTCGCAGGTCGGTGAAATGGGGACTGCAGGTGGTGGCGGTCAGATTTCATATTATACCGTAAATCCTCAGGGTGACATAAATTTTCCGGTTCTTGGTGAGCTGCACATCGCAGGCATGACGCGTTATGAGGTGGCGGAATATATCAGGGAGCGCCTTATGGGTGACGATCTTGTAAAGGATCCGATTGTTACGGTGGAATTTGCCAATACGGGCGTGACTGTGCTTGGAGAAGTCGGAAGCCCAGGGCGCTATGAGTTCAACAAGGATCGCATGACAATCCTTGATGCCATAGCCATGGCGGGTGATCTGACGATAAACGGTCAGCGCGAGAACCTTATGGTGCTGCGTCCCGATGGAGTGGGCAAACAACAGGCCTATTTCATAGATCTCACCGATACGCGCAATGTATATTCATCGCCCGTCTTTTATCTTCAGCAAGACGATGTAGTCTATGTGGCTCCCAACAAGAAGAAGATACGTGAGACTACTCCTAACGGCAACTCACCGTTTACGCCGTCATTCTGGATCACGATGGGTTCCGCAGCCATCACTGTTGCCACGCTTGTACTAACACTAACACGATAAAACTCCGCGCATAATAATATATGGAAACCACTCCTAAAAGGAAATCTGCCGCCGCGACAAATAGCGCGGTGCCTCTGACAGACATTCTCTATCGCGTACTTCGCTCATGGCCATGGGTACTGCTTTCAGTATGCGTATGTGTGGGAATCGGTGTGATATACATTCTGCGAACCCCTATGATCTATACCAGGGCTGCCGCCATAATGGTGAAGGACGATTCGCAGGGGGGCTCCTCGGTCGCGTCTGATGAGTTTGCCGATCTCGGTCTTTTCAAGAATAATACCAATATCAAGAATGAGGTGACTTCGCTGCGTTCTTCCGCTGTGATGGAAGAGGTGGTAAGGAGGCTTGACCTGGATGTGAACTATTTTACTTCCGGCACATTCCATAACAATGTGGCATATGGTGCCAATCTCCCTGTGGTTGTAGATTTTACTGACGGACTTTATGGGCATCAGGCTGCATTCAATCTTGATGTGGCAGAAGGAGGAAAGTTTACTATTACAGATGTCACGAGCGGGGATGTAAAATTCGAGGGTGAAACATTCTCGGGGGTGCTTGGTGATACGATCAAGACTCCATTGGGATTGATGGCAGTGACAAAGACACCGTATTATGCCGAAGGCAAATCCACGCAGTTGCAAGTGGTAAAGATGCCTTTGGGAACAGCAGTGGCGTCTTACCGTGGACGATTGGGTGTAAAGGTAAACAGCGAGATCGGTTCAGTCATAGACCTTACATTTTCCGATCGTTCGATTGAGCGTGCGGATGCAGTGCTAAATACCCTTATCGAGGTTTACAATGAGAACTGGATAAAGGACAGGAACCAGATCGCGGTTTCCACGAGCAACTTCATAAACGAGCGTCTGGGTGTAATAGAAAGTGAGTTGGGACACGTGGATTCTGACATCTCTTCCTATAAGTCGGAGCATTTGATTCCCAACGTGGAAGCCGCATCGGCAATGTATATGAGCCAGAACCAAAACATGGCTCAGGAGATACTTGCCTTGAAGAATCAGTTGCAGATGACGCGCTACATACGTTCGTACCTTTCGGCTGACGGGAATTCAGATCAGTTGCTGCCGACGAATTCGGGGGTGGACAATGTGAACCTGCAATCACAGATTACTGGATATAATGAGAAGATCTTGCAACGCAATAATCTTATATCCAAGTCGTCAGAAAAGAATCCCCTGGTCGTGGCCATTGATGAGCAGTTGGCTGCCATGAGGGCTTCGATGATAGCTTCGGTGGACAATGTGATAGTGGCGTTGAATACGCAGATAAGGAACCTGCAGGGATCACAGGCTGCCACAACGTCTAAGATCGCATCAAATCCTACACAGGCCAAATATCTCCTATCTGTTGAACGCCAACAGAAGGTGAAGGAATCGTTATACCTGTTCCTCCTTCAGAAGCGTGAGGAAAATGAGCTGTCGCAGGCTTTCACGGCCTACAATACGCGTGTTGTAGAACAGCCTGGCGGATCGGGCATTCCGCCGATGCCTAATCGCAGGAATGTGCTGCTCGTCTCTTTCCTGATAGGACTGGCGATACCTTTCGGTGTTGTCTTTATAAAGGAAACCAACAATACCAAAGTGCGCGGCCGCAAGGATATTGAAAATTCAGTAGTGCCTTTCCTCGGTGAGATACCTATGAATGGCAAAAAGGATGAAACATCCAAGGATGTAGTGGTAGAGCATGGAAACCGCAACATAATCAATGAGGCTTTCCGTGTGCTGCGTACGAATCTTGAATTCATGCGTGCCGGTAAGGATGGGGCAGAGGTAATAGCTGTCACCTCGTTCAATCCCGGTTCCGGCAAATCTTTCATAACCATGAATCTGGCGATGTCGCTGGCTATCAAGAACCGAAAGGTGCTCGTGATAGACGGCGACATGCGCCACGGTTCATCATCCGCCTATGTGTCCTCTCCCGAGAGCGGTCTGTCTGATTTCCTTAACGGTGGTGTGAAGAATGTCAAGGATATCATTGTGAATTCCTCGGAGGCAGTAAACCTGAGTGTGTTGCCGGTGGGTAGCATACCACCTAATCCTACGGAATTGCTTGAGTCTCCCTCTTTCGGTGAAATGATTTCCACGTTGCGCAAGGATTATGACTATATATTGATTGACTGTCCTCCGGTTGAGGTGGTGGCCGATGCCCAGATCATCGACCGTTATGCCGACCGTACGATATTTGTAATCCGTGCCGGTCTGTTTGAACGGTCGATGCTTCCCGAGCTTGACCGCACATATGATGAAAAGAAATACCGCAATATGGCTCTCATCCTCAACGGCACGACTTCTTCCCAGAACCGATACGGTTCTTCGCATGCCTATAGGTATGGCTACGGATATGGCTATGCCTACGGTAAAAGTTACGGGAGCAAGAACGACAAGAAGTAATTCCTCAAACGATTCTTCGGGTAGGCTGTGGCTGAAACGCTGAAACATAAGGCTGTAAACGGTGTGCTATGGCGCATTGCCGAGCAGGGTGGCAAGCAGGCGATATATTTCGTTATTTCCGTAGTATTGGCTCGTCTGATCATGCCTGACCAGTTCGGTATGGTTGCAATGTTGACGGTGTTTACCGCCGTTGCAGGTGTGTTCATAGACTCGGGGTTCTCAACGGCGCTTGTTCGCAAAAATGACAGGACACAGGCAGATTGCAGCACGGTATATTGGTTCAACATAGTCATATCCGTAGTATGCTACCTGATCTTGTTCGCATGTGCTCCACTTATAGCCAGGTTCTACGGTATGCCGGAACTTTCGGCTATTCTTAGAGTATCCGCATTGGGGCTTGTTATCGGTTCGTTGGCCGGGGTGCATCGCACCCTTCTTAATGCCGAGCTGGATTTCAAGGCTCTTACGAAATTCAACCTTTTGGGTGTGGTGCTCTCCGGGATAATCGGAATCATATTGGCCTATCTTGACTTCAAGGTATGGGCTTTGGTTTATCAGGGTCTCTCAATGAATGTCATAACTACCATATGCGTATGGTATAAGGTGAAGTGGCGCCCTTCAATGATTGTATCCCGGCAGAGTTTGCGTGAGTTTTTCGGATTCGGATCCAAATTGCTAGCTTCCGGATTGTTGGACACCGTTTACAGCAATATCTATTCGATAGTGATAGGCAAGGTATACAAGGCTGCGGATCTTGCCTTCTATAATAGAGCTTCATCGCTTACTGCCATGACTTCGACAATGCCTACCGGTATTCTTCAGTCGGTGACATATCCGACATTATGTAAGCTGCAGGAAGACGATGAGGCGCTGAAGCAGGGATATCGTCGTACTTTGCGTCTTTCAGCTTTTGTAATCTTTCCTTTGTGTCTTGGAGTGGGAGCCGTGGCATTTCCATTGATAAATACACTTTATACCGAGACTTGGATATATGCGGCTACTTTGCTCTCGATTATTGTGTTTTCCCGCATGTGGTATCCTATTCATGCGATAAACCTCAACTATCTTATTGTAAAAGGGCGCAGTGACCTCTTCTTCAAGCTTGAAGTCATAAAAAAGATCCAAGGAGTGGCGATCCTATGCGCAACTATACCTTTGGGGCTTGAGGCGATGTGTTATGGCAGCATTGTAAGTTCGCTCCTTAGCCTTGTATGGAATACCTATTATACCGGAAAATTCCTTAAGATGGGAATTTTAAGGCAGTTGCAGGATCTGGCTCCGACGTTGGCGTTGTGCCTTGTCATGTATGGAGGTGCACGTGCCGTGGCTCATTTCATGGGCAATGACATTCTGTCGCTCACATGTTCGGTGTTGACCGGTGTAGTGGTTTTCGTCGGGGGAGCGCTTCTGTTTCGTTTCCCTGAGGTAAAGGAATTGAGGAATATCAGAAAATAATACATCATATTGTATGGAGCAAATTACAGTGACGTCGCCACTGCTTCCTGATCTTGAGGAGTTCAATGCGCTGCTTAAGGAAATATGGGACAGCAAGTGGATTACCAATAACGGGCGTTTCCACAAGCAGCTTGAAAAGGAACTTGCGTCCTATCTGAAAGTGCCATATATAAGTCTGTTTACCAATGGTACGCTGCCGTTGATCACAGCGTTGCAGGCTTTGAGAGTTACGGGTGAGGTTATCACTACTCCATACAGTTTCGTCGCCACAACTCATTCCCTTTGGTGGAATGGCATAAAGCCGGTGTTTGTGGACGTGGATCCGTCGACCTGCAATCTTGATCCATCAAAGATAGAGGCGGCGATTACACCGAAGACAACGGCCATAATGCCTGTGCACTGCTATGGCAAACCTTGTGATACGAAGGCCATTCAGGAGGTTGCCGACAAATATGGATTGAAGGTAATATATGATGCGGCTCACGCCTTCGGTGTGGAGGTAGACGGTGAGTCGATCCTCAACGCTGGAGATATGTCAACCCTTTCGTTTCATGCCACCAAGGTCTACAATACGATCGAAGGAGGCGCGATGGTGATGCATGACGAGCAGACCAAGAAACGCATAGACTATCTCAAGAATTTCGGCTTTGCCAATGAGACTACGGTCGTGGCGCCTGGCATCAATTCAAAGATGGACGAGGTTCGCGCCGCTTACGGCCTATTGAACCTCCGTCAGGTTGATGCCGCTATAGAAGCCCGTCGGAAAGTGGCCCGCATATATCGTGAAGAACTGCGCGATGTGCCCGGCATAACTTTCTTCGAGGATATGCCCGGTGTGCGCCACAACTATTCATATTTCCCGATCTTCGTGGACGCGGAGAAGTATGGGCGCACCCGCGACCAGCTTTACTTCGACATGAAATCCGTTGACGTTCTTGGGCGCCGCTACTTCTATCCCCTCATTTCGGACTTCTCCACCTACCGCGGCCTCCCTTCCGCCACCCGTGAGAACCTCCCGGTCGCATACCGCCTCGCCGACACCGTCCTCTGTCTGCCGATGCACCACGCCCTGACAGACCGCGAAATCGAAAGAATCATAGGCTGCATAAAGAAACCGTAAGTATTATGGCTGTCAAACAGAAAAAATTGATGCTACTTGGTGGCCTGAGGTATCTGCTGCCTGTCATTGATGCAGCTCATAAAATGGGGCATCATGTCATTACTGTGGATTATCTTCCTGGTAACATCGCGCATAAGTATTCTGATGAATTCCATAATGTAAGTATCCTTGACAAAGAAGCGATCCTTGAATTGGCAAGAAATTTGCAAATAGACGGAATAATGTCCTTTGCGGTTGACCCAGGGGTTGTTACGGCAGCCTATGTGGCTGAGAAACTCGGTTTGCCTTTTCAAGGTTCTTATGAATCAGTCAAGATACTTCAGGACAAGTCGTTGTTTAGGAAATTTCTTGCCGATAACGGTTTTAATGTGCCGAATGCTAAAGGTTATGGCAATAAGGAAGACGCATTGGCGGATAAGGACTATTATAATTGGCCAGTGATAGTTAAGCCTGTGGATTCGGCAGGAAGCAAAGGCGTAAGTCGTGTGGATGATCCTACTGATCTTGAGGCTGCAATAGAATATGCATTGAGCGAATCTCACAACGGTCATTTCATCATAGAGGACTTTTTGGAAAAAGAAGGCCATTCTTCCGATTCGGAGGGGTTTACTGTTGACGGGAATCTGGTGTTCTGTTCCTTCTCTGATCAGCGCTTTGATGCAAACGCTAAAAATCCATATACACCATCAGCTTACAGCTGGCCTTCCACGATGCCTGAATCTGCCCAAAAAGAATTGACATCAGAACTTCAACGTCTGATGAAGCTCTTGGACATGCGTTCTGGAATCTATAACATAGAAACACGCCTCTGTAAAAATGGCAAGCCGTATATAATGGAGGTATCACCCCGTGGAGGTGGCAATCGCCTTGCGGAAATGTTAAGGTATGCCACTGGAGTAGATCTGATAGCGAATGCTGTCCGGGCTGCAGTAGGGGATGGTGATATATTTTTTAATGAACAAAAACAAAAATGGGATAAAAGTTATATTGCAGAAATCATATTGCATGCTGATAAGAAAGGCATTTTCAAAAAACTTGAAATTTCATCAGAGATCAAAACTAACGTTATTGAAGAAGATCTATGGGTTGAGGTAGATGATCTTGTTGATGATTTTACTGGAGCAAATACTGCAATAGGGACTATAGTATTGCACTTCGAAGATAAGCAGAAGTTTAATATGTTCTCAAATTCACAGACATCCTTATGTAAAGTTGTTGTGGATTAAGCGATTTTAAATTGCGTAATGATGAAATCGTTAGTATGATTGCGCAAGAGTGTATTTAACGTTTTATGGTAAAATATCAGATGTTTAAGAGGGTGTTTAATAACAAGTGTTAACGCCACTACATAAAAAAAGCCTCCA
>CAJTYH010000049.1 GCA_910583675.1 uncultured Muribaculaceae bacterium
TACCTAAAGACATATTTGCATGAAAAAGAGTTTTGTGGTTGCAACGATGCTTTGCGCTTTAGGCGCTATGCATGCGTATGCACAACGACCAA
Source organism: uncultured Muribaculaceae bacterium (assembly GCA_910583675.1). Classification (GTDB taxonomy): domain Bacteria; phylum Bacteroidota; class Bacteroidia; order Bacteroidales; family Muribaculaceae; genus UBA7173. Next base: position 93 of record CAJTYH010000049.1, read on the forward strand.
TTTCAAGTTTCAAGGAAATAAGAATCGTTTCCGGAAACACTTCCACTATCGGTGGGGAAAAACGAACTGAACCGGGAATATACTATATCCCTCAGGAGGATGGCACATTTCAGGCAGCGCGTCTTACAGTTGCGCCCAAGGATGCACCTGCAGAGGTGACAGTGCCATACCTGAACATGAACACTCCCACCTCCATATGTGTGAATTGGAAGACTTCGGCAAATGCTAGCGGCTCTGTTGTGAGATTCGGCTTGTCCCCCGATAATCTTGACCACACCTGCAATCCCGGCACGCGCACCATAGGAAGCAATTATTACTGGCATACAGCGCAGCTCATAGGCTTGCAGCCAAACACGGTGTATTACTATCAGGTTTCGACCAACGGAACCGACAGCGAGGTATACCGCTTCCGCACTATGCCAGAGGCCGGTGACAAGTCAAAGATGCGTGTCCTCCTGATCGGCGACCACCAACGCAATGAGCGGTCTGATTATGAGTGGATGCTCAATGCCGCGCGCGAGACCGTGAAGGAAAAATATGGCGACGGGCCATTTGAAGACCATATCCGTTTCCTTCTCAATGACGGTGACCAAGTTGATCATGGCGGTGATCTGAACCTGTATGAGAAAGTGCATCTCTACAAATCTCGGTCTGTCTCTCCAACTCTTCCGAACATGACCACTGTCGGCAATCATGAATACAAGGGAGATGACAACCTTAAGAATTACGACGGTCATTTCCGCGAATACGGTTCTTTGGAATATCAGGGTATAAAGAGCGGCACGTCGGGATATTATGCATATCAGGCCGGGTCTGTGCTTTTTATGGTTCTTAATTCAGACGATCCTTCCATCGCGCAGAAGATGTGGATTCGCAAGGTTATCGCGGTCGCCTCTCTTGACAACAATGTGGACTTCATTGTGAGCGTGCAGCATCGTCCTCTTTATGCCGAGCAATATTCGGGTGATGTCTCCCCTTGGATGCTTTATGAGATAATGCCGATTCTCTCCTCTACTCCCAAGCATGTACTTAATTGCGCCGGGCATCATCATTTGTATGCCCGTGGCCAGATGACTGATACTCCGGTCTACCATATAATTACCGGAGGAGGAGTGGGCACCTCTGCGGAAGGTTATGAGCAGTTATGGGGAAAGACACCCGACAACTTCAACCACGATGAAGTGCAGAAGACCATTGACCACTGGACATATCAGATTCTTGAATTTGATCCTGAGACGCACACAATGAAAGTGGATTGTTACTCTATTGGCAATTCACGTCTCGCTGTTGACAATGAGCTTGTTGATACGTTCAGTCGCACTCTTGGAGCGGAAACGGCTCCGAGCCGTCCCATGCTTACGGATGTTGATGCCACTGTCTCCCTGCCATATACATTTACACAGACTTCGGGTGATGATGTACCCTATGCAGTTCGTTACCAGGTGGCATCTGATCCTACTTTTGAGTCGCCTGTGATAGACAAAGTGATCAATGCCGAGGATTTTTATGGTGCCACCGAGGACTTCCGTCCTCTTGACATAAATAAGGGGCTTGACCTCAGGAAATTCACTATAAGGGATGGTGAGCTGTCCAACGGCACATATTATATCCGTGTATGCAACCGCGATGCCAATATCGAATGGTCTGACTTTTCCGAACCGGTACGGTTTACGGTAGAGGGAGCCTCGGAGCCTGCATCGGTAGAAACAGGAGGTAGATTCTTTCATAAGGGCAATATCCATATTGACTATACAGGAGCGCCTGTCGGAACCAATGCCTGGGTTGCAGTTTATAGGGAGCATCAAAGCGGTAGTGACGGATCTTTCAGATGGGCATACACGACCGATGTTTCCGGAAGCATGGACTTTGACATAGACGAAGCCGGTGCTTATTATGCGGTTCTCTTCAAGGATGGGGGATATGATGAAATCTCGCCGCGTGCTTACTTCGTTGTAAGCGACAACTGCGATGATGCCACACCACCATCCATTTCCACAGATAAACTTGTATACGAAGTCGGCGATCCGGTTGTCGTAAATCTTGACAATGCTCCCTGCATTGCCAAGGACTGGGTGGGCATATATACATCCTCGGTGACAGTGGTCAAGGATGGTAAATCCCATTCATACGCATATGCCGGTGAAGACCCAATGGGAAGTGTCACGCTCAATGTGCAGGGCAACTTCAATTACACCACTCCGATTGCTGACGGTCTCTACTACGCCACATATTGCATTGCCGATCAATATTACGAGCCGGTCGGAAGGAGCTACTTCATTGTTGGTAAACCTGTGCTCCTTGAAACAGACCGCGCGGAATATGCGTCCGGTGATGAAATCCGATTTGTCTATGAAGGCGCACCCGATTGGGATGGTGTCTCAGTATGTGTGTATTCCGGAGATGACGTTGTTGCGACGGCATCCGTTGATGGCAATGGGGGAGTGGCAAGCTGTGAGATGCCAGGAGAAGGCACCTTTGAGGCTTGTGTAGTGACAGCTGATGGCAAGGAGATTTCTCCTCGCGTCGGCTTTACTGTAACAAAGGCTCTTGCAGACGCATGGATGAGCCGTATCAGTGATAATGCGTATATTCATCAGGTTTCTATTCCCGGCACGCACGATGCCGGAACGGGCAACGGTACAAATATGGATTCATTTGCCCGCACTCAGGATTTAAGCATCGCGGCGCAATTTGAAGCCGGAATACGTGCTTTTGACCTTCGTCCCTCTGTCTCCGGTGGTGAACTGAAGATATATCATGGCATCGTTGAGACCAAAGTCACGTTCAATGAAGCCCTGTCAGCTATTTGCGATCAACTTGACGCTTATCCTACTGAATTTGCTGTGGTAGTGATGCGCCATGAAGATGACCATGAGAGCGCCTCTGACAAGGAACTGTGGAACGGCCTGATGGAACAGGTTCTGAATGACGAAAAATATGCCGGTCGCTTTGCTGACTTCTCCAGCACGCTTACTGTTGGTGATATGCGTGGTAAGATACTTCTTTTAAGCCGCGACAAATATGCTGCCTCTCCTGTAGGTGCGTTTGTTACAGGTTGGACTCATAGTGCAGACTTTGCCGATCAGGGCAATGGACGTGTGCAGGGCACCAATCCGAGGGATTATGCACGTTTGCATGTGCAGGATTTTTATGAGACTAAGGATGCTATGGACAGGAAGCTCTCGGCCATAAAGTCACTTCTTGACCACTCGGTAAGGCTCACTACGGTTTCTACTCATAACTGGGTTATCAATCATACCTCAGGCTATTCACAGACCGGTTTGTTTGCCACGGCAGACGCTTATAGGAAGAATGCCGCATCTACAAACATTGCTGTGATAGATTATCTCGCAGATGAGAATCATGCAGGCCCTACGGGTCTTGTAATGATGGATTTCGCCGGGGTTGACCGTTCCGGTGATTATGACGTGAATGGCAAACGGCTGATAGATGCTGTAGTGGCAAACAACTTCCGTTACACTATGCGTGGCAAGACCTCCGGTGTTGATAATGTTTCCGCGGAATCAGAAGAGAAAATCGTTATTGTGGCAAACGGAGAGGTTCGCGCATCAGGACTAATAGAGATATACACCGCAGGGGGTGCCCTGTATGCATCTGCTGTTGGCAGCGTGTCTGTTTCAACCCCCGGTGTATATGTTGTCAAGACAGCTGATGCCACCCGTAAGATGGTAGTCCGCTGATCCCCTTGTGCAGAGCCGCAAGGCGAAGATAAATAAACGGCCCTAATAGCGCTTCAAGCGCTATTAGGGCCGTTTATTTATCACTGGAGGTTGGTTTACTTTTTCAGCTTGATTGGGCGTGCTTTGACCCCCTCTTTGGTCATCTTTACAGGATTGATGTGGCCGTCCTTGTCAAATGTCATGCGGTCTACGCATGTCACGCGGAAATCGCGTGCGGTTTCTCCTGCAGGTCTACGGTGATATACGATGTAGTATTCATCCGTATCAGGTACTTGTATGACAGAGTGATGCCCTGCACCGGTAGCTATTTCGGGATCCTGCTGGAGTATTTTCCCTACGCGCTTGAAAGGACCGAACGGGCTGTCTGCTATGGCATATGCCACACAGTAGTCCGGGCCGCCCCATCCTCCCTCGCTCCACATGAAGTAGTACTTCCCGTCGCGTTTGAACATGAAAGGCCCTTCGACGTAGTTTTCGGGAGTAACCTCCTTGTATGTTTCGCCGTCAGGGAATGGCACGAGTGACTTGAAGTCGTCGCTCAATTTTACGATATTGCAGTGTCCCCATCCTCCGTAGTACATGTAGTATGTGCCGTCGTCGTCAAGGAATACAAACTGGTCTATCGGCTGTGCGCCGTTCACAATGTCGTTTATGAGCGGTTTGCCGATATGGTCACGGAAAGGTCCGTCGGGGCGCGTGCTTACGCCTACTCCGATACCGCCTACCTCACCCTGGTGTACGTCGTTTGCACCGAAGAAGATGTAATACTTGCCATCCTTTCGCAGTGCGGCAGGTGCCCACATGCATTTGTTGGCCCATTTTACTTCGGTGGTATCTATCACTGCATGGTGGCGTGTCCATTCCACAAGGTCTTTCGATGAAAAGCAGTCTATGAACGTCTGACGCTCATACTCATCGCTCCATGTGGGATAAATCCAGTAGGTATCGTCATAGACTACCCCCTCGGGATCAGCATACCATCCTTCGAATACCGGATTGGCGCCGTTGACAGCCGCCGGCACGAGGCCGGAGGCTGCAACCATGCTGCCAATTATGTAATTGCGGATCATTGACATGGCTTATTTTTTCTTTTTAACTTGATGTTCCTTAAGTTCGTTGCTGAACGAATAGGGGAATGATTTCTCCTCGGAACCGCGTGCCATGTTGGGCTTGTCGGACATCTCGAAGGTGATGTATGCGCCACGGTTGAGCTGCTCATGTGTGAAGTAGTTGAGATCGTAGGGAGCACCATTTACCATCACTGCGTCCACATAGCAGTTCTTGCGGCTGTTGTTTGGAGCTGTGATTATCACCTTGTGGCCGTTCTCCAGGTTCAGTGTCATCTTCTTGAAGAGGGGAGTGCCGATGATGTATTCGCCGCTGCCGGGACATACCGGGTAGAATCCCATGGCGGAGAACACGTACCATGCAGAAGTCTGGCCGTTGTCCTCGTCGCCGCAGTAGCCGTCTGGGGTTGCGAGATACATCTTGTCCATCACCTCGCGCACCCACTTCTGGGTCTTCCAAGGCTGGCCTGAATAGTTGTAGAGATAGAGCATGTGCTGTACGGGCTGGTTGCCATGTGCGTAGTTGCCCATGTTCATGATCTGCATTTCGCGGATTTCGTGGATCACACCTCCGTAGTAGCTGTCGTCGAACAGCGGCGGAACTGCCATTACCGAGTCCATCATCTGGTTGAAGGTCTCCTTGCCTCCCATCAGGTTGATCAGACCCTGGGGATCATGGAATACGCTCCATGAATAGTGCCAGCTGTTCCCCTCGGTGAAGGCATCGCCCCATTTCAAGGGATTGAACGGGCTTTGGAATGTGCCGTCCTCGTTGCGGCCGCGCATGAGGTTGTGCTCCTTGTCGAAGAGGTTCTTGTAGTTCAGGGCACGCTGTGCATAGGGCTTCAGCTCTTTTTCTGATTTGCCGAGGGCTTTTCCGAGCTGATAGATGCACCAGTCATCATATGCATATTCCAGTGTGCGTGCGGCGCTCTCGTTTATGCCTACGTTGTAAGGTACATAACCGAGCTTGTTGTAGTATTCGTGGCCGAGGCGTCCGGTGGAGGGCACCTGCGGGTGCACGTTGTTGGCTCCGTGAACCACGGCTTCCCAGATGGTTTCTTCGTCGAAACCACGCAGGCCGTTGAGCCACGCTTCAGTAACGATTGAGGCTGAGTTGTTGCCTACCATGCAGCCGCGATGGCCGGGGCTTGCCCATTCAGGAAGGAAGCCGCTCTCCTTGAAAGTATTGGCCAGGCCTTCCTGCATCTTTTCGTTCATGGAGGGGTACATGAGGTTCAGGAACGGGAACAGGCAGCGGAAGGTATCCCAGAAGCCGGTGCCGGTGAACATGTAGCCGGGGAGCACTTTGCCGTTGAACGGGCTGTAATGTACCGGTTTCCCCTCTGCATCTATCTCATAGAAGCTCATAGGGAAGAGCACGGAGCGATACATGCATGAGTAGAATGTGCGCAGACGATCCAGGTCGTTGTCCTCTACATCTATGCGACCGAGGATGTCGTTCCACCTGTCGCGTCCTTTCTGCTCTATTGTGTCAAAGTTGTCTTGTCCTATTTCCCTGCGAAGGTTGAGTTCGGCTTGCTCGAAGCTGATGAACGATGAGGCCACGCGGGCATTTACGATCTCACCTTTCTTGGTCTTGAAGCCTATGATGGCTCCTGCATGGTTGCATTTCGCCTCAAGGGAAGATGTGCTTATCTTGCCGTCAGCCACAGAGGCCGTGTAAGTAAACGGTTTGTCGAATTCTGCGATGAAATAGTTCCTGAAATTGTCTGGCACACCTCCACTGTTCTTGGTGGTGTAGCCCATGATCTTGTTCTCACCGGGTATGATCTTCACATATGAGCCGTTGTCAAGCGCGTCAATCACCACATATGCGTCATCCGTCTGCGGGAATGTGAAACGGAGCATTGCCGCACGGTCGGTGGGGGTGATCTCGGCTACTACGTCGTGGTCTGCCAGGTATGCGCGGTAGTAATAGGGTTTCGAGACTTCGGCCTTGTGTGAGAACCAGCTGGCACGCTCGTCCTGGTCGAAGACCGGTTTGCCTGTCACAGGCATGATGGCGAACTGGCCGTGGTCGTTTATCCATGGGCTTGGCTGGTGGGTCTGCTTGAAGCCGCGGATCTTGTCGGCATCGTAGGTGTATGCCCATCCGTCTCCCATCTTGCCGGTCTGGGGAGTCCAGAAGTTCATGCCCCAGGGCATGGCTATGGCAGGATAGGTGTTGCCGGTGGAAAGGGAATGCTTGGATTGGGAGCCTACGAGTGGGTTTACATAGTCAACGGGCGACTCGACAGCTCCTGCGCTCACGGCCAAGGCTGTGAACGCTACGGTTGCTATATGCTTTAAGTAGCTCATTAGGGATTGTTTGAATAGTAAGTTTGTCAACTAAATATAACTTGGTGTATTTAGTTGACAAACTTTGATGGTTACTGTATTATGTATTTTTGTTATTTATTTGCATTCTGATGCTCGAGCATCTTGATGAAGTAGCCTCCTACGACTGCGCGAGCCATGAAGCCGCGACGGTGGTCATTGTCTGTGAATACCCAGTCGCTCATCGGCACGCGGTCTACGGTCTCGTTGTAGAAACTGTGGAGCGGTGCGATGAATGCCTCGAAGGATTCCTGGTCGGGAGCCATTGTGGCAGTCCATACGATCCAGTCGCTCTTGGTGTAGCTTTCGCGGTTGTCAAGAGGCAGACCGTACTTGTTCTGACGGGTCTTGTAGTAGGCGATCTCCTTGTCTACTATCTCCTTGGGGAAGATATTCAGGCCGAGCAGTTTGTCCCATACGAGGTTGTATTTCTGGCTCCATGTGCCTTCTTTGTCAAAGGTCAGGCGGTAGTGATCGCCGTCATTGGCCATTTCTGCCCATTTGGCGGCATAGTCGCGTGCGATCTTGTTGTACTTCTCGGCAACCTCTGTCAGACCCTGCATTTCTGCCATCTGTGCGTATGCTGCGATGGCAACGATTGCTTTTGCAGAAAGGTTGACGTTGTGTGCGAAGTGTCCTGCGAAGTCGTCTGTGCAGAGCTGGTTCTCGGGATCAAGGCCGTATTCTACCAGATAGTCCACCCATGTCGTGAGCACTTTCCAGTGTTTCTTTGCGTACTCGGGGCTATTCTCCTGCTGGCATACGGCATCGGTGATGATGATCATGTTGCCACCCTCTTCAATGGGCATGTCGCCACCGTATGTCTGGCCGTTGGCCTGGGGATATGTGCCCACGTCGTGTGCTGGGAAGGGTTTCTCCCAGCGTCCGCTTTCGCTGTACTCGTAGATGAAGTTCATCAGGCCTTTTGCGAGTTCGGGATTGTAGTAGAGGAAGAAAGGTGCCGACGGATAGGTGATGTCAACCGTACCGATCGAACCGTTTGAGTCGTTCTCCTTGGAGAACATAAGAAGTTCGCCCGAAGGAGATTCCACGAGCTTGTGGGCTGCGAGTGTCTGACGGTAGGCAAGTGCGCAGAGTTCTGCATATTTCTTGCCGCCGGCTGCGGTGGCGTCTTCCATAAGTTGCTTGTCGAACGCATAGCAACGGTCGATCAGCTTGTCATATTCTGCGTTGGCTGCGGCAAACTGGCTTTCGATGGTTTTGGAGCCGTCGCGGTTCCAGTAGGGACGGAGGTTCTCGCCGAAATACTGGATGGAGTAGTTATCATCGTAACCGATCATTATCTTGCCGGTTGCAGATTTTACTTCACCGAGATCGCATACGAGAGCCATCTGGCCTTCCGCACCTTCACCTGTGGTGTTTTCGGAAAGTTTCTCACCCTTTACGAAGTTTGCGCGAAGTGCGTCTGCACCTCCTACACCATAGGTTGTGTTCTCTGCCGGGGCGGCCATGTAGAAGTGTCCCCAGTCGATGCGCACGTGATCGCCACGTTTGGCAAGGGTGTTCTGCTCCTTGCTTCCGCTCTTGAGATAGACAAGGCCGTCCTTCTCATATGCTTCTGTAGAGGATGCCTGATAGGGCTGGTCAAGTGCCCAGCGGGGAGATGCCTCGAAGTAGATCTCAACGTCGTGATCCTTGCCATCGTTGGAGTCAACGGTGTAGGTCACATAGTTGACAGGACGGCTGAGGAGGTCAAGGTCGTCCATGAACATGGGAGCCGAGAATGTCAGCGCGAGGTTTACGTCGCCGCAAGTGAATGTGTAGTGCGTCTGAGTGGCCTGCACGTCAACAGAAGTCTGGTCTGCGGTGCGGTCAAACGAGGTATTGGCTTCTTTCGGGATGAGCAGTCCGAAATCCAGGAGGCCGTTGCCTACGGGGTTGATGCATTCTGCCGCTATGGTGTTGGTGCCTTCGCGCAGGGCGGCGCGTGCCTTGTCATCAAGTTTGATGATCTTGTTCTTGTTGCATACTGGGCCGGTGCTGTAGATCTGGACACCGTTTATGTAGAATACGGCATCGTCGTCGTTGGAGAATTCCAGATACACGGGGCGGTCACCGAGCTTCTCGGTTATGTCTGCCGTGCGGCGCACCCAGATCTCGCGTGTGCCCCATTGGGTCTTTGCGGTAGGCTCGTTTTCCATTGTTCCGAACGCACCGCGGTCGCTCTTCCATTTCGAATCGTCGAAGTTTTCGGCTGTCCAGTCGCCTGATGGTTTCTCGGTTGTCCAGCGGCCTGTCCAGTCGGCCTGTTGCGAAGTGGGCACGATGGGTTTCATCTCCTGTTCCTCAAGACCCATGAAACGATAGGGGACACCGTCAACTTTAAGTACTCCGATGAAGGGGAATCCGATGCCTGTCCAGTGCATTACGGACGATTCGTAAAGTTGATCCGTGGGTGACCATGCGCTGGTATAGGGGTCGATGGTTACCAGCGGATAGGCCGGAGCACGGAGGTCGTTCTTGATCACCTCATGTGTGGCGTTTCCTGAGCTGCCGCAGGAAATGAGGCATGGCGCGAGCAGTGTCGCAAGGATTAGTTTTTTCATGTTGTATTTTTAGTTGGTATTGTGTTTCATGTCAGTGTGCGTTCTTGAATAGTACCTGTGGAGCTATTGCAAGCATCATGGCAGGTACCGAGGATGCTGCATAGCTGCCGATCATGTTTTCGTCAGTGGTGGGCTTCCAGGATTCCCCGTCGCAAATGTTGCGGTTGCGGTCACGGTTTTTCCATCCTTCCTCGATGTTGTGCACTATGAACTGGCGGTATTGCGGTTGTCCGCATCTGTCGGCCAGTATCTTCATGTATTCCACCCAGATTGCCGGATATACCCCCTGTTCGAGGCTTCCCTGATCATAAGGTTTTCTGCGGTTGTGTGCCCAGGGGAGCATTCCATGTTCGGCGGACATCACATTTATGGAGTAGTCGGCTCCTTTCATGGCATTTCTGAGGTAGCGTTCGTCGCCCGTGTTCAGGTAGAGCAATGCGGAAGCGCCGATGTAGGTGCCCTGGTTGTAGATGAGGGGATGGCCGCCGGCATGGTCGCCGTGGCGGCTGTCATGAATCATTCCCGTCGTGGTGTCGGCAAGGTTCTTGGTGCTCCAGTCATAGATCTCCTTTGCCATTTCCAAATAGCGTTCTTTCGTCTCGTAGTTCGGGCGTTTGAACACGCCGTATTTGTTTCCCCACCACGTGGCGTTGGGATCCTCTGCACGATCTATGGGGGCGGCTTCGTGGAGAAGCATGGCGGCCACTACCGTGGGGAAGTTGATGCATGACATCTTGCCGTGGCCGGCTTCGTTGGCTCTTGGGGCATCTATCGGTTGCCATTGCCAGAACATGCCTCCTCCCAGTCCTTTTTCAGGATCGGCATATGAGCCGGTGTCGCCCACTTTCGGTGAACCGTACCATACTCGGGCGAAACTCTTCTCTGCAAGTGTGCGGTAGCGCTCGTTGCCGGTTGCAAGGTATGCGCGTGCCATGGTGATAGTCCACCACTGTATGTCGTCATATATGAACCATCCGCGGTTCAAGTCGCAATCATCAAAGTCGAAATCAAGGTAGTGTGCAATGTTTCCGTCTATTACTTTGGTAAGTAGTTCGGAGTATTCCTTTGTCCGCTTTTTGTCTCCGGACTTTTTTGCAAGTTCCACTGCGTTGAGAGCCATATCCACATACATGGGCTGGCACCAAATGGCAGCTGCCCCGCGGTCACGGCCTTTGGCGGCCTTGTCACGGTCGGTATTCTTGTAGATATACTTGTCGCGGTCAAGGTATACGTCGTTGAATGCATCGTATGCCGTCCATATGTCCGACACTGTAAACTCGGTTGTCGTTTCTGTTTGATTACCTGTTTTTGGGGCTTTTGCATCAGCTCCCAAACATATCGCAACGCTTGCCACTGCTGTCAGCAGGAACTTGTAGTTCATGTTTTTACTGTGAATTGGTTTTGAGTTTGTAAAGTTAGTGAAAATAATTCGGATATGGAAGTGCCGGATTCTTCAATAAACCGTTTATGGCCTGAAATGCGAGGTTTTTGAAAGGTTTTTTACAGGATATTATGAAAATACAGGGGAGCGATCCGTTTTCGGATCGCTCCCCTTGGGTATTTGACTGGAATTTCATGGCGATCTATTGAAGTTCGCCTGAAATCCTGAAGTTGTTAGAGTTTACGAAGTTCCTTACGGACTGTACCGTCTGCCTCTTTTATGATGTTTACCCCGGATGTGGGACCGCTCAGGCGCATGCCCATGATGTTGTAGTACTCTACGTCACCTTCCACGCGGTCTACCGTCGGCAGGTCTACCCCGGCAAAATTCCCGAAGACCTTGGAAAGGTTACCGGTGGCTTCTTTCAGACCGTCTTCATCGAATTTGATGATCTCGCGATCGTAGGTCATGATGCCGTTTACTTCGGTTTCCACGTCGGTGGTCTGTGTATAGACTGCCGCGCTGTAATTGATCTTTTTGCCGTCTTTCTCGTAACCCTTTGCAATCTCGGCAATTTGGTTTGCAAGCTTGGTGTAGGCGGCTGTTATCGTACGGGCGTTGGTATAGGTGTTGTATGTCTGCGCGTCGCGTTCAAACCAGCGGTGTCCGCTTACATTGCGTCCGAGGCCGCCGTATTCGCCCAATACCATGGGACGTGAGGTGTCAAAGATCCTCTCTTCAAGTACGATCGGTTGCCCGTAGGTGTGCTGATCCACGAAAGTGCCCTCGCCGAGGCGGTAGTGGTTGCCGCCGCTGGCGGGATTCACCAGGCGCGTCGGGTCGAGTTCCTGTGTATAGGCGGTGATGTCGGCAGTCTTGAACTGTCCCCAAGCTTCGTTGAACGGTGTCCAGACCACGATGCAGGGGTTGGAATAATGCTGCTCGATGATCTCTTTCCATTCCGCGCGGAAGTTTCTCTCCACGGTTGCGTCCTGATTGCAGTCATGCTCGTCGTAGTAGCGGTCTGTGACCCATCCCTCATGTCCACGGAACTGTGAAGGCATGTCCTGCCATACGAGCATTCCGAGGCGGTCGCAATGGTAGTACCAACGGCGCGGCTCCACTTTCATGTGCTTGCGGATCATGTTGAATCCCCATTCCTTGGTTTTCTCTATGTCATAGAGCAGGGCCTCATCTGTTGGGGCTGTCAGAAGTCCATCAGGCCAGTATCCCTGGTCAAGTGGGCCGAACTGGAACATGTCTTCGTTGTTGAGTTGCAGACGCCAGTAGCCTTCGTCGTTTTTGGCGTAGGAAATCTTGCGCATGGCTGCATAGCTGTCCACTTTGTCAAGCGTTTCTCCGGCGTTGTCAAGCGTGACTGTCACGTTGTAGAGATAAGGGTCGTTGGGATGCCACAGGCGGGGTGATGCAATGTCGAATGTCACGCTTGCATTGGCTGCCGCGTCCACGCTTTTGGTGTCTATCACGTTTTCTCCGTCTTTCAGTGTCACGGTGACAGTACCCGCAGGGGTGCCAGTGTAGGCCATGTCGAATTTCAGGGTGCTGTTGTCCACGTCGGGAGTGATGCGCAGGTCTTCAAGATGTGCCTTGTCTACTGGTTCCATCCATACGCTCTGCCATATTCCGGAGGTGGAGGTGTACCAGATGCTTCCTCTTCCGTCGGGGTAGCGCCGCTGTTTGCCCACCGGTTGACGTCCCTCGTCGGTGTTGTCGGTTACCTTGACGTAGAGGGCGTGCACGCCGCCATCCTTGACACGGTTGGTTATGTCAGCCGAGAATGCGGTGTGGCCTCCTGTATGGCTTGCCACGCGGTTACGTGTGGTGGTGCCGTCGATGTATACGTCGGCGACATAGTCTACCGCCTCGAAGTTGAGGACGATATTCTTGCCGTTCCATTCCTCGGGGATGCTGAGTTCGCGTTTGTACCATAGTACATGTCCAGGCTCAAGGGGGCGCATAACGCCTGAAAGGCTGGACTCAACGGGAAAAGGGACGAGTATCTTCCCCTCGTAGTCTTCTTTGGGCGCGGTGCCTGTGGTGAAAGCATAGTCCCATAGTCCGTTGAGGCTTTGCCACTCTTCACGAGTCATCTGGGGACGGGGATATTCGGGATGGGCGTTCTCGGGAGATACCTCTGCCGCCCAACGGGTCTTGATGTGGTTCCCTTTAGGTTCCCATGCCACTTCCTCCTTTTTGGGTTTGATTCGATCCACCAGGACCTTCATCCAGAGGCCGCCGATAACGGAGCGTCCGCTGAAGTTGCATGTCACGCCGTTGCTTGCGTTGTAGAAGTCGCTTAGAGGTATGCGTGAGGTGGTTTCGTTCATATAGTCCCAGTGGCGGTCTGAGAACTTGAGGAAGGTTTCCGTGTCAGGTGACATGGAAGCTGTCCAGAAAATCCAGTCGCTCTTGGTGTTTTTATCTCGGTTGTCAAGAGGCAAGCCGTACTTTTCCTGCTTGCTCAGGTAGAACTTAAGCTCGCGGTCAAGTACTTCACGAGGGAATAGGTTGTAGCCCCAGGCTACGTCCCATAGCATGTTGTATTTCTGGCTCCATGTGCCGGACTTGTGGAATTCCATGCGGTAGTGGTCACCGTCGCGTGCGTCCCCTTCCCATATCAAAGCCATGTCCTTGGCTGCCTGCTGGTATTTTTCGATGTCGCGGGTGTTGCCGCCAATGTAGGGTATGAGTTCGGCATAGGCTCCCACGGCGAGGATCGCCTTAACGGAGAGGTTGGTGTTCTGTTCGCTCGGACCCTTGAAGTCGTCGGTGCAGAGCTGGTTGCCGGGGTTCTGTCCCTCTTTGCGGCAGAACTCGGCCCATGTGCGGAGCACGCTCTTGTAAGGTTTGAGCCATTCGCCGTCGCCGGTGAGGCGCGTGATTGCATTGGCAAGAATCAGTACGTTGGCCGATTCCTCCAGTGGCATTGAGTCGCCGTAGACCATGCCGTTGGCGCGGGGATAGATGCCCAGGTCGTGTGCGGCGCAGTTCTTCCCTTTGCGTGCGTCGCTGAGTGCATAGTCGAGGATGGAGAAGATCATTCCCTTCTGCAGGTCTATGTTGTAGAGAAGGTAGATGGGGCATTCCGGATAGGTGAGGTCCATGGTGTTTACGAAGCCTCCCGACTTGTTTTCCTTGGAGAAGTAGAGCGTCTTGCCGGTGTCGTCGCGGAAGAGCTTGTGTGCGGCCATTACCAGACGGTAGTTGGCTGCGAGCTGTTCGGCGTATTTCACGTTGCCGGCAGCGAGGCCGTCGTCATAGATGGTCTTGTCAAGTGCGCGGCAGCGTTCCATGTTGTTGGCGTAATTGTCGCGGAATTCCTCGAATGCCTCGAAGATCGTCTTGCCGTCGCGTGCATAATAGGCCTTGTAGTCCTTGTGCATGTACTGTATGTCCCAAACTTCGTCGTAACCGATCATCATGAAGTCGCGAGCCTCGTCCACTGACCCGAGGTCGTTTACGAAGGCGAGAGTGGGCATCGTGCTGCGGTTGGTGCTGCGCACGGGATCTTTCTCGCTTGCAGGAAGTTTGCCGGTGGCCACGAATGTCCGCTGGGTTGTAAGTGGATCGGCGACGGCAATTTCACCGTTGATGGCGGGTATATAGAGGTAGCCCCAGTCAATGGCCACCATATCGCCGGTGCGCTCGAGCACTGGCTGGGCTTCTGATCCTGCACGCAGGTAGTCGGTACCATTGACCTTGGTAATGTCCGACAGGGTAGGTTGTCCCATCTCATGTACGGTAAGCTGTGCGCTTGTGCCGAGGTAGAACTGCACGTCGTGCTTTTTGCCGTCTGTGGATTTCACCTGGTATGATATGTAGTTGATAGGGGTGGAGATCATGTCCAGGTCATCGATGAGCATGGGCGCTGTAAAGACCACATCCAGGTTGACCGGCCCGCAGGTGAAGTTGTAGAAGCTGCTGCATGCCATCACGTCCACGGAGTTTTGCCTGGCCTGAAGCACTTGCTCATCCTCGGTGAGCAGGTTCTTGTAGAGACCGAAATCCACATATGCGCCTCCGAACGTATTGTGGCAGTGAGCGGCCATCACGTTTCTGCCGGGTTTGAGGGCTGCCTTCATTGCTGCTGTCAGCTGCCGTTCCTCCCCCTGGAGCCATGTCTCGCCGGTTTTCGCAACCTGTGTACCGTTGATGTACATCTCAAACACGTCATCATGCGAGAACATCACCCACAGATCCTGGGCAATGTCGTCGGCGGTGAGGTCTATTTCGCGGCGCACGTAGATGTCGCTGTTCTCATCTTTCCAGGTGTTGTTTACGTTGGGATACTCGTTGGGTGTGCCCCACGCGGCTTGCTCCTTTGACCAGCTGCTGTCGTCGAAATCGGCCGCTGTCCAGTTGAGGTTGCTTTGGCGGGTATGGCTCACGGTTCCTTCCCATCCCGGGCCGTCTATGGTCATTGGATGGATAGGCGCGAGGAGGTTCTTTTTCTCCTGTCCCATGAAACGGTATGCCATGCCGTCGACACGCAGGATTCCGTCAATGGCTTTTTCCCTTTCGCTCCAATGGCGAGTGGGGCCTCCGTTGAGCTCGTTGTAGTTCGACCAGATAGAGAAGAACGGGTCGTTGACGATTACCGGCACAGAGGGCAGACGCAGGTTGTTTTCCTTGTACGGTTTGAAGTCTTCGGGTGTCTGGGCAAATGCCGGCATGCTCAATGCTGCTGACAAAGCCGCAAATCCCAATAGTTTTCCGATGGGTTTCATAAATATGTAAATGGTATTAACAATAGTTCGTTAATTTTTTAAGCGTTAAAAAATATGCTGTAAAACATATTT
>CAJTYH010000050.1 GCA_910583675.1 uncultured Muribaculaceae bacterium
ATCACCAAGAAGCCTCTTGACGTACGTATGGGTAAAGGTAAAGGTAACCCCGAAGGGTTCGTGGCTTCCGTAACTCCGGGCCGCATGATCATCGAGATCGACGGCGTTCCGTTCGACGTGGCCAAGGAAGCGCTCCGTCTGGGCGCCCAGAAACTTCCGGTTACCACCAAGTTCGTTGTCAGCCGTGATTATGATCCCAATCTCAACGTGTAATTTTAAGCAGCAATGAAGAAAGAAGAAATCAAAGAGCTGTCTACGGCCGACCTCAAGGAGCGTCTGGCTCAGATGGAGAAGGAATATCTTCAGATGAAGGCTAACCACGCCGTTTCTCCTCTTGACAATCCCGCCAAGATTACACTTGACCGCAGGATGATCGCCCGCGTTAAGACAGAGCTTCGCGCCCGCGAGCTCAACCAGAAATAATCACCTGACCCAACAACGTTTACCATCAGAAGAAAATGGAAGAAAAAAGAAATCTCAGAAAAGAGCGTATTGGGGTTGTGTCAAGCAACAAAGGTGACAAGACCATCACGGTGACCGTGAAGTGGAAGGAGAAGCACCCCATCTACGGCAAGTTCGTAAACAAGACGAAGAAATATCACGCCCACGACGAGAAGAACGAGTGCAGCATCGGCGATACAGTTCGCCTGATGGAGACCCGTCCCTTGTCGAAGACAAAGAGATGGCGTTTAGTAGAAATCATCGAAAAAGTTAAGTAACAATGATACAGACCGAATCACGTTTAACCGTTGCCGACAACAGCGGTGCAAAAGAGGCGCTGTGCATCCATGTACTCGGTGGCACCGGTCGCCGTTACGCATCGCTCGGCGACATCATCGTAGTTTCCGTGAAGAGCGTTATACCCTCATCGGACGTAAAGAAGGGCACTGTATCGAAGGCCGTGGTGGTTCGCACCAAGAAGGAAGTGCGTCGTCCCGACGGTTCCTACATCCGTTTTGATGACAACGCTTGCGTGCTTCTGAACAACGCCGGCGAACTTCGCGGTACCCGTATCTTCGGCCCGGTAGCCCGTGAGCTCCGTGCCACCAACATGAAGATCGTCTCCCTGGCACCCGAGGTGCTCTAAGTTCCACACCACAAACAACTGTAACCGAAAACCCCAATGAGCAAATTACATATCAAAAAGGGCGATACCGTTTACGTTCTCTCGGGTGAGGACAAGGGCCAGCAGGGCCGCGTCCTTTCTGTGCAGGCAGCCAAGCAGCGTGCCATCGTAGAGGGTATCAACATCGTGTCCAAGAGCACGAAGCCTACCGCCAAGCATCCGCAGGGCGGAATCATCAAGATGGAAGCCCCCATCCATATCTCTAATCTCGCGCTCATCGACCCCAAGAGCGGCAAGCCTACCCGTGTGGGCATCCGCGTGAACGAGAAAGGCGAGAAAGTACGTTACGCTAAAAAATCTGGAGAGGAGATCAAGTAATGAGCAGCACAAATCTTAAGAAACAGTACGACGAAAAGATCGTGCCCGCCCTTACCAAGGAGTTCAACTATACGACTCCCATGCAGGTGCCTCACCTGAAGAAGATAGTTATCAATCAGGGTCTTGGCGAGGCAACTCAGGACAAGAAGATCATCGAGACCTCCATCAACGAGCTTACCGCGATTACAGGCCAGAAGGCCGTGGCTACGCTGTCGAAGAAGGACATCTCCAACTTCAAGGTGCGCAAGAAGATGCCGATCGGCGTGCGTGTGACCCTCCGTCGCGAGCGCATGTATGAGTTCCTCGAGCGTCTGATCCGCGTGGCTCTTCCCCGTATCCGCGACTTCAAGGGTATCGAAGGAAAGCTCGACGGCCGTGGCAACTACACCCTCGGTATCACGGAGCAGATCATCTTCCCCGAGATCAACATTGACAACATCAACAAACTGATGGGTATGAACATCACCTTCGTTACTTCGGCCAATACCGACGAGGAAGGTTTCGCGCTGCTGAAGCAGTTCGGTCTGCCCTTCAAGAACAAGTAATCGGTGTAATATAATTTTGTCGAACCGGCATGTTGCTAAAGTGGCTACATTTTGCCGGTTTGACAAAATTTTTGCGCATCTTTGCACATTCTTTTGAGGGTATGCATCATAATGCTACCTGATCAGAAAGATAAGGCAAGCGATATGGTTTTGGCATCTGTCTGTATTTCAATGACATGCCTTTGCCGTGTCCGCCTTGCGAGGAATTCGGCCCGCTCCCGTGAGCTTTCTCCTGCAAAGGGGAAGGAATGCGGTAAGCGAGCCTTATGGCGCAAAATGTTGGAAAAAGCAATTCTTATTTATTATACACAATGGCAAAAGAATCAATGAAAGCCCGCGAGGTGAAGCGCGCGAAGCTCGTGGCCAAGTATGCCGCCAAGAAGGCTGCCCTCAAGGAAGCCGGCGACTACGAAGGGCTGCAGCTGCTCCCGAAGAATGCCTCTTCGGTGCGTCTGCACAACCGTTGCTCCATCACCGGTCGTCCCAAAGGTTACATGCGTCAGTTCGGCATCTCCCGCATCCAGTTCCGCGAGATGGCATCCGCAGGCCTTATCCCCGGCGTGAAGAAAGCCAGCTGGTGATCCTTCACATGCGCATGAGTGCGGACGCCTCCACGTTTGCGGGGTCCGCCTGATAGTACCACAATGGTGTCTCTTCCGGAAGGAGAGCACCGTCCATAGAGGCTGCGAAGGCCGGAGTCATCCTGCAAACTTCCGTGTAGTGGAATCATGTGCCGCCAACGGCGCATTTCCCGCCTGGTTTGGGGGAGCCGCCTGAAGGTCCGCCGGGTAAGCCCCATGTCTGCGGGACCCCCCGGGAGGAAACCTTTTCGGGTGTCGAATTCCGGTACCGCCGGCAGCAACCTGCCAACAAGGCTGCCATGCGCCGGTAACAGTGCGTTGAAACTGCCAATGGCGCGAGATACAGTATTAAATATTGTTGGGAACCGCCCGATGCCGTCTGCATCGCGGAGCCATTCCCAATCAATTTAAAAACTTTTCA
Source organism: uncultured Muribaculaceae bacterium (assembly GCA_910583675.1). GTDB lineage: Bacteria > Bacteroidota > Bacteroidia > Bacteroidales > Muribaculaceae > UBA7173. Next base: position 2,992 of record CAJTYH010000050.1, read on the forward strand.
AAACAATGACTGATCCAATAGCAGATTATCTGACAAGATTGAGGAATGCGATCAAGGCACAGCACCGCGTTGTGGAGATCCCTGCCTCAAACTTGAAGAAAGAGATCACCAAGATCCTTTTCGAGCAAGGCTACATCCTTAATTACAAGTTTATTGAGGGTGAGAACCCTGCCGGTTCCATCAAGGTGGCTCTCAAATACGACCCCGTTGATCGCGTCAATGCCATCAAGGGTCTCGTGCGTGCGTCCCGTCCGGGTCTGCGCCAGTATACAGGCTATAAGAATATGCCTCGCGTGTTGAATGGCTTAGGCATCGCCATCCTCTCGACTTCAAAGGGTGTTATGACCAACAAGAAGGCTGCAGAGATGAAGATAGGTGGTGAAGTGCTTTGCTACGTTTATTAATCTTAATTAGGAGGAACATAACATATGTCAAGAATAGGTAAAGCTCCCATTGAGATTCCTGCCGGCGTAACCGTGAAGGTGTCGGAGAATAACGTAGTGACAGTGAAAGGCCCCAAGGGGGAACTTTCTCAGGCTGTCAACCCCGAGTTCGATATCAAGGTAGAAGACAATCATATCGTCCTCACTCGTCCGAGTGACGACCGCGAACACCGCGCACAGCATGGTCTGTACCGCGCGCTTGTCCACAATATGGTCGTAGGTGTTTCCACCGGCTACCGCAAGGAAATGGAATTGGTAGGTGTAGGTTACCGCGCCAACGCTACAGGCCAGGTGCTTGAGCTTTCGCTCGGTTTCTCTCACGCTATATATATCAAGCTTCCCGCAGAGGTGAAGGTAGAGGCCAAGTCCGAGCGTAACAAGAATCCCCTTATCATCCTCGAGAGCGATGACAAGCAGTTGCTCGGCCAGGTGTGTGCCAAAATCCGCTCGCTCCGCAAGCCTGAACCTTACAAGGGCAAGGGCATCAAGTTCGTCGGCGAGGTAATCCGCCGCAAGTCTGGTAAAACGGCAGGTGCCAAATAAAAAGTAAACAATCATGGTCTCAAAGCAAGAAAGAAGAAATAAGATCAAGGCGCGCATCCGCGGCAAGATTTCTGGCACCGCCGAACGTCCCCGCATGAGCGTTTTCCGCAGCAACAAACAGATATACGTGCAGCTTGTAGACGATGCCGAGGGCAAGACGCTCGTTTGCGCTTCCTCCAAGGGCATCGAAGAGGGCACTAAAATCGAGATTGCTGCCAAGGTGGGCAAAGCTATCGCCGAGAAGGCTCTGGCAGCCGGAGTTACCGCAGTGGTTTTCGACCGCAACGGTTATCTGTTCCACGGAAGAGTAAAATCATTGGCTGACGCAGCTCGCGAAGGCGGACTTAAATTCTGATCACAATCATGGCAAAAAGAAACAACAGGGTAAAATCCACTAACGACATAGAGCTGAAGGATCGTCTGGTAGCCATCAACCGTGTCACCAAGGTGACAAAGGGTGGCCGTACCTTCACTTTCGCCGCTATCGTAGTCGTAGGTGACGGCAACGGTATCGTAGGCTGGGGTCTTGGCAAGGCCAATGAGGTTACCGCGGCCATCGCAAAGGGCGTTGAGGCAGCCAAGAAGAACCTTATCCGCGTGCCCATCAACAAGGGTACCATTCCCCACGAGCAGATTGCCAAGTTCGGCGGTTCCCGCGTGCTCCTCAAGCCCGCTTCGCACGGTACCGGTGTAAAGGCCGGCGGCGCTATGCGTGCGGTTCTTGAAAGCGTGGGCATCACCGACGTGCTTGCAAAGTCGAAAGGTTCGTCGAACCCCCACAACCTCGTGAAGGCTACCATCGCCGCTCTTGACGAAATGCGCTCTCCCGCGCAGATCGCTCAGAACCGCGGTATCTCGGTAAGCCAAGTGTTCAATGGCTAAAAAGCGCTCATTAAAATCAGATTCTGACAATGGCACAGATTAAAATAAAGCAAATCAAGAGCCGCATCGGTGCTCCGGCAGTGCAGAAGCGCACTTTGGACGCTCTCGGGCTCAGGAAGATGAACCACACAGTGGTCAAGGAGGATACTCCCTCCATCCGTGGTATGGTAGAGCGCGTTCACCATCTGGTGGAAGTGACCAACGCCTAAGCCATCTTCCTTCGGGACGGCAGTTCCCGGATCCCGTATCCCTGCAAAGCGCCTCGGCCAGCCCGGTCGTGGCGGCGGGGGAGGGGCGGGAAGCCGTGATCCCTGCGATAAATCATCTCATTTTTTAACAGCAATCAGGAAAATCTATCATAATTATGGATTTAAACAATCTGAAACCCGCAGCAGGTAGCACTCATCGTGAAACCCGCATTGGCCGCGGCCCGGGTTCGGGCAAGGGGGGAACATCCACCCGTGGTCACAAGGGTGCGAAATCGCGCTCCGGCTATAGCCGCAAGATCGGTTTCGAAGGTGGTCAGATGCCTCTGCAGCGTCGTCTGCCCAAGTTCGGCTTCAAGAATTTCAATCGTGTGGAATACAAAGTTGTCAATCTGGATGCCCTCCAGACTTTGGCAGAGGCTAAGAATCTCGAGAAGATCGGCCTTGAGGAACTCCGCTCTTTCGGCCTTGTAGGCAAGAAAGATCTGGTGAAGATCCTCGGCAACGGCACTTTGTCCCGCAAGATCGAGGTTGAAGCCAACGCATTCTCCGCAGCCGCCGAAAAAGCCATTGTTGAGGCCGGCGGTTCCATCAACAAAGTAAAGTAATTCAATGAAATTCATCCAAACCTTAAAAAACATCTGGACGATCCAGGAATTGCGTCAGCGCCTTACCATAACGGTGCTGCTCGTGCTGGTGTACCGTCTGGGCTGTTACGTGGTCTTGCCGGGTATAAACCCCAACGACCTCGACGCCTTGACCTCCTTCACCAACCGCAGCGGTCTGATGCAGTTGCTGGACATGTTCTCCGGAGGCGCTTTCTCTCAGGCCTCCATATTCGCGTTGGGTATCATGCCCTATATCACTGCATCCATCGTGATACAGCTGGCCGGCATGGTGCTTCCTTCTTTCCAGAAGATGCAGCGTGAAGGGGAGAGCGGCCGTCAGAAGCTGAACCAGTACACACGCTATCTGACCGTCCTGATCCTGGTTGTGCAGGGTCCCGCCTATCTTTACAACTTGCGTGCGCAAGTCGTGAATGCGGGGGGATCCGTCGAGATGGGCTTCTGGACGGTGGTGTTCCTCACCATCATCCTCGCTGCCGGCTCGATGTTCATCATGTGGCTTGGCGAGCGTATCACCGACCGCGGTATCGGCAACGGTATCTCGTTCATCATCCTTGTGGGTATCATCGCCCGCCTTCCGGTGGCTCTGTTCTATGAGTTCACATCGCGTCTTCCCGGTTCCACCGGTTCAGAAGGCGGTCTGATCATGTTCATCGTCGAGATCGTGCTTCTCTTTGCCGTTACCATCGGTGCCGTTCTGCTGGTGCAGGGTACGCGTAAGGTGCCCGTGCAGTATGCGAAGCGCATCGTGGGCAACAAGCAGTACGGTGGTGCACGCCAGTACATTCCCCTGAAGGTGAATGCAGCCGGTGTGATGCCCATCATCTTCGCCCAGGCGATAATGTTCATTCCGATCACGCTTGCCGGATTCGGAGGCGGGGAAGGTTCTACCGGTTTCTTTGCAACTTTCTCCGACATCAACGGCTTCTGGTACAACTTCGTTTACTTCATCCTGATCGTGGCGTTCACCTATTTCTATACGGCGATTACTGTGCGTCCCACCCAGATGGCTGAGGAGATGAAGCGCAACAACGGGTTCATCCCCGGTGTGAAGCCCGGCAAGAAGACTGCCGAATATCTTGATTCGATAATGTCGCGCATCACTTTGCCCGGATCGATCTTCCTCGGCATCGTTGCCATCCTGCCCGCGTTCGCACGCTTGTTTGGCATCAGCCAGAATTTCGCGCAGTTCTTCGGCGGCACTTCGCTGCTGATCATGGTGGGTGTGGTGCTTGACACGTTGCAGCAGATCGAATCGCACCTGATGATGCACCATTACGACGGCCTCATGAAGGACGGCAAGATCAAGGGTCGCACGACAGGCAGTGCATATTGATAATCCATGTCATGGTTGGTAGAGTAGCCGCATGGCCGACAACTCTCCGACACCTGCTCCGAATGCATGAGTGGGGAGGCGCACAGGCTGCCTCCCCGCCCCTGCGGAGGAGGATCGGGAAGACGGTCGGGCGGTGTCTCGAAAGATTGTAATTCCCCTTTTCAAAGGACAGCAATGATATATCTTAAGACTCCCGAAGAAATAGAGCTGATGCGTAAGGCATGCGAGCTCACGAGCCGCACCCTCGGCGAGATGGCCAAGTGGGTGAAACCGGGTGTCACGACCCATAAGATAGACTCCGTCGCCAAGGAGTTCATACTTGACAATGGCGGAAGACCGGCATGCCTCGGTTACGGCGGATTTCCAGGTGCCGTGTGCATAGAGGTAAACGAGACCGTAGTCCATGGCTTCCCTTCCACGTATTCCCTGCGTGAGGGGGATATCGTAGGTCTTGACGTCGTGGTTGAGCTTAATGGCTTCAACGGGGACATGTGCTACACCTTCCCTGTCGGCGAGACTGACGAACGGGTGATGGCGCTCATGAAGGCTACCAAAGAGAGTCTTTACAAAGGTATAGAGGCTTGCAAGGAGGGGGCAAGGATCGGCGATATCGCGAACGCGGTGCAGACATATGTCGAGCGGCGCGGCTACAGCGTAGTGCGCGAGATGTGCGGTCACGGCATCGGTCGCAAGATGCATGAGGATCCCGAGGTGCCCAATTACGGGCGCCGTGGTACCGGGCCGCTGATCAAGAACGGCATGTGCATCGCCATAGAGCCGATGGTGAACCTCGGAAGCCGCAATATCGTGATCGAGGAGGACGGCTGGACATGCCGCACACGCGACCGCAAGCCTTCCGCCCATTATGAGCATACGGTAGCGGTGCTTGGCGGTGAAACCAGGATACTGACGACTTTCGATTATGTGAAGGAAGTGTTGGGAGACAAATTTGTCTGATTTCCGTGCATGCAGCGGCAGATCCATTACAACCCAGAAACCAATCAAAGAAGATAAAGAAACAATATGGCAAAACAATCGGCAATCGAACAGGACGGCACTATCGTGGAGGCTCTTTCCAACGCAATGTTCCGCGTGGAACTGGAGAACGGCCACGAGATCACCGCTCACATATCCGGCAAGATGCGCATGCACTACATCAAGATCCTGCCGGGTGACAAGGTGAGGGTAGAGATGTCGCCTTACGACTTATCAAAGGGTCGCATCGCTTTCCGTTACAAATAATCACCTCATAATATAACCTACAACTTTTTTCACGACAACCTCATGAAAGTAAGAGCTTCAATCAAGAAGCGCACCCCGGAGGACAAGATCGTCCGCCGCAAAGGTCGCCTCTATGTGATCAATAAGAAAAATCCCAAAAACAAACAACGTCAGGGATAACATTGCATTTGTCTGGGAATCAGCCTATCCCATCAGGATATTGGCATCTTCGGCCTGAAGATGCCAATGGGGTGACGCGCAAGGATTTTCAGATGTCTGCGAAATTTGTTATTTTTGCACAAAATAAGTGATATAAAAGTATTATATGGCAGTAAGAATCGTGGGAGTTGACCTCCCCCAGAACAAACGAGGCGAAATCGCCTTGACTTATATCTTCGGCATCGGCCGGAGCGCCGCAAAGACCATCCTGGAGAAAGCCGGCGTGGACGTGAACATCAAGGTTCAGGACTGGACTGACGCACAGGCCGCGAAGGTTCGTGAAGTGATCCAGGAGAACTTTAAGGTAGAGGGCGACCTCCGCAGCGAAATTCAGCTCAACATCAAGCGTCTGATGGATATCGGTTGCTACCGTGGCATCCGTCACCGTATCGGTCTGCCCGTGCGCGGCCAGAGCACCAAGAACAACGCCCGCACACGCAAGGGTCGCAAGAAAACCGTGGCCAACAAGAAGAAAGCTACAAAATAATAAGGCAGATCTAACAGCATTTACATTAGCATTATGGCAAAAAAGACAGTTGCAGCTAAGAAAAGAAACGTCAAAGTTGACGCCGCAGGCCAGCTTCATGTTCACTCCTCCTTCAACAATATCATTGTATGCTTAGCCAATAGCGAAGGTCAGGTCATCTCCTGGTCAAGCGCGGGCAAGATGGGCTTCCGTGGCTCCAAGAAGAACACCCCCTACGCTGCCCAGATGGCAGCCCAGGATTGCGGAAAGGTCGCTTACGACCTTGGTCTCCGCAAGGTGAAGGCCTACGTGAAGGGCCCGGGTAACGGACGTGAATCAGCTATCCGCACCGTGCATGGCATGGGTATAGAAGTGACTGAGATCATCGACGTGACTCCGCTTCCCCACAACGGTTGCCGTCCTCCCAAGCGTCGTCGTGTCTGATCCTCTGAAAGCATCAACCGACACAGGGAACATAAATTCCAACCTACCTTCAGATGATCCGCACCCCGCCTGTCCGTCAGGCTCGTATCCTTGATGAGGTGATTTTTAAGGATCAGCCCGTGACAGCGCCGACGCTGCCTTATAAACCGGCGCTTTGTGCGGAAATCACAATCTTTTTAAAAATTAGAAAGAACAATGGCAAGATATACAGGTCCCAAGACCAAAATCGCACGTAAATTCGGGGAACCTATCTTTGGTGAAGACAAGATTCTGAGCCGCCGTAACTTCCCCCCCGGCCAGCACGGTCAGAACCGTCGCCGCAAGACTTCCGAGTATGGCACGCAGCTTCGTGAAAAGCAGAAAGCCAAATACACCTACGGTGTGCTCGAACGTCAGTTCCGCAACCTTTTCGAGAAGGCTTCTGCCATGAAGGGTATCACCGGTGAGATCCTTCTCCAGCTTCTCGAAGGCCGTCTGGACAACATCGTTTATCGCCTCGGCATCGCTCCCACGCGTGCAGCTGCCCGTCAGCTCGTGCTCCACAAGCATGTGACCGTAAACGGCAAGGTGGTGAACATCCCCTCGTTCGCAGTAAGCGCCGGCGACGTAGTCGGTGTCCGCGAAAAATCCAAGTCTCTCGAGGTTATCGCCGATGCCCTCGCAGGTTTCAACCATAGCAAATATCCCTGGCTTGAATGGGACGAAAGCACCAAGAGCGGCAAGCTCCTGCATGTTCCCACCCGCGAAGACATACCCGAAAATATCAAGGAGCAGCTTATCGTCGAGTTGTATTCTAAGTAATCATCTTTAAAACAAGATCCATGGCTATTTTAGCATTCCAAAAACCTGACAAGGTTGTGATGTTAGAAGCTAACAACTTCTACGGCAAATTCGAGTTCAAGCCTTTGGAACCGGGCTATGGTATCACTGTCGGAAACGCATTGCGTCGCGTTCTGCTCTCCTCCCTTGAGGGTTATGCCATTTCGGCTATCAAGATCGACGGCGTGAAACACGAATTTGATACCATCCCCGGAGTTAAGGAAGATGTCACGAATATCATCCTTAATCTCAAGAAGGTAGACCTCAAGCAGGTGACCGAAGACGCCGAGACGGAGAAAGCGACCATCACAGTGTCGGGCCAGGAGGTGTTCAAGGCCGGTGACATTGGCAAAGCCCTGTCGGGCTTCGAAGTCCTCAATCCCGAGGAGGTCATTTGTCATTTGGATCCCAGCGCGGGTTTCACGATCGAGGTGACCATCAACAAGGGTCGCGGATGGGTGCCTGCCGATGAGAACCAGATTGATATCCAGGATATCCAGACTTTGGCCATCGACTCCATCTATACTCCCATCAAGAATGTGAAGTACGCAGTTGAAAACTTCCGCGTTGACCAGAAGACCGACTACGAGAAGCTCATTATTGAAATCACCACCAACGGCTCCATCCTGCCCAAGGAGGCGCTCAAGGAGGCTGCAAAGATCCTCATCTATCATCTGATGCTCTTCTCCGACGAGAAGATCACGATCGAAACCACTGAAACCGACGGTTCCGAAGAGTTCGATGAGGAGATCCTCCACATGCGCCAACTGCTCAAGACGAAACTTGTGGACATGGATCTCAGCGTCCGTGCCCTCAATTGCCTCAAGAGCGCGGAAGTGGAGACGCTCGGTGAACTGGTTGTGTTCAATAAGACCGACCTCCTTAAGTTCCGCAACTTCGGCAAGAAGTCGCTCACGGAGCTTGACCAGCTCCTGGCCGACCTCGGACTGTCGTTCGGAATGGATATTTCAAAGTATAAATTAGACAAAGAGTAATAAACAACGATGAGACACAATAAATCTTTCAACCATCTTTCGCGCAAGAAAGCTCACCGCGACGCCTTACTCGCCAACATGACCATCTCGCTTTTCAAGCATAAGAGAATCTTTACCACGTTGGCAAAGGCAAAGGCTCTTCGCATGTATGCCGAGCCGCTCATCAACCGTGCGAAGAATGACTGCATGGCAAACCGCCGTCTGGTCTTCTCTTATCTGCAGAACAAGGAGGCAGTCAATATCCTTTTCCGTGAGATAGCCGAGAAGATAGCAGAACGTCCGGGCGGATATACCCGCATCCTCAAAACCGGCAACCGTCTTGGTGACAATGCCCAGACATGCTTCATCGAGCTTGTTGACTACAACGAGAACATGCTCAAGGAGAAGGCTGCCAAGAAGTCGGGTCGCACACGCCGCAGCCGTGGCAAGTCCGCAACCGCCGCAGAGGCTCCCGCAGCAGCAGAAGTGGCTGAAGTTCCCGCAGCCGAGGAACCTAAGGCTGAGTAATCCAGGGCGCATTGATTCTCATGTATGAATATTGCATGAGGATCATCTTTGAACGATAAATCATCATATCGTCGGCAACATTGCGTTTGAAGCAGTGTTGCCGTCGATATGATTTTTTTATACCTTTACGTGCGGTTAAGTCGGGGATCATCTTAGACAAGCTCTCAGGGGTGATCCTTTGGGAGAGGCTATTTGTTTGAACTTATGATTATGTGGCAATTTTTGGAAAACATATATGCGGATTTGAATTCACTTGAGGTGACGCTTGGCAACGGTGTGTTCAAGCTGGTGATGAGCATGGCTCTCGGGGCGCTTGTGGGTGCCGAGCGTAAACGCAAAGGGCAGATCGCCGGTGTGCGCACTTTTGCCCTGATTTCCATGGGTTCTTGCCTCGCGATGCTGCTGAGCATATATGTACCTCAGGTATATCTCGGGCTGAAAAACGGAGATCCCGGGCGTATAGCGGCGCAGGTCATTACCGGGGTCGGTTTCCTCGGTGGCGGTGCAATGATCCATATGAAAGGCTCGGTGCGCGGGCTTACGACGGCGGCCGGCATATGGATGACAGCTGCCATAGGTATGGCCGTGGGGGTGGGGATGTATTTTTGTTCCATTGCGGCCACGGCTTTGATATTGGTGACTCTTGTGCTGTTGGAGGGTGTGGAGCAGCGGCGCAACATGGGTCAGGAAAACCGCACGTTGAGACTGAAGGTCAACGGCATTATAGATGACATTGAGGCATATCGCGACGTATTCAGGGAGCATGGCGTGCACCTCTCCACATATTTCATTCAGTTTGATTATGAGAATAACCAGACGGAGATCAATTTTGTGGTACTCGCTCCTTCGCATCGCGACTACCTTCCGCTTTTCAATGATCTGAGGAATGTTTTCCCTACGTCTTCGCTGACCTTGACGAGCCAGTATTGAGGAAGTGGCGTCGTTTCGTTTTTCCAGACCTTTTGTGTGTGTGAATGGATTTCTTTTTTAAAAGTTAAAAAGGTGAATCTTACGAAATTTTTGTAACTTTGCATTGGAAAAATCCGTTCCCGATTTGATGATGCCAGAGTGGCGTGACTGCCTTCCCATCGCGATTGGATCCATGACTGAAAACTGACAATCAGATAAAGCTAAAAGCAATAAATTATGAAAATTGAAAAAATTATTGGTCGTGAGGTGCTTGATTCCCGTGGCAACCCCACTGTTGAAGTAGACGTAATCCTTGAAAGCGGCGCACGTGGTCGTGCTTCTGTGCCCTCCGGTGCTTCCACCGGTGTCAACGAGGCTCTTGAGCTTCGCGACGGTGACAAGAGCCGCTACATGGGCAAGGGTGTCCTGAAGGCTGTTGCCAATGTGAACGGCCCCATCGCTGAGGCTCTCAAGGGCATGAGCGCTCTCGACCAGATAGCCATCGACGAGAAGATGCTTGAACTGGACGGCACCGATACCAAGAGCAATCTTGGCGCCAACGCCATCCTTGGTGTGAGCCTCGCTGTGGCAAAGGCTGCTGCCGACTACCTTGACCTCCCCCTCTACAAGTACATCGGTGGTTGCAACACCTATGTGCTCCCCGTTCCTATGATGAACATCATCAACGGCGGTGCTCACTCTGACGCTCCTATATGCTTCCAGGAGTTCATGATCCGTCCTATCGGCGCAACTTCGTTCCACGAAGGAATCCGCATGGGTACCGAGGTTTTCCACAACCTCAAGAAGGTGCTCAAGGAGCGTAACCTCTCTACGGCTGTCGGCGACGAAGGCGGCTTCGCCCCCAACCTCGACGGAACCGAGGACGCTCTCAATGTGATCATCAAGGCTATCGAACTTGCAGGTTACAAGCCCGGCAAGGATGTGACCATCGGTCTTGACTGCGCATCTTCCGAGTTCTTCAAGGACGGAGTTTACGACTACACATGGAAGCAGGGTGCCGACGCTCCCAAGCTCACTTCCCAGGAGCAGGCTGAGTTCCTCAAGGGTCTCGTAGAGAAATATCCCATCGATTCCATCGAGGACGGTATGGCCGAGAACGACTGGGCCGGTTGGAAGATCCTCACCGACCTTATCGGCGACCGTTGCCAGCTCGTAGGCGACGACCTGTTCGTTACAAACGTGAAATATCTCAAGCGTGGTATCGAAGAGGGTTGTGCAAACTCAATCCTCGTTAAGGTTAACCAGATCGGTTCGCTCACCGAGACTCTCCGTGCCGTAGAGCTTGCTCAGCGCAATGGTTACACCGCAGTGATCTCTCACCGCTCAGGCGAAACCGAGGATGCTACCATCGCCGACATCGCCGTGGCTACCAATGCTGGGCAGATCAAGACCGGTTCCGCTTCCCGCTCCGACCGTATGGCCAAGTACAACCAGCTCCTCCGCATCGAAGAGGAACTTGGCGCTGCAGCTGCCTATGGTTACGGCAAGAAGACCAAGCGTCCCGAATAATCCTGTTCCTAACGGCTATTGCCGGAGGACAGCATAATAAAAAGTGGAGTGTCAAAATTTTGACACTCCACTTTTTATTATGCTGAATCTGGCTGCTTCTTGCGTGTGACGGGTTTATCTTGGTGTCAATCGCAACAGCCTTATGCCCTCCGGGCGGTTCCGGTGGATGTAATCGGATATGGACAGCTCGTCAACAACTACTTTTCCGGCTTTAGAGGATGCATGCAGGAGCTTCGGTGTCCCGTTGACCATTTTTACGATTCCCATGTGGGTGGCATCCAGTCCTTTTATCGAAGTCGTGAATACTATTATGTCGCCGTCGCGAGCCACTCGTGCGATCTGGTTGTCTTTTAGGCCGCTCGCCTTTATGTATGGATAGCGATGATTGCTGAATCCGGCTTCGATGCTTTTCATCCGGGTATAATTTTCTTCGTTGTCGGCCAGAGCGGGATAGCGGTCGCGATGGGTGGTCATGTAGTCAAGTGATTTCACCCGGTATCTCACCTTGGGGTGATCTGCCGTGATCTCTTGGAGATTCCCGCGAGCGACGTTGTCCACGATCCAGTCGCTTACATAGTGCAGGCGCGACGGATACCCGTCGATTTCCCCGTTCCTGTATCTTATGCTCCTCAGGTTGTAGATGAAATCTCTCCAACTGTAACGGTGTTCGTTGGCAGTAGAGGCCAGTGCCATCACTGTTTCTACAAAAGTGGTACAATCCATGGAGTCTAAGTTTACACGCAGTGTCTCTGCTCCCGCGCCTTCAAGTGTGCCTGCGGCGTATGGCGTGTTTATGAAGTTTTCGGCGATTATGGTGACGTTTCCCGGGTTGCTTGAGGACGACTCATTTAATAATATCTCGGTAATCTTTGTAGTATCGCTTTTTTCTTGGGTGAAAATGACCTCCTGGCAGTGCGCAGTCGTTGTCGTCAAGAGGGTGGTTGCTGTTATGATTAGAATTTTATTGATAAAATCTTGCATGCTGGTTGTTGATGGATACATTTTTCTGTTGCGGGATTATCTACTGTCCCGTAATGCGAAATTACTAAATCCGGTACACCCTCGCAATAAATTCCATGCTAAGTGAGTAATCAAATTTATTTATTGTAAAATTTCTTCCGCTTCAATACGTTA
>CAJTYH010000051.1 GCA_910583675.1 uncultured Muribaculaceae bacterium
TCAATTATAGCGAAGTGGCTTGAATACATAAAATAATTTTGAACAGTTACTTAACGGAATTGACAATTGCAAATAATTTTATTGTGTGCATCTGCAAATACCGCATGGCAAAAAGCATCACTATAATTCACTTTTACAAATTTGCAATTTTCAAAAGAATAAATTACTTTTGCACATTGAATTTACATACAGGAACGACTAAAACAGATTTTTAATGGATATTGTAAACCGACTAAAACACTTCATGGATACCCAAAACATCGCCATATCACAATTTGCAGATACCTGCCAAATACCTCGCCCCACTATGTCGCAGATATTGAATGGCAGGAATAAAAAAATATCCGACGAATTGATCAGCAAAATACATTCTTCTTACCCCGATCTTTCCATCTTATGGTTGATGTTTGGAGAAGGAGAGATGCAGCCCTACTCAAATATTAAATTCTCAGGACATGAAAACGCAGGTAATAAAAACGAAACATCAAGCAATCCAGCCTACTTTCAGAAACAAAATGAGGAAATTCTGACAGAATCAGAAAATACCTCAATTTTATCTTTATCTCGGAAAAATCTTACAGATCCCCTCCCCCCAAGCACAACATCCCATCCCACTATGTCAGAACCAGATTACTTCCCCTTAGCAAAAGGAGACGTTCAATCTGCAAAAACAGAAACTACCAATATGATCAATTTTGATGCATTATCAGATCAGACAAACACAAAACCAAAGGAATCCAATGAGACTATTGATCATTCACATACAAAAAGCGTCAAACAGACATTTCAGGAAAAACATATAACCAACATTGTCGTATTTTATTCCGATAGCTCGTTTCAATCATTCCATCCAGCCAATTTCAAATTGCCATGAAGATCAAAGGCAAAAACTGATCCCCGCATCCGCCAAAGTTGATGTTTTTTTCGTAATTTCGTGGCATATATGCTGCTTCCATCTTCAAAGGAACGGCATACACTTCGATTATAACCTATATATCAGACATGCTCATAATAGGAATTGCCGGAGGAACCGGCTCGGGTAAAACGACTGTAGTAAATAAAATCATTTCTTCATTTCCAGCGGGGGAAGTTGGGGTTATACCTCAGGATTCGTATTATAAGGACTCCTCCCATATACCGCCAGAAGAACGTAGTAAAATAAATTTTGATGAACCGGCAGCCATTGAATGGCCGTTGTTGGTAGAACATCTCAAAATGCTTAAAGAAGGCCAACCGATTGAGATGCCAACCTATTCCTATCTAACATGTACACGCCAGAAAGAGACCATACACGTAGAGCCACGCGATGTCGTAATAGTAGAAGGTATTCTGGTATTGACAGACCCTGTAATTCGCCAGATGATGGATGTGAAGTGCTTTGTCGACGCCGATCCCGATGACAGGCTTATCAGGGTAATCGCACGAGATTGCATTGAACGAGGACGCACGCCCAAAATGGTCATAGATCGGTACGAAGAAGTCTTAAAGCCAATGCATTGTCTGTACATAGAGCCTTCAAAAAGATTTGCCGACTTGATTATCCCCCAGGGAGGCACAAACGCGGTTGCAATAGGGCTTCTGACTGATTATATCGAAGGCCGATTGCGGCACAATAGCCGAAAACAATGATACAACTCCCCTATTTATCAAGCCGACACATGTCAGAAGAACATACAGGATACACATCCCCAAATGGTACCCAGGTGATGGGGACGCCGGACAAGATGATACTACGCACGGAAAATCTCGTGAAGAAATATCGTCAGCGAACAGTTGTCAATCACGTATCAATAGACGTGACACAAGGAGAAATAGTCGGTTTGCTTGGCCCGAATGGAGCCGGGAAAACCACGACATTCTATATGACGACCGGATTGATCACTCCCAATGAAGGACAGATATACTTAAACGATAAGAATATCACTAAATATCCCGTCTATAAACGCGCACAAAACGGCATAGGCTACCTCGCCCAAGAAGCCTCCGTATTCAGGAAAATGTCGGTTGAGAACAATATCAGGTCCATATTGGAGATGACCGATATGACCAGAGAGGAACAACGTGACAAACTTGAAAGCCTGATTGCAGAATTCCGACTCGAAAAAGTTCGACACAATCTTGGGGATCAACTTTCCGGCGGAGAACGACGCCGCACCGAGATCGCCCGTTGTCTTGCTATAAACCCTAAATTCATAATGCTTGACGAGCCTTTTGCCGGAGTTGACCCAATTGCAGTGGAAGACATTCAAGAAGTAGTATATAAACTGAAAAGCAAAAATATCGGTATACTCATCACCGACCATAATGCTCAGGAAACGCTTAGGATAACCGACCGGGCTTATCTGCTTTTCGAAGGCAAAATACTTTTCCAAGGAACGTCGGAAGAGCTTGCGGCAAATCCCGTTGTAAGAGAAAAATATTTGGGTAGGAATTTCATTTTCCACAGAAAACAGTTCAGTTAAATGCCACTTGATGTACAATGTAATAAGGCCTCCGAAGTTGAATAAACGTTCCGGAGGCCTTATATTCTCGCTATACTTTTACTCGCTTACTCTCTCACGGAGTTACACATCTTAAATAGACAATAAAGCAGCCCGATTGTGACAAGCACACTAACACATACCAGCACAACATCACTTGTAGCCCCCAAGTCCGTCCCAATTGAATCCGGATTTAAAGCCTCCGGATCATTGATACCGTCCCACGTGAAATAAGCCACAAGTGAATTGTTGGTGACATGCACTATGACAGGCAACCATACTGATCGGCTCCACCATAAAAGGTATCCGAAATATGCACCCAAAATCAGCCTCGGGACAAACCCGAAGAACTGGAAATGGAAAACACTAAAAATCAATGCAACAGACCAGACAGCCATATGCGGATTCATTTTCGTGCACATAAAAATCCTTTGCATTGCACCTCTGAAAAACAACTCTTCACTCAAACCGGCCAAAACTCCCACAATCAGGATTGAGACAATGAGGGAACCAACGGACGCACCGGACATTAGATTGTCCACTACGGCCTGAGCAGCATTCTCCATGTTCCTGAACATTGTTTCAAGCTCCGCCATGCTTTCCGGAAGACTGATACCCTTGTTCCACTCGACTATGACATTCATGAATGGCATGGAACATATCAAGATCAATATTGCCAGGACGCCCTGACTTGGCGTGATCCATCTGTCAAGGCCTAGCAATCGAGCCGGCAAACGCGTACACAGCATTCCTGTCAAAATCGCAGGCAAGATAAATACCAAAACATCCTGAAGGATTATGTACATCCGCATGGCAACCTCCGGACGATCACAAATTTTCGATATGAGGCCTCCAAGTATTGGAGTTAGAATCAGAAAAAACGCGAAAAACGCGAAAAGCAACATGATAGCGAGCCTTGGCTGAGCTAATTTAACATCATTGAATTTTGACATCATATATTTATTAATAAGTCTGCTAAAAATAATTTAAACCATTTAACAATCTGATTTCGGGCATGCCATTAGATCACACATATCAGAATTTAAGATAAAAATCCGCCAACAACTTCCTATATTCCGGTGAAAAATCACCCGATACTGAATGTATCGTAAGGGATTCCTCTTCATACGTTTCGTTTTCACGATCTGAAGCCTTGACAAATTCAACCATCACACGTTTCGTGGGTCTTCCCGGTACACTAGACACCCGGCAGATTCTGTCTATACTCAGTTCTCCTTTTTTACTCTCCGCCATTATCTCATCAATGCTCTCGGATGGAAGAATAAGTGCGAGCCTTCCATTGTCGGCAAGCATGTTTTTTCCGGTTTCTATAAGCATCTTGAAGTGCAGGTTCCCCTCATGCCTTGCCACACGTCTCGCAAAATCCTGCGCCAGAGCACCATTGCTGAAGTAGGGTGGATTAGATATTATGAAGTTTATTCCAGAATTCTTCTCCCGTGCTATGTACGACATGTAATCTGAATTACAAACCGCCAAGCGAGATGCCCATGGAGAACACGTGAAATTATATGAAGCCTCTTCCGCTGCATCACGCATTATTTCAATTCCCTCTATGTTCATATTCTTGAAACGTTGTGCAAGCATAAGTGCAATTACCCCTGTACCGCAACCAACGTCAATGGCTTTTCCCGCGAAATCAGATGGAATGGAACTGAAAGCCCACCCACCGATAAGGACACCGTCTGTCCCTACTTTCATAGCACTTAAGTGATTTGAAACCTCAAACTGCTTGAATCTGAATATACGTTCCCTATCAGGATTTCTCATCTCTAAAAACTTCGTAATGCCCATCATTCACCCTCGCATTGCAAAATTAATAAAATTCTTTCAAGGATTTACCAACGATGAACCACTTCATATATCTCATTCAACATATTGGCATGTGCCTCGCAAAAACGAACCTTTATAAAGTTGATTTGTTAAATATTCTATAATTACATATATTTGTAACCCAATTCAAATCTTAGCGAGACTCATTTATGATTTGAATGCCCTAATGTTAACCCCAATATTAAAGTATGATAGTAAATACAGCCCGTTTCGTCGTAAGCAATTCCGATGTAAAAAAATGCCCACAGGAAATCCGTCACGAATTTGCATTCATTGGTCGTTCCAATGTTGGCAAATCATCCCTGATAAACATGTTGACAGGCAATAAAGGATTGGCTCAGACCTCCTCTACTCCCGGCAAGACACTACTCATAAACCACTTCCTCATCAACGATCAATGGTTCCTTGTAGATTTACCAGGGTATGGCTATGCACAACGAAGCAGAAAAGGCAGACAAGAAATCCTGCACATAATACAAGATTACATCCTTAACAGGATGCAAATGACATGCCTGTTCCTGCTTATTGACGGACGGCACAAGCCACAAAAAATAGATCTGGAATTCATGACATGGCTTGGAGAAAACAGCATCCCATTCTGCATAGTGTTTACGAAACTTGATAAACTCAGCAGCTCTGCAGCGAAAGTCGCAACTGCAAACTATTGTACCCAGCTGCTTGACATGTGGGAGGAGCTACCACCTGTTTTCCGTACATCCTCCGTTGACAAACGTGGGCGAGAACAATTGCTTGACTACATTGAGGAACTTTGCAAGCTACCCCTCATATGCGATGAATAAATGAACCGCCAACGGCCAATGCGTGTTTAATATTATGATCGGTTGCTTTGTTTTGGATATTATTTAAACAAACGACCGCTTTCATATAGAAAACTAAAACAATGCTATTATGGATGGACATAATCTTTCGCACAATGATGGCAAGAAAGATGCCACAGAAAAGGATCGCCTGAAAGACAGTTTGCGCACTAAACCGGGGGCTGCGATCAACGACGCCGATAACGACAAGGTTTCTAATTGCCTTGTAAAAGAAGAAGTTAAAACATTGAACAACAATCCAAGAAACAACGATATGTAATATCTGGTTACATATCACCACCACAAATCACAACAGTTCGCTGACATGCGCCATACCTATATGGTAATGCGGGTCAGCGAACTGTTGTGGTCTTGGTTTCAATCGCAATTTGGAGCAATCCGACCAAATGCTTATTTTGAAGCTTCGATGGAATCCTTACGGAACTGCTTCATTAGTTTCTCCAACTCAAGCGATGCCTTGCGAGCGCGAGTGCCGGCAGCCTTGTTGCCATTTTCTACGTGTGCTTTGGCCTCTTTTTCAAATTCCTGAAATACGGTTGTAATCCGTTCTACTAAATTCTTCATTGTAGAGCAATTTTAAGGGTTAAAACGTGTGTGACTTACGTAATCGCGATATTTATTGTATCCATTACATCCGCAAATATAACACTCTTTTTTTGAAATTGAATCCGATTTTCCAAAATAAATCAAAAAAACTTTTATTCACATCGGAGGGTTATAAATATGGGAATTATGATTTTCCGTATCTTTGCATTTTATTATACAGTTCCTAATATTCATACATATCGGTTTTTCATATGATAATCGCATCCAGAAAAAGAAAAGAAAACGTTGCTGAATACATCTTGTACATGTGGCAGATTGAGGACTTGATACGCGCAAACAATTGCGACATAGAACTTATTGACAAGAATATCATTAGAAAATTCAATTTGCCGGATGATCAGCGCAAGGAAATGAAAGAATGGTATGAGTCGTTGATTGACATGATGCGTCGCGAAGGAGTCACACAAAGCGGACATTTGCAGATCAATAAAAACATATTGAACCAGCTTGTACAGCTTCATCAGACGCTATTGGCAGATCCATCGTTTCCTGAATACACCGCAGAATTCTATAAGACCCTTCCATTCATCGTAGAACTGCGATCAAAGGCGGGAGACAACAAATCCGGAGAAATAGAAACCTGCTTTACCGCACTTTACGGAATGCTTTTGATGAGGCTTCAACAAAAAGAGATGACCAAAGAGACTCAAGAAGCAATAAAACAGATTTCACGCTTTATTTCCGTCCTGTCAAGAAACTTCCACCTTGACGAGGAAGATAAACTTTTCAAGAAAGAGGAGCAAGACAAATAAGCATAGGTTTGACCTATTTTGTAACCAAGAGAATAGAAGCAATGTCGCTATCCAAGCCCCTCCAACCATCCCACACTTGAAATGTGGCAACTCGGCGCATTTGCATATAACTGGTTTCTGAAAAAATTACTACCTTTGTGCCCTTGAAAACAAATGGTCTAAGAAGTCGCATACTAACTGCATCGACAGCCTGACCTCATTACCGAATTAGCGAGCATGAAAATTTTAGTCACTGGAGCTAATGGACAACTTGGAAATGAATTGCGCCTGCAACTTGACAAGGAATTTCCTGGTTCTGCCATTTATACAGACATTGAGGAACTTGATTTGACCGATCCCAAAGCAGTTGAAGCATTTATAGTCAACAACGACGTGACCCACATCGTTAATTGCGCGGCATACAACGCCGTAGATCGGGCAGAGGAAGAGAAAATGCTTTCTGCACGCATAAATAATGATGCAGTCAAAAATCTTGCATTGGCAGCAGATGCCAACGGAGCCAAGATCATACATATTTCCACCGATTATGTTTTCGATGGTACAAACCATAGGCCCTATCGGGAATCCGACAAGGTTAATCCTATCTCACAATACGGCACCACCAAGCGCAAGGGTGAAACTTCCCTTCTCGCACTTGCGCCGGAAGCTATCATAATCCGCACTGCATGGTTGTATTCCTCTTTCGGACACAATTTTTTGAAAACAATGCTTGCGAAGGCAGATACGTCGCAAGACATAAAGGTCGTATGCGATCAGATCGGCACTCCGACATATGCGCGCGATCTTGCCAATGCAATTGTGAAAGTAATCCAAAGCCACCAATGGGTTCCGGGAATATATCATTTCACCAATGAGGGGGCTGCCTCATGGTATGATTTTGCCAAAGCGATATTCCGAATAGCTGGTATAAATAAAAACGTTCTGCCGATCCCCACCGAGGACTACCCTACTGCCGCAAAGCGGCCAAGCTATAGCATACTTGACCGCTCACGCATCAAAGCCACATATGGGGTAGAGATACCACATTGGGAAGAAAGCCTTTCTGATTGTATTCGATTGATGAAACAGAATGGCAAAATAAAGTAACCGATACCGTTGTCCAAAAACTAACTCATCAACAAACCTACAATTTTATCACATTGGCGACACTTAACGAAGAAATACAGCGTAGACGCACTTTTGCCATCATATCTCATCCCGACGCAGGAAAGACTACCCTTACCGAGAAATTGCTTCTTTTTGGAGGAGCTATACATATTGCCGGAGCCGTAAAATCCAACAAGATTAAGAAGACGGCAACTTCCGACTGGATGGAAATAGAGAAGCAGCGTGGCATCTCGGTTGCAACGTCTGTAATGGGATTCAATTATGGAGATTACAAGATCAACATACTTGACACCCCGGGCCACCAGGACTTTGCTGAAGACACGTACAGAACTCTTACTGCCGTGGACTCCGTCATAATCGTTGTCGATGTAGCAAAGGGCGTTGAGATGCAGACACGCAAACTAATGGAAGTCTGCCGAATGCGCAATACCCCGGTTATAATATTTGTAAACAAGCTTGACCGCGAAGGACGGGATCCCTTTGACATTCTTGACGAGCTTGAAAGCGAATTGAAAATTTCTGTTCGCCCCCTATCATGGCCGATCAATATCGGCGAACGCTTCAAGGGTGTCTATAACATTTATGAGAACACTCTTGATCTGTTTCAACCGGACAAACAAAAAGTAACCGAACGCATCGAAATAGCTGACATCAACGATCCACGGATAGACGAGATGGTTGGAGAAAGAGATGCCGCCAAACTACGTGAAGATCTTGAGCTTATAGACGGAGTTTATCCCGAATTTGAAGTTGAGCCATACCTTGACGGCAAACTCGCACCAGTCTTCTTCGGTTCTGCGCTAAACACCTTTGGAGTAAAGGAACTGCTTGACTGTTTCGTAAAGATCGCCCCCTCGCCAAAACCAGTAATTGCAGAAGAACGCCAGATCAATCCTGATGAAAACGATTTTTCAGGATTTGTCTTCAAGATACATGCAAACATGGATCCCAACCACCGTTCATGTATCGCCTTTGTTAAAGTCTGCTCCGGGAAATTTGAGCGCAATGCCAACTATCGGCACATCCGCTCCGGGAAAACAATGAGATTTGCCGCTCCTACAGCTTTCATGGCTCAGAAAAAAAGCATCGTGGATGAAGCATATCCGGGCGATATAGTGGGCATACCGGACACCGGCAACTTCAAGATTGGCGATACCTTGACAGCCGGGGAAACCATCCATTTTAAAGGACTTCCATCCTTCTCACCGGAAATGTTCAAATATATCGAAAACACCGATCCTATGAAGGCCAAACAACTTGACAAGGGTTTGCGCCAACTTATGGACGAAGGCGTAGCCCAATTGTTCACCAACCAATTCAACGGACGAAAGATCGTAGGAACAGTCGGGCAGCTGCAATTCGAAGTTATACAATACCGTCTCCTGCATGAGTACGGGGCGCAATGTCGTTGGGAACCCGTTTCCCTATACAAGGCTTGCTGGATTGAAAGCGATGACCCCAAAGCGCTTGAATCATTCAAGAAACGTAAACACCAGTTTATGGCCACGGACACGCAAGGACGCGATGTATTCCTGGCAGATTCAAACTATGTACTCCAGATGGCACGTACCGATTTTCCAAAGATCACATTCCATTTCTCCAGCGAGTTCTGACAACACGAATTATCCTATCAACCGGCAGCAAGCCCTAATATGGGTTTGCTGCCGGTTCTTTTCATACTTACACTTAAAAAGTTAAATGCAACGCGACTCTCAGACCTGAACGATCCGTGCATGGCACATTCTTATAGGTCAGACGCCATACATAATCTATCCTCAAACAACGGAACACATTGTCCAGACCGGCACTGATCTCCATGTATGGAGTTCCGTTCATAGATGATATCGTATTCGCTTCTTCGGGAAACCTAAGAAGCCATCCACCGCTTGCCATATCCGGATTATTCTCTGACTTGAGACCACCTAACCATCCTCTGAATCCTATTACCTCTCGAAGTTTCAATTTCTTTACGAATGGTATATTATTGAATATAAGACCATTCGCCCAATAGGTCACGAACCACGACACATATCTGTCACCCATAAACTCAAGTGGACTAAGCAGAGAGAAACTCTCGCGCTGAATCGTATAAGACATATTTGCATTTGGATACATCAGATTCGGAAAAGATGTTCGTCCCCACACATATCCTCCTTTTAACATCACATCCGCATATCCGAACGCAGAAAACCAAAATCTTTTCTGCAAGCTCAATTCTGTCCGGTTCACTCCCCAAGGAGCACCGAACACCCCCTTGGGCACATATTCATGCGACAATATGATTTCCGGGGCATCCCGATTTATAGGTATTCGATCCGACTTTGTTTGAATGAACTTCTCACCCGGCGAAAATCTGACCTTCAATCGTAAAGAAAGCTGATTGTAATGTCCCGTTTCATGACCATCCGTAAAGACAAACTTCAGGAATGGGCCATTATCCATCCCTATGGCATTTCCTTCCATAAGGAAAGAAAAATGATTTTGCAATTCAAGATTATATGCAATCCGGCTTTCACGCTTATATCCTATGAGATGATTGCTTCCACGTTTGAGCGACAGGAACATGTTATCAGCATTCGTAAACATGTAACTTTGTCCAAGTTGGTCTATGTCATATTTCTCGCCTACGACGATGGAATGAATCGGAAATTCCCGCGAATGGTATTTTTTATCATGAAACGAGTACTCTATTTCAGCATTGTATTTCCATTTCCTGTCCTTGAAGCCATATGCCACATACCCCCTCCCGAACAATCTTGGGCTCAGATTGGCCGTAGTCAGACCTCCCGCTCTCAATCTCAACCCCTCTATGGAATTACCGCTTATAAACGTATTTAATGGCCCTATATCAAATTTGGAATCCGTTTTT
Source organism: uncultured Muribaculaceae bacterium (assembly GCA_910583675.1). Classification (GTDB taxonomy): domain Bacteria; phylum Bacteroidota; class Bacteroidia; order Bacteroidales; family Muribaculaceae; genus UBA7173. Next base: position 10,505 of record CAJTYH010000051.1, read on the forward strand.
GCAGTGGAGACATACCCCTTCACAAAAATTCTCAACGCCATTTCGCCGTACTTGTATACAGGTACATCCCTAAGTCGTTGCATCAACAATGGAATACGTCCCTCGTTATATCCACCCTTCACTTGCCGCTTCTGTTCCCAAAAATCATCAGCACGTTCATAAGCATCATCAGCAACAAACTCATCACCAAGCCGATCGTACAGTTCGGCATTAGGCGATGATTGAAAGGAATGATTGCCATATGATGTGGTACGCCTCACATAAATTTCAGGCATTCCATTCATGAGGCTGAAATCAATGTTCATATCATCCAGGGTCTTCAGGCGCGACCCGTCTGAAGACTTCTCATATGTCTGATTAATGCGCAGTCTATCTACAAAATTAAGATTAACAGTGGGAGATACACCCATATCCACCTTCCTTACAAACATAGTAGTATCCCCTGCTTCCACGTATATCCTTCCAAGGAAACCAAAGGTCGCAGGATTCCTGGGAGCGAAACTTAAAACTACGCATTTAACTCCGTCTACGACAGTAGTATCCGTAAGAAAGTACTTATAAAAGTCTGGGCCGATCCTTGAAAGCGGACTCACAAACCTGTTTCTTAGGAGTGGTATGTCATCCTCATAAAGATCTATCTCCTTGAAAACATCCTCCATTATAGCTTGAACATTATCCAGATCGGCAAACTCATCTATACCAGCACGCTTGAGCCCGCGTACATACTGCTTTTCCGAGTGCGGATCACGTCTATAAAGGATATCCGCCACTTTTTCCTTCACCGACAATGGAAGTATAGGAAGCCCCGTCACATCGGACGTATCGGCATGCTCACGCAAAAAATCAAAACGCCCTCCGCCCGTTGAACTACTGTCGCCAACCTGAAAATTATTTATCCCGAGCGACATACGTTCATATTTGCTGTAACCATAATATGGATGCCTCCGGGGATCATGCTTATCACGCGCACCCCTGATTTTGGTTACAAATTCTACGGCCGGATTGCCACGTTTTGTATAATGCTCTTTTGTACGACCCACTACGATCTCTTTTAAGACCACTCCATGCAGTGTGTCCGTTGGCTCAATTCCATCCGCCATATGAATTTCACTTCTGGCTCCAGGGCACATGCACAGCAGCAGTACACCGGCAATCATCCTCCTCAAATTGCATGGATGCATACCACTCCCCCCTCCCGAGCAAATTGAAATCCTGGCTTGACGGAATATCATCACATTAAAAAATTGCGTATCTTTGTTTACTTTTAAATATCGGTTTTAAACTTGGAATATCCACCTATGGCAAGCGAAATAGAAAGAAAATTCTTAGTAACATCAAATTCATACCGCATGCATTGCACAGAAAGACAAGCCATCAAGCAAGGCTATCTTAGCCGGAATCCGGATGCGACCGTCAGGGTGCGGATTCTAAATGACAATGCATACCTTACCATAAAGGGACGCAACCATGGCATAGTGCGTGACGAATGGGAATATAAAATACCCTTTGAAGATGCACATGCCATGCTTGACAAATGCGCAGATGGGACAATTATAGAGAAAACTCGCTATATTGTTCCGAAAAATGGATTCATCTGGGAGATAGACGAATTTCATGGAACGCATGAAGGACTGGTGGTTGCCGAAATAGAACTCCCGGATGCGTCCACCCGTTTCGAGCTGCCAGACTTCATCGGAAGAGAGGTCTCCGGTGATCCGGCATATTATAATTCCAATCTTTGATTACCCTTCCTGTCTTACCCAAATAAAGTTGTCACCCCTTTAGTTCCAGAAGTACCACATTCTCCACATGATGTGTATGCGGGAACATATCCACCGGCTGCACGGCCTTTACTGCATATTTTGCATCAAGCAACGCTATGTCGCGAGCCTGGGTAGCCGGATTGCAACTTACATATACTATTCGGTCTGGGGCTGAATTCAATATTACATCTACAACATCCTGATGCATACCGGCGCGAGGAGGATCCACGATCATTACATCAGGACGGCCATGCTCGTCTATAAACGCACTTGTAAGCACATCCTTCATGTCACCAGCGAAAAACTGCGTGTTTTCGATCCCATTGACGGCTGAATTGATCTTTGCATCCTCTATGGCATCAGACACATATTCTATACCTATGACCTTACGGGCATTGCGAGCCACGAAATTGGCGATCGTCCCGGTTCCGGTATAAAGATCATACACCAGTTCGTTGCCACTCAAAGCGGCAAAATCACGCGCCACTTTGTATAGCTCATAGGCTTGCACGGAATTGGTCTGATAAAACGATTTCGGCCCGATCCGGAAACGGAGTCCTTCCATCTCCTCCTCCACATACTCGCGACCGGAATGAAGCCTCACCTCAAGGTCGCCGATCGTATCATTCGCCTTGCAGTTCACTACATACATCAACGACGTGATCTGAGGAAATTCCGAACGCACCGCATCAAGCAATTTATCAATTGCCTCAGTATTGTCCTCCCCCACAGACAATACGACCATTATTTCACCGGTATGCAACGTTCGGATCATCAACGTTCGCAAGAAACCTTGTTGGGAACGAAGATCATAGAATGACAAGCCATTTTCAATGCCATATTGCTTTATGAACAATCTTATCTTATCCCCGATACTATTTTGCAAATGACAGTTTTCTATATCCAGAACCTTGTCAAATGCGCCGGGGATATGAAAACCGGCACCATTTCTATCTGAAACCACTTCACCGCTTCTCATCTGTTCCCAAGTCAGCCATCTCTTGTTGGAAAAAGTGTATTCCATCTTGTTACGGTACTCCCAGATGTTTTTTGAACCGAGGATCGGCGATATAGACGGGAGATCCACTTTCGCAATGCGTTCAAGGGCATCCGTAACTTGGCGCTGCTTGTTTTCCAACTGGAATTCATATGGCAGATGTTGCCAACGGCATCCACCACATGTCCCGAAATGAATGCACCGAGGGGCGCAACGCAATTCCGACGGACGGATCATGCGTTCTATATGCCCTTCGGCATAGCTCCTTTTTTTGCGGTCGACCTTTATATCCGCGACATCGCCAGGAGCGCCATAAGGCACAAATATCACGAAATCGTCAACACGGGCTATGGCATTTCCTTCTGCTGCAACTCCCGTTATTTCAACCTCCTCATATAGAGGCAATTCTTTCTTTTTTCTTGCCATATATCGCAAATTATTACCACCCCTCTCCGTTAGCCAAGGACTATCATAAGTCATGGAACTGCAAAGTTAGTTAAATCCCGTTTAAAACACATCCATTTTAACCATAAAAGGAAAAATTAACTGAACGATGCCTTTTTTTATCGCCCCTCATATGTTTTTCCAAACTAAATGTTGTAACTTTGCAGTATATGGGACAATTCATAGTACCCTAATAATCTCGAAATTATATAGGCCTGCTATGACCATGTTCACGCCATGAATTGCAACGACATATACCATACTTAATCCCAAAGATTAAGGCCAACGACAAGATATCAATATTATATTATAAATAGTAACTAAATCAAAACTATTAAACCCAAATGAAAAAGATCTATACATTTGGCGACGGCAAAGCCGAGGGCGATGCTTCAATGCGAAACGTCCTTGGTGGCAAAGGTGCCAACCTCGCTGAAATGAACAAGCTCGGAATGCCGGTTCCTCCCGGTTTTACAATCACTACCGACGTATGCACCGAGTATACACAATATGGCAAGGATGCCGTAGTCAAAGACATCAAGGCTGACGTTGAAAAGGCCATAGCACATGTCGAGACTCTCACAGGAACGAAATTCAACGATCCTGCCAATCCCCTTCTCGTATCTGTACGCTCCGGGGCACGCGCCTCAATGCCCGGCATGATGGACACAGTCCTCAACCTCGGCATGAACGATGCTACTGTTAATGCGCTTGCTGAAAAGAGCGGAAATCCCCGTTTCGCATGGGACAGCTACCGTCGCTTCGTACAGATGTATGGCGACGTGGTGCTCGGCATGAAGCCAAAAACCAAGACAGAAACCGATCCCTTTGAAGCCATCATAGACAAGGTCAAGGAAGAAAAAGGTGTGAAGTTTGATACTGAACTTGATGTTGAAGACCTCAAGAACCTCGTATCTCTCTTCAAGGCCGCTGTAAAGGATTACACCGGAAAGGACTTCCCTGAAAGCGCATGGGATCAGCTCTGGGGTGGAATATGCGCCGTATTCGACAGTTGGATGAATGAACGCGCAATCCTGTATCGACGCATGAACCAGATTCCTGAAGAATGGGGAACTGCAGTCAACGTTCAGGCCATGGTATACGGCAACATGGGAAACAACTCCGCAACAGGCGTTGCTTTTTCCCGCGATGCCGCCACTGGCGAAAACATATTCAACGGCGAATACCTCATCAATGCCCAGGGAGAGGATGTCGTAGCAGGCATCCGCACACCACAACAGATCACAATTGAAGGATCCAAGCGTTGGGCTGCCCTTCAAGGGATCTCGGAAGAAGAACGAGCTTCCAAATACCCCTCACTTCAGGAGACAATGCCCGTATGCGCTGAGGAGCTTATAAACATCGCACACAAGCTCGAAGACCACTACAAGGACATGCAGGACATGGAGTTCACCATCCAGGACGGCAAACTCTGGATGCTCCAGAC
>CAJTYH010000052.1 GCA_910583675.1 uncultured Muribaculaceae bacterium
GGTGCGTAAGGTTTTGAAACCTTACGCACCGCAATCGTCATGTTGTAGTTGTGTCCGGGGCTTATTTGAGCTTGGCGTCGATGAGTTTGATCTTCTCTTCGATAGCTGCCAAGTCGTCCTTTATGTGCTGGATGCGGCGTTCCATCTCGCGCACCATGGAGTCACCAGATTTGCTCTTGGAGGTGAGGAAGCCGAGGTTGTTCTCGTAGGTCTTCAGCTCGTTACGCTTGATCTCATATGAGCGGAGCACGCGCTCGCGTTCGCGGTAGAGCTTGTTCTCGTCGGCTCCCATCTCCTTGATCACATCCTCGAAACGGCTCATGCCGCCGCGTCCTTCGCGTCCGCGTGCATAGAATGCGTCGCAGACAGCGCGGTATTCGTCATACAGCTTGTCTTTCTCGCGGAACGGCACATGGCCTATCTCCTGCCATTTCGCCTGCAGCTCTTTTACTTTCGGCATCGCCTCGTTGCGCGGGGTGTCTGCGGGTATGGCCTTAAGCTCGGCAATGATGTCGCGCTTAGCCTGCAGGTTGGCCTGTTCCTCCGAGCGGTTCTCGTTGAGGTTTTTCTTGCGGCGTTCAAAGAAACTGTCGCATGCCGTCTGGAAACGTTTCCATACATTGTCGGAGTGCTTCTTGGCTACAGTACCCACGGTTTTCCACTCTTTCTGGAGGGCAACGAGCGCATCTGCAGTCTTGCGCCAGTCGGTGGAGTCTTTCAGCGCCTCGGCTCTTTCACAGAGCGCTATCTTCTTTGCAAGGTTGGCGGCAAGCTCATCCTTGACGGCGCGGTAGTATTCACCTTTTTCGGTGAAGAATTTGTCGCATACGGCGCGGAAACGTGCGAACAGTGCGTTGTTCTGCTTGCGCGATGCAAAGCCTATGGTCTTCCACTCTTCCTGTGCGGCAAGGATGGTCTTAGTCATCTCTTCCCATGCGGTGAAGTTCTTGAGGGTTGTGAAATCAAGGGCTTCCACTTTCTCGCATAGTGCGGTCTTGGCGGCCTCGTTTGCCGCCTCGCGTGCCTTGCGCTCCTCGAAGAATGTCTGGTATTTCTTATTGATTACGGCTGATGCGTCCTTGAAGCGGATCCATATGCTTTCGCGCACCTCCTTTGCCACGGGTCCGGCCTGACGCCATTCGTCATGAAGGTTCTGGAGGCGCTTGAATGCAAGGATTATGTCCTCCTCGGCATCCAGTTTCTCAGCTTCTTCGCACAGGAGGGTCTTTATCTCAAGGTTCTTGCGGAAATCGTAGTCGCGGAGATCCTTGTTTACTTTAAGCTGGTCGTAGAATTGCTCCACTGCTCCCTGATATGATTTCCACTGGTCTGTTGCCTCAGTGGCGGGCACTTCCCCTATGAGCTTGAACTCAGCCTGTATCTCCTTTACACGGGGATATGTGCGGTTCACGTTGTCGGTGTCCGTGGCAAGGGAGAGTAGCTCGTCGATCAGCGCCTGTTTCCGTTCGTAGTTGTGTCGGCGTTCCTCCTCGAGGGCGGCTGCGATGGCCGCCTTGCGATCCTTGATCTGGTTCATCAGTTCCTTGAAGCGCTCTTCTGTCGCGTCTGTGGCGGGGAGGAAAGCGGCTTCTTCGTTTCCTTGCGAAATGAAATCGGCCATTTCCGCTTCGATCTCGGCTTTTCTGAAAGCGTAAAACTGCTGTTTTAGGCGCACAATCTCCTCGCGGGTTATGTCTGCCGCCTCTTCTGCGGCAAGACGGGTCAGTGTCTCAAGCACTTCCTCCTTAGAGGAAGCCTCAGGCACACGAGGATTGGCTTCGGCCTTGGTGGCTTGGTCGTCCGATACCGCCTCTTCAGCCGCCGGGGCATCGTCGTCTTTCATCGCTTCCGAGGCGTTTACGGTTTCCTCCGTAGCGGTAACAGGGTTAAGGTCTTGGCTTTCCGACAGCTTTTCAGGTGCGGCAGCCGTTTCACGCGTTTCCATAAAGATAATTGAATGGTTAGGGAGTTAGGAGCACATGCCCCGGCGGAGCGATATTGAAACCGCCCGGCCGTAGGCCATTCTGAAATTTACCGCCAAATATAATAACAATAATTTGAAGTAGACCTACTTCCGGGCAAAAAAATCAATTTTTCAGCCTCAAAACAACATTTTAGTGTGTTTATTTGTATCTTTGCAAGGAGGGTGTGTCTGAAAAATCTGTGGCACGCCTGAAGCAGATAGATTATGGAACCGCAAGACTACAACAATCACAGACCTCCGTGTCCTCCTCCCCCTCCACAGGGAACGGGGCAGTCGCATCCTTATGGCGGCAAATCTCAATACGGAGCGCCATATCAAGATCCCCGTTTCCGGCAGACTCCATGTCAGGGAGAGCCGCAATGGCAAGGGCACGGTTTTCGCCCCCAGCAAGGACAATGGCGCGAGCCTGCAATGCTGCCTCAACAGCAGACCAACGGCATGGGGATCGCCGGCTTCGTGTTGTCGCTTATCGCCTTTTTCGGATGCGCGTTGCCCTATGCGAGCGGGCCGTTGTGGTTGCTCGGTCTCATATTCTCCATAATAGGGCTTAACCGGCAACCGAGGGGGCTTGCCATTGCCGGTCTTGTAATCTCCTTGCTAGGGATAGCGGTTATACTGGCAGTAATTTTCTTTGTTGGCATGGCGGCTGCTACCGGAGAGTTGAGGGGGCTGGGAGAGTTTATCTGAATTACGTAACAGACTATATATTTTTGAGACATGAGGAAATTCATAAGTGAATTCAAGGAATTTGCCATGAAGGGCAATGTAGTTGACATGGCGGTGGGTGTGATCATCGGTGCTGCTTTCGGAAAGATCGTAAGCTCGCTTGTCAATGATATCATAATGCCTCTGATCGGTGTGGTCACGGGTGGCATGAATTTTACCGATTACAAATGGGTAATCCAGAAAGCAGTAATGGACGGCCAGGAGGTGCTTAAGCCTGAGGTGACCATGAACTGGGGGGCATGGGTGCAGACTGTGGTTGATTTTCTCATCGTGGCTTTCTGTATCTTTGTAATGATCAAGTTCATCAACAATGTGCGCAAACGCATGGAGAAGCAGGAAGCCGAGGAGGTGGCCGCAGCTCCTGCTGAGCCTACGAAGGAAGAGCAACTCCTTACCGAGATCCGTGACCTGTTGAAGGCAAATCAGGAGAAAAAATAATAACAGAGCCTTGCGACCGATATTCCTTGTCGGCTTCATGGGCTGTGGAAAAACCACCCTCGGCGAAGCGCTTGGCCGCATCGCCGGGGATGCTTCGTCTTTTCTCCCGGCGGATTGCCGCTATTTGGATCTTGACAGGTTGATAGAGCAACGGGAGAGGATGAGCGTGCGCCGGATCTTTCAGGAAAAGGGAGAAAGCGGATTCCGCTCCCTGGAGGCCGAGATCCTGCGTCAGGCGGCATCGGTGGAAAATGTGATAGTGGGTTGCGGTGGGGGAACTCCATGTCATGGCGACAATATGGACTGGATGAACGCACACGGGCTTACGGTTTTGCTTGAGGCATCGGAGGATGTGCTCGTCAGGCGTTTGCTTGAGGCTCAGGAGCAACGTCCGCTTCTCGCAGGATTGACGCCGGATGAACTTGCATCCTTTGTTTCGGAAAAGTTGCTTGATCGCGCCCATTGGTATGGGATGGCGCAACAGCGTTTCTCATCCGACAGGCTTGAGTCTCCAAAGGAGATTGCAGATACCGTGACTGAATTCGGACGCATGCTCATGCGCGTGGGGCATATTTGAAAACTACTTTAATCGAAGACAGATCATGACGATAGAGACCGATTACGGCAGGGTGCCGATGGAAGCGCCGGTGGAGACGGCCGTGCCCAGGCGGCGGGCCACGATAGGATTGCCTAAGTGCGTGAACAGGGCTGAAAAGCGTTTCCCCCTCACTCCGGAAGCCGTGGCGGCTCTTACGCGCAACGGTTTCAGGGTGCTCATAGAGGAGGGCGCAGCGGCCTCGATCCACTATGCGGACAATGCCTACATAAAGGCCGGAGGACACAAGGCTTCGCGTCATGAAACCCTCCAGGCCGACATAGTCATACACCTTGCGCCATTGCCTGTGACGGATATCAAGCAGCTCAGGCGTGGAGCATTGCTTCTTAGCCTGGCAAATCTCTCACGCGGCAATGCCCGGGAAGTCATAACGGAATTGCTGCATCGCAGGGTGATAAACATAGCGATAGACCTCATACGCGACGATGCCGGAAACAGGCCGTTCGGTGACATAATTTCTGAACTTGACGGACGGAGTGCCATGACGTTGGCCGCCGCCATGCTCGCAGATCCGGTAAACGGAAAGGGGATACTGCTTGGGGGGATAGCCGGGGTGATTCCTTGCGAGGTAACCATAATAGGGTCGTGCCTTGCGGCATGTGCTGCTGCCCGGTCGGCGCTCGGCCTGGGAGCGGTGGTGCGCATGTTCGATGACGACGTGTACCGTCTGCGCACGGCCTTGCGTCAACTTGGAGGGGGCGTGATCGGGTCTTCCGTTCATCCGCATGCGCTTGAGAACGCCTTGCGCAGTGCCGACGTGATAGTGATCACTGGCAAGGGTGGAGCGCTTCCGATTGAAGGGAATGTGGATTGCGTGCTTAAACGGAAAGTGCTGATCTTCGATCTCTCCTGCAATCCGGGTTCCGCTTTTCCGGGGATGAGGCTCGTGGATCTTGGTGAGCCGTGGGAGGAGGGTACGCAAGGAGGCACCTCGTTTACACTGTTCAATGACGCATGTTGCGGTGAAAATGGCGACTGTGCCGTGTCCCGTCGCCCGCGTGCGTGCCTGGTAAACTCCGGGAGCGCGGTTCCGCGCACCACGGCGATGGCTTTGAGCGACACTTTCATCACGCTTCTGAACCATATCTCTGATTGTGAGGGGACGGGTGCGATGCTTCCGCTTACCCCTGGTCTGCAGGATGCCACGCTGACCTTCATGGGTAAGGCCGTAAACGAGGATGTGGCGCATCTAGCCGGCGTGCGTCATACGGACATACGCATTTTGTTATCATTAAGCTGACAGGTTGGCAAATGGCAAAAAGGAAATTCTATGTAGTATGGGTGGGACGTGAACCGGGAATCTATGAGGATTGGGACGATTGCCTGGCACAGGTGGACGGCTTTCCGAATGCACGATACAAGGCTTTCACCGACCAGACTGCGGCGACCATCGCATTCCGGGGTGATCCTGCCGACGAGGCGGCTATCATAGAGGAGATTGCACGTAGGAATGCGGATGTCGCCCGTGAACGTGCGGTGTCGCTTCTTGACATACCTGAAATAAACCATGAGGCGATTGCCGTGGATGGAGCGTGTGCGGGCAATCCAGGAAAAATGGAATACCAGGGGGTAAAGGTAGCCACCGGGGAACGCCTTTTCCATGTAGGCCCCCTTGAGGATGGCACCAACAACGTGGCCGAGTATCTTGCGCTTGTGCATGCCCTGGCCTATCTGTATCAGAAAGGGGATCGGATTACTCCGATCTATTCCGATTCACTGAGCGCACGTTCGTGGATCCGCAACAAGGGGCATCGGTCGAAACTGGAACGCACTCCCCGAAATGCCCGCATCTTCGAGCTGCTTGCCCGTGCCGACAACTGGCTTCAGGCGCACACCATAGAGAACCCCGTGCTGAGGTGGGATACAGATCGCTGGGGCGAAATCCCCGCCGATTTCGGCAGAAAATAAAATTAAGAAGTTAGAAGCAAGAGCATTAGAAGCCAAGCAAGAATACCCCCCCCTTCTGCAATTAGCAATTGAGGTATTCTTGCTTGGCTTCTCCTGCTCTTGCTTCTCCTGCTCTATTATTGTATTCTTGCTTGACTTCTACTGCTCTTGCTTCTTACTTCTTCTAATCTATATCTGCTCCCTTGAAGGTGCCGATGTGGTCGTATTTCAGCTCTATGCCGTCTGACAGTTCTATTTCGTAGCCGTAGGCTTTCTTTTCTATGGATACGATCTTGGCCTCGGAGTAGTTCTTGCTGACATGGCGCCGGATCGCTTTGGGAACTAAGGCTTCGGGGACGGCGCGTGTCTTGCAGTCCACTGAAGTCCATTTGCCGGCATTGTTGAATTCCAGTTTGGTTCCGTTGGTCAGTTTCACGTCATAGTCGGTCTTCTTGAGAAGATGTTTGTCTACTTTTATCATTGCGACTTTTGCCTTGGGGAAATGCTCCTGAAGCATCTCCTGTGCCTGTTGGGGGAGGGCATCCCGTTTGATGGTGTATTTGTCGGCGTATGCCATTGTTGCCCCGGCTATTGCGAGCACCAGCGCGGCGATGATTTTCTTTGTCATGATAAGGTCTGTTTTAGTCGTTACATTGTTTCGGACGGTCGCGGGAACTTCCGTCTATTTTAGTCATAACACCCTGAAACACAAAAAAGCGCTCTTCAAAGAGCGCTTTTTTGTTAAAAGAAGTTGTAAGAGGTGTATTCCTTATTCTGCAGCTTCCGGTACGACTGTGAAGCGGTAGGTACAGTGTCCGGTGTACTTCTCGCCGGGACGGAGCACTACTGAAGGCCACTCAGGCTTGTTGGGGCTGTCGGGGTAGTGCTGGGTCTCAAGGCAGATGGCAGAACGCTGCGGGTGGCTTACGCCGCCTTTTCCGGTAACGGTGCCGTCAAGGAAGTTGCCGGTGTATACCTGTACGCCGGGTTCGTCGGTGTAGACTTCCATGCGGATGCCATTGGTGGTGTTCTCAAGGGTTGCCGCACATGCACTCATGTCGCCCTTTGTGTCAAGTACCCAGTTGTGGTCGAATCCGTTGGCGTTGTGTATCTGCTCGTTGTCGGCGTTGATGTCCTTTCCGATGGTCTTGGGAGTGCGGAAGTCCATGGGGGTGCCTTCTACGGTAGCTATCTCACCGGAGGTCATGAAAGTGCTGTCCACAGGGGTGTAGTTGGATGCGTTGAGCCAGAGCACGTCATCGGTCACGGGCTTGCTGCCGTCGCCGGAGAGGTTGAAGTATGAGTGGTTGGTCATGTTGATGATGGTGGGTGCATCCGTAGTGGCCTCGTAAGCGATGTTCAGTGCGTTGTCAGCGCCGAGGGTATAGGTTACGGAAGCTACCATGTTTCCGGGGAAACCATTGTCGCCGTCGGGTGAGTTGAGCGTGAGCACAAGGGTCGTGTCATTGGGCTGGTCAGCCTGGAATACGCGGTACTGCCATCCGCGTGTGCCCATGTCGCCACCTCCATGGAGGCAGTGGCCGTAGTTGTTCTGGGGAAGCTGGTAGGTCTTTCCGTCAAGTTCAAAGCGACCCTGGTTGATGCGGTTGGCATAACGGCCGATCGTTGCACCGAAGTCGGTGCCGTTGGTTTCGGGATAGTATGCCTGTATGCTGTCGAAGCCGAGTACTACGTCGGTCATCTTGCCTTCGCGGTCGGGTACCAGGAGGGTAACCACGCGTCCGCCGAAGTTTGTGATGCAGGCTTCCATGCCGTTGGCATTCTTGAGCACATAGAGTGCTGTGGAGTCGCCACGGTATTCGTCTACGAATTTCTGGGGATCAAGGCCGGAGGCTGTGAGATTGCATGTCTCGGTTTTGCCGCCGGTACAAGCCGAGAGAGCCATCAAGGCACCTGCGGCAATAAGCAGATTGGTTTTCATGTATATGTTTTGGTTAGTTTTGTCTGGCAAAGGTAATGAAATTTATTGTAAGTTGGGAAATCAAGATTTCCCAACTTACAGAAATAAGAAGCAAGAGCATTAGAAGTCAAGCAAGAATACAATAATAGAGCAGGAGAAGTTAGAGCATTAGAAGTCAAGCAAGAATGCCCTGTTTCAATTAGGAATCAGAGGAATCAGAGGAATCAGAGATATCAGAGGCATAAGAGTTATCACTACAAGCGCCTTTCTTAATTTCTTTTTTCTTGGCTTCTGGTATTCTTGCTTGACTTCTCCTGCTCTAACTTCTTACTTCTCCAAGGGAATAGCCGCAGGCTATTTCCTTGCAAAGAACCGGTCTACGCGATCGGGGGAGAGCATCTGCCAGAGGGAGGCTACTGTCCAGCCGGGGGCGAAGATGTCGTTGTAGAAGCCCTTGCCGTTGCGGCCGTAATCCCATGTGGTGTGCTGCACCACTTCGGGGTAGTATCCGCGTTTGCCTATGTCGTACATATTGTCCTGGGTGGGCATTAGCTGGAGCATGGAGGTCTTGATGACGTTGGAGAAGCCTGACAGGCGCGGTTCGGAGTAGTGCTCGGCAAGGCGGTCGAGCACGGCGGCGAACTCAAAGATGTATACGTCTATGTGGTTGTTTTCCACTGACACGTTGCCCCATCCGCGCGACTTGAAGCCGACATCGCCGAGCATCTGGCCGGGAGCGAAAGGCACGTCCCACATGTAGTACCATGACAGGCAGAAGTATGCCGATTTCTTGCAGAGATCCATGTAGTGTTCGCGTTCCTTCCCCTTGGTGCAGTGCGTGAGGTAGTAGAGTGCCGTGGAGGCATAGAAGGATGCTTCCTTGTCCTCGCAGTTGGCATCAAGGGTGGAGGAGAAGTAGTCGGCCTTGTCGATGAGTTCGGTTTCAAGGTATTTGGCCGTGGCGCGTGCGCTTTCGAGGTAGCGCTTGTCGTTGAAATACTTGTAGGCCATGGTCAGGGGGAGGGTGGCGCACGGCGTGCTTCCTCCGGTGGGATCCACGATGGTCAGTTCGTCAGTGAACTTGCGCGGGAAAGATCCGTCGGGCTGCTGTAGGGTGAGCATCTTGTCAAGGGTAGTGCGTAGGCGTGCGTCCCATTCGGGGTATTTGCGTCCCTGCTTGCGCTCGGCCTCAAGCCAGTTGAGCATGGCGAACACTCCTTCACTCTGGCGGCGGATGCTGTGGGGGCCTTTGGCTTTGTCTTCGCGCAGGCGCATGGCCTCCTTGAAGAATCCGTTGTCGGTGAATCCGTGTTCGAGGGTGCTGCTGAATATGGCCTCTGCGTTGTCGGTCAGATCCTTGCGTCCGTTCTCAAGTCCGTATTCGTGTGCGTTGAAGGCGTTGAGGAGGATGCGGCCTACGAATCCGATCTGGTATTCGTCGGTGTTGGCGCAGTCGTCGGTGCGCATTCCGGCGCCGGAATAGTATTTGAGGTCGTACTTGTCTACGTAACTGTTGGTGAAGTAGCTCGCGAGGTGTTCCTTGGCCTTGGGAGTGTCAATGCCGGTCTCCACGGTGGCGGGTGAGAGGGTATCGTAGGTGTAGTTCCATACGTCTGCCACGAAGTCGCTGTAGTCCTTGGCGTTGGATCGGCGTATCTGCCATGTGAGGGTGCGGGTGTCGCCCTTGTCCATGCGCTCGAAGGTGCGCACGGGGTCTATGAGGGTGAGCTTGCGGATGTAGCGGCGTGGAGCTTCCACGTATGGGTAGCTGTAGACGAGCGCCGGTTTGCCGCCGATGTTGCGGAAGCCGGTTGAGCCTACCGAGGTATGGCGCGGCAGTATCACGTCACCCGAGAGGTTCTGCAGGATGCAGTCGGCATGGTCGTCGCTGTTCATGCGAAGCACGGTGACGGCGTTGCCGCTCACAGGTTCGTATATGCCGGTGAGTGGTGAGCTGAGGCGGTCTTCGCGCACTTCCCAGCTGTCGGATGTGTGGAAGGAGGGGGCTTTTTCGGGTGAGCGCAGGTTGTGGTGGTACCAGAATCCGGGCATGTAGAACTCGCAATCGGCGTGTGCGGCGTCGGTGCCAAGCATTTCCGTCTCTGTGATGTTGAACCAGCAGGTCTCGTCGGCCTTTATGTTCAAGGTCACGGTAGTGACTTCCCCTGTCGGGTCGGTAGTAGCGGTGCGGAATATGTGCAGTGGGAGCTTGGCTCCATTGTCGGGGCGCATCAGTGCGCCGTCTGCCGTGGTCTGAAGGGAGTATGTCGTGGTGGCTCCACCGGGAGTCTTCAGTGCCAATTGGGTGGCACCCTGCGCTTGCAAGGCCAGCATGGCGGCAGCTGCTATAAGATAATGTTTCATGATTGATTTATAAGTAAGTATTGCTGCTATATTAATTATATGAGTGCTGAAACACGTTTTGTCGGCAACAGGTGCGTTGTGCACACCTGTTGCCGGCAAGCGTTACGGTAAATGGTTGTCCGGTATTATTTGCGGATGGGCTTGATGATGGTCGTGGTGTCGGCGGTGATGGCGTATGGCTGACCCTTGCTCTTGTCCACATTGAGAGATATGATGCGGGTGCGGCGCGGGCTTACGACGGAGTCGTTGTGGTGCACGTGGTAGACGTAGCGCATGTTGCCGTCGTTGTCGGTGAACACGTCGCCGTGGCCTGACCCCTTCTCGCCTACTATGTTGCGATGGATGATGGGATTGGCGGGATTCTTAGTCCAGGGGCCGACGGGGGATGATGCTGTGGCGTATCCTACCGCGTAGTCGTCGCTCATGAAGTGGTTGGCCGAGTAGAAGAGGTAGTAGAGATCGTCGATCTTGAGCACTGTAGGGCCTTCCATGATGGGTGCGCTCGGATATGCGTCTGTGGCTTCCCATGCCTGGTCGTTGCGGAAGCATGGCTTGAGTGTCCCTTCCACGATCTTGCCTGTCTCGGGGTTGAATTCTCCTACCCATAGGAAGTTGCCGTTGTCGAAACGCACGTGGTAGAGGTAGTATTTTCCGTCGCTATCACGGAACAGGAAGGGGTCGATGTTCTTTTCCGATGCGTCTATCGGTTCTATGACTTCCTGGGTGTAGAGCGCGTTGACGCTGTCTCCCTTTGCAAGTGCCACCTGTTCGTTTGCGGTATATAAATATAGGTATTTGTCTCCGTCCTTGAATATCTGGGGTGCCCAGAACCCCTTGTCACCATATGCGCCGCGTCCTTTTCCGAGGATGATGGAGTCGGGGCGTGATAGCGTCCAGTTCTTAAGGTCGGTGCTCTCGAGCATGGCGAATCCGAGAGGTTCGGCGTTGCGTGTGCCGGTGAGGTAGTATTTGCCGTTCTCGGTGTAGATGGTGGGGTCGGCAAAGAATATTTCCATACCTTGTTCCGGTTCAGCTTCTGTGGCCGATTGTTTTGCAGTATTGTTGCAGGAGACGATTGCAAGCATGGCGGCCGCGCATGCCATCGGTGATAAAAGTCGGTTCATGGGATATTATAAAAAAGTATTGGTTAATGCGGGATGAAATGTGAAAATAGATCTTTCACAATGCTTAAAATCGGTTTTAGCCGGTTCTTTTTGTTTATGTTGCAAAAGTAGCATGTCGGAAGCGAGTGTACGGGGGAGGATGTCCCGAATACGGGTAATAATGTCCATCGGAATGTTAAAATGGCGTTTTGAGGCTGTTTTGCACGTTTTTTCTAATTAAAAACACAATCGTACTAATGGATCTTGGGAAGAGTGTCGTATATTTGCCAACGAAAAACTGACAGACCGGCCACAACAATCAGTTATTGTGCCACCGGTCGCACCTTAAAATGCAACCCGTTTTTAACACAGTCATGAATTACCGTCTGATGCCATCTTCATCTCATTTTCCTGATAAGGCGTTCCTCCTATGTGAGGACAGGTCGTTCTTGTCTTTGGCCGAATGTCGGGTGGGGTGCAGTCACGTTCCCGATGGGTTTTCAATAATATCATAGTGCCGTTCTGCCCCGGATAAAGATTCCGGGTGCGGGGCGAGCCGGTTTTGAAGACCGTCGGCAGATATTCCCGAGGGCGGCAGGAGTGCCGTTTTCCACAACATTGATTTCCGAGAAAATCAGCCCCATGGGGCTGTGTGTGCAAACCCCGGGGTTTGCACACACAGAATTTTGATAGAGAAACTATATTGATGCAAGGCGCGTGAATTATACGATGAGCGTATAAGTTGAGTTAGCCTTTGATTCCTGATACCGGTCAATCTATGATTCCCCATAAATCCGATACCTTACAATTTATTGCCTGGCATATTTGTGCACGGGCGATTCAACCCTATAACAGTTAACCTATCTATTTATTCATCTTTAACTTTTTAACATGAAAAAGAGATCTTTACTCCTATCAGCCGCAGCTTTTGCATGCGTGGCAGGAATGAATGTTTCAGCAGCGGATGTCAAGGTTCCTGAAGGAGCCGGTGGCAAAATGACTTCACTTCTTCCGGAAGGAGTAACCGCAAATGTAACCCATGACGAGAAGGAATACGGTACAAAGAACATAGCTATCGCAGGTTCCGCTGAAAAAGGCTACAAGGCTTTCTTCTGTGCCGATGACGGCGTACACGGCGAGGAGCTTTGGGTAACCGACGGCACCGAGGCCGGCACTCACATGGTAAAGGACATCAACCCCGGTATGGCAACCTCCAACATCCAGTATCCTACCCGTTTCAATGACAAGTGCGTCTTCTCTGCAGATGACGGCGAGAACGGTCAGGAACTCTGGATCTCCGACGGCACCGAGGAGGGCACATACATGGTGGCCGACATCCACATGATCGGCGACTCTGATCCCCTTGGCTTCTGCCAGCTCAACGAGACACAGTTCGTATTCTTTGCAAAGGATATGGATTCCGAGACATATGGCAAGGACGGTCAGCGTTGGCTCTGGATCTCCGACGGTACCGAAGAGGGCACATCCCTTGTGAAAGAGGTAGAGACCATGTTCCCCGGTCGTGAGCCTCTTGACAACCGCTGGGGTTCTGTGGTTCGCGTAGGCCGCAAGGTATTCTTCATTGGCGACGTTGCAGACAAGGACGGCGTGACCTATGGCGACGAACTCTGGGTGACCGACGGTACTCCTGATGGCACTTTCATGGTGAAGGACATCAATCAGGAGATAAACAAGAACTCTGCTTATGAGGGCTCTACTAATGGTGCCGCTATTGCTCACCTTTGCAACTTCTACAACGAAAAACTGTTCTTCAAGGCCTGGTCTTGGAACTCCGGAAACGAACCTTGGGCAACCGACGGTACCGAAGAAGGAACTTATGAGATATATGACACCAACCCGACTTCCAATCCCAACAACCTTGACCACAATGGCGTGCCTATGGGCAATGGCGGCGGCGTGACCAAGACCGGCGCACCTGCACTCGGTTATATCTTCTTCCGTTCCTATACTCCCGAGACCGGTAACGAGCTTGGTATGACAAACTGCGAGAAGGGCGACTACAAGGTGTTCGACTGTGATACATACGCACCTACCAAAGACAGCTCCTCTTTCCCCGACGACGGTGTTGAATTCGACAACTATTATGTATATTGCTGCAATCGTGGTACACGCGAAGGTGTCACTGATCCGTTCCAGTATGGCGGTGAGCTGAACGTATGCGACGGCGAAAAGACTTGGGTACAGTACGACTTCAATCCCGGCAGAGGCTGCACATGGACACGCGAGCTTACTGTAGTAAACGGTTCGCTCTATTGGAGCAACTCGGGCAATAAGGACGGCCACAACTGGACTCTTACTCGTCTTGACAAGGTAGACGGTGGCGTTCCTGTCACAATATCCAACCTCCATGCCACCGATGATGGCGTATGGACTCTGCGCAATCTTGACGGCAAGCTGATATTCTTCGCAAACTCGACAAAGAACATCTATTGCTACGAGTACACAAACCCCGAAGCCAACCTTGAGCAGAATCCTGACAGAATGGAAATCGAATTCCGCACACGTGAGGAAATAGCTGGTGTAGAGAGTGTCGTTACCGATGAATTCGACGCGAATGCCCCTGTTGAATACTTCAACGTTCAGGGTATGCGTGTTAATGCCAACACTCCCGGCCTCTACATCCGTCGCCAGGGTGACAAGGCTACCAAGGTTGTCATCAAATAATAACCTGTACCGAACTTAACAAGCGGGTGTGCCCCGTAGAGAGGGCACACCCACTTTTCCCTCTTAGAATTATTGAACCGATCCCGTTATCACTCCATACACACCCTTAAATCGCAACCTCCTCCTATTTTCACATTCAACGCAACAAATCATAGTTGCTTAGCAGTGCAAGTATGTTAAAGATAAAATTTCAAAGGCTGCTGATATTATTCATATTGGCAACCGTCAATCTGACACTCGCGGCACAGAACATAACTGTGACCGGTACCGTAATGGATACGGCTGAAAACGAGCCGATGATCGGAGCCACTGTAATGCAAAAAGGCTCCAAGGCCAACGGTGTCGCTACCGACATCGACGGCAAATACACTATTACCGTCCCTTCCAACGCCACCCTTGTATTCTCAAGCGTGGGTTTCGAACCTGTAGAGGTGAAGGTAGACGGCCGCAAGACCATTGACGTGGATATGAAACAGACCACTACCGCACTTGATGAAGTAGTGGTGATCGGCTACGGTGTGCAGCGCAAGAGCGACATCACCGG
>CAJTYH010000053.1 GCA_910583675.1 uncultured Muribaculaceae bacterium
CTTTGTCCATCCATTCTTTTGCAGATGCCTGATCCCCGAGGTTGGTTTTCAGGTATGAGATAAATGCATAGTCGAAACTGTCACAGTTATACCCACTTGTGCTGTCACAAAGAGAAAGGTAAAGGTTGGCTGCTTTATTCCATTCCTTTTTATGTACAAGGTTGTGTATGGCTGCTGTTTTATATTTTATGTCTTGATGTGGCAATTTACATGAGGTTTTTACAGTATCTATCATTTTCTCGCTTAGCTCCCATTTCCCAATAAGTTGGTAACTCCTGATTAATGATAGATATGCGTCTGTTTCCCATGTATATAGCTGTAGACTGTCAAATAGATGTATAGCCTCTTTCTGATGTCTTATGCTGTAGGAAAAATTCGATGTGAAATATGCCATTTCTGCGAGGTCATTATGTATTCGTGCTCGCCAATATGCCTCGTTTGGCACGTCATCATGCAATAATTCCATTGCAGTCTCCAGTTCGGAAGTGGCGGATGGATAATCATTGCTGTAATATCTTATCCGTGAGAGATAGTAGTGCGATAGCATGCGGTGGTAGGTGTCGTTCGAATCGTCGAAGTAGGAGACGGCGGGAGCTATCAGGGTGTCCGAGGTCTGGTCTATGAAATTCTTGTCGCGGGCTTGCGTGAGAAGCAAGCCGTGGAGAGCACGACGGCGTGCTCCACGGAGCTGTTTCCTGTCAAGGCTGTCAAGCGCCATGAGTGCGCTGTCTGCATGCTGCTCCATCAGCGCCTCCGCACGAGCCATGGTCTCGTCGGCGCGATGGTTGTAGCTGTTGGTGCATGCACTGATAATGGCGCTGTAAACCAGCGCCATTGCAATAAGTATCCGGGTAAGAAAGGTGTGTCTCAATCGGTCAGGTTTTATGTGATGGATTGAAATGATGACTGGTGCAGTAATCCGGAAATGGAACGCACGCCGGCGGCGACAGTGTCTCATCATTCAGCGCCGGTGTGCGCCTTTTTTACGGTATCGGGAGAGAGGTGCGCGGGGCTTATGCGTCTGCCGGTTTCGGAGTGGGGGTGACGGGCACTGCCGACGGGCCTGCGCCTGTGAACTTTGCCTCCCAACCCAATGCGCTTGCACCGAGCACGGCGGCATCGGCCTCCTTAAGCTCGGAAAGAAGCACTTTCACCTTCCCTTTCCAGAGGGGCATGAGGTTGCGCTCCAGCGAGTCGCGCAGGGGCTTCATTATCAATTCGCCGCTCTTGCTGAGACCGCCGAACAGGATGAAGGCTTCGGGCGCTGAGAACACTGTGAAGTCCGCGAGGGCGGCTCCCAGCAGGTCGCCGGTGAAGTCGAACACATCCTTGGCGAGCTTGTCGCCTGAGACGGCTGCATCGTATACGTCCTTGGAGGTGATCTCGTCGGCCGGCATGCCGCGCAGCAGCGAGTCTTCGTTGGGGCGTGCTTCCAGGAACTCGCGTGCCGTCTGAGCCACTCCCGTTGCCGAGCAGTATGTCTCGAGGCAGCCGCGGCGGCCGCATCCGCACAGGCGTCCGTTGTTGCGCCTTACGATGATGTGTCCCAGCTCGCCGGCGAAACCGTCGTGCCCGTACACCAGTTGGCCGTTGATTACGATGCCTGAACCCACACCCGTGCCAAGCGTGATCATGATGAAGTCGCGCAAGCCGCGGGCTGCACCGTATGTCATTTCACCTATGGCTGCGGCGTTGGCATCGTTGGTGACTGATACGGGAATGCCGAATTTCTCGCTTACGAGACGAGCCAATGGGATTGGGGTCGGCCACGGAAGGTTCACGCCCTGCTCTATCATGCCGGTGTAATAGTTGGCGTTGGGAGCGCCTATGCCTATGCCGTGGATCTTGTCTACGGCATCGTTGGCCTCCATGAGTTTGGTAAGTTCCTTGTAGAGATCGTCTATGTATGCCTCTACTGTCGGCTGCTTGCGGGTCTTGATCGAGGAGCTGGCAAGCACCACTCCACGTGCGTCAACTATTCCGAACACGGTATTGGTGCCGCCGATGTCTATTCCTACTACGTAAGGTTTGCTCATTGTTATTTGATTTAGGTAAGTTACTTTGTCGAGTCGGTAGCCGTAGGCTCGCTCTGTCATGCAAAAGTAATTGTTTTAAGTAAGTCGTCAAAATTATTTTATATCATCGGAGAGAGATTCTTCGAGGGATTTTAGTCCGAAGATGAAGGAGTGTAGCGGGCTACACGACTAAAGATGAGGGCTAAAAGCGCTGAAAAAGCGCCGCTGATGATATAAAGTACTTGAATTCATGTATGACGTAATAATTTTGACGACTTACTTATTTCAATATTCATAGATGCCTCCGATGTTTTTCAATGTTGGAAACATGAATTAGCACATGTTTTTAATGCATGTGCACGATATGCGATGCATGTAAAAATTTCATGCATGACGGCATCCTTGCCTATCCGGACATAGAAAAGGCGATATGCCAATATTTTGACATATCGCCCTGTTGGTTTTGTGGTAGCCGCAGGATTATTTGCGGATGCCCAGCTCTTTCTGCGCGATGATCGCACGGTAGCGTGTGATGTCCTTCTTGATGAGGTAGTCAAGCAGACGGCGGCGCTTGCCGACGAGAGCCTTAAGTGCGCGAGCGGTGGTATGATCCTTGTGATTTGACTTCAGGTGCTGAGTCAAATGAGCGATACGGACTGAGAATAATGCAATCTGGGCTTCAGGTGAGCCAGTGTCAGTCTTGCCCTTACCGTACTTCTCGAAGATCTCTACTTTTTCTTCAGAATTTAAGTGCATTCTTTCAGATTTTTATTGTGAATAATTTATGAATATAGGTTGCAATTGCTGTCAGAAACCGGTTTTCCGAGCGAACGGGGCGCTTTCCGCATCAATTGCGCCGCAAAGGTAGCGATTATTTCCGACATGGCCAAGACTTTGGCGCACATCCTATGGATTTATTCAAAGATATATGAATAATTCGCCAGGGTGGTGGTAAATCTCTTGTCTTTGCGGAGGGGGGAGAGGTTAATGCGGGCATCGTCGCAGATGGTATACTGGTACTTGTTGGAGTATCCCTTGTTGAGCGCCGTCTCAAGGCAGTCGAATGCCTTGTCGGTCTCCTCAGCCTGGGCATAGAGGCATGCGGCCAGATAGTTGATGGAGCCGTCGGTGTCGTTGTTGTCGCGCACGATCATATCCGCCCATTTTATAGCCTCGGCATGCTTGCCGGTAAAGAGCAGGGCGAAACCGTGGAGCGATGCAGGTTTGTCGGGATCCATGTCAAGCTCAAGGACGCGTTTGTATATCGGAAGGGCATTCCCGCTTTTGCCAAGGCCGTCTGCAATCACCCATGCGCGGAGCATGTAGTTCATCGGATCGTTGGGATTGTCAATGGTAAGTTCTCCGAAAATTCCGGATGCCTCGTCGTATTTCTTCTGTGAAAAAAGGATCTTACCTTGCTCGGCACGGGCTGCCGCGCTGCCTGGTATTTTCTCCAATGCGGAATCGATCGCACGCATGGCATCGTCATTGCGTCCCTGGGCACGGTAGATGCGTGCCAACGCAAGGAAATACTCTCCGTTGTCACTTGACATGCCTATGGCCTGATTGACGTTCTCAAGCGCTTGCTCGAAGTCGCACAGCGCGTAGTAGCATTCGCCTAAAGAGGCATATATACCGGCATAGTTGTAGAGGTTCTCGTCAATGATCTTGCGGTAGTCGGCGATGGCGGAAGGATAGTGGTTGTGCGCCTGTGCTATCACGCCGCGGATGTAATAGAACATCCCTTGTTCGGGTGCCTGATGCACGGCGTTGCTCAGTGCGGTGATCACGGCGGGATAATCCTGGTTGCTCACGTTGATGAGTTCCTGGAATGCCTTGGCGTTTGAGTCTATGCTGATGGCCATGATGAGGTCTTCCACGGCACCGGTATTGTTGCCGAGCATGCGACGAACCGACGAACGGCGGACGTAGATGTCGCTGTCGGTGGGCATCATTGACACCGCATCGTCCATGTACTGGCTTGCAAGTCCGAGGTTGTTTTCCTTTACGGCCACGCGTGCCAGGCCTGTAAGGGCTTCGGCAGAGCGGCCGTTGCTGGCGCGCAAACGGTTGTAGGAATTCTTCGCATCAGCGTAATTCCCCAGTTCATATTCCGAGTTACCCTTCTGGTACAGCGCCATGAAGGAGGTGGGATCTAGACGCAAGGCTTCCGTGAAGTCGGTGAGCGCGTCTGCATGCTTTCCGAGCATCTGGTAGATTTCGCCACGCAGCGAATGGCACTGGAACAGCATGTCGGTGTCTTCCGCAGGGGTATATTTTATGGCGTTGTCCACATCGGATAGGGCGCGTAGGTACTGGTCGAATTTGTAATACTCGTTGGCACGGCGGAAATATATGTCGTATGCCTTGGGATTTGCAGTCAGCTCCTGCTCGTAGACCTCCATCATGGCTTTTGTCATAGGATCGGAAAGTCCCTTCTGGGCACTGGCGGCAATTCCCGTGCATGCTATCAAGGCCACAATGGCGTTGCGAAAATTAGTTAGTTTGAACATCGTGTATCTTGTAATTGCTTATTTGGAATGGATGAATATGCTTGTTTATGAGAGTGAGTTTACGGCTTTGCGTATGGCGGTGAGATGCGAGAGAAGCGTGCCCATCCCGTCAAGGCGCAGCATGTTCGCGCCGTCGCTCTTGGCTACGGATGGATCGCGGTGGGTTTCTATGAAGATGCCGTCGGCACCTACGGCTATCCCGGCACGGGCTATGGTCTCTATCATTTCAGGACGGCCGCCGGTCACACCGGCTGTCTGGTTGGGCTGCTGGAGGGAATGGGTCACGTCAAGTATCACGGGACAGCCGTTCTGTTGCATCTCGGGTATGCCGCGATAGTCTACGATGAGATCCTGATAGCCGAACGTCGTGCCCCTTTCCGTCACTGCCACCTGCTGATTCCCGGCATCGCGCACTTTCTGCACGGCGTGGCGCATGGCCTCGGGGGAGAGGAACTGCCCCTTCTTTATATTGACCATCTTTCCGGTGCGGGCGGCTGCTAGAAGCAGGTCTGTCTGGCGGCACAGGAATGCCGGTATCTGCAATATGTCCACATACTCGGCTGCCATGGCAGCCTCTTCTGCGTTATGTATGTCGGTTACGACCGGGATATGGAAGGTATCACGCACTTTGCGCAATATCTTGAGCGCTTTGAGGTCTCCGATCCCGGTAAATGAGTCTATGCGTGACCGGTTTGCCTTACGGTAGCTCCCTTTGAAGACGTAGGGGATGCCGAGCGGTTTGCATAGTGATAGCACCTGTTCGGCTATGTCAAGCGCCATCTCCTCACCTTCGATTACGCATGGCCCTGCCAGCAGGAAGAAGTTTCCTGTGGGGGATGCTTTCAGATATTCTGTTATGTTGTCCATTCTTATGGTTTTTCAGTCTGGTTGTTTCTGATTGTTTGTCAGTTCCTGCACCACGTGAAGCGTATGGCAGGCGAGGAGGGCGGCCGTTTCGGTGCGAAGCCGTGCCTCCCCGAGAGATACCGGCCTGAAGCCCGCATCAAGCGCCATTGCCACCTCCTCGGGGCTGAAGTCCCCCTCGGGGCCTATGGCTATGACGGTGTCTGTCCCAGGTCGGTATTCCGTACTCAGGAGGTGCCTTTCCGTCTCCCTGTCGCAATGTGCGATGAATTTCTGGGGGATGTCGCGGCAGCTCTCTATGAATTTCCTGAACGGCGTCATAGAAGCGATTTCCGGCAGGATCCCCTTAAGGCTCTGTTTCATGGCTGAGACGGCTATCTTCTCCAGCCGTTCCGTCTTGATTTCTTTCCGCTCAGACCATCTGCATTGCAGTGGTATGAGTGTGTCGAATCCCGTCTCTGTCAGTTTCTCCACAAGCCATTCCATCCGGTCAAGATGCTTGGTGGGAGCCACTGCGATTGTGATCTTACCGTTCCAGAAGGGAGGCACGGGCGTTTGATCCAGTATCTCTATCCTAGCCCTTTTCTGGTGAGCCTCCATGAGCCGGCATGTGAAGCGCGTCCCCTTTCCGTCGATCACCTCTATCAGGTCGCCCGGTTGTTTGCGCAACACTTTCACGCAATGCTGCGAATCGCTTTCGGGGAGGGTTAGCGTAGTCTCTATGTCAGGTGCGAAGAACTGTATCATATGGTCTCTTCCGCAGCTTCTGCGGTCTTGATTTCGTTGTTGCTGATCTTGTCCTTGTCATCCTTGAAGATCAGCATGAAAAGGATGCCGACCACGAGGGCATAAGCGGCAAATATGTACCAGCAAGTGCGCCATCCTTCAAGTTGCATCTCCGGCGTGTCGGTGGGGATTACGAAATGATTTACCACAAGCATGGCTCCGAACGTGCCGATCGTGGCTCCGAATCCGTTGGTCATGATCATGAACAATCCCTGTGCGCTGGAGCGTATGGCAGGAGAGGTCTCCTTGTCAACATACAGTCCTCCCGACACGTTGAAAAAGTCGAAGGCGATGCCGTATACTATGCACGAGAGTATGAACATCCACAGGTTTCCGGCCGGGTCTCCAAGGCCGAAAAATCCGAAACGCAGTACCCACGCGAACATTGACATGAGCATCACCCCCTTTATGCCGAACCTTTTCAGGAAGAACGGTATCAGCAGTATGCAAAGGGTCTCGCTTATCTGGGAGAGCGATATGAGCGCATTGGCGTTGCGTGCCGCCCATGCGTCCTTGAATGCCTCTATCCCTTCAAATCCTGTAATGTAAGGGTTGGCATAGCCGTTGGTGATCTGGAGCGATACGCCGAGCAGCATGCTGAACAGGAAAAACACTGCCATGCGTTTGCGCTGGAAAAGCTTGAACGCGTTAAGTCCCAGGGATTCCATGAGGGAGCTTCCCTTCGATGCCTTGGAGGTAGGGCATTTCGGCATGGAGAGGGCATAGAACATCAGTATGAAACTGAATGCAGCGGATACGAAAAGCTGCATGTATGTGGTCTGGAAATGCGCATCTGAAGGCCCTGCGAAGTTTACGAAGAGCATGGCGCATATGAATCCTATCGTGCCCCATATGCGGATCGGAGGGAAATCCTTTATCGTGTCAAGCCCTGCCTGTGTAAGGGCGTTGAACGCCACTGAGTTTGCAAGTCCTATTGTCGGCATGAAGAAGCCCACCGAGACGGCATATAGCGCGAAGAGGGGAGCGAATTGTATTTCAGGTGTGAGCAGGCAATAGGTGGCGGCAAGAGCCATGAAGGTGCCGGCCATGAAGTGGCATATGCTGAGCATGCGTTGTGCCTGTATCCATCTGTCGGCGATTATGCCGATTACCGACGGCATGAACAGTGACACGATCCCTTGCACTATGTAAAACCATCCGATTTGGTCGAGCTGTCCGTTGCGTGCGAGAAAATTTCCTAAGGATGTAAGGTATGAGCCCCATACGGCGAACTCGAGGAAGTTCATTACCGAAAGGCGTAATTTCAAACTTTTCATGGGTGAATTGGCTTAGTTGTCGTTTTTGTTCTGTTCCGTTATGGTAATGTTGTCATGGCTTTTTAGCCTTTGCGTTTGGAAATCAGCTCCTTTATTCTGGCGGCTTCCTCATACTCCTCGTTTTCGATGCACTTGGAAAGCATCTCTTCCAGTTCCGCGATTGTGAGCTTTCCAAGGTCAGGTTCGCCTAATGACTGCTTTATGTCTTCATCGGACGGAAGCGTGGGTTCGGCTTCTTTTATCTCCATTATGAAGCCGGTCTCTTCAAGTATTTCGGGGGTAGTCCATATGGGTGAATTGGTGCGCATGGCTATAGCGATAGCATCGGATGTGCGTGCATCCAGCACTACCTGTTTCCCGCTACGGTCAATGAACGTGAGTTCCGACGAGAAAATGCCCTCTTCGAACTTATGGATGAATACGTCCTGCAACTCTATGCCGAACGCCTGTGCCAGCGATGCGAAAAGATCGTGGGTCATGGGGCGCGGTGGTATTATACCTTCCATTTTTATGGCTATGGATTGTGCCTCGGCAGAACCGACCACCACAGGTATTCGGTAAGGGCCGTCGGCCTGTGCGAGGATAAGGGCATATGCCCCGCTTTGAATCTGGCTGTATGATATGCCAAGCACGCGCAACCTTATGTGGCCGCTGTGCCGTCCGTTGGTATCGTTATTCGGATAATAAGCCATTTCCAGGTGATGAATATGTTTATTACAAGAAATAATGTCTCAAGGGGTGCCGATTGTTCATTCAGATGGAGATATTGCGTCCCGTTATTATTCCGCTTCCATAGCAAAGACGGGAGCTTTTGTCATAGATCACAGCGAATTGCCCCGGAGCTATTCCCTGTATCCGGTCTGCTGATTCTATGAGGTATTCACCCTCCCCGAGCATTTTCAATTTGCCGGGAGTGAATGTCGGGGTATGTCGGTTCTTGAATGTTATTTCCACCTCCGTATCTTCCTTGTCCCATGGATTGCCTGAGATGAAATGCATCTCGGCGAGGTGCAGATGGTAACCGTATTGTTTTTCGCAGTCGTAGCCGTTGCTTACGTAGATCACGTTGTCATGCACGTTCTTCTTCACCACATACCAAGGCCCTCCGCTTAGCCCCAGCCCTTTGCGTTGTCCGATTGTATGGAACCAATAGCCGCGGTGCTCCCCGAGTTTCCGTCCTGTCTCTATTTCTATTATCGGTCCCGGTTTCTCTCCAAGATGCCGGCGTATGAAGTCGTTGTAGTTTATCTTGCCGAGGAAGCAGATGCCTTGGCTGTCTTTGCGGTATGCGTTGGGCATGCGGGTTTCCACGGCGATTTCCCTCACTCGCTGCTTGGGCATGTCGCCTATGGGGAACATGAGGTGGCTGAGTTGGTCGTATGATATGCGTGCCAGGAAGTCGGTTTGGTCCTTTACGGGATCTACGGCTGTCGAAAGGTATATTTTGCCGTCAAGATGTGTGGTGGTGGCATAGTGGCCTGTAGCAGTCATGTCAAACTCGTGTCCCCAGCGTTGCTCGAAGAAACCGAATTTTATCATCTTGTTACACATTATGTCCGGATTGGGTGTAAAGCCATCTTTTACGGTACGCAGGGCATACTCCATGACATTTTCCCAATATTCCTCGTGTAGGGACACCACTTCAAGCGGCAACGAATAGCGCTTGGCTATCAGTGAGCACATCTCAATGTCCTCTTCTGCCGAGCAGTCACCCTCGTCATTGTCAAGTCCTATGCGGATATAGAACAGGTGCGGCTCATGCCCCAGTTCCAACAGTCTGTGTACGGCCACCGCACTGTCCACACCTCCTGAAATCAATGCTGCGACTTTCATTCCTGGGATCCCTCTTTTTTATTCATCTTGGCATTCACCTGACGGAACGCTTCCAGCAGGTTGTCTATGTCGAAATTTTTCGAAAGGATCTTATGCTGGCCGTTCAAATAGTAGATCACCGGAGGGTTGCGCATGTCATACAGCTCATCTATCTCAGGCATGGCTCCTACGATCCATTTCTTGTTGTAAACCGTAGTACGGTCTTTCCAGTCGTCGGTAGGCTCTCCAGGGTAGATGCTCAATACGACCAAGTTTCCGCTGTCGATCAGGTCGTTCAGGTTTACGTCGGCAGACAGGCGCATGCGTGCGAGCTCGCATTCCGTGCAATCGGGGTCGTTGATGAAGAGAAGCACGTATGCGCCGTTGGGAAGCTCGCTCAGGCGTCCAGAAGTGCCGTCAGGACGGTTATATTCAAAGTCCGGAGCCGTCATTCCTACTTGCGATCCCTCCAATGCGGATGCCTGATACTCAAATCTGGCCTTCTCCGCCTTTGAGATCTTGCGGTTTTCTGCTATGGCCTTGGCAAAAGGAAGGTAACATTCGTCGCAAACCATTTTTGCCGTGTCTGAATATAGAGTGGCTTCAGCGATTTCGCCCAACGTTAGCAGGTTCTTAGGGTTCTTCTTGACTTCCGATATGAGACGGTCTATTGAGTTGTGGACTACTTCAGCATCGGCGAAAGGCATGAAACTCACATAGTCGCGAAAGGCACCTTCCATCTTCTGTCTTGACGAGAAGGCAGATTTCATATTGCATCGCTTCCAGAAATTCTCAATGAAGAAGTTCGATTTCTCATTCAGCGATTCAAGGTTTTCCGGTACTTTGGGATATTCGAAATATGTCTCGGGAACGGTTTCCTGTGCGGCCGTTCCAGGCTGTAAGGTCGCTTGTAGCGCAACTGTGGCCAAAAATGCTGCTATTGTTGTCTTCGTTATTCTCATTTTGCGGTCTGTATTACATACGAAACATGCCCCGCAGGTCTGTGACTTTCCTGCGGCGCGTTCTCATGTATGATGCAAAGGTAGCTAAACCACTTTGTTTTTGCAACCACTTTGTTTTGCAGCCTGAAAATCAAACAAGGGCACTTCTCAATTGATTTGTGTCAATCGGCTTTTGCACAGCCATTGAGGGGGTGAAAACATTATGGCATGAGATTTGTTAATAATGGTATAAAGAACGAAAAACAGAAGAAATAAACAGATTCAATAGATATATGAATTTCAACAGTTTCACTATCAAGTCGCAGGAAGCGATCCAAAAGGCCCTGGAATTTACCCGGGCTGCGGGTCAGCAGCAGATTGAGCCGGTGCATATCCTGAAAGCCATAATGGCTGAAGGGGAGTCCCTGGTGAAGTTTATTTTCCAGAAGGTGGGTGCCAATCTGTCAGTAGTGACAGCACAGACCGACCGTGAGATTGCATCCTTGCCAAAGGTGTCGGGGGGTGAGCCGTATCTTAGCCGTACATCCAATGATGTACTTCAGAAATCGCTTGACATAGCCAAGAAACAAGGTGATGAGTATGTGACGCTTGAAGCCATGCTGATGGCATTGTTTCAGGTAAATTCCTCGGCATCCACCATTCTTAAGGACGCCGGTCTGGGTGAAAAGGAACTTGCTGCCGCCATAGAGGAGTTGCGCAAGGGGAAAAAAGCCACGGATCAAAGCGCTGAGGAGACATATAACTCCCTGAGCAAATATGCTATAAATCTCAATGAGCGGGCGCGTGCCGGAAAGCTTGATCCCGTTATCGGACGCGATGACGAGATTCGTCGTGTTCTTCAGATACTGAGCCGACGCACCAAGAACAATCCCATGCTGATAGGTGAGCCGGGTACCGGTAAGACCGCCATAGCCGAGGGATTGGCTCAGCGCATCGTGCGTGGTGATGTGCCGGAGAATCTGCGTACAAAGCAGATATTCTCTCTTGACATGGGAGCGCTCGTGGCCGGTGCGAAATACAAGGGGGAGTTCGAGGAACGTCTAAAGGCGATTGTAAACGAGGTGACCCAGAGCGACGGGGAGATAATCCTTTTCATTGACGAAATCCATACTCTTGTAGGTGCCGGAAAAGGGGAGGGTGCAATGGATGCAGCCAACATACTCAAGCCGGCGCTTGCGCGTGGCGAGCTGCGCAGCATAGGTGCCACGACGCTTGATGAATACCAGAAATATTTTGAGAAAGACAAGGCGCTTGAACGACGTTTCCAGAAGGTGATGGTGAACGAGCCTGACGAGATGAGCGCCATAGCGATACTCAGAGGGCTTAAGGAGCGCTATGAGAACCATCATAAGGTACGTATCCGCGACGAAGCGATTATCGCCGCCGTACAGTTGTCTGAACGTTACATCACCGACCGTTTCCTTCCAGACAAGGCTATAGACCTGGTTGACGAGGCTGCTTCAAAATTAAGGTTGGAGATAGACTCGGTGCCTCAGGCGCTTGACGAGATTTCCCGCATGATCGCGCAGAAAGAGATAGAGCGTGAGGCCATAAAGCGCGAGGGAGACAAGGAGAAGGTACGTGAGATTGAAAAGGATCTTGCCGCCATGCGCGAGGAAGAGAAGGAGTTCACAGCAAAATGGAAGGCTGAGAAAGAACTGATAAACAAGATACAGCAGAACAAGATCGACATCGAGCAACTTAACTTTGAAGCCGAGCGTGCCGAGCGTGAAGGTGATTATGCCAAAGTGGCGGAAATCCGTTATTCCAAGGTGCAGCAGAAGGAACAGGAGAATGTCTCCATACAGGAACAGCTGAAATCCATGCAGGGTGAGAAAGCCTTGATAAAGGAGGAGGTTGAGGCTGACGATATCGCGGATGTAGTGTCGCGTTGGACGGGGATACCTGTCAACAAGATGGTGCAGAGCGAAAAGGAAAAATTGCTCCATCTTGAAGAGGAGTTGCATGGCCGTGTAATAGGCCAGGAGGAGGCCATACGCGCCATTGCGGATGCTGTTCGCCGTTCGCGTGCCGGCTTGAATGACCCGCGCCGTCCGATCGGATCCTTCATATTCCTTGGGACGACCGGTGTCGGCAAGACAGAGCTGGCAAAGGCTCTGGCAGAGTACCTGTTTGACGACGAGAACATGATGACGCGTATTGATATGAGCGAGTATCAGGAGAAACACGCCGTGAGCCGATTGGTTGGAGCGCCTCCGGGATATGTAGGATACGACGAAGGTGGCCAGCTTACGGAGGCTGTGCGTCGCAAGCCTTATTCCGTGGTTCTGTTCGACGAGATCGAAAAGGCTCATCCCGATGTATTCAACATATTGCTGCAGGTTCTTGATGACGGGAGGCTTACGGACAACAAGGGACGTATGGTCAATTTCAAGAACACCATCATAATCATGACCTCCAATATGGGATCTTCCGTAATACGCGAGAATTTCGCGGCAATGACCCCGGAGAATCATGATGAAGTGGTGGAGAAAACCAAACAGCAGGTTCTTGACATGCTGAAACAGACCATAAGGCCGGAATTCCTGAACCGTATAGATGAAACCATAATGTTTACTCCCCTTGACCGCGCAGAAATAGAGGAGATCGTGGGTCTGCAGGTAAAGAGCGTGAGCAAGATGCTGGCAACGAATGGTATCACGCTGAATGTCACTCAGGCTGCATTGTCTCTGCTGGCAGACGAGGGATATGATCCGGAATTCGGTGCACGTCCTGTTAAACGTGTGATCCATCGCCTTGTCCTCAACCGTTTGTCAAAGGATATCCTTGCCCAGACGGTGGACAAGTCAAAGCCTATCATCATAGATACAGTAGACGGGGAACTCCGGTTCACCAACAACTGATATGTGTGAAAGTGTGGGAGCCGGGGCGCAAAAAAACATCACATGGCGCTCCGGCACCTCACAAATCCATTTCTGAAAAAATTTTTAAAACTTAGGGATATGAAGAAGATTTTTTACTATTTACTGCTTATGTTGCCTTTAGGGATGCTGGCAACTTCATGTGACGATGATGACAACAATATTCCCAACGTCTCAATTCAGGCGACTATCAGTGGCGGCGTGTTTGACGACGATGAGATTTATGTCGTACAGGGTGAGCCCCTTAAAATTGATGGTTTGACGCTGGTTAACAACACCAACAAGGAGGGAACCCTTGGAGCGGTTACATATTATTGGGATCATTACCTTATCGGCACTAATATCACACAGCCGTTCTCCCTTACCGTCAATACCGCTGAACAGCCTCTCGGGCGTCATCTCCTACAGGCTCAGATGCCTATCTACGTGGTCGATTATCCCATTTGTTGGGGATATATCCAGTACTATGTCAATATCGTGGAGAGTGCAACAGATCTGCCCGGTGGTGGAGAAGCCGGTGATCAGCCTACCTCCAAGGTCGTAAGTGGCATCATAAAGGCCAAGGAATGATCGTTGGGCTATTGCCCATCTACAAAACGGGGGTGCCATTATGGCTTCTCGCATGCCTTCGAAGAAGGCGTGTCAAATGATTGCCCCGCATCAAGTGCCCATTAGGGCGCGAGGTGCGGGGATTACTTATTCAGGTGCGATGACAAAGTCGTAAATGCACCAACAGATAAGAGGGTGTTTAATAATGAATGTTAATATTCGGGAGCCGATTTAGCAGCATC
>CAJTYH010000054.1 GCA_910583675.1 uncultured Muribaculaceae bacterium
AGTCAATTATAGCGAAGTGGCTTGAATACATAAAATAATTTTGAACAGTTACTTAGATTTCATTTAATCAAGATTTTTTTGTGATGTTGGAATATCAGTCGTTGAGGTCAATTGTCACACCGCCTTTGATGGATATCTTGATATTCTCGAATTTCAGACTCTGGTTTTTATTCAATACAACCCCTTCAGCAGCCTCGGTGGTGGAAGCGGAGAAGATATATCTTATGCCATTGAGTCCATTGAGATTTTTCCCATGGCTTGTCGCCGTTATTACTATATGCGAAGTTACCGGAGCTGCCACACTTCCGGCAACAACATCACCTTCAACATCTACAGTCACGTTATCGAAAGTCTGTTCATTTCCATAAATGAACTCTGCATCTGGCTTAAGGGTGAGAGGCACGCTATTGACAACATCCATGCTTATAGAGACTGTATTGAAATTGTATTTTTCAAAATCCTCATCCCATCCTGTCTCTGTATCATCATATGTAAGTCGCAGGGCACTTCCGAAAGCTATCGGCACAACTGCTTCATAAGCGGTTTCAAATTCATATCCAGGTTCACCGGGAGCAGTAAGTTCGAAAGTGACTGGCTCTTGTATCACCTTGGCATCCACATCCGTAATTGAGATCTCGTCAGGAATTGTAGCAAGAAGATTCGCAATATCGGGAACTGAAATGTTCACTACGTCCGTTTCAGTACTTTCTCCAGTCCGTGAAAGACAGATCCTGTTCAATCCCGGTTTTACAAGAATTTCCTCTGTACCTTTGCCATTTTCCCACTTCCCTATATGCACGTCCACTGGAGCCTTTCCGTCGTGGTAAATAGAACGAAGCAATGCCGTAAATGTCACGGATACAGGGGACCCATTGTTTACCGTAAAATATATTTGAGGATTAGCTATATCAAGATTGTTGTCCTTTTCATTGAGAAAGTCCGGGACATCCTCAATGGCAACCTGCGTGTCATCAATATTGATATCTGGATCCACAACACCTGTTATAGCCAAAAGAGTGGCATTTTCAACCTTCAATGTAGCATTAAGATCTACAGCACCAACCTGGCTGCTTGTGGTATTATCATCTATGGAAATATTTCCGGCAAAATGGATTGATGTGTCAAGCTGGAAATGCCCGGGTTCATACAGCCCTTCTCCCTTGGTGTCTCCCAGAATAAACCGGTCCACATTTATCCTCAATTCAAGAGGGTGGTTTATATCAAATGTGGCATTTTCCATAAATACCAGGGTATGATAGTCCAACATTCTTGCAAATGCCGCCGTAGCAGGATCACTTATAGTGACATTCCATCCCTCACTGAATTCTATTACATATCCCTTGTTGATGGTAATATCCCCATTATAGACGTCTGAGGTACAGTATACGTCAAATACCATCTCCATGTCCGTGACTGCTTCCTTTACCGACATGAGGTTCTTGTCGACATTATTGTCGGAGATGCTCATCTCTGACGTAAAATCCGCAGGCATGGTGAACTCAAGTCCCGGTGCGAACGGTACAGTGACACCATCAGAGGTGAAACGCGTATCTTTCAGATGAACTTGCTCGACTTTTACAGACGAATAGGTTGGATCTGCATTCTGGACGAGAACATAATCGCCTTCAACCAGTCCGTAATTGGTACCATCGGCAACATCCTTTGCCGTGATTGTCTTGATTGAGCTTTCGGAACCAAGATCAAGGATATTGTCCATTGTAAGTTTGCCAGTTGAACTCGCCGGCAAATAAATGGTCTCTCCCCCGATAGTGACATTAAGATCCATGTCCTTGCTCAGGTCATAATCATTGTCGACACAACCTGTCAGCGAAACAGACGCAATTGTGACAACATTAACAAGAAGAGCGGAGCTCTTCGTCAAGAAATGTTTTCGCATAAAGGAAAATATGTGTTTATATGTGTTTGTGTGATAATGAAACGCTACAATATGATAATGCATAATGGGAATCAAACGATGGTCAATCGAGTTGCTCGCCATATATATGTTTCCATTGTGCAAAATTAGTAAAATTTTCCTAACCATCAAACATTTATCCCTAATAACCGGAGCCAGTGCAATCCATTCCCGACATAACACTTATCAGGACGGACTCCACGGTGCCCAGGCAGTCCATCTACAACCAATCGAAAATGCGCTGACACATATTTGGGCAATCAAAATATAATTACTATTTTTGTTGCATAAAATATAACGTGTGGATTGCAATTCAACGCTTTTCACACAATGCGTAAAACTGTAAACGGAGTAGGCTTGCCCGACAGCGAAGACTTTCATGACAAGTCAAAAGACAGAAAAAATACAACGTAATGCTTAAACGATATTTCATATCCATGCTTGGCGCGTTGACCGCCATATGGATTTCCGCCATGCTTATCATCGTGCTTGGAATGACATTTGCCATCAGCTCTTTAATAAAATCCTTTGATTCATCCAAACCGATTACAAAAGTTGAAAAGAACAGCGTTCTTTACGTCAACCTATCAGGAATAATTGAAGAAAAATCATCCACACCGAATATCTACGACATAATAAACGAAAAGCCTCGGCCGGATGTCCTGAGTGATATAATTGATGCCATTGACGCAGCACGCTCCGACAGGAAGATCGCAGGCATATATGTCAATTGCGAAGGCTCTTCTGCAGGAATTGCATCACGAGAGTCCATTCGCAAGGCTCTTGACAATTTCAGGAAAAGTGGCAAATGGATAGTATCTTATGCCGATACATATTCACAAGGAGATTATTATACCGCTTCAGTTGCCGATGAAATGTATCTTAACCCCATTGGGGAAGTAGACCTCAGAGGATTGGTCTCTGCAGTGCCATTTTTCAAAGGGTTGCTTGACAAGATGGGAGTTGAAATGCAAGTAGTAAAAGTCGGGACATTCAAAAGTGCCGTCGAGCCGTTCATCCTCACCCACATGAGTGAAGCAAACCGATTGCAAACGAACACATACCTTGACAATATCTGGAAAAAAATCACTGAAGACATATCAAAATCACGCGGTATCAGTCCAGAAAGCCTTAACCAATTCGCAGACAGCATGGGGGCATTAATTCCTGCAGAACAATTGGCAGATCTTAAGATTGTAGACGGTCTCAAATATGCCAACGAAATGGAAAAATACCTTAAGGGCAAAACAGGGAAATCCGACGATGATGACTTGAATTTGATTGCCATTGACAACTATCTCTCGTCAAATCCGGATATTCCGAACAGGAAAGATGCCAAGAACAAAATTGCGGTTTATTATGCCTGTGGCGACATTACCGAAAACGGCACCGAGGGGATCGCATCCGATCGTGTTGCCCCTGACATCCTGGATTTGGCAGAAGACGACGATATAGATGCCATGGTATTGCGTGTTAATTCCGGCGGCGGTTCTGCATTCGCATCCGAACAGATCTGGCATGCCATAGAAGTGTTCAAGGACAAAGGCAAGACCGTATATGTATCCATGGGGGATGTTGCCGCCTCAGGAGGTTATTACATTTCTTGCGGAGCCGAAAAAATATATGCAGAACCGACAACACTCACAGGTTCCATAGGCATTTTTGGTCTTATACCCTGCGCGAAAGGACTTATGAATGAAAAATTAGGAGTCAATGTGGATTTCGTACAAACCAACGCAAATTCCTCCGCTCCCAATATATATGAACCCATGACACCATATCAGCATGCACGCATGCAGAAGATGGTAGAAAGGGGTTATGATCTGTTCACACGCCGATGCGCCGACGGAAGACACATGTCACAAGATTCAATAAAGGCTATTGCCGAGGGACGCGTATGGGATGGAATGACGGCACAAAAAATAGGATTGGTTGACGAACTTGGATCGTTGAATGATGCCATAAATGCCCTTGCAAAGGCAAAAGGATACGGCAAATACCAGATCGTCAACTACCCATCAACAAAAGACTCCTTCCTTGACATGCTGATGAAACTTGATTCGCAGATGAAAACCAAAGCGATTAAAGAGGAACTTGGAATACACTATCCCATCTATCAGCGATTAAAGGAGATACAGCAAATGGATCCCGTTCAGGCGCGGATGGAATCGGTCATAATCGACTAGAAACCAGAATTACCAGAAATTTCCCTTGGTATGATTGCAAGACCAGGACATACCTAAAACATCACGGATTTGGCAAAGAACAAAATAATATCCAATCTGATATTACTTCCGCTATCCAAGCTCTACGGCTTAGGGATAGCGGTCAGAAATCTGATGTTCAAATGGCACATCCTGAAGCAAAAGGAATTTCAGGTGCCAGTTATCGTAGTGGGAAATATAAGCGCTGGAGGGACCGGAAAAACCCCTCATACTGAGTATATCATAACTCTGCTGCAATACAAGTATCACATTGGGATGTTGAGCAGGGGGTACAAGCGCTCTACAAAAGGATTCGTACTGGCGACACGTCGTTCCACCCCTTTAGACATCGGCGATGAGCCATATCAGATTTATCAAAAATTCGGACGTGACATAACTGTGGCTGTTTGCGAGGATAGGTGTCACGGCATTGAAGAGATGTTGCGTCTTGATCCAAGGATAAACCTGATAGTCCTTGATGATGCATTTCAGCACAGATATGTGAAACCGACACTGTCAATCGTACTGACTGAATTCAACAATCCGGTATTTTACGACAAGCTCTTACCACTCGGAAGATTGCGTGAACCCCAGAGTGCCATTTACCGGGCAGACATGGTCATAGTCACCAAATGCCCTGATCAACTTAACCCGTTGGAATATCGTATATTCAAGAACAATCTCAAACTCTTCCCATTCCAAAAGTTTTTTTTTTCACGTTATAACTACGGAGGGCTAAAACCGCTTTTCCCGGATGAGGCAACGGAAAATTTGCAATTCAACTGGCTTAATGAAAACGATACGATATTGGTCTTATCGGGGATTGCAAATCCCAAACCATTGATACGGTTTCTGAAAGGCTTTGGCGCAAAAGTAAAAGTAAAACTGTTTCCTGACCACCATAATTTTTCAAGGAAGGATCTGGAAGCCATTGTAAAACGTTTCAACGAGATTGAAGGGAACCGTAAATACATCGTTACCACGGAAAAGGATGCCGTCCGTCTGACCAACAATCCATATTTCCCTCATGGCTTGAAGAAACACATATATTACATCCCGATAGAAGTCCGATTCGACCCCATGAATTCACAGACTTTTGACCTGGAAATACAGAAAGCCCTTCTGAACGCAATAAGATGACCTCCGAATGCAATTGCATAGAGCAATATGCAGAGGCTGAAAACAAATATAGATCAAACGACGTTTCAACAAAAAGTAAAACCCATACAACATGTTAGAAAATATAAAACGTACCGCCGACTACTTGCGCTCCAAAGTTTCAGACATGCCAAAACTGGCAATAATACTTGGCACCGGCTTAGGACCGCTTGCGGAAATGATTGAGAACAAAATAACAATCCCATATTCGGAAATTCCAAACTTTCCGGTATCAACTGTTGAAGGGCACAGTGGTAATTTCATATTTGGAGATCTTGCAGGCAAACGCGTAATGGCCATGCAGGGGCGCTTCCATTATTATGAAGGATATGACATGAAAACTGTCACCTTCCCCGTAAGGGTAATGCGTGCACTTGGAGTGGATACCTTGATCGTGTCCAACGCTGCAGGCGGCATGAACAAGGAGTTCAAGGTAGGGGACGTCATGGTCATAACTGATCACATAAATCTTTTCCCTGAGAACCCTCTGCGCGGAAAAAATTACAAGGAACTTGGTGACCGTTTTCCTGCAATGACAGAAGCCTACAGCCACAGGCTTGTCGCCATTGCCGACCAGATAGCTGCGGAAAAGGGAATACGCCTCATGCACGGGGTATATGTCGGCACTACCGGCCCTACATTCGAAACACCGGCAGAATATGAATATTTCAGAGTAATTGGAGGCGATGCCGTAGGCATGTCCACAGTCCCTGAAGTTATAGTTGCACGCCATGGTGGAATGGAAGTTTTCGGTTTGTCCGTAATTACAGACCTCGGTGGCAAGGATATCACCGACGTTCCTTCCCATGAAGAGGTGCAACAGGCTGCCATAAAGGCTGAACCCGTAACGAAAGAACTCGTAAAAGCACTCGTTGGACGAATGTGAAATTGAAACATATGGATGTGGGAGACGCGCGCAATCATCTGGCGTGTCCCCACATTTGTATATTTAGGAACGACCAGTTGAAAAACAAATGAGCGTAGAAGAAAAACAGACAGAGATAGCGACTTTGGGAGAATTCGGCCTGATAGATCGCCTTACCAAAGACATAGAACTTGTAAATGCCTCATCAAAAAAGGGTGTAGGAGATGACTGTGCCGTGATAGAATGCAAGGATACGGAACTCCTCGTTTCCACCGACATGTTAGTGGAAGGGGTGCATTTCGATCTCACATATGTACCACTAAAACATTTAGGATACAAAGCGGCTGTGGTAAATTTCTCTGACATATATGCCATGAACGGACATCCACGTCAGATCACAGTCTCACTTGCCATAAGCAAGCGCTTTACCTTGGAACATATAGAACAACTATATGCCGGCATAAGACTTGCATGTGAAATATATGGTGTAGACATAGTAGGAGGGGACACCACATCGTCACGCGCCGGCCTTGTCATTTCCATCACATGCATAGGCGATGCGCCAAAGGAGAAGATCGCATATCGTTCAGGTGCCAAGGACACGGATCTCATATGTGTTTCCGGAGACTTAGGATCTTCATATATGGGATTGCAATTATTGGAACGCGAAAAAGTAGCATCTGCCGGACAAACCGACTTTGTGCCGCAGTTTCAAGGGAAAGAATATCTAATAGAGCGCCAACTTAAGCCCGAG
This sequence comes from uncultured Muribaculaceae bacterium, assembly GCA_910583675.1. GTDB lineage: Bacteria > Bacteroidota > Bacteroidia > Bacteroidales > Muribaculaceae > UBA7173. The sequence goes on from CAJTYH010000054.1 coordinate 6,897, forward strand.
GCAAGGCGTGATATCATAGAGGAACTTGAAAAGGCATCGATAGTTCCCACATCCATGATGGATATTTCAGACGGGCTGTCATCCGAATTATTGCATATTTGTTCGGCTTCAAACGTAGGATGCCGCATATATGAAGACAGGATACCTATCGATTACCAAACGGCATTGATGGCGGAAGAACTCAATATGAATCTGGTGACAGCTGCAATGAACGGAGGTGAGGATTATGAATTACTGTTCACGGTGCCCCTGCATCTACATGAGGAGATAAAGAAACTGCCGGGCATAAAGGTTATCGGACATATCACAAAGCCAGAGTTGGGATGTGCCATGATAACTCGTGATGGCAATGAAATGGAAATACGCGCCCAAGGCTGGAATCCCCTTGCAGAACCCAATGCGTGACATTCCTTGGATCTAATGCCGTGAATCAGTAGTGAAAATTTCCATGGGCGATGGTTGCCAATTGGCAACTATTTGCTAACTTTGCGGCTGAAAAAATCATTAGGACATTTAGAAAATGATAAATAGAATTTTAATACGAATCAAGGTAGTGCAGATGCTCTATTCATACCTGCTTACCCGTAGTGAATTCCATCTGACAAAGGCACCCGAGGGCAATAGCCGCGATGCAAAATTCGCATATAAGGTGTATCAAAATCTACTCCTGATGATTTTGGAACTTTCCGGATATAGGGTCGACAATGACCGGACAAAAAAGAATCCTCTGGAAAATCTCGGTGATGCCAATATGCTCTCTGCGAACAAACTTGCGTCAGCCTTGGCTTCCGACTCCGATGTGCGTGAAATGATCGCCAAAGGCAATTCCGGCGTTGAGATATACGACTCTACGCTACTGCGCATTTACAGCCTCATAATACGTTCAGCTGCATACGCCGACTACACCAAGAAAAAACGTCACGACCTTGAGGATGATGTAAAATTCTGGTGCGTCATACTCAATACCATAATCGCATCCAATCCAATGGTGATTGAAGCAGCACGCGGCGACGAGACATTTACCTTGGCAGGATTCCAGAAAGGTGTGGAAATGGTAAATCGTACACTCAACGACTACAACGATGTGCGCACATCCTTTGCACAAGCAAAAAAATCTTTGAACGACTCACTTGAAAAGGCATATGAGCTTTATCATGCGTTGCTTATTCTCCCTGTATATATTACAGATATGGAACGAGACCGCATAGAGAGCGCAAAAACGAAATATTGTCCTTCCAGCCATGAGTTGAACCCTAACATGAGGTTTGTGGATAATGCATTCATAGAGGCAATCCGAAACAACCCCGACATGGAAGAGTATCTTAAGAAACATCCGTTCTCATGGGAGGAAGATTATTTCATGCTCAAAGATATCACAGACAAAATCAAGGAATCTGAGGCATACCATAATTATATGGAAGCCGATAAAACCGATTTTGAAACAGATTGCGAGTTCTGGCGCACACTGATGCGTACCATCATTCTCCCTTCAGATGCCTTGGCAGAAGCGCTTGAAACAAGATCCGTTTACTGGAACGATGACATCACCATAATGGGTACTTTCGTCTTAAAAAGCATTAAGCATTTTGCCCAGTCAGGAGGGAAAACGGTAGAACTTCTGCCCATATACAAGGATGAGGAAGATGCAAAATTTGGTCCCGACCTGTTCCTCAGCGCAATAAAAGAAAAGGACGTTTACAGAAACTACATTGATAAATTCATCAATGGCAACTCATGGGATCCGGAAAGAATCGCTTTTATGGACATTGTGATTCTAACTACAGCCATAACGGAACTTTTGAAGTTCCCCAATATACCGATGGCAGTAACCATGAATGAATATGTGGAAATTGCCAATTATTACAGCGCTCCAAGAAGTGGCCAGTTCATCAACGGCGTACTGTATTCCGTTGCCAATTTCTTAAGGGAAGAGGGATTGTTGATAAAGTAAGTCTTGTCTCACCCGAAATTTCTCCCCCAAAAGTAGCTAAACAAAACGAACACTAATAACTCAATAAAAAAAATAAGCATCCATGTTACAGAATCTAATCTCCCTTCAAGCCGGAGCGCCCACTGGAGGAGGCCTGTCAGGAATCTTCATGATCGTCATACTAATTGCGATCTTCTATTTTATGATGATTCGTCCTCAGCAGAAAAAACAGAAAGAAATAAAGAAGTTCCGCGAAAGTCTCAGCAAAGGCGACAACGTAATCACTGCTGGAGGGATATACGGTAAAATAAAAGAAATCAGACAAGATTCTTTCCTTATTACTATAGCTGACGGCGTATGCATCCGCGTGGACAAAGGATCAATCTATCCCAACGCTGCCGATGCCCAGAATGATACCGAAACAAAAAAGGACTGAAACAATATCAGCAAACTGTAATCAGACCTTATACACAGATTACAGCCTTGAACATAAGGAATATACATTACAATGTCAAAGAGGGGTTGCGCACCACCAAGGGGCGCAACATTCTTACTTTTTTAATTTTTCTGGCAATTTCAACCGTCTTCTGGTTCCTTTTGGCCCTGAATGATGACGTACAGAAAGACTATAACATCCCTGTGACACTTGAAAGTTTTCCAGACGATCTGACATTGTTATCAGGCTATGACCCTACTATCAGCGTAACCGTCAAAGACAAAGGATCTTCATTGATGCGTTTCGAATTGGGCAATCCACCCACCATGAAATTGCGATATGACGACTTCCGAAGTCCCTCCGATAGCATATTGATCATTCGATCTCCACAATTAAACTCAGCGATCAGGGGAATTTTTGGTACGGCAGCCTCAATCGTCTCAATTAAACCTGATTCGCTCAAACTTGTCTATACGACACATCCTGGAAATAAAGTAGCAGTAGCAATTGATTGCGATATACACACACAACCGCAATACGCCTATGGTGGTCATCCTATAGTCTCAGTTGATTCAGTATTGTTATTTTCCAACGCACCAGACCGATATAAAATTCACTCCATTTCAACCAAACCAATAATCTTAGGAGATTTAACTGATACGACTACCGTAGATGTGCCATTGGATGTACCCAAAGGCATGAGAGCCATTCCATCCAACATTACGGTAAAATTTCCGGTCGAACCGCTCGTCTCTAAAAAGCAATCCTTACCGATTGAAGTTATCAATGTACCTATCGGCCAAAAGATCGTAACATTCCCATCAATCACAGAAGTATCCTACCTACTTCCAAAGAGCATGTATAATAATATGGGAAATACACATATACGGGCGACAGTGGATTACAACGACATACATGCACACGAAACCTCCTTATACATTACCCTGTCAAAACTCCCCGCGTTTTTTAAGAATCCGTCACTATCCCCAGACCACGTGGAATATGTTATAGAACGCGTAGATTAACCATAAACCTATGTCAGACTCAACAAAACTCATAGCCATAACAGGAGGAATTGGTAGCGGAAAATCCATAGTCAGTCATATTCTGAGGAACATGGGCTATGATGTATACGACTGCGACTCCCGGGCGAAACAAATAATGGGGGAGAACACGCAAATCAAAAAGCGCATATTTGCAGAAATAGCATGCGACGCGATATCTTTCGTCGAAAATGAAAGAGACTGGGAATCCGCCGAAATAAATCGCGCAGCATTATCTGACATAGTTTTCGCTAGCCAGGACAAACTGAACACGTTGAATGGAATCGTTCATGAAGCAGTGAGGCACGATATAAAAAGGTGGTACGAAGAAGCAACGCAAAAAGATAAACGTATCATATTTGTAGAGACCGCGATTCTTTATTCTTCCAGACTGGACTGCTTGGTTGACAACATCTGGTATGTAAAATCCCCTTTAGAACTGAGGATCTCTCGTGTGATGTCCAGAGACAACACGCCTCCCCAAAAGATCTTGGAACGAATGAATTGCCAACAGATTGAAGAACAGATGTTGGAAAAGGCAATCAGAACTAAGCGATGTCGCCTGATCAACAATGACACCAATATTCCGATTTTGCCTCAGATCACCCAATTACTTAAAGGAAACGACTAATCCATATTTATCGCAAACTCATCAGCATCGTGCACTACTGGCAATCTTTTACGCACCTTTAGAAGTTCATCACGGGAATATTGCGCATACAACACATCACTTGATTCTTTTATATTTGATCCCTCCAAAGAAATACTCCGTCCATAAGCATCAAATATATAGCTTAGGTTATCATATACACCGTAATCATCACATCCCGATCGGTTAGCCCCTACAACCAGACATTGATTTTCTATGGCACGTGCGATCAACAAATGCTTCCATGCATATGCCCGGCTTACAGGCCAGTTTGCAGGTATTATTAGTATGTCGTAACGGTTTGACCGGTTCCGGCACCATACGGGGAATCTAAGATCATAACAGACAATCAAAGATATGTTCCAACCACGAAAACGCACGACAGGAGGGATTTGATGGCCCCCAGAAAAAATTTTGGATTCAGGACTAAGACAGAATAGATGCCGTTTATCATAAAACATTTCTTCCCCGGAAGGCTCTATGAAGAATCCTCGGTTCTTTATCCCGTCACAATCTTTTACAAGTACACTGCCAGATATGGCAAGATTGAATTGCTTGCACCAATTACGTATTTGCTCAAAACTCTCATCTGATTGCTTGGCCAGATTTTCAATAAGGGCTGGATCCTGCACGAATCCCGTAGTGAATAGTTCCGGTAAAACAAGAATATCCGTATCGGGATGCAATGTAGAAAGAGCCATTTCTACAGATCTGAGATTCGCCTCACAATCGCACCATGCAATGTCAAGAGGATATGCCGCTATTTTAATGGTTGTATTCAACTTATAATCTGATTAGTTTAATAAAACTATAGTCCTATAGTAAATTTATCTGGATGAAGACCTATGAAATTTCTATAATATATTTTTATGCGCCTTAGATCCTCATGCACGTCACCGGTCGGTTGAAATGTTTCAGTCACCGTGATGTGCTTAGAAGGTGCATTGATGGCTCCCAATACGATGGGTACATCAGCTTCATATGCGATTCTTAAAAAGCCGGTATGCCAATCCGCCACAGGTTTTCTGGTACCTTCAGGGGTTATCGCAAGTTTTAAGGATTGCTCTGTATTGAAACGATGGATCAGACTTTCAACAAGCGATCCTTTCTTTTTGCCACGCTCTACTGGTATGCCGCCAATAGCACGGAACAAATAACCCAATGGGAAAAAGAACCAAGAAGATTTCATCAAAAAACCCGCCTTGCGTCCGACAGATCTTATCGCGAGTTCGCCCAACACAAAGTCCCAGTTAGACGTATGGGGAGCAACACAGATGATACATTTAGGATAGTCCGGAACAGTTATATCAACCCTCCAACCAAAAAGTTTCAATATCCAACCTGATATATTCATATTATCGAATTTAGGCAGCAATCTACCATTCCCCAATCAAAAAAGATAGGGGAGTGGCAAATTGCATTTCACATATCAGGCATTAGCCTCTTTTATATTCGCAGCTTTTACTTCTTCCGGAAGAGCCTGATTCATATCCTTAACGACCTCATTTACTTTTTCATGAAATTTCTGTTTGAGGGATTGATATGCCCTATGGAAGTAAGCGCTCTTAGCCTTGTTGTAGTCCTTGGGATTCGCGAAATCAGATCGAACCGCGTCAAACGAAAACGCAATATTAGAAAGAGCGAGGGTCTGAATGTCTGCAAGCTTGGCAATAACCGCATCCATTTTAGCTGCATCCACGCCTTTTACATATTCCGACGCTATCAGACATTCCGTTGCTATGTCCGCACAGACATAGTTTACCATTTTTTTTAGATCTCTTTTGTTGGCCATATTATATGATTTTTGATGGGTTTAGACTATACTAGAGCCATTGGAGAAGAACACACAATTTTCTATACAATAACAAAATGATATTGTTCGTTTTTTACAACGCTTAACCACATTCGGATGTTAGTTAGTTAATATCTGCTGAATTCAAACTCAAAGCAAAGATAATCAAATTCATCAAATAATCATTAAGCCATACACATGTTTTGTATCATAGAAAAATCCAACATCCAGATTGGAGACACAATAGGGGAGAATATTACAATCGAAACTTTATTTTACATAATCCCCATTATAACAAATTTTCCTGCGAGATTATTTTGCATTAATTTAAACCCGAAATTGTGCTAAACAACTATTTTGTTCCTAAATTAAAATTCACAAAATTCAATAGAGTAAAATTTGTGTTAATGCCTCTTAATCAGCGGATCTATTACTGCTCTAGAAACGTTTATTATATACGAGAACTTCTTACTGCAATATAACTGGATTGAACATTTAATGTATTATCTTAGAATTCCAGGATTTACGTTATGTTATAGAACGATTGAGTAGCGTAAATCTATTACCACAACGATACATAAATGTAAATATGCAGATAATCATGGGTAACATCTTTCAAGGAACTTGGCAAAACAGCACTACGCAAAAATTAACATTACACACAACCTGCAGTAATTCATAGATGTTAAGCGATCGAACCTAAAGTTGAAATACAAGATATTCCACCAATTCGCGCTTTTTACGAAAACAGGATTATCCATATCACAACAACCACCTACAGATCAGAGACAAGACAACATAAAATTCAAGCGCAACTATAATGCAAAGTCATAAACAACCATACATTATATAAAACTGATAAGTGAGTAATCAAATTTATTTATTGTAAAATTTCTTCCGCTTCAATACGTTA
>CAJTYH010000055.1 GCA_910583675.1 uncultured Muribaculaceae bacterium
AGAGCGCGACACTGGCAGTGTCGAGGTGAGCGGTTCGAGTCCGCTGTACTCCACTAATCATTCAGGCGAACCGAACTTTCGGTTCGCTTTTTGTTTTTTCACTAAAAAAGCCTATATTTGTGTCGTATGAAGCTGATAGAAATGAATCTTGACAAGATAATTGCCTTGTGTAAGAAATACAAGGTGGAGAAACTGTGGGTTTTCGGTTCTATCCTTACTTCGCGTTTTAACGATAAAAGCGATGTTGATTTCTCAGTGATTTTTCACTATGACCAAATACAAGACTTATTTGTAACTTTTTTTGATTTCATTGAGGAGCTGCAACAATTGCTTGGTCGTAAAGTGGATTTGGTGGACGAAACAGCTGTAAAAAATTCATATTTTCGCCGCGAACTTGACCGTACCAAATATTTAATTTATGGATGAGCAAATCGTTAAATATCTGAGTGACATACTCAAATCTATCGGCAATATCGAATTGTTTTGCTCTTCTAGGCCAAAGGAGTTCAAGGTGTTTTGTGATGATGTCTGTTTCCGTAGTGCTGTCCAATGGGAAATTGCAATAATTGGCGAAGCCATGAATCGGATTTTAAAGATTTGTCCTGAAATAACGATTACATCAGCACGAAGAATAGTCAATACCCGTAATTATCTGATACATGGGTACGACAGTCTGAGGGAGGACTTGATCTGGGGGATCGTAATCAATCATTTGCCATTATTGAAAACTGAGGTGTTGCAGCTCATCGAAGCCTCTCATATAATTCGATAAATAGTCGGGATACTCCATTCCATTTCAAAGAAGCTGTCATAACGGCTCAGGATGCTTGTCTTTGAATATAACCGATTTCGGGTCTTCCACCAACCGGTGGATTCCATTTGGGTGTAACCGCCAACCGGAAAAATCCGCTGGCAACAACATTTTGAGTGGTGGAAGTGGGATGGTCGCTTAAAAAAATGGAGGCGTGCCTAAATTAGGGGAAAGGCACGCCTCCGAGGGTTTGGTGGGGTTGGGGGTGATTCGCACAGGATTCAAACCTGTAACCTTCTGATCCGTAGTCAGATGCTCTATTCAGTTGAGCTAGCGAACCAGCTTTTCAAGAAACTAAATTCTCTTTGTTTGCAGTCAGATGCCGTGGCTTCTGATTTGCGATTGCAAAGTTACGACCTTTTTTCTAATTGCCAAAATTTTGCCGGGATTTTTTATTCAAATGGTGATTTTTTTTGCCGGTGGGGTTTTTCGTCCTCCGAAAGTGGCTTTTTGTTTGGCTATTTTGTAACTTTGCGTTTAATTACAGGAATAGTGCGAATAATATGAACATACTCGAACTTAGTGAGCAAGAGATAGTGCGCCGCCAGTCGCTTGAGCAGTTGCGGCAGATGGGGATAGACCCTTATCCCGCAGCGGAGTTTCCCGTTACGGGCTATACTGACGAGATAAAGGAGACCTTTACCGATGTGCCGGTGGATGCCGATGGCAATCCTTTGGCCGACGCGCCGGCTCCCCGTCAGGTTAGTGTGGCAGGACGTGTGATGGGTCGCCGCATCATGGGCAAGGCCTCTTTCATGGAGCTACAGGATGCCCGCGGACGCATACAGGTGTATGTGAACCGCGACGAGCTGTGCCCCGGAGAGGACAAGGATCTGTACAACGTTGTCTTCAAGAAACTGCTTGACATAGGCGATTTCGTTGGAGTGGAGGGATACGTGTTCCGAACCCAGACCGGCGAGATCTCCATCCATGCGCAGAAACTTACCGTGCTTGGCAAGTCGCTGAGACCTCTTCCCATCGTAAAGGTGAAGGACGGGGTGACCTACGACTCATTCGACGATCCGGAGCTTCGCTATCGTCGCCGCTATGTGGATCTTGTGGTCAACGACGGTGTGAAGGAGATCTTCGTCAAGCGTACCAAGGTGTTCACGGCAATGAGAAACTACTTCAACGAGCATGGCTACATGGAGGTGGAGACCCCCATCCTGCAGGCCATACCCGGAGGAGCCGCAGCCCGTCCGTTCATAACGCACCACAACGCCCTTGACATACCGCTGTATCTGCGTATTGCGGACGAGTTGTATCTGAAGCGCCTGATTGTAGGCGGTTTCGAGGGCGTATATGAGTTCTCGAAGAACTTCCGCAACGAGGGCATGGATCGCACCCACAACCCCGAGTTCACCTGTATGGAGATCTACGTCTCCTACAAGGATTACAATTGGATGATGGCCTTCACCGAACGCATGCTGGAGCGCATATGCATGGAAGTGAACGGCACCACGGAGGTCAAGGTAGGGGACAACACGATCTCCTTCAAGGCTCCTTTCCCGCGTGTCACCATGCGCGATGCCATCCTCGAGCATACGGGATATGACATAAACGGGCGTTCAGAGGAGGAACTTCGTGAGGCCGCACGTTCGATGGGAATCGAGGTTGACGAAACCATGGGTAAGGGCAAGCTGATCGACGAAATTTTCGGCGAGAAGTGCGAGGGCACATACATACAGCCCACTTTCATCATCGATTATCCCATAGAGATGTCGCCGCTTACCAAGCGCCATCGCGACAATCCCGAGCTTACCGAGCGTTTCGAGCTGATGGTCAACGGCAAGGAGCTGGCCAATGCCTATTCCGAGCTGAACGATCCGATAGACCAGTACGAGCGTTTCGTGGAGCAGATGCGCCTATCCGAGAAGGGGGACGACGAGGCCATGATCATTGATCACGACTTTATTCGCGCACTCGAATACGGCATGCCACCAACTTCCGGAATGGGCATCGGCATGGATCGTCTGGTAATGCTCATGACCGGTCAGACAACCATTCAGGAGGTGCTGTTGTTCCCGCAGATGCGTCCCGAGAAAGTGGCGCGGCGCGACAAGCCCGAAGCTTACGCCCAGTTCGGCGTGGATGAGTCTTGGGTGGCTCCTCTTCAGAAGGCAGGTGTACTTACCGTGGAGGCTTTGGGAGCCGCAACCCCAGGCAAGTTGCATCAGGAACTTTGTGGAATCAACAAGAAATATCATCTCGGACTTAAGAATCCGACAATAGACGAGGTTACCGCATGGGTGGAGGCCGCCTCTTCTGCCACCGCCAACGAACCGGAATGACATCGCAGGTGTTTCCACCTTATTGAAACATGTATATATAAGGATATGCTAACAAAAGACTTCCCGGGAAGAGTAGCCGTGATGGGCGGGGGCAGCTGGGCCACAGCGTTGGCCAAGTTGCTGTTGCGCAACCGCGACACTATCCTGTGGTACATGCGTCGCGACGATCGCATCGAGGAGTTCATGCGCGAGGGGCACAACCCCGCGTATCTTACCGACGTGCAGTTCGACGTGCAGCGCATAGAGTTCTCATCAGATATCAATTATGTGGCCCAGGAGGCTGATACGTTGCTCCTGGTGATGCCTTCCCCTTACTTCAAAAGCCATCTTGAAAAACTGAACGTAGACATCAGCAAGAAATTCGTGGTCTCAGCCGTGAAAGGTATCGTGCCGGGAGAGAACATGCTCGTAACCGACTATATGCGCGACACTTTCCATGTGGCAGACGATCATCTGCTGGTAGTCAGCGGCCCCTGCCATGCCGAGGAGGTGGCGCTTGACCGTCCTACCTACCTTACCATCGGTTGCAAGGACATAGAGGCTGCCAAGCGGTTCGGAAGATGCATATGCGGTTCTAAGAACTGTCATGCCATACCCACCACCGATGTGGACGGGGTCGAGTATGCAGGAGTGCTCAAGAACGTGTATGCCATCGCAGCCGGCATAGTGCACGGCATGAAGAAGGGGGACAACTTCCTTGCCATGCTTGTGAGCAATGCCATTCGTGAGATGGAGCATTTCCTGGATGCCGTGTATCCGCGTCCGAGGCAGATATGCGACAGCGTATATCTCGGTGATCTTCTTGTCACGGCATATTCCCGTTTCAGCCGCAATCACAATTTCGGCTCCATGATCGGGAAAGGATATTCCGTCAAGGCAGCGATGATGGAGATGGAACAGACTGCGGAAGGATATTACGGAGCAAAGTGCATCCATGAGATCAACGGGAGGTACGAGGTGGCGATGCCCATTGCCGATACCGTGTACGATATTCTGTACCGGCGTATGCGGCCTGAGTATGCCCTTAGCCGATTGTCTGAACACCTTGACTGAAACTTACGGCAATGAACGCATCCGACGGCAACACTGATATCCTGATCTCGCTGCGCGACATACACAAGAGTTTCGAACGCCTTGAAGTCATTCGCGGCGTGAGTCTTGATGTGCGCAGGAGCGAGGTGATGTCAATTGTGGGGCCGAGCGGAGCAGGAAAGACTACGTTGCTGCAGATCATGGGGACGCTTGACCGCCCTGACAGCGGAAGCGTGTCCTATGCCGGTGAGGACGTGTTCAGCCTCAATGACCGCAAATTGACCCGTTTCCGTAACCGTCGCATAGGTTTCGTGTTTCAGTTCCACCAATTGCTGCCCGAGTTTTCAATGCTTGAGAACGTCGCGATGCCGGCTCTGATAGGTGGGATGGCACGTGGAAAGGCTTTTGAGCATGCGCGTGAGCTTATCGGCTACCTGGGACTGACGGATCGGGCTGACCATCGCCCGTCGCAGCTTTCCGGTGGGGAAAGGCAGCGTGCGGCAGTGGCGAGGGCTTTGATGAACCATCCGGATGTGGTGCTTGCCGATGAGCCTTCCGGAAGTCTTGACACGCATAACCGCCGCGAACTCCACAAGCTATTCTTTGACCTCAGAAGGGACATGGGGCAGACTTTCGTGATAGTGACGCATGACGAGTCGCTTGCTGCGGATTCAGACAGGGTGGTGCATATGACCGACGGATTGGTCACCCAAATAACAGAACGTTAACGATGAAGCCCGATTGCTTCCGGGCACATAGGAAAAATGAATATGACGCATAGACTTACACGTATTGTTGCCTGGATAGCGACAAGTTTGTTGCTCCCATCCCTGCAATCCGCTTGCTCCGACAAGGAAAGCGGCGACGTGTGCTATGCGACATTGTACGACGTAGTGGAATATGCCGGGCATGATGCTATCGGAAACACTGTCTTCACGCTCTATGCGCCTGATGCAGAGACTCCAGCCACCCTTAAGGCATCTTCGCAGGTAGACACCGGGGATCTGGAAGCAGGGGAGTGCATGCTTCTGGGGTATGTGCCGCTGAATGGTAAGTCTTATACTTCGGGAACGGTAGATGTGAAGGCGGTCGGAGTCGTGACCAATGACCGTCTTATGAAGGGTAAGCCCGAGACACTTACGGACTGGGATTCGGATCCTGTATGGCTTGCAAGCCTATGGCGTGCCGGCGGCAAGGTTGTGATGCGCATGCAACTTGTCTACGATAACAAACCGAGGATCTTCAGGTTGGTAGTGGACGAGACCACGATCAATGACGAATACCCCGATGCCTATCTGGTAAATATCCGCCGCAATGACTCCGAAAATTTCATGCGGCAGTATTACGTGGCGTTCGACGTGCATGCCCTATGGACTTACGCCACATGCAAGGGGTTGCGCATACACGTGAACAATTCAAACGACACTTCGCTGAGGGAATTCCTGATAGAGAAACCCTCAAGTTACGCATCAGGCGGTGAGGAAGAAATACCCGACGGATCTGTTCCTGATGATCCCGACGGGGAAACGAATGAATAAACAATAGTACATTAACCTAAAAACATAAGAACAATGGCAGAAAACAAGCAAGAAATAAAGATCGAGTTAACTCCCGAAATTGCTGCGGGACACTATGCAAACCTCGCTGTGATCTCGCATTCAGGGGGTGAGTTCTTCCTTGACTTCATCAATGTGGCTCCCAACATGCCCCAGGCACGTGTGCAGAGCCGCATCATCATGACACCGGAGAATGCGAAGAACCTTCTTTTCGCTCTCCGCGACAATATCCAGAAGTATGAGGGCACTTTCGGCGAGATCGTGCGCAAGGCTCCCAAGGGTGGCAACAATGGTGCCAATAACGGTGGCACACTGCCCAATCCGTTCCAGGCTTAATCAGCCGGAATGAAGTTTATGGAATCCGTCCCGGTGTGCGCCAAAGCGCGCTCCGGGCGTATTCATTGAATTTGATTACCATTCACATCATAATCCGACAATGAAGAATCACAATCTGTGCATCTACAATTCGCTGTCTCGTTGCAAGGAGCTGTTCCGTCCCTTTCATGAGGGGCGTGTGGGCATGTATGTCTGCGGCCCTACCGTATATGGTGACGGGCATCTGGGTCATGCGCGTCCCGCAATTACTTTCGACGTTCTTTTCCGGTATTTGCGACATCTCGGTTACAAGGTGCGTTATGTGCGTAATATCACCGATGTAGGTCATCTGGAGCATGATGCCGACGAAGGGGAGGACAAGATCGCAAAGAAAGCCCGCCTTGAACAGTTGGAGCCGATGGAGGTGGTGCAGCACTATCTCAACCGTTACCATGATGCCATGGCACGCTTGAATGTGCTTCCGCCGTCGATTGAGCCTCATGCGTCGGGGCATATCATGGAGCAGATCGATTATGTGCAGAAGATCCTTGATGCCGGGTATGCCTATGTGAGTGACGGATCGGTATATTTCGACGTACCTAAGTATAACCGTGACCATAATTACGGAAAACTTTCGGGGCGGGACATAAATGAACTTCTTGCGCAGACACGCACCCTTGACGGACAGCAGGAGAAACATCATCCTGCGGACTTCGCGCTCTGGAAAAAGGCTCAGCCGGAGCATATAATGCGTTGGCCTTCACCCTGGAGCGACGGTTTCCCCGGTTGGCACCTGGAATGCTCTACCATGAGCGAGAAATATCTCGGGGAGAAGTTTGACATACATGGAGGGGGAATGGATTTGAAGTTTCCGCACCATGAGTGCGAGATTGCACAAAGCGTGGCTCACAACGGATGCGACAGCGTGCACTATTGGATGCACAATAACATGATTACCATCAACGGACAGAAGATGGGCAAGTCTTTGGGTAATTTCATTACCCTGGATGAGTTCTTCAACGGTTCGCATCCGGCTCTTACGCAGCCTTATTCTCCAATGACCATCCGTTTCTTCATACTCCAGGCGCAATATCGTTCCACGGTTGATTTCAGCAATGATGCCCTACAAGCTTCAGAGAAGGCATTGGATCGTATGCTGGAGGGATGGCGTCGTCTGTCCGATCTGAAACCATCAGACGTGTCCTCCGTAAAGGATGATATGGAAGCGCTCTGGGCAAAATGCTACGAGGCATTGGACGATGACCTGAACACACCGATTGTAATCGCTCATCTTTTTGAAGCCCTGAGCATCATAAATAAGGTGCGCGACGGCCATGCGACGGCCACCGAGGCCGATATTGAGAGTTTGCGGTCGCTGTTCGATACATTCCTGTTCGAGATCCTCGGCATGAAGCCTGATGCGGCTGATGTGAACGACGACAAGGCGCTTGAGCCATATCGCGGAGCCGTTGATCTGTTGCTGAAAGTGCGTGCCGAGGCCAAAGCCAGGAAAGACTGGGCTACGTCCGACCTGATCCGTGACCAGATGGCTGCCCTTGGATTCTCCGTAAAGGATACCAAGGATGGCGTGGAGTGGAGCGTGAAGTGATCCGAAGGCTGTATCCGGGGGTGTTGTCATGGATATACAGGGATTTGCCACTCTTGTGCTTGAACAGTTGCCTTTCGAGCCTACCGACCAGCAGATAAAGCTGGTTGCGGCTCTGGCTCGTTTCTGTTCGGCATATACCCCTCAGGATACGGTGTTCGTGCTTAACGGATATGCCGGTACCGGCAAGACTTCGGTTATGGGTGCTCTCGTGCGCACGCTCGGGATTGTAGGGATACCTTCTGTTCTGTTGGCATCCACGGGCAGGGCGGCCAAGGTGTTCAGCAATTTTACCGGCCAACCGGCATATACCATTCATCGCAAGATATATGCTGCTCCGGTAATCGGAGCAGATGGCCGACTTGTATCGCGTCTGACAGTCAATCCGCATGTCAACACGGTCTTTATCGTTGACGAGGCTTCCATGATCGGTGACGGTATGGAGGGTGGTGACGGTTTGCTGCAGGATCTGCTAATGTACGTATACAGCGGCATCAACTGCCGTCTGATTCTCCTTGGCGATACCGCACAGCTTCCACCGGTGGGGCTTGCCGAATCGCCGGCAATGGATCCCGTGCAATTGAAGCGCCTCGGGATGCGGGTCACACGTGCCGTTATGACGCGCACAGTGCGCCAGAAAAGCCGGTCGGGAATTCTCTATAATGCCACTTGGCTCAGGCACGCCATGCAGCAGTCTCCTCTGCCGGAACCGCAGATGTGGGTGTCGCGTTTTCCTGACGTGGAGATCGTCGCCCCGGAAGAGCTTGAGGATGTGTTGCAGAAGTCTTTCTCCAAGTATGGAGAAGGGGAGACGCTTATCATCACTCGTTCCAACAAACGCGCGGTTGACTTCAACCTTGCCGTGCGCCGTGTAATTTTCGACCGTGAAGAGATGCTCGTAAAGGGCGATCGTCTTATTGTTGCGAAGAACAACTATTATTGGACACGTCGCAGCATACAGCAAAAGGAGGCTGGAGGTGACGAAGGGGAGATGTCGCGCCCCACAATGGAATTTGTCGCGAATGGAGAGGCGGCGGTTGTTGAGAAGGTTTATAGCGTAGAGACACGGAATACGATGGAGTTTGCCGACGTAAGGCTCTGGTTTCCTGATTACGGCGTTTCGATCAATGCCAAGCTGAATCTTTCCACTTTGGTCTCGGAGGGTGCGTATCTTTCGCATGAGAAACAGCAGATCCTTGTTGATCAAGCATTTGCCGATGCCGGCATTTCTCCTGTGGCATCCGTCTCGGCACAGCGGGAGGTTCTCAAGGCTGATCCATACTATAATGCCCTTCAGGTGAAATACGCCTATGCGGTCACTTGCCATAAGGCTCAGGGAGGGCAGTGGAAGTCGGTGTTCGTGGATATGGGTTACATTCCCCCCGATGCTTATACGACACCGGAATTTTACCGGTGGTTGTATACGGCCACGTCCCGTGCCACGTCCCGTCTGACGCTCATCAATCCCGCCGTGCAGATAAACTAATGATTTCTAATCTATTTAAACTTATAAATTATGGCACTTTTCGATACTATTTCAGATGATATCAAGAAGGCGATGCTTGCCCGTGACGCACAGCGTCTTGACGCTCTTCGGGGCATAAAAAAAGAGTTCCTTGAGGCTAAGACTGCAAAAGGTTCTGATGGTACGTTGACAGATGAACGGGCTACCCAGATCCTTGCGAAAATGATAAAGCAGCGCAAGGAGAGCGCGGCGATATATGCCGAGCAGAATCGTCCTGAGCTGGCGGAAACCGAGCTTGCTCAGGCTGCCATCATAGAGGAATACATGCCCAAGCAGTTGACAGAAGAGGAATTGACAGCTGCCCTGAAGGAAATCATAGCACGTGTGGGCGCTACATCACCCAAGGAGATGGGCAAGGTTATGGGCGTGGCCTCCAAGGAACTTGCCGGAAAGGCTGAGGGTCGTGCCATTTCGGTCAAGGTGAAGGAGCTTCTCGCTTAAGGTCATACGGCGGTCAAAGGCTCTTGATGAGCCATCCGACATATCCGAGGTAGCCGAGAAACAGTATGGCTCCTTCCGCCCGGGTAATGGTGCGCTCGCGGAAGAACCATCCGAATAGCCAGAACAGGGCGCAGGCTCCTGTAAGCGTGAGCAAGTCGAAATTACCGATCGATCCGAATGGGAGCGGACGTATTGTCGCAGAGCATCCGAGTACCAGGAAGATGTTGAAGATGTTGCTGCCGATCACGTTTCCGAGAGCTATTCCAGTCTTCCCTTTCAAGGCTGCCGTGACGGATGTGGCAAGTTCCGGGAGCGATGTGCCGGCGGCTACTATGGTAAGGCCGATCAAGGCATCGCTTACGCCCATTGATGAGGCTACTGCTGATGCTCCCGCTACGAAACGGTCTCCACCGACTATAAGTCCGGCAAGTCCGCACACCACAAGTAGAATTGATTTAAGAACCGACATCGGCCGGGATGCGTCCTTGGTTTCAGATGCCGGTTCCGTTTTTTGTAACGCTTCCTCCTGTCTGGCAGTGGAGAATGTGTGCCGCATGAAAATCGCGAAGAACAGCAGAAGAAGTATGCCGTCTACGCGTGTGAGGATGTTCTCCTGCGCCCCGTCAAGCAGTGGACTGTTGCCTATGGCAAGCAGTGCCAAGGCTGAAAGTGCCACCAGGGGTATATCCTTGGTCATTGTGTTGCGGTCTATCCTTATCGGTCTGATCAAGGCCGTGATACCAATGATGACCAACACGTTGAAGATATTGCTGCCCACCACATTGCCGATGGCTATGCCGGCGTTGCCGTTTATGGCCGACATGACACTGATTACAAGTTCTGGTGCCGAGGTGCCGAAAGCGACCACGGTCAGCCCGACAACCATATCGGATACGCCCCATCGCTTTGCAATCGCCGATGCGCCGTCTGTAAGCCAGTTGGCACCGAAAAGTATCAGTGCCAAACCTCCCACAAGAAAAACCAAGTCAAGAAACATATTAATGCCGAGTTGAAAACGTTATTGCTATATTTATTTTATAACGTTTGCCCCGGCAAAAATATTCGGTCACGATGAAATTTCAGCGGTTGACAGGTTGCTTGGCTTAATGGATGATGATTTTGCTGCTCTCAATGCATTTTCCGTTCTCCGTCAATGTGAGAACATACATTCCCGAGGCAAAGCCGTGGGTAGGGATGGAAACTTCTGTTGCTTCGGGATTGACAGATCGGTTGTATATGCGCTCTCCGTTCAACGATGTGACGGAGATAGTGCGTGGAAAACCGGTTCCGTCGGGAAGGGTGATGGTCACGGGTGTGCCATGATTCGCAGGATTGGGTGATGCCGAGATCCTGTTCTCGTCACGGATGATCTTTACTGTGCCGGTCGGCTTGTCAATGCGGTAAAACCGTGTGGTGCGAACGTAGCGCTTGTTCTCGTTGTACCAACCGAATTCGGCTTGCGCAAGAATGCTGTTGCCTGATTTGAAGAATTCAATTGAGGCGCTTCCTTCGCAGTTGTCAGGGATGGGAAATGAATAGATCGTGGTTCCGTCTTCTGAAACGACCTTGATACCGGTGTAATGAACTCCAAAGCGTTTCCGGCGAAAATCTTCCACCCCATCGCCATCGCGATCAGAGCTTGTGATGCCGAAAAGGTACTCCTCGGGACTGACCTGAGAGTCGGTACTGGCTGAATCGGTCGTTCCATATCCTTCAGACACCTCAGCCTTATATCTTACATATTCAAACTTTTCATCGTCATTGAAGAACGTCTGTGAGAAAGGAAGATAAACGCCTTGCGAATGGCTCATACTCGCCACATCAACGCAGCGAGGAGTACATAGATTGCAAATGGGAACATCGTACCATGTGAAAGTGCTCCATTCCCCGTCGTATCTTGGCACTTGTGTGGAATAGGTATAAGCGAATCCCCACTTGTCGTCCGCGTTAAGATATGTCTCAAGTTTGGTCAGGTATTCGGGGTATTGATAGAAGCCTCCCGGTTGGATTTGGAGTGAGATGTAAATGTCTTGACCTTTAGAGTAGCAATTAGACGTTAGGCTTTCAAGGGTGAGAGTAGGATCAAGATCTTTGTTGCTTTCGTAGAACCAATTGATGAAAGCAGATTTTCTGGCATTCATATCCGAAACGGAAGGCATCAAGGGGAGAATGTTAAGTCGGTCTTCTTTTATTACCTTGGTTTTCACAATTGATCCCGTCGAAGCCCTTTTTTCGGTCACAGTGTATGGATGCAGTACCTTAAAATTGAAGGATTTCAGCGGATTCAGTTCAAAATCGAAAATTCGCGCTTCATAATGGGTGCCGCCACCTTCCTCCGTGTAACCGTTTTCGTCCTCTGAGAAGTAGATTGCCGCTTCTCCGTTTTTCATGAAGGCTCCGGGGATGAACCGTGTTGATGCATTTTCCATTTCCTTGACCATCGTCTGCGCGTTTGCGCTTAATGCAAAGGCACAAGAAATGAATGACAGTGAGAGAATCCTATATTTCATGTTTTTCAAGTTTATTGGCAAAGGTAATGAAATAAACCGTGTGAATCAGCAATATTTTGATTTTTTTTTTACGGTATTTGTGTGAAACAATCAATTGTTTGATTCCCAGTTGAATAGGTTGCAAAAAAAAAGTTGTTGTATTTTATATTTGTTCCTCTACACGATAGGCTTGCAGAAAAATACAATTGGTTATTTTCCGACTTGATTATTGGTTGCAGCTAAATTAAAAAGTAAATGCAATATGTTGAAAATAGGCAATAAATGGCTAAATTTGCGATTATGATGGAAACAGTTATCACACATCACACCGAATCTGAATATAATGAAATACTGCGACAGGCTGTCGCAGTTATTGAGGCTGCGAGAAGTAAAGTCGCGTGCTCAATTGTAGGCACATCAAATGAAATGCACTGGGAAGTCGGAAAAATCCTGTATGAACGTAAACTTGAGAAGAAACATGGTGCGTCAGTTGTAAAGCATCTATCAGTTGACTTGAAACAGCGTTATCCAGATATGGGTATGTCAGAGCGTAATTTATGGGATATGAAACGCTTTTATGTACGATTCCGAGAGTCAAGTCCAAAACTGCGACAAGCTGTCGCAGTTTTGCCGTGGTGGAACATCAATAAACTGATTTCCAAACTGGGGGATGATGATGAGGCTATTCTTTACTACGCAGAGCAGACTGTCACAAAGCGATGGGGAAGGGATTTTATGGTTAACGCTGTTAAGATGGATATGCACAAGCGATGGCCGGATAGCAATATCTCAAATAATTTCGCCGTTGTTCTGCCAGAGGTTCAAGCTGCGTATGCCAATGAAGTATTCAAGGATTCCTATTGCATGGGGTTTCTCGGTGTGACCGAACCGATCCTCGAATTGGAGCTTGAACGACGGTTAGTAGAGAAAATAAAGCAATTCCTTTTGGAACTTGGTCAAGGATTCACATATATCGGCAATCAGCATGTGCTATCTTATAATGGTAAAGATTACAAGGTTGATATGCTGTTTTTCCACCGTGGGTTGCGATCACTCGTTGCAGTAGATCTGAAAATTTCTGAGTTCCAGCCGGAATACGTAGGCAAGATGAATCTATATCTATCGTTGTTAGATAAACTTGAGAAATGCAACGATGAGAATCCGTCAATTGGGATTATCCTTTGTGCTGAAAAAGACAATGTGGAAGTAGAACTGGCACTTGATGGGTATACAAAGCCTATAGGTGTTGCGGATTATCAACTAATTATTCCTCAACAAGCGCTTAAACAGCTCGTCTCAGATGAGATAAATACATTCAATAGAGAGAAAAAAATCCTCCGTAAATTATAAGTTTATGAGTATATGCGCTATCATGCCTCTGGTAGTTTTATAGGGGGGACACAACAGAAGGAGTTAAGCGCTAGTGCTTAACTCCTTCTGTTGTGTTGTCTTACCAGGATTCGAACCTAGACAGGCAGAACCAAAAACTGCAGTG
>CAJTYH010000056.1 GCA_910583675.1 uncultured Muribaculaceae bacterium
TTTTTCGGTGTCCGTGATTCGGCCTAATTATTCAAAAATTAACGAACTATTGTTAGGTATTGTTACTCCGAAAAATATCGGATATTGGTTAATATTTTGGTTAGTCAGGTTACTCCTATTTCGCAAAGGTTGAGACAAAGGTAAGTATTAATCAGGGGTATATCAACAAAACACAAAAAAATCTGCCAGACTACATGACATTTTGCAGTCTGGCAGATTTTTTATTTGTAAAAACCGAATAGTACCGTCTTCTGATCAGACAACAGGCTCAGCGATTGGAATACATGTCATCGTAGTATTTCTCATATTCTCCGGATGTGATGTTGTCCATCCACTCCTGATTGTCAAGATACCAGCGCACAGTGCGCTCTATCCCTTCCTCGAACTGCAGTGACGGCTCCCATCCAAGCTCACGCTGAAGCTTCCGTGAGTCAATGGCATAACGGAGATCATGGCCTGCACGGTCTGTAACATAGGTGATGAGATCCAGCGAATGCCCTTCAGGGTTGCCAAGCAGACGGTCAACAGTCTTGATTATGACCTTGATTATGTCTATGTTCTTCCATTCATTGAAACCGCCGATGTTATACGTCTCAGCAGTCTTCCCATCATGGAAAATCACGTCAATGGCACGAGCATGGTCTTCCACGAAGAGCCAGTCGCGCACGTTTTCGCCCTTGCCGTAAACAGGGAGGGGCTTGCGATGACGGATATTATTGATAAATAGAGGAATGAGCTTCTCGGGAAACTGATATGGGCCGTAATTGTTGGAACAATTGGTGACAATGGTAGGCATTCCGTATGTGTCATGGTAGGCGCGCACAAAGTGGTCTGAGGAAGCCTTTGAAGCTGAATACGGGCTATGCGGATTGTATTTTGTCGTTTCCAGAAAGAATTCCTCACCATATGCGTGGTGGTGCTCAGCCGATGATGCGGTGGTGGTAAAAGGGGATTCTATACCTTCGGGAGCAGTCAGCTCCAGTGCGCCGTATACTTCGTCGGTGGAAATATGGTAGAACCGTTTGCCTTCATATTTCTCCGGAAGCGACTCCCAGTATTCCTTTGCTGCCTGAAGAAGAGCCAGGGTTCCCATTACGTTTGTACGGGCGAATGTGAAAGGATCCTTGATAGAACGGTCTACATGGCTTTCCGCCGCAAGGTGAATGATACCATCTATCTTATGCTCGGCGATGATGCGGCGCATTTCATCAAGATCCGCAATGTCGGCCTTTACGAAAGTATAGTTAGACTTGTTTTCGATGTCCTTCAAATTGGCAAGGTTGCCCGCATATGTGAGCTTGTCAAGGTTTACTATATGGTAGTCAGGATATTTGTTGACGAACAGCCTTACTACGTGTGAACCGATGAACCCGGCTCCGCCGGTTATAAGTATATTACGCTTCATTTTCTTTTAGATTTCTAATGCAGGTTTTCAATGAGTCCATCCAATAAGGCACCTCAAGGCCGAAAGTGTCCTTGAACCGCGTCTTGTCAAGCACGGAATATGATGGACGGATAACTTTTGACGGAAATTCATCGGAATGACAGGGCAGAATGCGGCATTCGCCGTTTCCCGCCATTTCCGCTATCATTTTAGTAAAATCATACCACGAGCACACACCCTCGTCGGAATAGTGGTAGATGCCCTCGTTGCCCTGATATTTGCGGTTTTCGATTATGTGGAATATCGCATCGGCAAGATCCTGGGCATAGGTAGGGGTACCGGCCTGGTCAAAAACGACTTTCAGTTCCGGTTTTGTGGAAGTGAGGCTGAGCATGGTCTTCACGAAGTTCTTGCCATATTCGGAATAGAGCCATGCGGTGCGGAATGTCAATGCCTTGACTCCGGATTTTTCTATCTCCTGCTCCCCATGCAGCTTGGTGAGGCCATAAACCCCTGTAGGATTGGCTGGTTCGTCTTCTCCACGGGGGGTATTTCCGGCATTTCCACCGAAAACATAGTCCGTAGAAACATGGATGAGAGTGCCATCCACAGCTTTCATTGCCTCTGCAAGGTTGCGGGGAGCGGCAGCATTGAGTATCTCAGCAAACTCGGCATCGTCTTCCGCCTTATCCACATTGGTATAGGCTGCGCAGTTCACAATGACGCTCACCCCATTTTCTTTTACCATCTTTTCTACAGCCTCCGCATCGGTGATATCCAATTCCGCAACGTCTGTAAAAATATAATTGTCTTTCGAGCCACGAGCAACCGCATTGCGCAAGCAATTGCCCAATTGGCCGTTAGCTCCTGTAACGAGTATGTTCATTCTGCGTAAAGATCTATATTGTAATCAAATGGAGAATCAAATTCCGCCAACATTGCGTGCTTGAGATCCTTTTCCGACAATATGGCCTGCGATGGATCCAGATGCCAATCTATGGCCAGGGAATTGTCACGGATGGAAATGCCGCCGTCAGCCTCGGGATGGTAAAAGTTGTCGCACTTGTACTGGAATACGGCCACGTCGGAAAGCACCGCAAATCCGTGGGCGAATCCACGCGGAACAAAGAACTGCAAATGATTGTCCTCTGTAAGCTCCACCGCCACATGCTTGCCGTATGTAGGCGATCCCTTGCGTATATCCACTGCAACGTCAAGCACGGCTCCTTTGACACAACGCACGAGCTTGGACTGTGTATAAGGTGGGCGCTGGAAATGCAAGCCGCGCATCACTCCACGGGTAGAGCAGGACTCGTTGTCCTGTACAAAATCCACAGGACGGACTTTCTCATCAAACTCTCGCTTGGAGTAGCTCTCAAAAAAGTAGCCTCGCGCATCGGTAAACACACGTGGCTTGAGAATCACCACACCTTCTATATCGGTCTTAATAACATCCATGTCAATCAAGATTTTTATTTCCGGTACGTTCCATCTCTTCAACGACTTTGAGAAGATACTTCCCGTACTGATTCTTCAGCATAGGCTGAGCCAACTCTATCATTTTTTCCTTGCCGATCCATCCCTGACGATAGGCGATCCCTTCAAGACAGGCGATCTTAAGTCCCTGCCGCTTTTCAAGAACTTCCACATAAATGGAGGCCTCGGCCAAAGAGTCATGCGTACCTGTGTCAAGCCAAGCAAAGCCCCGCGGCAAGGTCTGCACCTTCAATTCCCCGGCGTTCAGAAACTCCTGATTTACCGTAGTGATTTCCAACTCGCCACGTGCGGAGGGCTTTATGCGGGATGCCACATCCACGACCTTGTTCGGATAGAAATACAGGCCTACTACAGCATAGTTCGACTTGGGATGCTCCGGCTTTTCCTCAATGGAAAGGCAATTCCCGGCCGGATCAAACTCTGCGACACCATATCGCTCGGGATCATCAACCCAGTAGCCGAAGACAGTGGCTTTTCCCTCCTTCTCGGCAGTCTCAACAGACTGCTTTAGAACGCCTGAGAATCCGGCGCCATGGAAAATGTTGTCTCCAAGCACAAGACACGCAGAATCGTCGCCAATAAAGTCCTTGCCGATTATAAATGCCTGGGCAAGACCGTCGGGAGAAGGCTGCTCCGCATACGAGAAGTTCACACCGTAGTCAGATCCATCTCCGAGAAGACGCTTGAAGCCGGGCAGATCCATAGGAGTGGAGATGATGAGTATATCCCTGATACCGGCCAACATGAGCGTGGAGATAGGATAATAGACCATTGGTTTGTCAAACACCGGCAGCATCTGTTTTGACACACCTTTGGTAAGCGGATACAGACGTGTGCCGGAACCACCGGCCAATACTATGCCTTTCATATCAGTTGTTTTGTGGTTTATGCGTACAAAGTTACGATTTTTTCCTTATAAAACTACAACTGCGTTAGCAATCGGGATATTGATATAGATCGCAATATTGATGCGAGATGTGTGCCCATGTGTACCGACGCTGTGCAATCTCCCGCATATGATGCCCGTCAAGGTCGTCTCTGCCCGCAATTGGGATGAGATCGGTTGCCGTCTTAAAGTAATACGCCTTGTTTTCAGTAGTCTCACGGTTGTAAACCACATCATAGGCAATGATGGGGATGCCAAAATGCATTGCTTCCACCAGTGAAGGATTGGTGCCACCGGCGCTGTGTCCGTGCAGATAAATTCCGGCGCTTGAACGTAGCACGTAGAGTATGTCAAGGTCATATATCGCATCAAGCAGCATGATGTTGCCATAACCGGAATACCGTTCACGCAGATTCTTTGACCACTCGCTATGATTCCAATTGCCGATAAAGACCAGCTTCCTGTCTGTTCCGGAATACGCCTCAAGAATTACATGACTGTTGTTTTCCGGTTCAATCCTGCATACGGTTATGGCGTAATCGTTCTGCCTTAAACCATATTTACCTAAGATTTCATCCTTCTTTTGCGTGGATATGCAGCGATGAACATGGTCACCACCGTATGCTATGAGTTCCGAGGCCTTTCCATAAGTTTCACTGACATAGTCCTGTATGCCTTTGTTGTCAGCAACTATGACATCGGCATATCTTACCGCCATCGCCTCGGAAGTCTTCAACACCCAGCGGGCGAGCCTCCCCCATTTATCCCTCTTATGTTCCAATCCATCTATATTGACTATGATCCGGCTACGTGTAAGAAGTCTGAGAACGGGCAAGAACATGCAGCCTGACACTCCAAGTATCAAAATCACATCATAGCCTCTCAACGCACGGCACATGGAGAGCATGTCATACGGAATGGAGTGTATGCCGTTGGCATGCAATGGAATGTATTTCAATGCCGCTCCCTTGTAGGACTTTTTCCTCTCAGGCATGTCGCTGGAGCTACAGAACACGGTATAGCTGACATCCGCCGGGCAGTTTTCGCCGATGATGTTTTCTACAAGCGATTCAAATCCGCCATAACTGGCCGGTACCCCCTGGGTGCCGATAATTGCGACCTTTTTAATTTTCACAATAGTGAATGACTTTTTCAATTAAAAAGCTGGTATGATATATTTTGCAGCATAGCATCCCGACTGAATCCACGGGATACGGCAAGAGCCTCCCTAGAGAGCCTCATATAGACATCCTTATCAGTCAGAATGAGTTTTATTGTTCTGACAAGCCTATCCTTGTCCTTGCAATCAATGCGGTATCCGTTAACTCCATCATTGACCATCTCGGCAATGCCTCCGATTTCAGGAACAATTACAGGGAGCGCACACGACATGGCTTCAAGAGCGGTAAGACCGAAAGTCTCGATAAACAGGCGGGGATCCGAAAGATTCACCACCAGGGACGAGGAGTTATAAAAGGATGCCACATCCGACGTGCGCGGATGCACAGTCACGTTTTCGGTAACGGCAATACCCTCCTTGTCCATCCACTGACGAATGGCATCAGACGTATCGTTTATGACCAATATGAATTTGAATTCTGGCAATGCCGCCGCAAGTTCCAAGAACTCACGCGTTCCCTTGTATCCCTTGAGCGACGAGAGCATCAGCACGGTCTTGCGTTCAAATGCGGCAACCGGGTCGGGCTTAAGGGTGCTTATGAACTCCGGTGATACGGCATTCGGCACCACCGCTACATCACGCTTGCGCTTGAGGAAGGAGGCCTGATATGCCGAGACGCATATGATGCGATCGGCCAACCGCTCCATAACCTTTGCCAATGTGACATAAAAGCGTCCTTTTACAAAGGCATTCTCATGGTAATGGTAAACTATGCGCTTCCCCATAATACGTCCTGCGATGGCCGCCCCCACGGGAAGGATGGTATTGATGTAAAAAACTACATCGCGTCTGAAGAGATAGCGGAACGCCATGCAGAAAGTGACAAATTGCGCGGCTACATACCGGAGCATTGTAAGAACCGGACTCGCCGAAAATGCATAACTGTAACTCCTGCGACGTAACCGGGGGCTTTGCAATGTATCAAGCACCCCGCCTTTGCTCGTGACAAGATCTATTTCACAGCCCTCTTCAAGAAGTCCCTCCAATACATCATGGAGTACCTTGGGACTTCCGCTGAAGTCGTTAAGGAGGTGGAAACAGGCTATATGCCGTTTCATCAGGAAATGTGATAAAATTTTGGAAGTGCGCGAGACCGGCAGCCGGCAACTATCTAAATGCCAGAAGTGTGCACCAATTGTGCAACATGCCGATCAACGCCGGGGACAACTTCCCCTCTTCACGCATTGTAAAGCGGGAAATAATGTCAAGAAGGTACATCCTATATTCATTGGAGTCAAACCACGACAGACGTTTGAGTCCGGAATATATCCGCTCCGGGGCAAGATGCGCCACATGCAGGGATTGCTGGATGAAGAAATGATAACGGTCAAGCATCGGCGGATATGTCATGCGACCGTACTCCCAATCGAAGACAAATAGGCCTTCATTTTCAATGAACATGTTCCACGGAGTGAAATCCGCATGAAAAGCGGAGTATTCCATGGTATTGCCAGTGTATTCCTTCAGAATGTCGTCAAGAACGGGTTCAATAACCTGACGCATACCCGATGGTATCCTGGCAATATTTGTTTTCAAAGCCAACAGTGAAATACCCAGATCTGACTTCTCGAACTTGACAGACATAATCGTCAGTTCAGACATCCTTTTCAGAAAAGCCTCATGGAGCGGTGTCCATAAATAAGGGGAGAACGAACGGGAAGTCTTAACGGTGGACTGCACGAAAAAAGAGGTGCCGTCGGAAAGGGTAGAGCATCCAATGCAACGAGGGATACCTTCCAATCCAGCTTCATGCAGGGTGTCAAGGAGCGCCTTTTCATGCAGGAAAAGTTTCCTGATCGCTTCCGAATCTGTAAGCTTACAGTATCCGAGTATCTTCTTGCCATCTGAAACCTGAAGGGTGATCTTCTGATGAACAGACGGGGTGCCTCCGAACATGGAAAATCCGAACTCATTGTGCCCAAACACATCCTCAAGCATGAGACGAATGTCTGTACGCAATGCCACCCTCTCTGATGATGCATGGAGCAGAGCACGCACCGGTTTCAACCAATGCAGGTATGGGAAAAGCGACTTAAGCAGTTTGCCTTTTGCGCCTCCGGGCTGATATAGCTGCAAGGCGGTAGAAAGCTCATGACTGGGCACGAGCCATGTCTTGCCGTCGGCGTTGGAAAAACGATAGGCATGCGTTTCGCCACCGACTATGACAGAATCAATTGAAAGCATTGTTTATTATGTCGCGTATTTCCCTGCCGTGGCATTCCCACGAGACATGACGGGCTTCTTCCTTGGCACGCTCCCCCATCCGGTGTCTCAGCCCTTCGTCTGCAAGAGCAAGTATTGCCTTGGAAAAGTCGGCTATGACAGAAAGACGGTCACGACGCGGTATGACGATGGAGAATTCAGGCTTGAAATAATGTGTATATCCCGTAGTGTCAAGGGCGACAAGGGGTTTACCAAGCGTCATCGCGTCGAACGACACCGTAACAGCTCCCTCCTTCAATGCGGGGTTCAGTATGATGTCGGCTTCCGCCATGAGACGACGGTAATGGTCTTGCGGTACGGCTCCGAGGAACACTATGTTGTCGCTGATGCCCAATCTTTTTGCAAGGGCTTCCAGACGCTCGCTATCAACCCCTTTTCCCATTATTCCAAGCCGGATGTCGGGATAGGTCTTAATGGCTTCTGCCACAGCCTCAATAGCGAGGTCAAATCCGCGCCACGCGTCAAGACGACCGACTGCGAGACAACACAGCCCCTCATGCGTCTCTGTAGGGTCAAGCGATGAAACGGATATATCCGTCGCAACATCGGTAAAAAGCACTGCCTTACTCCGAGCTTCGGGAGGTAGGAGATTGCGTGTAAGCTCCGTCTTGCACAATATCAAGTCTGCACGCGATGCCCTCCGCCTCAATGCGGGGCTTTTGCATGCCATCCTTACCGAAAGACGGCGCACGCTTTCAAGAAGACGCGATTTCCTTTCATAGTGGCAAGAGTAATCCTCGGGGATTGTTTCGAGACCACCTATCGGCCCCCAGATGAATTTCTGCCTTGAACCGTACCGGCTCACGCTCCACAGTGCATTGCCGTAGGTGAGATGATGGAATATCCGGATGTTGTTTTCCTGCATTGTACGCCTGACGATGCGGTCTGTGAAGCGCTGCCACAGGTTATAGTAAGTTCGGACACCCCGCAGCCCTTTTTTCCAGAATCGCGCCCACTTCGGGAGATCGAAATAAAGGAAATGTATGCCACCGAATTCAGGATGCTCCTTGATCCAAGGCTCAATCGAAGAGCGATTGCTCTCGCGGGTAAGCACCCACAGATCAAAATAGCGTGACATCTCCAACACCCAGTGCCACCCTACCCCGATCTCGCTCCCGAGACCCGGCTCACATGCATATGCCGAGATGAAAATCTTCAGTCGCGACATATCAGTTTGTTTTTATGCAATATCGAAGCAAAGCCCTGAAGCACAATATACAATATATTTGTCATTTTAGGCGTTTCAGGTTTTTACGATGTTGTTGGTCGAATATATGATTGAGTATTGCCGTAACGGCCTCATCGGGAGTGCCTTCATTGAGCACCTTTAGATAGCCTTTCTGAGGCGCAAGGTAATCGATGCGGTCGTTGATGGCTCGGATACCGGCCTCATCCAGCTCACGCTTGCGTGAGAGAATTGTGTCGGAGGATGCAGTGAGAAGTATGTTATAGTCAAGGGAGGGAATAAACAATTTGCGCCATACGTTCAGGAATCGGGCGGGTAGGTAGATGCGCGAACGGCGACTGTCGCAGATGATATCCGTAAAGTAACGATCAAAGACAACAAGACGTGTGATGCGCGTCTTGGACTTGACCTTGGCGAAATATCCCAGTATATAGTCCACGGAATAATATCCCAACCGAGCCAAAGAGGAAAGCTTGCCCGTCTTTCCTCCGCGATGTGGATCGCTGTAATTCCGGTCGACATCCTTCTTCAAACCTGCAGAATGGGCGACATCACCGAGGTTACCGAACAGAGCGGGACGGAAGTGGTAATATGCATGCGCAGTGGCAAAGACATCACCCAACCGGTCTATGGTGCGATCTATGACCGTTGTCTTACCTGAACCGTCGGGGCCGGTAAAGCCCACTGAAAATCCAGTGCGCGACATGATGTAATTGCCGGTGAAAGTGTACAGAAAACGTCCGATCCCGGCCATCAAACCGAAGGGCTGCTTACGCAAATTCCACCCTATGGCACGCAAAAGCAGCTTGCTTCCCGATAGGCCGTCGCACTCCTTGGTGTCCTTGACACCGAAAATCGCCTTGAGTTTATCCTTGACAACCGGGGAATCCTGCGCCACTTTCCGGGTGGCTTCATATTTCTTAGGATACGGCGCACCCACCGCCCGATCATAGAGGTATTTGTCAAGAAACTGAATCCCGATTGCAGGGTAGTAAACCCTACCATTGAATTGCCTATTATTCAGCAATTCTCTAATTGACAACAATTCAACACCAAATAATGATGTGTTGAAAAAGAAGTCCAACTGAATCAACTCATTATTATTGGCATCATCGGCATACCCAACAACCCATGTGACAAGCCTGTCAGAATTAAGATATGTTATAATTCTCCATCCCAACTGCTCTATCAACTGAATAAGTCGAAGCTTTAGTTGATTGTAGTCTTTACGGCTTATAGCTATATCAATATCACGGCTATCATTGCGTTCCGGAAGCCCCTCGAAGTTGCGTAAAACTACATAATCAACCGTTTCATTCAGCAACCTGAATAACTCTGATTGAAAAGAGGATGTGTAATTGTGTGACATTACAATCTAAGAAGGTTATGTTTCACCTTATTATAGAAATAGCGCGGATTCGCAATGACAGATCCGGCAAGCAATTTCATTCCGACAAATGGATTGCCTTTACGCAAACTGTAATAACCCTGACGGAGCATGTCTGCAGACCTTGCCTCACGCTCAATGCGCTTCAATTCTTCTGCAGGCATCTGCTCACGAAATTCCACAAAGGTCAATTCAGGTTCGCAGCGACGACGACGTTTAAGGTTCGTCTTGATATGTCGCATGCGTAAAATCATGCCAAGGGAGTTCGATGACATTGCTGATTCATGTTTGCGATAGCGACATAATACCTTTGGTACAACAACAATCGCTTTCCCGTTGATATATAAATCGCTCATTCTCGTCCACAGATCAAGATCCTCACATAAATCTCGGTAACGAGGCTTCCCATCGGGGAATCCATCCAAATTATGTCCCCCAACACTCAAGGCAACTTGCCGATCATATATTGCTGTAGGTTGCATGAATATTAGCTTTTCAGCTGCAGCTTTATTATAAAACTCCTCCTTGGTCTTCTCTCCTAAAAAAATGCCTCCATTTAATTTTTCACCGGAAGCTCCCATATACTCCAAATAGCATCCTACCGCAATAAGATCATCGTCAGAAATTATTTTTCCATACAATTCCTCTACCAACGTTGGCTTGGGACAATCATCAGCATCTACAAATAGTATATATTTTGTTGTGGCCCTTTCTTCTACGAAACGACGACCAGCGCACAGTCCTTGATTTACTGGCAGATTGACAATTTCATATTGACGAGGATATCGCTCAAAATAGCGCCTTATAATTTCTACAGAATTATCTGTGGAACAGTCGTTTATAATTAACAAGGAAAAATCTTGTCGTGTCTGACACGAAATACAACCAAGCGTCTCCTCAATATACTTACCTGCATTATACATGCAGATTGCAACTGTCAGATCCATTTCTAACGTTTAAACAAATTCCTTTTAATGCATATAAGGAATGGCACCACACAAGAAGAATAATTTGTAGCAAAAGAAAATAAATATGGGTTATTTTGAGCGAATTTTACCAAACGCGAAGGAGATGTATAATTTGTTAAGTATTCCCTTATTATCTTTACCTTATCAGATGATGATGAATAGCAAGCTGTCATATATTTGACTCCTTGTCTATAATATAAATCAGCCACCGATTTAACATAATTGAAAAGCTCATGATCATTCTTTACTACATTATCATCTAGTAGCTCCATTAATCTAAATCCTGCATAAAACTTATCAGCGACAGTCCTTAACGATTTATGTTCTACTGCGGTTTGGCTTTGCTCATTTATGATTACATGAGATATGATTTTAGGAAGATATTGTATTGTTTTTGCTTTCAATACCAATTTTAAACACCAATCCACATCTTCACAACAACATCTTTCACAAAACCAGACATCATTATCTACCATCAACTCTTTTCTGAAGACAAATTTACAGGGGCCAAATGGACATGAATTTATTTTTACAAAATCGCATCCGGATAAGACTTGAGTAGAAATAAAGTTTAACACTGTCT
The DNA here is from genome assembly GCA_910583675.1 of uncultured Muribaculaceae bacterium. Lineage (GTDB taxonomy): Bacteria > Bacteroidota > Bacteroidia > Bacteroidales > Muribaculaceae > UBA7173. The sequence continues at coordinate 11,295 of CAJTYH010000056.1, forward strand.
TAGGGGCCTCGGATAAAGAATGCTGTCTGCTAAAATCAAGCATCAAAACATCTAACGCCCCCCCCCTCAAGTAATTACAACTAAACTGCAAGATCCCGTTATAAAACAGATCATCTGCATCAATGAAAACGATATACTCTCCTTTAGCCTCTCTTACCCCATGATTTCTTGCACCGCCAGCACGAAGATTCTCTTTATTCAGAAATATTCTTAGCTGGGGATGTTCTTTTTGAATATCAAAAAGAACATCCCTTGTATTATCAGTAGAGCAATCATCCACACAGATCACCTCAAAATCTTTTTCTGGCAATCCTTGCCTCCAAATGGAGTCAAGACACCTCTTGACAGTATCCGCGCCATTATATATAGGAATTACTATTGACAGAACAATACCATCCATGATTCAATCATTTAATAATTTTTCTACCTCTGAAATTACACCCTTATTATGTTTTTCTGCTCCTTTCCAAACTATTGGTCGCTTAGGCGCTTGAATTTCATTTCCAATTGCATTTGGAATCTCCTTCAAAGGATGCACTCTGCTTTTATCAAGCATTTCATAAGCAGATGGGATGTCTATTGAGATAATGGGAGTGCCCAAAACCATAGCTTCATTAATAACTGTAGGATAACTTTCATAATGAGAAGTCATGACAAATAAATCTGCTTCACTTATATAAGGGTACGGATTATCTTTTGCCCCAAGAAGAATGCAATAATCCGAGAGATTATATTTATTTATCTCTTGCTTTAACAGCAAAACTTCATCCTCAGGCCCAGACCCACAAATATACCATTTAACCACATCCCCCACCCTATTTCGAACAGACGACAGTATCTTTGGTATTATGATAAAATTCTTCTGATAACATATTCTACCGACAGAAATTATGTTGAAATAATTTTTAGAAATTTCTACTGTACCCTCCTTAGCTGAATCCAAAATAAATTTATCATTGATAATATTATAAATCGTGCAAGTCTTTTCCTTAAATTGTGGGAAAACTCCTACAAAGGATCTTTGAGTCGCATATGAAACGCATACTATTTTATCAAATGAATCAAATGAAGTTCCAGAGTCCCCCCTTGCACAATCAAATGAATAATCATTATGAATCCATACTAATTTCCTACCACAACTGATTTTTGATGCCATTTGAGCAGCAATCCCCTCACTATAAGCTATAACTACATCATATTTACCGGACAATCGTTTGCCTATCAGATCAATTCTTCGTAAAAGCAAACTTTTTTGAGTAGTTATTTTTAAAACACGATCATACAATTTGTAACTAAAAGTCCAAAAATCCCTCAAAAGCCCCACATTCTTGCTAAACGCAAGGAGATGATATAACACCCTATCCTGATTTATGATATTGCAATTCTTTATTTTATTCTTAGAGGGTGTTTAATAATGAATGTTAATATTCGGGAGCCGATTTAGCAGCATCG
>CAJTYH010000057.1 GCA_910583675.1 uncultured Muribaculaceae bacterium
GATGCCATGTGTATCCGGCGGTTTTCAGTAATATATCATTTCCGTTTGGTATTGCTGATAGGCATATACGTATAGCACATCTGAATGTTATTGAACTATTCGCAGGAAAAATCAAAGCCTTATACGAAAGATGCAAGCCTCGTGATATATTCGATATATTCTCATTGGCACAGTCAAGCTTGTTGTCAACTAAAGAAGAACAGGACAGCATACGCAAATGTGTCGTATTCTATTCAGTTTTGGGCAATGCCGACAAACCGGATTTATTAAAACATGATTTGAATGAGATCCGTAAAATGCCATTCCAAGCATTAAAAACACAACTTCTTCCCATGTTGCATACTAAACTGGGGCGTTTTGACAAAGACCGGTTATTTGACGTTGCTATAAACTATTTGGAAAATCTAATGAAATTGGAAGATATGGAAACGGAGTTTATTGAGCGTTTCTTTATGGGAGACTTCCACCCTGAATTACTGTTTGATGAACCAACTTCAAATAACTTGAAGAAGCACCCCGTTGTTCTTAGAACTTTGCAGATGATGAAATGATATATACTAAAGACCAGACACAATGACAAGCAACCGTGTGAAACGCAATGTTTCTTTAATACTTGGAATGGTACAGTCCATAGGGACAATCCGATACGGCATGGACTACATGCTGGGGGAGGGTACACAATGGTGGTATCCTTTATTTTCACTATTGATTACCATAGGACTTTTCCTGATTTACAACAAATACAGGAAACTTGTAAAAAACGGAATACTATTCGGAGATAATGGATCCAATAAATGAAACGACCTCCCGCTGGCGTGCCGAACTCATGGCGGTGGCAATACCGGAGAAAATAGAGATACTATCTTCATTTTTCAAGACAGGCAAGGGTGAGTACGGCGAAGGAGACAAGTTCGCCGGCATTACCGTTCCGTCCAACCGGCGAATTTCGCGATCCTACCATGACGCGCCCATGGACGTTATCAGCAGTATGCTTGCAGAGGAAATACACGAATTCCGACTGGCAGCCCTGCTTGCCCTTGTGGCGCATTTTGAAAAGTGCAAGAATGCGGACGAAAGAGAGCGGATCGTCCGATTCTATCTCGCACACACCGACCGGATCAACAACTGGGACTTGGTGGATCTGTCAGCGCCACAAATCATCGGCAAATATTGCCTCGATACGGGAAACAATGATCTATTACGCGAACTTGCCCGTGACAGCGACCTGTGGCGCAGACGCATCGGCATCGTTGCCAACTTCACATACATAAAGAACCGCCAGACAGCCTTGACAGCCGAACTGGCGGAAATACTTCTAACCGATCGTGAACCGTTGATCCACAAGGCTGCAGGATGGATGCTTCGTGAGGCCGGAAAACGTAACACAGAGGAACTTACAGGCTTTCTTGACAAGCATGCCACGAAGATGCCACGCACCATGCTACGCTATGCCATCGAAAAACTTGATCCGGACACACGCCGGCACTATATGCAACTCCGTTAAATATATTGTGCCTGAATTATGGCAGCTTTATCGTGGTGCGCACCGGGAAATGATCAGACGGTGTGCGCGGAGTGTAGATCATTATGCCTACCTCATCGGGAGCAGTGCCGTTTGTATCCGCAGCCTCCGATGCAGGAGTGGGAGTGCGATAGGTGTCAGTCAACACCCCGTACTTAAGAACTTCGACCGTAGGAGATGTAAACACATGGTCTATGCGCTGAGTGGTAAAGCCGTTGGTGCGATAATTGTTGAAAGTGCCGTTGGGCGCATAAACCAGCTTGGCACGCTCGTATGCGTCTGTCAGCACCCCGTCTTCAGTGATAGTCTTGTATGAACCGCTCGTCTGGTCTACGTTGAAATCACCCGTGAGGAACACCGGAAGCGATGGGCCGAATTCATCAATCTTTTTCTTTATCAACTTCGCGCTCTCCGTGCGAGCTACTGTGCCCACATGATCCATATGCAGATTGAAGAACAGGAATTCCTTACCTGTGGGCTTATGACGGAAGCGTCCCCATGTGCAGATGCGCACGCAAGCGGCATCCCACCCCAGTCCGGGACGATCCGGCGTCTCGGAAAGCCAGAAATCGCCATGATCCACCACATCGAAAAGATCTGTGCGATAGAATATGGCAGAATGCTCACCCGCCTCCTTCCCATCGTCGCGTGCCACACCGATGTATTCATATCCCGGAAGATCACCCTTCAGCTGCTCAAGTTGGTTCTTGAAACCTTCCTGAGTGCCGAAAATGTCAAAATCGTGGAACTGGATCAACTTCGCCACCACCGGTTCACGCCGTTCCCAACCATTCCCGGCTTCGGTGTCACCGCCGTTCTGCTGCCTGAGATTGTAGGTGGCCACATTGAACGTGGCATCCTGTGCCCACGCGGCGGCAGCCACTCCAAGGGCAACAATAAATAGCTTGAATTTCATATCTGGTAAGATTTAAATAAACACAACCTCCTTGAAGGCAAAACGATGCACCTCCCCGTCCGGAAGACGAAGCCGCAACATCCCGTCGGGATCCACGCCGTCAATAACAGCCACGAATCGCGACGTATCGGAAGCGAGCATGAAACGATAGGCGTTCCCGTCGTTGCGCCACAGCATGGAATGGAACTCCTCATGCAGATGATCCACTCCGCGATCGCTCCGAGAGGCATCCTTGACACGCCTTAAAACAGCGGCAGCAATATCCTCCATTATTTCGGTAAGCGAAAAAGAAGCGTGTCCGGCAAGTTGCGCCATGGATACCGGATTAGGAGCAGAAGAGTGGAAAATGGTCTGATTCACATTAAGACCTATCCCCGCCACCGTATGCAGTATCCGCTCGGTGTTTACCGCATGCTCTATCAAAATGCCGGCGATCTTGTCATCACCTACATATATGTCGTTCGGCCATTTTACTTTCACCAGATCGGGATCAATATGTCCTGAAAGGCGGTCACGCAACACCTCTGAAACGCCGAGGGCCACGCATTCACTTATGACGAACTGCCTTGCCGGCGCAATGGAGTCTGGCTTGAGCAACATGGAGAATGTGAGATTCTTACCAGGCTCAGCCTCCCAGAAGTTGCCACGCTGTCCACGCCCGGCGGTCTGATCGTCCGTCACCACAATGTCGCCATGACCGAATTCCGAGGCATGTTCCTTCAGCCATGTATTTGTGGAGGGCACCGTGGGCAGATGCTTTATCATGCTCATTCCGGAGTTGTTACAACAAGCGTGCGCGAATCATCAGGATTGACCTTGATTTCCACCACCACCGTATCGTCAGGCAGAAGCGGCTCTATCCGTTCAGGCCATTCAAGGAGGCACAACGCTCCGGAGTCAAAATAGTCCTCCACCCCGATCTCCAAGGCTTCCTCCACGCTTTCAAGGCGATACAGGTCAAAATGATACATCAGCTCAGCCGTTGTGTCGGACCTATATTCGTTGATGATCGAAAACGAGGGGGAGTTTGCAAGATCCTCTTCCACTCCCAACGCCCGACAAAGCTGACGTATAAAAGTAGTTTTGCCGGCTCCCATATCACCATGGAAAGCATATACGGTCTCGTCCCCCATCAAAGCCACGAATTTTTCAGCAGCTTCGGGAATCGCGTCTACGGAAGGTATCTCTATGATATGTTTCATGTTCTCAGTTCTTAGTCGTTAGTATTTGGGTAAACGAAGTGCATCATACTTTAGGCGTGAGCGTTACGATCGGCACAAGCATCTCCTCCAATGAGATGCCTCCGTGCTGGAAAGTATCCGTGTAATACTGCACATAGTAATTGTAATTGTTCGGATATGCGAAGAAATCATTGTTTCCGGCAAACACATAAGTCGAGGAGACATTGGGAGCGGGCAGACCGAATTGCGTCGGACGCTTGATTTCAAACACCTGCTTTGAGTTATAACCCAGATTTTTCCCAACCTTGTATCGCAGGTTGGTATTCGTATTCTTATCGCCGACCACCTTCACCGGACTGTCAACCCTTATTGTGCCGTGATCTGTGGTGACAATTACCTTTGCGCCGCTTTCGGCCATGCGCCGGAAAAGCTCGAGGGCGGAACTGTGGCGGAACCACGACTCCGCCAACGACCTGTAGGCGGCATCAGTGCGGGCGAGTTCGCGTATCATCCGGCTCTCTGTACGAGCATGAGACAGCATGTCAATGAAATTCAGCACCACTACATTTAGCTGATTCTTTGAGAGGTTGGAAAATTCCCTCAGTAACCGTTCTCCCCCCGTGGAATCATTGATCTTGTTGTAAGAGAACTTGCATTGACGGCGATAGCGGTCGAAAAGCGTCTGCACAAGCTCGCTTTCGTTCAGGTTCTTCCCCTCATCCTCATCCTCGTCAACCCACAGGTGCGGGAACATACGGGCAATCTCCACAGGCATAAGTCCTGAAAAGATGGAATTCCGGGCATACTGCGTGGCAGTGGGAAGAATAGACGTATACAATTTCTCGTCAAAGGTGAAATATTCCGCAAGAAGAGGCTTGACCGTCAACCACAGATCAAGACGGAAATTATCTATCAGCACGAAAAAGACCTTCTCGCCATTGTCAAGCAACGGGAAAACTGTCTGGCGGAAAACGTCTGGACTGAGCATAGGACGTCCCGCCTCTCCTCCGTCTGTCCTACCGGACGAAAGAGTTGACGGAAGCGAAGCCATCCAATCCTCATAGTTCCGTTTGACGAACTTGCAGAACGCTGAGTCCGCATCAGATTTCTGCATCTTGAGCAGATCATCCATATTGGTATCTGCGGAAGCCAACCGCAACTCCCACGAAGTCAGCTTCTCATACAGCTGATAGAAATCATCTATGGTACGTGCGTCGTTGATCTGCGATGAAAGCCGTGTGAACTCCTGCTGATAGTCCGCCGCCGCAGTCTGCGATACGATCTTGCGGCTGTGAAGGTTTTTCTTGATGGAGAGAAGTATCTGGTTGGGATTGACAGGCTTTATAAGGTAGTCGGCAATGTTGTTTCCTACCGCCTGGTTCATTATGTTCTCCTCCTCGCTCTTGGTAATCATTATCACCGGTGTCTGCGGAGATAGCTCCTTTATCCGCTGTAAGGTCTCAAGGCCGGTAAGACCGGGCATGTTTTCGTCAAGGATCACCAGGTCGAAATGGCGCGATGCCACCAGTTCGAGCGCATCGCGCCCGTTGTTGACCGTCACGGGATCATATCCCTTGGCACGCAGGAAAAGTATATGGGGCTTCAGGAGATCGATCTCGTCATCTGCCCATAGTATGGAGTATTCGCTCATATCGCATCTATATGATCAAAATTAATATGGGGGACTTTATTCAAGCAACGGATCATCCCCCTCGGAACCATCCGGATATTCCGGAAGTGCCGGAGCCGGAACCGTTTTCGCCGGCTTCTGCGGTTTCGGCACAGGCTTGTCACGACCCGAAGCCTGCAGAGACTTCGTTTCAGGTTTCGGTTGCACGGGTTCAGCTGTGGGTTTTGCAGTCAGCGGCTCACTGACGGTTTCGGGCTTCTTCTCAGGTTCCTCATTGACCGGCTCAGCCTTTGGCTGTTCTACAGCTGCGGGAAGCGGTTCCACCGGTTCTTCCTTTGCAGGCACTTCTATCTCCTTATTCACCTCTGGAGCAATCTCCTCCGATCCTACAGGCTGATCCGGTTCCGTGTCATCCTTGACCTCCTCAACCGGCAATTCCGCAGGTTCAGTCACTTCCTGAGGCACTTCCTCCTCATGTGGGACTTCCTCCTCAGGGATACCTTCAGAAGAGCCAAAAATATCAGGCGGCAATACGGCCTCCTCTGTATCGCGGTAAGTCTTGTCCTGCATATAGCGGAAATAATCGTCAAACGATCGGCCACTCTTTATAAGCGTGTCGAAATTCGCCGCCGAAATGACCACCGGACGCACTTCCGGCGGTAGGGAGAATGTCTTTGACTGAGCCATTACCTGCCGGTAATGGTTTATTTCGTTCAAGTTCGTGAATCCCTTTATGATCAGCAGTCCCAGGCGCCCGAAATTCATCTGCTCAAGGTCGAAATCCTTGACCACGAACGACGTGAAGTTATGACGCGCCACCTCGTAGAGCAATCCGTTCTGCGAAATGCGGTCTGCCGGGAAAAGAAGAACCAGATACTGCTCGCTTTCTGGATCAAGCTCGAAATTCAGTTCCCCGTCCTGTGCCACAGCGGTGGAGTCGTTGCTGAGACGAATGTCCCACAGCATGCCACGCATGTTTCCTCCGCTTCCTGCCGCAAGATCCTTTCCCTGCGCAAGACCCTTGAGGTATGACGAGGCATAGGGTGTCAAGTCGGTGTCCGGATAGCGTTCAAGCAGCTCCATGAGGGTGGACTTGAATTTGTCCTGATCCTTTTCCGTGACATATGCCAATGCTTCCAGGAACATGAATTTGGGCATGAGCCTAGTAAGCGGATAGTCGGATTTCACCGTCTCATATATCTTATGCACCTGCGGATTTTCATTGTTCATGTAGGCATCCAGCGCACGCTCATAAAGCGTGTTTTCTTCCTGAAGCATACGGCGCAATGTACCCACATAGTCAGGATCCCGCATGGCCATGCCATATTTTGAATCGGGAAATTCGGTCAGCATCAATTGCCTGTATCGCTCCGCCTTGGCTACGTCACCGGCACGCATGAACATGAGGTACAGATTGTAATACGTGTCCAGACGATATATATTGTCGGGATAACGGCTCAACAGCGATTCAAACTCAGTTTCGGCAGCGTTGAAATCCTCAAGTTTGTCCTTGAGTATGACACCCATGTTGTACAATCCTTCCTGGATCACATCGTTGGCTGTCTGCTTGTCCTCGTCTGACGACGGGATCTGTTTCAGGTAATATTCCGGAAAATGAGGATCGTTCTCCTTTTCCAGCTCCGCGGCATCGGCAGCAGGCACTGAATCGTTCTCGGCAACGTTACCGTCTTCCCCCTCGGCATTCTGGTTACCGGTTCCGAAATCATTGAAATTAAACGAGGACTTGTTGCGACGACGCCAGTCATCCTCAAGCTTGCGGTTGCCCCATTTGCGCTGGAACTCCGTGCGCCCGGCATTTTTCGTCGCTGTATTGTAGAAATACCATGAGTCATCGCCATTGTTCATCACAAAAGTCTGAGGAGCCTGCGACGCACCGGACATATTGCCGGCATTGTCTTCGCGATTGGCCAGGAATTCCTCACGTGCGGCAGCGTCGGCCTCCTCCTTTTCCTTCTTCTTCAGCTCCTCTATTATTCGGTTCACAACCTCCAGCTGCTGCTCCGGGGTCATGGCAGCCAGACGCAAAAGCGAATCCTGAAGCTCCACATTCTGCGAATACACCACAAGTTCGTCAAGCAGATCGGAACGTTTCTTAAGCGCCCGGTAGTCAGGATATGTCTCAGGAATCACCGGCACCGCCTCAGCATAACATGGCTGTGCCTTGGAATATTTCCGCAGGTCATAATACAACCCTCCGAGGGTAAGATTGGCAATAGCCTTGTCAATGCCGCTGCGTGTGGAGTTTTCGACGGCGAGCTGATAATTGGCAATGGCATTGGCCGTATCACGGCGCGACATGTAAAGATTCCCTATCGCATAATATATCTGGTCAAGGTACTCCCTGTTACGGTCATATCGCACCATACGTTTCAAGGCGTTGACCTCCGACTTTATGTCACTGCCGGTAAACACTTCGCTCTGCTTGATACGCGCATTGAACTTCGTGCGGTAAGATGCCGAAGAACTTGATCCCGCCTTTTTGTACGCCTTGTATGCCCCCTCCTTGTTGCCGGTCATGCCATAGACCTGACCCAAAAGGAAATAAAGGCGCGTCTTCTGTGCCCCTTTCGTAAGTTTTATCCCTTCAAGCAACGGGGGAATGGCCTTGGCATACTCCTTGGAACGGATCAGGAAATCCGCCTGTGTAGTATAATACAGCTGCTTGACCGTCTTGTTTGAAAGTTCCTCGGGCTTGATGCGGTTAAGTATCGTCTCCGCTTCGAAAAGCCAGTCCATGGCGCAATAACAACGAGCCTCCCAAAGTTTGGCCTCCGTTACAGTTGAAGGCAACCATGAGAAATGCTTGGAAATATAAAAGAAAGTAGCTGCCGAGCCGAGGAAGTCGCCGTTCATGTACTGGCTCCGCCCCATCATCATCCATGAATTGTGCAGGAAAGGATTGTATTCCTCGCGTTTCATCCACTCCTTGTAAGAAGGATCTGAGCTTTTACCCGCCTTCTTCTTGGGTTTCTTCTTTATGGCACGCAACTGTATGGCTTTCTGGGCTTTCTCTATTGACCGGTCGAAATTGCCGGACGGCTGTGGAGCCTTATCGTCGGCCTTTGCAGCCGCAGGATGTATGAAAACCGTGCGGGAATAGTCGTCCTCATACGCCTCCTCCATCTCCTTGAGCGTCTCCTTATAATGCTGGTCGCCATTGAAATGGATGTTATACCGGGTTATAAACGCCTGATAGTTACGTGTCGCCGCATTATTTTTCTTTGGAGAACATGACGCTACGACCAACACCATCAGTATCGGCAGCAGAATAACGGCGCTGATATGTAAAGCTCTTTTCAAACCTTATTTTTAACGCGTTTGCGACACGTTTTATTGCCCGCTTGCGGGCGGATGCGAAACCGGGGTTGAAGTTACATCTTTTTTCGCACAAAACAGGGCTGTTATCCCAATAAAAATTTCTATTTTTGCGAGACGTGAGCATATTCACGATATACGCCAGAAACAACAATAAAAACTTACACGATATGACAGGATTAGTCGACAGATTTCTGAAATATGTAAAGTTCGACACCCAGAGCGACGAAACGACAAACCTGACCCCCTCCACCCCGGGGCAGTTTGAATTTGCAAAATACCTGAAACGGGAGCTTGAAAGCCTCGGCCTTGAGGAGATAACGCTTGACGAGAACGGCTATCTTATGGCATCGCTTCCGGCAAACACTTCACGGGAAGTGCCTACTGTAGGATTCATCGCACACCTTGACACGTCGCCAGACATGTCCGGAAAGAATGTAAATCCACGCATCGTCAAGGACTATGACGGGAACGACATCACCCTCAACGCCGAACGGGAGATCGTGCTCAGTCCCACGGAGTTTCCGGAACTGCTGCACTACAAGGGTCAGGATCTGATCGTCACAGACGGCAATACACTCCTCGGAGCCGACGACAAGGCCGGTATCGCCGAAATCGTGAGCGCAGTGGAATTCCTTAAGAGCCACCCCGAAATAGAGCATGGCAAAATCAGGATCGCATTCAACCCCGACGAGGAGATCGGCCTTGGCGCACACAAATTCGACGTTAAGCAATTCGGTGCAGACTGGGCATACACTATGGACGGCGGCGAGATAGGCGAACTTGAATATGAGAATTTCAATGCAGCCGTGGCCAATGTGACATTCAAGGGACGCAATGTGCACCCCGGATATGCCAAGCACAAGATGCTGAACTCCATACGCATGGCCAACCAGTTCATACTCATGCTCCCGCGCTGGGAAACCCCGGAGCACACCGAAGGGTACGAAGGATTCTACCATCTGGTGCATATCGACGGATCAGTGGAAAGCACCACGCTGACCTACATAATCCGCGACCATGACCGCGACCGGTTCGAACGCCGCAAAAAGGAGCTTGAACACCTCGTAAGGAAGACCAACAACGAATTCCCCGGATGCTGCTCCATAGAGATCAAGGATCAGTACTACAACATGCGGGAAAAAATAGAGCCGGTAAAGCATATAATAGACATTGCCGAGGAAGCCATGCGACTTGCCGACGTAACTCCTGTTGTAGTACCCATCAGAGGAGGCACAGACGGCGCACAGCTCTCATTCAAAGGTCTCCCCTGCCCCAACATTTTCGCCGGCGGCCTCAACTTCCACGGACGCTACGAGTTCGTGCCGATCCAATCAATGGAGAAAGCGGAGAAAGTGATCGTTGAAATAGCCAAACTCGTGGCCAAGCCTTGATTACGGAATCCGAAAACAACAAGTCTGAAACGGAATCATGCGGTAAAGACTCGGTGAAGACCCTTGTGGTAATTACCGGGCCTACCGCATCCGGTAAGACAGCGCTCGCTATAGAGACCGCAACGCGCCTCGGAGCGGAAATAATATCGGCAGATTCACGCCAGATGTTCCGGGGACTGCCCATCGGCACAGCCGCACCTTCTCCCGAAGAACTTGCCGCCGTAAGGCACCACTTCATAGGCACACTTGACGTGACGGACTATTACAGCGCCGCACGCTTTGAGGAGGATGTAATGGCTATGCTTCCGGTGCTATTCAGCCAAAGCGACCATGTCGTAATGTGCGGAGGCTCCATGATGTATGTGGATGCCGTGACAAGAGGCATAGATGCACTTCCCACAATCTCTCCACGCACAAGGGGACTGGCCTACAGGTTGCTCGAAGAAAAAGGGATAGAGGCTGTCCGTCAACGTCTGGCCGAACTTGATCCTGAATATCTCGCACAGGCCGACTGCGCGAACCATAAGCGTCTTGTACACGCGTTGGAGATCTGCATTGAGAGTGGTGTACCATACTCTTCGCTCCGTACCGGACGCAAGAAGCCTCGTCCTTTCCGGATTGCCAAATTCGCAATCGACCTGCCACGCGACACGCTTTTCAACCGTATAAACAGCCGGGTAGAACGGATGATGGACGACGGACTGCTTGACGAGGTGCGGCGCATGCTACCTTACCGTCACACCAACGCCCTCAACACAGTGGGCTACAAGGAGATGTTTGCATACATGGACGGCATTTGGGATCTCGAAACAGCCACTGCACGCATGGCCAAGAATACTCGTGTGTATGCAAAGAAGCAACTTACATGGCTCAAGAGAGACGCTGAGATAAAATGGCTTGACGGTACGCTTCCGTTATCCGAGATGGCCTCCGATCTTATCGCCGATCTTTAAGCCACCCACGTTTCAAATCACCAAATATCAAAATGGCAAATAAAATCATCAACCAGCTGAAAGCATCTCTGGCAGGATATTTCTCCCTCAACGGCTATCTTATCCCCGAAGAGGAGGCCGAACAGGTCATCCGGGAGGGTGTAAGCTTCAAAGGTACCAACATACTAATTCTTGTCTTTGCCATACTCATCGCATCACTGGGCCTTAACACGAATTCCACGGCTGTGATAATAGGCGCCATGCTCATCTCGCCACTGATGGGGCCTATAATCGGGCTTGGACTTGGTATCGGCATAGAGGACTTCGAACTCCTCAAACGCTCCACACGCAATCTCGTTGTGGCGGCAGCTTTCTCAGTACTTGCATCGACCATCTACTTCCTTATCTCCCCGGTAAGTTCCGGGCATAGCGAATTGCTTGCACGCACATCCCCAACCATCTACGACGTACTGATAGGATTTTTCGGAGGGGGTGCCGGTATTTTCGCCATCGCAAGCAAGAACAAAGGAAACGTGATACCGGGAGTTGCCATAGCCACCGCCCTTATGCCCCCCCTCTGCACCGTAGGATACGGCCTGGCGACATTCCAGATGCAATATTTTTTCGGCGCATTGTATCTCTTCCTCATAAACTCAATCTACATCTGCCTCGCCACATTCATCGGTGTCAAGGTGATGAAATTCAAACGCATGCAGACAGCAAACCCCGCACGGGCAAAACGCATGCGCCGTATTATCTACACCATTTCCATCCTGACTCTCCTCCCGAGCATCTACCTCACTTACACCATGCTCAGCCTTTCCCGGTTCCAGATGAACGCAGATCGCTTCATAAACCAGGAGTGCCGTTTCCCGAGCACTCAGGTTCTCAACCATTCAGCCATCCGCGCCGACGGCCACAAGGTGCTCAACATCACCCTTATCGGAAAAGTCTTGCCACAGGATTCCATAGAGCTCGCACTCTCCAACCGCATGCAATATTACGGACTTAGCGGAGTCAAACTCAATATAATCCAAGGCGATGCCGGATCACTACGCGACACCGAAGACCTGATGGGACACTCCGTAAGCCAGATTTATGAACTCGCACAGAATTCACTCGTGCAAAAGCAGCAGGCCATAGATTCATTGCGCCAGATAATTGACATGCGGCGACAAAGCGACTCCATATCAGCCCGGATCGCCCCGGAACTAAAAGTGATTTTCCCGCAAATCTCAGAAATCGCCGTGACACGCGCCGTGTTCGGCGAAATTTCCACAGGCGACCTTGACACCGCCAACATAGCCCTGATACGCTACAACCGCCAGATATCGCCCAAAGAGCGCGAAGAACTTCAACAATACCTTGAGGCACGCCTACGGGTCAAGTCAATCCGGTTGGTACGGGTAGAATAAGCAAAAACGCATATTGCATGTTGCAATCGTAGAGCCACCCTAAAGAAGTAGATCGACCCTGAATTGGAATCTTTCAATCGGAGATTGACAAACTTTTAACATAAAAATTTGTCGCCTTCCAATTGTTTTTGTAACTTTGCACCGCTTAAGGAGGTATTGCCTTTTTATCCAACACCTCGTCTGAGCATCGGATTGTCTTATGGTGTAATGGTAGCACTGCAGTTTTTGGTTCTGCCTGTCTAGGTTCGAATCCTGGTAAGACAACACAA
>CAJTYH010000058.1 GCA_910583675.1 uncultured Muribaculaceae bacterium
TTGACATATCGCCTTTTTTGTGTCCGGATGGTGATGGTGCTGTCAGTCATCGACCTTTGGTCGCTTTGCTCGCAAAGAATGGTTCAGATGGTAGGAGCTTGAAGGTGAGATCGAAGGGAGTTGACTTAGGTCAATGACCGAGACCGAACCCTTCAAGCGACGACCCAGATGAGCCGTTATGACACACCATCGTTTTTTTGTATGAACAGTTGCTGGTTTGAATTGTATGGCTGATAATTTTCTTGAGCGTCGCATGGAGGATATGAAGCGGGGAAAGCTCCTCGGGAGGAGACATTCATATTCTGCCGGAAAGAGAGTGCTTGTCTTATGTGGTGATCCTGACATGACAGGGAAACTCGTCAAGCGTTTGCGAGGCGAGGGGTGGAGTGTGGCATTTGCCGGAACAGATCCCGATTTCGGAAGATCGCTGTCACAGGCGTCCGGTTCGCAGTTCCATCCTATTGACATATGCGACTTTTCCGATCTTGAAAGAAGTTTAAGGTTGTTATGGCGTGTGTGGAGGGGGGTGGACTTGATCCTCATGTCAGTGCCGGACGGATGGGGAGAGGAGGATTATCGTGAGCGTGTGGACTCTGCAGTAGCTAAGGTGAGGAGCGCCCAGCCGGTCGTCTGCGATGCTGTGACGAGCCTGGAAATCGTGTCGTCATATGATGAATGATCTTACGGAGCGTTTTTATGTGATAATCCATCCGGCCTGTTTTGGAGGTTGTCATGAATGGGCTTCAAGGAGGGCTGTTGATAACCCAGTGGCCATTTTTGGTGGTTAAAATGGCTTATAATTCAAAAAAAAACCTTATCTTTGCCCTCAAATTTGAGAGGGTGCTGTCTGCATGGTGTTGTCCATGCAGTGCCGTGAATGTTGTTTCGTCCGGCAATGTGTTGATGCATAGGATAATCTTGCTCCCTCTGCCCAACGATTATTCGTAACATTATGATATCATTAGGAATTTTTGGTATTGACAATGCAGTGATGGCCATAACGGCGCTACTCACTGGCGCCGGTCTTGTGGCATTGGCCATGTGGCTTGCGGGGCTTATCTCACCCCGTTCGTTCAACCCGCAAAAGGGGGAGGCTTATGAGTGTGGTATCCCTACCCGTGGTGTATCTATGACCCGTTTCCATGTGGGATATTACATGTTCGCCATCCTCTTTCTTATGTTTGACGTCGAAACTGTCTTTCTTTTCCCCTGGGCAGTTTGCCTCCGAACCCTTGGTGGTGCCGGCGTAGCATGTGTAGCCGTGTTTTTTGCCATATTAGTGCTCGGGCTCGTTTACGCCTGGCGGAAAGGAGCTCTTGAATGGAAATGAAAGAGATTACAACCAAGTCCATGCCATATGACGCATGGAAAGACAACGAGTATATTGAGAAGCTCGTGAATGAGCTGCGTGAGAGCGGGACAAACATTATTATCGGCTCGCTTGACAAACTTATCAACTGGGGGCGTTCCAACTCCATCTGGCCTCTTACATTTGCCACTAGTTGCTGCGGCATCGAATTCGTGTCGCTTGGAGCCGCGCGTTTCGACATGGCGCGTTTCGGATGGGAAGTGGCACGTTCATCACCACGCCAGGCCGACTTCATGATGGTGGCCGGCACTATAGTGAATCGCATGGTGCCCGTGTTCCGTCGTCTGTATGACCAGCTTGCCGAGCCTAAGTATGTCATAGCCTGTGGCAGTTGCGCTATCTCCGGCGGCCCCTTCCGCAAGTCATACCATGTGGCAAAAGGCATAGAGGACATAGTCCCGGTGGACGTATTCGTTCCTGGTTGCCCTCCCCGCCCGGAGGCTATGATCTACGGCATAATGCAGCTTTCGCGAAAAATGAAGGTGGAGCGTTTCTTCGGCGGTGTGAATCGCAAGATGAGCAGGAAGAAATACCTTGCGGAGCATCCGGAAGAAAATTGCTGACGGTGCGCTCCGGCCGGTGACGACGCTCTCATCGCTATGCGAGGCGCCGCGACATGGAGACAATTCAATCGTTAAAAGGCTGGCAGGGACGCCAATCACCCTCGCGAAGCCGCTTGTAAAAGGAATAAAGTAGTAAAGCAAAACATATGGCTGAATTGCAGGACAAGATCTCAAGACAGTTTCCCGGAGCAATTTTCGAGGAAGGTGAGATTCTGCTTATCAACATCGCCGACGCACATCTTCACGATCTTGTGAAGGCATTGCGCGACGAGCACGGGTTCAATTACCTCGTAACCATCGTAGGTATGGACTGGAAGACATCCATGGGATGTGTGTATTATCTGGCCGATGCTGGCATGAGCCGTTTCGTTTCGGTCAAGGCACAGACCGAGGATCGCGACAACCCGATGCTCCACAGTATTGCCGATCTTTACCGTATAGCTGGCATACTGGAACGTGAGGTTTATGATTTCTACGGGATTGTGTTCATCAACAACCCCGACATGCGCCGTCTGTTCCTGAACATAGACTGGAAAGGTTTCCCGTTGCGTAAGGACTATGACATGAACGATGCCGCAAATGCACCCAGCATTGAAAACGAGCGTCAGAGCGATCTTACCCAGACGTGGGTTGAACTTCCCGACGGCAAGATAGAGCGGCGCGAGGAAGTCGTTTTCAAGCCGGAGGATTTCGTGGTGAACATAGGGCCGCAGCACCCTGCCACACACGGTGTGTTGCGTTTCCGCACTTCCGTGGACGGTGAGACGATAAAGAAGATAGATGTCTACATGGGTTACATCCACCGTGGAGTGGAGAAACTCTGCGAGGATCTCAGCTATATGCAGACCCTCCATTTCATGGATCGTCTGGATTATTTCTCGGCGCACAACTATCATCATGGCCTGTGTCTCTGCATAGAGAAGGCCGCAGGCATCGAAGTGCCACAGCGTGCGGTGGTGGTTCGTACCCTGATGGACGAGCTTTCCCGTATCGCGTCGCACTGCCTGTTCATCGGCACATTCTGCATGGACCTTGGTGCCACCACCATGCTGTTCTATACATTGCGTGTGCGCGAGCAGGTGCTTGACATTATGGAAAAGACATGCGGTGCCCGCATGACTTTCAATTATGACTGCATCGGTGGCGTAATGGCCGACATTGATCCTGATTTCGTAAAGGACGTAAAAGATCTGCTCGCCACGCTTGACAAGAATGTAGCTGAATACAACAAGCTCTTTACCGGAAACGTGATCGCGAAGAACCGTCTGGAAGGTGTAGGCGTACTCACTCATGACGATGCCGTCTCATACGCAATAACAGGCCCCTCGGGACGTGCTTCCGGTTGGGCATGCGACGTTCGTAAGATCGCTCCCTATGCCGCTTACGACAAGGTGGAATTCGAGCAGGTGGTGCGCACAGAGGGTGATTCCATGGCTCGTTTCAAGAATCGCGTTGATGAAATCCTGCAGAGCAAGCATATAATCGAGCAGCTTATCGACAATATCCCCGAAGGGGAATACCTTGCCAAAGTGCCCAAGGTGCTTAAGCTCCCCGTAGGACATTGGTTCCAGATCGTGGAAGGATGCCGCGGAGTATTCGGGGTATATATCGAAAGCGACGGTTCCAACAAGCCGTACCGCTTGAAGCTGGCGACCCCAAGTCTCAATGCTGCTGCCGTCGTAGATCACATAACGCGCGGTCAGAAGATCGCCGACCTTATCACAATCGGCGGTTCGATGGACTATATCGTGCCTGACATGGATCGTTGACGCGCGGTATATCACGCTGCCTCAGCCTATTGAAACGCCAACTAGTTATTACAATTTAGAATATACTGAAAAAAGAATTATTCGACGACTGAACATCACGTTATGGATAATTATACAATAGACAATTTCCACTCTTTCACCGAGTGGTTCGACCATCTGCTCAACGGGTGCATGCCCGGTTGGCTCGCCACGACGATTGAATGTCTGCTTGTGGGAGTGGGACTTTTGCTGGTCTATGCCCTGCTGGCACTTTTCTATATCCTCTATGAGCGTAAGATATGTGCCTATTTCCAGTGTCGTCTGGGACCGAACCGCGTAGGCCCGTGGGGATTGCTCCAGAGTATGGCGGATGCCGTGAAGATGCTGATAAAGGAGCTTATCGAACTTAAGCATATAGACAAGTTCCTCTTCGCGCTTGCTCCTTACCTGGTGATCATTGCCTCCATGATCGGATTCGCAGTGCTGCCTTGGGGCAACGGACTTCAGATCATCGATTTCAATATCGGTATTTTCTTCCTTATAGCCTGTTCTTCAATCGGCGTTCTGGGTATACTTCTTGCCGGATGGTCGTCGAACAATAAGTTCACTCTTATCGGTGCCCTGCGTTCGGGTGCCCAGATGGTAAGTTACGAACTTTCGGTAGGTCTTTCCATCCTTACCATGGTGGCTTTCGCCGGCACCATGGACGTAGGCAAGATAGTAGAGGCACAGGCTGACCATTGGTTCATATTCTCGGCACATATACCGGCCATCATCGCCTTTGTCATATACATGATCGCAGGTACGGCAGAGACGAACCGCGGGCCGTTCGACCTTCCGGAGGCCGAGAGCGAGCTGACCGCCGGCTACCATACTGAGTATTCCGGCATTCATTTCGGTTTCTTCTATCTGGCAGAGTACCTCAACCTGTTTATTGTGTCGGGAGTGGCAACCTTGATGTTCTTCGGCGGGTGGATGCCTTTCCGTATTGCCGGTTGGGACGGATTCAACGAGATAATGGGCTATATCCCCTCCGTGGTATGGTTCCTTATGAAATCATTCGTGCTGTCGTTCGTCATAATATGGTTCAAGTGGACATACCCTCGTCTGCGTATCGACCAGTTGCTTTCGCTTGAATGGAAATACCTGCTTCCCATCAATCTCGTGAATCTGGTATTGATGGTGATAATCATCTGGCAGGGATGGTATTTCGGCAACTTCTAAGCAGTTCCCGAGCCGTAATATGGATGATGGCTTTCATGTCCAAGAACTTTATATAGATAACATACAGAGTACCCATAACATATCTCATAGTAATGAGCGATAAATTCGGAAAAATAGCCCAGGTAATCGGCCCGGTAGTGGACGTTGTCTTCGAAGGTGATGACAACATGCTGCCTCCTATTTACACCGCATTGAAAATCGACCGTGAGGACGGCTCGATGTTGATTCTTGAAGTTGAGCAGCATATCGGCGAGGACACAGTGCGCTGTGTGGCCATGGAGAGTACCGACGGTCTGCGCCGCGGTCTCCGTGTCGACAACCTTGAGCGTCCGATAGCGGTTCCCACCGGTTCTCAGGTGAAAGGCCGTCTGCTTAATGTCATCGGCGATGCGATCGACCACCTTCCCGAGCTGAAGCGAGACGATCTCCGTCCCATACATCAGCCGGCTCCTGAATTCGAGGATCTCACCATCGGTACCGAGATACTCTATACAGGTATAAAGGTGATTGACCTTCTTGAGCCATACAGCAAAGGTGGCAAGATCGGTTTGTTCGGTGGTGCCGGTGTAGGTAAGACCGTGCTCATTATGGAGCTTATCAACAATATCGCCAAGGGACACAATGGCTTCTCGGTATTTACCGGTGTGGGAGAACGTACCCGCGAGGGTAACGACCTCCTGCGCGAGATGATCGAGAGCGGTGTAATGAAATATGGCGACAAGTTCCGTGAAGGTATGGAGAAGGGGGAATGGAACCTGGCTGATGTGGACATGAAGCAAGTCCAGGATTCACAGGCCACGCTTGTGTTCGGTCAGATGAACGAGCCGCCGGGTGCACGTCTGCGTGTCGCCCTGAGCGGTCTTACGGTGGCTGAGCAGTTCCGCGACCAGGACGGTGGCGGTAAGGATATCCTTCTGTTCATTGACAACATTTTCCGTTTCACACAGGCGGGATCCGAGGTGTCGGCTCTTCTGGGACGTATGCCTTCAGCCGTGGGTTATCAGCCTACACTGGCATCCGAGATGGGTTCGCTGCAGGAACGTATCACTTCAACGAAGAATGGTTCAATCACATCGGTACAGGCGATTTATGTGCCAGCCGACGACTTGACCGACCCTGCTCCGGCTACTACTTTCAGCTTCCTAGACGCAACCACTGTGTTGAGCCGCAAGATTTCGGAGTTGGGTATCTATCCGGCGGTGGATCCCCTTGAGTCAACTTCAAGAATCCTTGACCCTAATATCATCGGTGAGGAGCATTATAATACCGCACAGGCTGTAAAGCAGCTTCTGCAGAAGTACAATGAGCTTCAGGACATCATAGCGATCCTTGGTGTGGACGAGCTTTCGGATGAGGATAAGCTGGTAGTTGCTCGTGCACGCCGTGCGCAGCGCTTCCTGTCGCAGCCCTTCCACGTTGCCGAGCAGTTTACCGGTCTGCCGGGCGTGATGGTTCCCCTGAGCGAGACTATCCGCGGTTTCAAGATGATCCTTTCCGGTGAGATGGACGAATACCCCGAGCAGGCGTTCCTCAATGTGGGTACAATAGACGAGGCCATAGAGAAGGGCAAGAAGATGCTTGCCGAAGTTCAGGCCTAACTCATAACGTTGAAATCATTAGCATTCAGTCACGCACATGACACTAAAAATCATATCTGCCGAAAAGATACTGTTTGAAGGGGAGGCTTCTTCCGTGACACTTCCGGGGGAGATGGGGCGGTTCACCGTCCTTCCTCATCATGCTTCCATTGTCTCCACTCTCGTCGGTGGAAAGATTTCTTATAAATCAGGCACTGATGAGCATTCGGTGGATGTGACGGGCGGCATAGTTGATGTCGACAACAATGTAGTATCAGTCTGCGTGTATTAAATTGAAAATCAGGTAACACTTACCATCCGTAACCTACGAAATGAAGCGTATTCTATTGATATTGACCCTCCTACTCTCATTCTCATCGTTGGCTTACGCCTCGCACGGGGAGCAGGAAGAGGGTCTTGAGGCCAAGATCACCGATAAGCTCGAGAAGACCGAGGATGAGGCTCACAAGGAGAAGCCTGATCTTAAGGAGATCATTTTTGAGCATCTTGGTGACGGCTATGGCTGGGAAGTGCCTTTCAACCATCATAAGCGCATCCCACTACCTGTGATAGTATGGGGAAAGGACGGCTTGCATATATTCTCTTCCTCCCGTGTCACACATGGTGATACATACGTAGACGGAGCGGCTTCATTCAAGATCGCGACAGAGGGAGATTATAAAGGCAAGATCGTGGAGATCGTGGACGGCAAGGAGTACAAACCGTGGGATTTCTCCATAACGAAGAATGTATGCGCCATATTCATTGCCTGCATCATCGTATTGTGGCTTCTCATTGATCTTGCCCGTTGGCACAGGAATAATCCTTTCAAGACCCCTCGGAAGACGCGGGGTGCGGTGGAAAGTCTGGTAACGTTCATATACGACGGTGTGATAAAGTCGACTTTGAAGGAGAAAGCACCCAAGTTCGCGCCATATCTTCTTACAGTGTTCTTCTTTATCTTCTTTATGAACCTGTTGGGCTTGATCGTGGTCTTCCCCGGCGGAGCGAATGTGACAGGCAACATAGCAGTGACGATGGTGCTTGCCATCATGACTTTCGTAATGACGAACTGCTTTGGCAACAAGCATTATTGGAAGGAAATCTTCTGGCCTGACGTGCCCCTCTGGTTGAAGTTCCCGTTGCCGATCATGCCTGTGATCGAGATCTTCGGTATGTTCACCAAGCCGGCGGCGCTGACTGTGCGTCTGTTCGCGAATATGATGGGCGGCCATATGATAGTGCTGGTGCTGACATTGCTCATATTCATCTTCGGAGCCATGGGATATGCGGTGGCTGCCGGAACTTCGGTGGTCTCGGTGGCTTTCTCGGTGTTCATGCTTCTCATAGATGTGCTTGTCAGCTTCATTCAGGCTTATGTGTTTACCATGCTTTCCACAATATTCATATCGTTGGCGCAGGAAGAGCACCACGACAAGGAGGAGCACAAGCATCATATAGATGCGGAGGGGGGCAAGGCAATCTCCGCTTCGGTGGCATCCGCGAAATGATGCCGTCATTGCAACGAAACAAATAACAATACAATAAATAACTCTCAAAAACAAGAAACGACTATGTTAGGATTGATTTTAGCAGCAGAAGCTCTCGTAGGTCTTGGCGCGGCTATCGGCGCAGGTATCGCAGCCATCGCAGCAGGTATCGGCATCGGTAAGATTGGTTCATCTGCCATGGAGGCTATCGCACGTCAGCCCGAAGCTGCCGGCGACATTCGTTCGAATATGATTGTGATCGCCGCTCTTGTGGAAGGTGTGGCTCTGTTCGCGGTCATCGTGGCTGTGCTCGCCCTGTTCGTATGATATTATTCTGACCGGGAGGCTTTTTATCCCCCGGTTTCATGCAGAAAGACATTTCGCCGATGGAACAGGTGGCGGACGTATAATGGCTTCCGCCACCGATTTCCGCGGTGTCAGTCTATACAAAGAGACATTTTTTCCTCTCATTCATCAAATCGACATCCGCACGGGTATGACCACGTGTCGGAGTGCTTAAAACAACGAATCTTTTGAAAAGACGTTTATGGAACTGTTTAAAGTAGATTTCGGATTGACCATTTGGATGTTCGTGGCTTTTGCGATCCTCCTGTTTATTTTGTGGAAATTCGCCTGGCCTGCCATTCTAAAAGGTGTTGACAGTCGCGCCGATTTGATTGACAAGGGTGTGGAATATGCCCAGAATGCGAAGATACGCCTTGACAGCGCTCAGGAAGAAGCCCGGCAGTATGTGGCCGATGCACGTCATCAGCAAGCCGACATAATCGCCGATGCCAACAAGATGAAGACTCAGATCATAGAGGAGGCACGCGAAGAGGCCAAGAAGGAGGCACAGAAGGTGTTGGACAGCGCCAAGCTCAGCATAGAGCAGAGCCGCAAGGAAGCTGAAAAATCTCTTCGTGATGAGGTAAGCCGTTACGCTCTTGCCATTGCGGGACAGGTTACCCGTGAGCAATTGAAGGATGCCGAAGCTCAGAAGCGTCTGGTAAATTCCCTCCTTGACGAAATAGAGAAGAAAAACTAACCTTTCAGCAACATCCATCGAATATGAACGAAGGCCTGATTCCGAGACGGTATGCCAAGGCACTGCTGAAGGTGGCCGTGGAACGACATGACGACAAGACGCTTTACGAACTCATGGGGAACTTGTGTGACAGCTTCGTAGCCAATCCCCAGCTTGAAGTCACGTTGGCTAATCCTTTCATAGAGGATGCCAAGAAGATGGAACTTCTGGCTACCGCGGCCGGAGCCGACAAGTCGGACTCCACTTTCTTTGACTTTCTCAAGCTATTGAAGAACAATAACCGCCTTGACATGGCTCGCGGGATCGCTATCGCCTATGAGGACGATTATCGCACTGCCAACGGAATATATCGCGTGGAGGTGACGGCAGCAGCTCCCATGGACAAGAGTGAGGAGGATCGCCTGAAAAAACTTATCGCAAGTCATCTGGACGGCGGCACGATGGAATATACGTTCAAGGTTAATCCCGACCTTATCGGTGGCTTTACGGTGTCCATCGGATCCGAAAAGCTTGATACGTCCGTAAAGAATCAATTGAAGCAGCTCCAGCTGAAGTTGCTAAGTTGAATACGATGCCGGTCGGCTGTATAAAGATCGGCGTGTATTTACAATTCCGACATAGAAAAACAAGTCTCCTCTGAAGTGAGTTATTTTTTCGGTCAGACGAGACACCAATTTAACAGACAAGAAACACTCTCTTACCTTATATAACCACAACAGAATGATTAATCCAAGCGAGATATCTGAAGTTTTAAAGCAACAGCTCGAGAACGTCAACAAGACAGTGGCTTTCGAGGAGGTAGGCACCGTGCTTGAGGTCGGCGACGGCGTGGCACATGTCTACGGTCTCGACAACGTATGCGCAAACGAGCTTGTGGAGTTTGAAAACGGAGTAAAAGGGGTGGCACTCAACCTTGAGGAAAGCAACGTGGGTGTTATCCTGCTCAACGATGTAGACAAGGTAACTGAAAATATGTCGGTGCGTCGCACCGGCGAAATCGCTTCCATTCCCGTAGGCGAGGGAGTGTTTGGCCGAGTGATCAATATCCTTGGTGAACCTATCGATGGCCGCGGGCCTATAGAGGGGGAGCGGATACTCATGCCTTTGGAACGTAAGGCTCCCGGTGTAATTTTCCGCCAGCCAGTGAACCAGCCCTTGCAGACAGGTATCAAGGCTGTGGATTCCATGGTACCGATCGGCCGCGGTCAGCGCGAGCTTATCATCGGCGACCGCCAGATAGGGAAGACGGCCATTGCCATAGACACCATCATAAACCAGAGAAAGAATTTCGACGAGGGCAAGCCCGTATATTGCATATATGTGGCCATAGGCCAGAAGGCATCATCTGTAGCTGCCATAGTGGAGACACTGCGTCAGCACGGTGCCCTTGACTATACTTGCGTGGTTGCTGCTACCGCTTCCGATTCGGCTGCCATGCGCTATTACTCACCGTTCGCAGGTGTTGCCATCGGAGAGTTCATCCGCGACACCGGTCGTGATGCCCTTATCGTATATGATGACCTTTCCAAACAGGCTGTAGCCTACCGTGAGATCTCGCTGATCCTCAAACGCCCTTCAGGCCGTGAGGCATATCCCGGTGATATCTTCTACCTGCACTCGCGTCTGCTTGAGCGTGCCGCAAAGATCATTAACAACCAGAAGGTGGCCGAGGCGATGAACGACCTGCCGGCGGTTCTGAAACCTATGGTAAAGGGTGGCGGTTCGCTTACCGCGCTTCCTATCATCGAAACCCAGGCCGGAGACGTGTCTGCATATATCCCGACTAATGTAATCTCGATTACCGATGGTCAGATATACCTTGAGACAGCTCTGTTTAACCGTGGTATCCGTCCTGCAATCAATGTGGGCATCTCTGTGAGCCGCGTTGGCGGTAACGCACAGATCAAGTCAATGAAGAAGGTGGCAGGTACCCTGAAGATCGACCAGGCACAGTTCCGCGAGCTGGAGTCGTTCACCAAGTTCGGTGGCGACATTGACCCGGTTACGGCACGTGTGATTGACCGTGGCCGCAAGAACGAACGTCTGCTCATTCAGCCGCAGTACAAGCCGTGGGCCGTAGAGGAAGAGGTCGCTGTGATATATTGCGGCGTGAACGGGTTGCTCGGCAATGTACCCGTGGAGAAGGTTGCCGACTTCCAGGATGCCCTCCTGCAATTGCTTCACGCAAAATATCAGGCCGATGTGCTTGATGTGATTCGTGCCGGCAAGCTGACTGACGATTGCACCGCCAAGCTGACTGCCGCCGCCAATGAAGTGGCTGCGCGTTACGTTTAAAGGCATTCCCCACGTAGGTGAGTGGAGAGCGCGTTCAGGCATTCTGCCGCTCGTCTTTCCTAGTATGCAAAACCAAGGAACATCATCATAGATTTTTATTGACCGTAAATGGCAACACTTAGAGAATTAAAGGGACGAATAGGCTCCGTGGCGTCGTCGGAGAAGATCACAGGCGCCATGAAGATGATTTCGTCGGCCAAGATGCACAAGGCTGAACAGGCTTTGAAGCAGTTGCGGCCTTTCCGGGATCAGATTGAAACCATAATAGCTAATCTGCTAAGCTCTGACGCAGTGTTTTCGTCACCGCTGATGACGGCGCGTCCCTTGCAGAATGTGGCCATTGTGGTCTGGGGATCGGACGACGGTCTGTGTGGTGCCTACAATGTAAACATATTCAAGCAGTTGTTACAGGTACTGACTGCATCTCGCCAGTCGCTTGCGTCCGATGCTGTAATAACTGTCATACCGGTTGGAAGCAAGATCGCCAAGGCTGCAAGCAAGCTCAGCATTCCCGGAGTGAAAGTCGATATTCCGTCGGGTGTGGACTCGAAGAGCACGGATGCCAAAGTGCGTGATTTCGCATGGTATCTGAGGGATTCTTTCGTTAGCGGAAAATATGACCGCGTGGACATGCTGTACATGTCGTTCAAGAGCATCAGCCGGCAGCGGGTGGAGCATCAGCAGCTTATGCCTGTCACCTACGATGCGTTTTCCGATACGCTGGGAAAGGCTGTCACGAAGCCGTATATCTTCGAGCCGTCCCCGGAGGTGATATTTACGCGTATCCTTCCGATGTATCTTCTTGCCATGGTGCAGGATGTGTTTACGGAGAACAGGGCGAGCGAGCAGGCTGCACGAGTTATGGCCATGCAGAGTGCCAACGACAACGCCAAGAAATTGCGCGATCAACTCAATCTGGAATACAACAAGCTGCGTCAGCAGGCCATCACGACGGAGCTTCTGGATATCCTGGGAGGCCAAGTCAGATAGGTATGCTGAATCGGAACTGTCCGATGCCTTGATACACAGAAAAAGTAATTTTGTACATTTTATAATAAGTGAGTAATCAAATTTATTTATTGTAAAATTTCTTCCGCTTCAATACGT
>CAJTYH010000059.1 GCA_910583675.1 uncultured Muribaculaceae bacterium
GGTTATGGAGCTGATGGAAGCTGTGGACAACTGGATTCCCCTGCCTCCCCGCGACATCGACAAGCCCTTCCTTATGCCTGTTGAGGACGTGTTCTCTATCACAGGCCGTGGTACAGTGGCTACCGGTCGTATCGAAACTGGTATCGTAAAGGTTGGCGACGAAGTTCAGATCATGGGTCTCGGCGCAAGCATGAAGTCTACCGTAACCGGTGTGGAAATGTTCCGCAAGCTCCTTGATCAGGGTGAAGCCGGTGACAACGTAGGTCTCCTTCTCCGCGGTATCGACAAGAAGGAAATCAAGCGTGGTATGGTAATCTGCCATCCGGGTGTCGTTAAGCCCCATAGCAAGTTCAAGGCTTCCGTCTATATCCTGAAGAAAGAGGAAGGCGGCCGTCACACTCCGTTCCACAACCACTATCGTCCCCAGTTCTACATCCGTACGCTTGACGTAACCGGTGAGATCACTCTTCCCGAGGGTGTTGAAATGGTAATGCCCGGCGACCACGTTGAGATCATCGTTGAGTTGATCACTCCGGTTGCTTGCGACCAGGGTCTGCGTTTCGCTATCCGTGAAGGTGGCCGCACCGTTGGTTCCGGTCAGATCACAGAGATCCTTGACTAATATCCGCCGACCGTAAGGTCTGCAGGATCAAGATAAGAAATGAAAACTCCGGCTTTGTCCGGCTTCAAGAAGGTAAAGCCGGAGTTTTCAATCATACGGGTTTAGCTCAGTTGGTAGAGCACTGGTCTCCAAAACCAGGTGTCGGGAGTTCGAGTCTCTCAACCCGTGCTAAAAAGTTTGAAATGAAAAAACTGAAATTACTTACGAATATAGAGGAGTCTTATGACGAGTTGCGCTATAAGACTTCTTGGCCTACTAAGACGCAGTTAATCAAAAGCGCTTGTATCGTGATGTTAGCTTCCGTGATTATCGCACTGATAATCTTCGTCATGGATCAAGCGGTTGATTTTATCATGCACCTGATTTACAGCCTCGGCAAGTAATAGCATATGGAAAAGAAGCAGACTTCGGAAGCAGTGCAGACGCACAACAAGCCTCAGCGCGCGTGGTATGTACTCCGTGCGATCTCAGGCAAGGAAGCCAAGGTAAAGGAGGTTCTTGATGGAGCAATCAAGAATTCCGACCTCGGCAACTATGTGTTTCAGGTTCTAATTCCTACAGAGAAGGTTCTTACCATTAAAAACGGGAAAAAGGTTGTAAAGGAAAAGAACCTTTATTCCGGCTATGTATTTGTAGAGTGCATTCTTGTGGGTGAAGTTCAGCACGAGCTGGTAAACACTACCAACGTGATAGATTTCCTCAAGGGACGCGGCAAGGACGCAAAGCCGGAGCCGCTTCGCGAGAGCGAGGTCATGCGTATGCTCGGTACCGCTGACGACATCAATGAGAACGCCGAGGATGCCGCAAACGACTTCATGGTTGGCGAGATCGTCAAGATCAACGATGGAGCGTTCTCCGGTTTCCATGGCAAGATCACCGATGTGCTTCCCGAGAAGAAGAAGATCAGGATCGTGGTCAAGATATTCGACCGTGAAACTCCAATGGAGTTGGAATATTCAAAGGTAGAGCGGGAGTAATCCCGTTTTTGCATGCTCCCCAGGCAGCTGTCAGGTGGAGGAACAGTGCCGGACTTCATCGCCAATGACGGGAAGGCCGGCGAAATTCTGAAACAGGGCTTAAACCGAGGAGGGAGCACTTTGGAGAGGCTGAATCTCTTGACGTCCAAACCAACGTTTTGGACAGCGTTCGCAAGTAAAGTGCGGAGTATCTGCGGATGTACGACTGAGGTTACGCTCGGTTGCCGCGAGGTGCGATGCACGATTCGTAAAACCAAATAATGATTTAGAAACAATGGCTAAAGAAATTGCTGGACAGATCAAATTGCAGATTAAAGGCGGCGCAGCCAATCCTTCACCTCCAGTAGGTCCTGCGCTCGGCTCCAAGGGTATCAATATCATGGAGTTCTGCAAGCAGTTCAATGCCCGCACCCAGGACAAGGCCGGTAAGGTGCTCCCTGTAATCATCACTTATTACACGGACAAGAGCTTCGACTTCGTAGTCAAGACCCCCCCGGTAGCGATCCAGTTGATGGAAGCCGCCAAGATAAAGAAAGGTTCGGCTCAGCCCAACCGTAACAAGGTGGCGGAAATCACTTGGGAACAGGTAAAGAACATAGCAACCGACAAAATGCCCGACCTCAACTGCTTCACGGTTGAATCGGCCATGCGTATGGTTGCCGGCACTGCCAGAAGCATGGGTATCACCGTAAAGGGGGCATTCCCTGAAACCATTTAAACTTCAATTGACATGGGTAAACTGACAAAGAATCAAAAGTTAGCTTTAGAGAAGATTGAAGCCGGGAAAGCCTACTCGCTCGCCGAGGCAACAGAGAAAGTAAAGGAGACGAACTATGCCAAGTTCGACGCGTCGTTTGACATTGACGTGCGTCTGGGCGTGGATCCCCGCAAGGCAAACCAGATGGTTCGCGGCGTGGTGACCCTTCCCCACGGGACCGGCAAGCAGGTTCGCGTGCTTGTGCTTTGCTCGGCTGACGCAGAGACAGCAGCCAAGGCTGCCGGTGCGGACTATGTAGGTCTGGACGAATATATCGAGAAAATCAAAGGTGGATGGACAGACGTTGACGTGATCATCACTCAGCCCGCCATCATGGGCAAGATCGGTGCGCTCGGTCGTATCCTCGGCCCCCGCGGACTTATGCCTAACCCCAAGAGCGGCACAGTGACAGTAGACGTTGCCAAGGCTGTGGAGGAGGTCAAGAAGGGTAAGATCGACTTCAAGGTTGACAAGAACGGTATCGTGCATACCTCCCTCGGCAAGGTTTCCTTCACTCCCCAGCAGATGAAAGAGAACGCTCGCGAGTTCATCAACACCCTGATCAAACTCAAGCCTGCCACCGCAAAGGGCACATATATCAAGAGCATTTATCTTTCGAGCACAATGGGTCCCGGCATAAAGGTTGACTCCAAGACCATTGACGAATAATCGACAAAAAGACTACGACAATGAAAAAGGAAGATAAAGCGATAATCATCGGTAAGATAGCCGAGACCCTGAAGGAGTATGGCTGCTTCTATCTGGTTGAGACCGCCGGTCTCAATGCAGAACGCACCTCAGACCTCCGCCGTGCCTGTGCCAAGGCCGACATCAAATTGATGGTAGTGAAGAACACCCTTCTTCACAAGGCTCTTGAAGGGACCGAAGGGAACTTCGAGGAGATCTATGGCGCTCTCAAAGGCAGTACTTCGGTAATGTTCTCCAACGTGGGGAACGCTCCTGCCAAGCTGCTCAAGGATTTCCGCAAGAAGGACGATGTCCTTCCCCGCCTCAAGGCAGCTTACGTAGAGGAAACCGTATATGTCGGTGAAGACCAGCTTGACACTCTGGCAAGCATCAAGAGCAAGAACGAGCTTATCGCAGACGTTGTGGCTCTTCTCCAGTCTCCCGCCAAGAATGTTGTTTCCGCTCTCCAGAGCGGTGGCAGCAAGCTCCACGGCATCCTCGAAACCCTCTCCAAAAAAGACTAACAATCAACTATCACTTTCGAACAAAACAAATAAAAACATACTAAAATGGCAGATTTAAAAGCTTTTGCAGAACAACTGGTTAACCTGACCGTAAAAGAAGTAAACGAACTCGCTCAGATCCTTAAGGACGAATATGGTATCGAACCCGCTGCTGCTGCCGTAGCAGTTGCTGCCGGTCCTGCTGCCGGTGCTCCCGCCGCTGAGGAGAAGACCGCCTTTGACGTAGTGCTCAAGAGCGCAGGTGCTGCTAAGCTCCAGGTTGTTAAGCTCGTTAAGGAGCTCACAGGTCTTGGACTTAAGGAAGCAAAGGAAATGGTTGACGGTGCTCCCAGCGTCCTCAAGGAAGGTCTCAGCAAAGCTGAGGCTGAGGATCTCAAGAAGAACCTCGAAGAGGCCGGTGCAGAAGTTGAGCTGAAATAATACCAACCTGTCTCTAAAACAGGCTAACGGGTTAAGTGTCTATGCAAATAGACGCTTAACCTTTTTGGCGTAATAAGGGGCTGTTAATTAACTTAATTTGTGAATGTTTACGAAGGTTTAGGTTGATTTAACAGTGTGATGCTGTCGGAGAGTCAGCTGCCTTATGCGCAATTGATTGGTAATCAGCTTGCTCATGCAATTTCCGGCTGCGTATTTAGACTTCCATTTAAAGCGTCGCTTACGATATTTATGCTGATTGCCGCCGGAGATTCCGGCAAACCAGTATGCCGGTATTCCGGCTCTCTCCTAAAATCGATTCAGAATAACATTATCATAGATGTCAACAGCAGTAGATAAACCCCGTGTAAATTTTGCCTCGGTAAAGAATCCGCTTCCTTACCCTGATTTTCTGGAGGTGCAGTTGAAGTCGTTCAAGGATTTCCTGCAGCTTGATACTCCTCCTGAAAAAAGGAACAACGAAGGTCTTTTCAAGGTGTTTGCCGAGAATTTCCCGATTGCGGATACACGCAACAACTTTGTGCTCGAGTTCCTGGACTATTACATCGATCCGCCCCGTTACAGCATAGAAGAGTGCCTTGAGCGCGGTCAGACGTACAGCGTGCCCTTGAAAGCGAAGTTGAAGCTGTATTGTACCGATCCCGACCACGAGGATTTCGCCACGGTAATCCAGGATGTCTATCTCGGCCCGATCCCCTACATGACGGAGAAGGGTACTTTCGTGATCAATGGTGCGGAGCGTGTGGTAGTTAGCCAGTTGCACCGTTCGCCCGGTGTGTTCTTCGGACAGAGCACGCATGCCAACGGCACGAAGCTGTATTCGGCGCGAATCATCCCGTTCCGTGGTTCCTGGATAGAGTTTGCTACCGACATCAACAATGTGATGTACGCCTACATAGACCGTAAGAAGAAGTTGCCCGTGACGACCCTTCTGCGTGCCATCGGTCTTGAAAGCGACAAGGACATCATTGACATATTCGACCTCGCCGAGGAGGTGAAGGTGAACAAGGCCAACCTCAAGAAGGTTGTAGGCCGCAAGCTGGCTGCACGCGTGGTGCGCACGTGGCAGGAGGACTTCGTGGACGAGGATACCGGCGAGGTGGTATCAATAGACCGCACGGAGATATTCCTTGACCGCGAGAGCATCATAGACGAGGACAATATCCAGAAGATCATAGACTCCGGTGTCAGCACAATCCTTCTGCACAAGGAACAGGACAACTCCACGGACTATTCGATCATTTTCAATACGCTCGGCAAGGACTCCTCGAATTCCGAGAAGGAGGCGATCCAGTATATCTACCGTCAGCTGCGCAATGCCGACGCGCCTGACGATGCGAGCGCCCGCGAGGTGATAACCAACCTCTTCTTCTCCGAAAAGCGATACGATCTCGGTGAAGTAGGCCGTTACCGCATCAACAAGAAACTCGGGTTGAGCACTCCGATGGATGTGCGTGTGCTCACCAAGGAGGACATAATAGAGATTATCAAGTATCTCATCGAACTTATCAACTCAAAGACAGACGTAGACGACATCGACCACTTGAGCAACCGTCGTGTGCGCACTGTCGGCGAGCAGCTTTACAATCAGTTCGGCGTGGGTCTGGCCCGTATGTCGCGTACTATCCGCGAGCGCATGAACGTGCGTGACAACGAGGTGTTCACCCCCATCGATCTTATAAATGCCAAGACGATTTCGTCTGTCATAAATACATTCTTCGGCACGAATGCCCTGAGCCAGTTCATGGATCAGACCAATCCGCTTGCCGAGATCACCCATAAGCGCCGTCTGTCGGCACTTGGCCCCGGCGGTCTGTCGCGTGAGCGTGCTGGTTTCGAGGTGCGAGACGTGCATTACACTCATTACGGTCGTCTCTGCCCGATCGAAACACCTGAAGGCCCGAACATAGGTCTTATCTCCTCGCTCTGCGTGTATGCGAAGATCAACGACCTCGGCTTCATAGAGACACCCTACCGCAAGGTGGCCGACGGAAAGGTCGACCTGGACAACAGCCATGTTACCTATCTTGCAGCCGAGGTCGAGGAAGGCAAGGTGATAGCACAGGGTAACGCCCCGGTGCTTGATGACGGCACATTCAAGAATCCTCGCGTGAAAGCGCGTCTGGATGCCGACTTCCCGATCGTTCCTCCCACGGATGTTGAATTGATGGATGTGGCTCCGCAGCAGATCGCATCAATCGCCGCATCGCTTATCCCGTTCCTTGAACATGACGATGCCAACCGTGCGTTGATGGGATCGAACATGATGCGCCAGGCAGTGCCCCTGATGCGCTCCGAGGCTCCTATCGTGGGTACCGGCATAGAGGGTCAGCTCGTGCGTGATTCGCGTACCCAGGTCATGGCCGAAGGTGACGGTGTCATAGAGTTCGTGGATGCAACTACGATCCGTATCCGCTATGACCGCACCGAGGAACAGGAGTTCGTTTCGTTCGAGGAGCCTGTGAAGGAATACATCATCCCGAAGTGGCGCAAGACCAACCAGAGCACAACAATCGACCTCCGTCCGATCTGCAACAAGGGTCAGCGCGTGAAGGCCGGCGACATACTTACCGAGGGCTATGCCACCGAAAACGGTGAGCTGGCATTGGGACGCAACCTGAAAGTGGCCTTCATGCCATGGAAGGGCTATAATTACGAGGATGCCATCGTGCTCAACGAGCGCATGGTGAAGGAGGATATCCTTACCTCGGTGCATGTGGACGAATACAGCCTTGAGGTACGCGAGACCAAGCGCGGCATGGAGGAGCTGACTTCCGACATTCCTAACGTGAGCGAGGATGCCACCAAGGATCTGGACGAGCGCGGTATCATCCGCATCGGCGCACATGTGGTGCCCGGTGACATAATGATCGGCAAGATCACCCCGAAGGGTGAGAGCGACCCGACCCCTGAGGAAAAACTTCTGCGTGCGATCTTCGGCGACAAGGCCGGCGACGTGAAGGATGCCTCGTTGAAGGCGTCCCCGTCGTTGAAGGGTGTTGTCATCGGCACTAACCTGTTCGCCCGTGCAGCCAAGGCTACCAAGCGCAGCCGCAGCGCACAGGCTCTCCTTCCCAAACTTGACGAGGAGTACGAAGACAAGTTGAACAAGCTGAAGGACTTGCTCATAAGCAAGCTCATGACGCTAACCGCAGGTAAGACTTCGCAGGGTGTCAAGGACTTCCTCGGTACGGATATCATACCGAAGGGTGGCAAGTTCACGGCCGCTTCGCTTAAGGATGTGGACTTCGACACGGTGAACCTGAGCAAGTGGACTTCCGACGAGCATACCAACGACCTGGTGCGTGAACTCATTGTCAACTATCTGCGCAAGAGCAAGGAGATTGATGCAGAGCTGCGCCGCAAGAAGTTCGACATCTCGATAGGCGACGAGCTGCCTTCCGGCATCATGCAGATAGCCAAGGTGTACATCGCAAAGAAACGTAAGATCGGTGTCGGTGACAAGATGGCCGGTCGCCACGGTAACAAGGGTATCGTGTCGCGTGTGGTACGTCAGGAGGACATGCCTTTCCTTGCCGACGGTACTCCTGTCGACATCTGCCTTAACCCGCTGGGTGTGCCTTCGCGTATGAACCTCGGCCAGATCTTCGAGACCGTGCTCGGATGGGCAGGGCGCGAGCTTGGCGAGAAGTTCGCTACCCCGATCTTCGACGGTGCCACCCTTGACGACCTCAATGAATGGACGGACAAGGCCGGTCTTCCCCGCTACGGTAAGACATATCTCTACGACGGCGGTACCGGTGAACGTTTCGACCAGCCTGCCACTGTCGGCGTGATCTACATGCTGAAACTCGGCCACATGGTAGAGGACAAGATGCATGCCCGTTCGATCGGCCCGTACTCGCTCATCACGCAGCAGCCCCTTGGCGGTAAAGCCCAGTTCGGTGGCCAGCGTTTCGGTGAGATGGAGGTTTGGGCGCTCGAGGCATTCGGCGCATCGCATATCCTTCAGGAGATCCTTACCATAAAGAGTGACGACGTGACAGGCCGCTCAAAGGCTTACGAGGCGATAGTGAAAGGTGAGCCGATGCCGCCGGCCGGCATCCCGGAATCTCTCAACGTGCTTCTGCACGAGCTGCAGGGTCTGGGTCTGAGCATCAACCTGGAACAGTAACAAACCGTTCCTCTCCTTTCACAAACATTAATCGAAACACTCTCTTTAACACTATATATGGCTTTTAGAAAAGAAAATAAGTCAAAAACCGCGTTTTCCAAGATCTCGATCGGTCTTTCTTCACCCGAAGAGATCCTTGAGAAATCGTCGGGCGAGGTTCTTAAGCCCGAGACCATCAACTACCGCACCTACAAGCCCGAGCGTGACGGTCTTTTCTGCGAACGCATCTTCGGCCCTGTAAAGGACTATGAGTGCCATTGCGGAAAGTACAAGCGCATCCGCTACAAAGGGATCGTGTGCGACCGTTGCGGTGTGGAAGTCACTGAAAAGAAGGTGCGCCGCGAGCGCATGGGACATATCAAGCTGGTAGTGCCTGTGGCTCACATATGGTATTTCCGCTCGCTTCCAAACAAGATCGGCTATCTGCTCGGTCTTCCTTCGAAGAAACTTGATGCCGTCATCTATTACGAACGTTACATCGTGATAAATCCGGGGCCGTTCGGCGACGAGCTTGCACGGATGGATCTGCTGAGCGAGGAGGACTACTTCAAGTTCATGGAGCGTCTTCCCGAGGACAACCGCATGCTTCCCGACGACGATCCTAACAAGTTCATCGCCAAGATGGGTGCCGAAGCGATCTATGAGCTTCTCACCACGATCAATCTTGACGAATTGTCATACTCGCTGCGCCATACCGCCAACACCGACGGTTCGCAGCAGCGCAAGACAGAAGCCTTGAAGCGTCTGCAGGTAGTGGAGAGCTTCCGTGCGTCTGCGCACCGCAACAAGCCCGAGTGGATGATCCTGCAGGCTGTGCCTGTGATCCCGCCGGATCTGCGTCCTCTGGTGCCTCTGGATGGTGGCCGTTTCGCCACATCCGACCTCAACGACCTTTACCGCCGTGTAATCATACGTAACAACCGTCTGAAGCGACTGATCGAGATAAAAGCTCCCGAGGTGATCCTCCGCAACGAGAAGCGCATGCTTCAGGAGGCTGTGGACTCGCTGCTTGACAACTCCCGCAAGTCCTCGGCCGTCAAGACAGACGCCAACCGTCCGCTCAAATCTTTGAGCGACTCGCTCAAGGGCAAGCAGGGACGTTTCCGCCAGAACCTTCTCGGTAAGCGTGTGGACTATTCCGCACGTTCGGTGATCGTCGTAGGCCCCGAGCTGAAGATGCATGAGTGCGGCATACCCAAATATATGGCGGCAGAGCTTTACAAGCCTTTCGTGATCCGCAAACTCATAGAGCGCGGCATAGTGAAGACCGTGAAGTCCGCCAAGAAGATCGTGGACCGCAAGGAACCGGTGGTATGGGATATCCTTGAAAACGTGATGAAGGGTCATCCGGTGCTCCTGAACCGTGCTCCGACACTTCACCGTCTCGGTATCCAGGCCTTCCAGCCCAAGATGATCGAGGGTAAGGCAATACAGCTGCATCCGCTCGCATGTACGGCGTTCAATGCCGACTTCGACGGCGACCAGATGGCTGTGCACCTTCCTCTCGGCAACGAGGCGATCCTTGAAGCCCAGATGCTGATGCTCGGCTCGCACAACATCCTCAACCCGGCTAACGGCGCACCTATCACCGTGCCCTCACAGGACATGGTACTCGGTCTGTACTACATCACCAAGCTCCGCAAGGGTGCAAAGGGTGAAGGCCTCAAGTTCTACGGCCCCGAGGAGGCGCAGATCGCCTACAACGAGGGTCGTGTGACGCTGCATGCTCCGGTGAGCGTGATGGTTGACGACGTAGACGAGGAGGGAAATCCCGTCAAGCGTCTGGTAGAGAATACCTCTGTAGGCCGCGTGCTGTTCAACGAGTTCGTACCCAAGGAGATCGGTTACGTGAACGAGCTTATTTCGAAGAAGTCGTTGCGCACGATCATCGGCAAGGTGATCAAGAAATGCGGTATTCCCCGTTCCGCCCAGTTCCTTGACGATATCAAGAACATGGGTTACTACATGGCGTTCCGCGGCGGCCTGTCGTTCAACCTCGGTGACGTTATCATCCCGCCTGAAAAGGAGGCGATCGTCAAGGAAGGATACGAGCAGGTAGAGGAGGTGATGAACAACTATGCAATGGGCTTCATCACCAACAACGAGCGTTACAACCAGATAATCGATATATGGACGCATGTGAATTCGCGTCTGACTGATGTGCTCATGAAGCAGATGACCGAGGCCGACCAAGGCTTCAACTCCGTGTTCATGATGCTTGACTCGGGTGCCCGTGGTTCAAAAGACCAGATCCGTCAGCTCGCCGGTATGCGTGGTCTTATGGCCAAGCCCCAGAAGGCCGGTGCCGAAGGTGGTCAGATCATCGAAAACCCGATCTTGGCAAACTTCAAGGAGGGTCTGTCGGTGCTGGAGTACTTCATCTCCACCCACGGTGCC
>CAJTYH010000060.1 GCA_910583675.1 uncultured Muribaculaceae bacterium
GAAATATAAATCCCTTGAAATGGTGGACACTGCGACCGTCAATAAGAATGAGCAAAGACCGCACTCATACACCATGGGGCATATTCAACAGCAATGTGGAATGGCGCCTGTCACTCACAAGCAACATGCAACTTCCCCATGACATGGGGTTGGCACTTTCCTATCAATATGAAGGAGAGAGTCGGTTTTCAGAAGTCACACTTAAACCGGTAAGTTATCTTTATGGTTCGTTCTACAAATACCTCCTTAAACGCACGATCCAACTGACATTGGATGTCACATTATATCAGACGCGGCGCACAGCGATAACCCGTACCCCCGAAGCTATAAGAACGTACTATCATAAAACCCATAATGAAAACATAGAGATAGGGGTAGCATGGTTCTTCAAGGGAGGAAAACGCGAACGAATCAATACGGAAGATGCCATATTCCAAAGACTTCAACAGATCACAAACACTAAAATATAACCGCCACAAAATCTTATTATCCAATTTCGCATGAATAAAATAATATCATACACATTGTTGATTGTGGCAATGGCGGCATTGCCGGTAAGTCTGTGGGGACAGACCGAAGCCGATGATGCCATAGACGGGAAAGAGCTGAAAGAGGTGGTGGTTGAAGCGCAGATGTCCATGCCGATAGAGGACGGACAGGCATATATCCCGAAATCACGATTGAAAAAGGCTTCGATGAACACTTTCCAGTTATTGGCAGCCATGCATATCCCCATGCTGAAAGTGGATATTATGAACGGCAGCGTGACTACCAATACCGAACAGAAGGTGGAATATTTCCTGAACGGCCTGGAGGCTTCGGATGCGGAAATCGCAAACCTCAGGCCGAAGGACATACAGCGCATAGAGGTGCTTCACAATCCGGTAAACCCTGTGTATCATGGCAAGGAATATGTGCTCAACATCATTGCAAAGGAATATGAATACGGAGGCTATACAACCTTGAACGGCTCTCAAAAGGTGATCGCCAACGACGGGGACTATTCGGTCTACAGCAAGTTCGTAAAAGGACGATCCACATGGCAACTGACCGGAAGCGGCGGTTACGACAACACGAAAGGGTTTCTCTCGGATGCACACAACATTTACCGGATGAAGGGTGCTGACGGAAACGAATGGACACTTGACCGATACAAGCACTCTGAAATGACAAAACGCCGGTTTGGCAAGTACAACGGGGGCATACAGTGGAGGTACAATAATTCCACCAACTTCAACGCACAGATAACAGCGGGAGTTGACGGACACAAGCAACCGCACAACGACTGGTCGGGGACACAGACCGATCTTATAAAGGGAGTGCAGACCGACCTGCGCACATCCATTGATGCCAAGACGGCCAACGTCACGCCGTCCTTAGGCTTCATGCTCAATTATCTCGCCTCGGAAAAACTGTATTTCAGCCTGAGCGGAAACGCATCACACTCTGACTACGACAAGGATGACATAAGAAGGGAAATGTCTGAAACCGCATCAAGTCTGTTTGAAAACATAATACGGGAGAAGGTCTTTGCTCCAAGCGGCAAACTAAGCGCATACTATGTGTTTCCTAACCGCACCCAACTGGCGCTGCATCTCAGCGACGATGCGTCAATATTTGACACCCGTTATCGGGGGACGGCCAATGCCAAGCAACATTTCGTAGCCAACACCACTTCTGCGAGAGCCATGTACACGTTCAAGCTCCCGAAGCAATGGAACCTTTCACTGGATCTGGCATACGTGCATTCGCTCACGAGACAGACCGGCGTTGACGACATCAACGAAAACATGTGGAACGGGCGGCTTTCACTCTCGGGAAGCATCGCACAGAAGCACTCGCTTTCTTTCACCGGCGCATACCAACCGGTTTCTCCCGGCCCGAGCATGTACACATCGGTCGTGACACAGAACTCGTCATACACCGGGACAATCGGAAATCCGGATCTGAAATGGCAGAAATACTACATGTTCAACCTGAACTATTTCTGGTTCGCGTCAAATCGTCTGACAATGGCGTTCTCTGCCAGATACAGCGGAACGATAGATGCGACTGTCAACGGATTCCTCCCTTACAACGACGTAATGTATCGCATCCCCGTCACAAGCGGAAACAACGATGAGATATACATGTTCCTTACAGGGGATTATAACATAAGCAGCGCATTGTCCTTATCCCTATCCGTCACCGCAAGGCGATTCCACCAGACAGGGATCTTCAAACAGAACCGATGGCTAGTGCAGCCGACCGCCGGCATCAACTACACGCCGAACAGCCACATAATGATGTCTGCCAAATTCGGTGCCCCTGACGGCAGAGCGAGCTTCCCTTCAGGAAGCTATGAGAAACGCCCTCAGTGCAGCCTGTGGCTGAGCGCTTCATACACCACCAACAACTGGGGCGTGCGACTTGATGCGATGCCCCTGAACAGGTATTTCAAGACTGAAACCGAAACGAACCATCCGTATGCCGACATAATCCTTAAATCATATGATCCCTCATTCGGCAGATATGTGGCGCTTTCGTTCAACTACAGCTTTGAATACGGCAAAAAGGTGGATCGCTCACAATCCATCAACATCTCAGGCAACAGTTCCTCCACCATACGCTAAGACACATTTACCCCCAAAACTCATGAACAAGTTCAATCTCATAAAATTGGTGCTCCTTTTGGTAGCAATGGCGGCATTGCCGGGGAAGCTATGGGGACAGACCGAGGCCAAGGATACCATCGCGGGAAAGGAGCTGAAAGAGGTTGTAGTGGAGATGGAGAACATCGTGCACCACGGGACGCACGACGAAGTGACCATCACACCGGCCATGAGGAAGTATGCCAGGAACATCTCGGAAGTAATCGGGAAAATACCGGGATTCAGATATGATCCAATAGGGCAAGCTATGACTTACATGGGGAACAGCAAAATAAAGATACTCGTAGACAGCATAGACAAGCAGATAGAGCAAGTCGCACAGTTGGGACACCAACGATTCAGCCGCGTAGACGTAATCTACAATCCTACAGGAAAATATCAGGAATATGAGATATTGCTGAACCTGCACACAAAGAAGAATTACGAAGGATTCGACCTGTACGTGCAGAATCAGGATTTCCTAATGCCAAGCGGTCGCAACGGAAAGGGAAAGGATTTTGCATCTTGGGAAACCAGCGGATTGTTCAACTATGTGCACAACAAATGGACATTCAGCATATATGCACAAAACGTGTGGCTTCGAAACGGCTCGTCAAGTTATTCCGCCAAGGAATATCCTCTTAACGACCTGTTTGAGACAGCGATAGAACAACCCCGGACTTCCCCCACCGACTTCAACACTTCAAAAGGGGTGAAGGGGAACGTATCGGTAGACTACAAGTTCAATGACAGGCATGCCATTTCTGTGATCGGCAATTTCAATCACACCGAATCCACGCAACGCAAATATGAAGACATGACCACCATGTCGCCCATACATGACGCGCCATACCGGGAAAGCCATCTTTTCAACGAGAAAACCGACCCTATATATGACTATTGGGCGGGAGCTTACTACTACGGATACTCCGAACGATGGAGCTATTCCGCCATGTTCAACTTCAGTGACGGAAAAACGAGAAATTATTCGCGGAACACCCGTAGCGGAGGATTCAACCTCGCCGACAACCGCGTTGC
Source organism: uncultured Muribaculaceae bacterium (assembly GCA_910583675.1). Lineage (GTDB taxonomy): Bacteria > Bacteroidota > Bacteroidia > Bacteroidales > Muribaculaceae > UBA7173. The sequence continues at coordinate 3,669 of CAJTYH010000060.1, forward strand.
ACGCGGGAACTATCAGGCGGGCGACATTGACGTGTCACACATGACCGCAAACGAGAAATGGGTGTTCAACCTCAATTACCGCATCATCAACAATCGCTACAGAAGCTACCGGCTTGAGAGCGGAAGAATGCTGACGGATTCACGGCAGCTTACCAACCGTGGCACACTGACTGCAAGCTACTATCCGGCCAACGACTGGAGCGTGAAACTTGCCGGAGGCATACAGGCCACGCGTTATTCCACCGGCAGCACCAACGATACAAGGTTGTCCCCAAGAATAGACTTCTCATTATCGCATAATTTCACAAGGAAGAACTGGATTCGCCTTTATTACAATACCACTGTCAACAATCCATTCTTAGGAAACGTGACTGATTACGGACAATTTACCGATTCCCTGATGTTCGACCAAGGGAATCCCCGTCTGAAACCCGCATCGGAGCATACGGCGACCCTAATGTTCGGGCTTCTGAACATTGTGAGGATACATGCGAATTACGGAGCCTCCCCACGGCAGATCAACAAGATATACTCGCAAGGCTTCGGGGAACGCCCTGACGGCCTTACGGGAGACTATGTGATCAGCCGGATGATGAACACCAAATGGCACTATTGGGGATTCCGGGTGGAGGCAAGCAAAGGGTTCGGCAAATGGTTTCTGGCAGGAACGGTTGACATCTCCAAGGAATATGCATCCTACAATGGCATCAGCCATTCGCGGTGGATATGCGATGGAGACCTCATGTGCGTTTTCAACGCTCCTAAAATAGGATTGTCGTCTCTTCTGGTGTACAATATCAGCAACGGGAATCACGTGGCTCCGCAAGGTTACGGAATGGCACACACCGATCGTTTCCGCCTATCCGTGCAAAAGAGCTTTCTTAAGGGGAAACTAGATCTGTCACTCAATTACTGGATACCGCTGCATTTCATGTCAGGCTACACGCAAGAGTGGCTTTACTCTCCCGCCATGAACGACCACACTTGGAGCAACAACCAATTCAGGGACGATAACAAGATCATGCTCCGCATAAGCTACCGCTTGCAGAAAGGAGCACCCGTCAGAAAGATGAATATCGAAGAACTCGGAACAGACTGACGGAACAGACAAGGCTGCAAATCATTATTAATATTCCCACCGAAGAGAGACCCCGCAAAAACATGACAACGCGTAACAGAAAAATCAGGCTCAGATACGTGAGACAGCGCGATGCCATGCAGTGCGGGGTCGCCTCTTTGGCCATGGTTTGTTCCGCATTGGGAGTAAGGTATAGCCTGGACACCCTGGAACGGTATTGCCATCCGACAAAAGAGGGGGTGTCAATGAAAGGGATTGCAGACGGTGCCCATGCACTCGGGCTGGAGGCAAAAGCCTACCGCCTAAAGGAGGAACAGCTGCGAGAGCTTTTCAGCCCGGAAGCGTGCAAAAGGGGTGACGCGCCTGAAGCCGCCATACTGCACTGGAACCAGAACCACTTCACTGTGGTGTATGGGATGAACCGCCGTGGCACCCGCTACAAGATAGCGGATCCGGGAAAAGGGATGATGACCGTCAGCCGCGATGAGCTGCGGCACCACTGGGGAGAAACCGACGCGGAGGGGGAGCATCGCGGAATAGCCATGTTCATGGAACCGACCGAGGAATTCGGCAAGCGCGTCATGCCTGACAGCGAGGAATCGGAAAAAGAGAAACGGTCTTGGCGCTTCCTGTGGGGGTATGTCGTGCGGTACAAGAGATATTTCCTACGCATAGGCATGTGGCTGGGAGTAGGGAGCGTGTTGCAGCTTATACTGCCATTCCTCACACAGGCGATAGTGGACGTGGGGATAGCAAGGAGGAGCATCGGCATAATATGGCTGATACTGCTCGGAGAACTGATGATCGTGGCCGGACGCACGCTGACGGATTTTCTCAGGCGACGTTTGCTCCTGCATATCTCCATGCATGTCAACATCTCGCTCCTCAGCGACTTCTTCATAAAGTTGTTACGGCTGCCGATGGGGTTCTTTGACACGAAACTGATGGGCGACCTGTTGCAGAGAATGAACGACCACTCGCGTGTGGAAAGTTTCCTTACCCAACAGACACTCAATATCATGTTCACTGCGGTGAGTTTCGTGGTGTTCGGGGTGGTACTCGCCGTCTACGATTGGGTGATCTTTGCTGTTTTCCTTGCAGGCAGCGTGGCATACGGCGCGTGGATAGCGTCGTTCCTGGAAAGGAGAAAGGTGCTTGACTATGAGATGTTCGAATGCTCGGCCATCAACTCCAATGTGACCTATCAGTTTGTGACATGCATGCAGGAGATAAAGCTCCAGGGATGCAGCGGACGGCGCAGGAAAGAGTGGGAGGATAGGCAGAAAGAGCTGTTCGCCATACAGATGAAATCGCTCAGGCTACAGCAGACGCAGGAAGCCGGCAGCGTCTTCATCAACGAGGTAAAGAACATACTCATAACGGTGTTGGCCGCAATGGCCGTAATCAACGGCAGTATAACCCTGGGTGCCATGCTCGCCATACAATTCATCGTCGGGCAGTTGAACAGCCCGGTGGCACAGTTCATGGGATTCCTGTATTCGATCCAGGACGTAAGAATCTCACTTGAACGCATCAATCAGATCCATGGGGGTGCCGACGAACAGACACCCCCGGAGGGGAAGACACTGCTTACGGCATACGACACAGAAAATGGGGAAACCGGTGGACTTGAATTGAAGGGAGTCACTTTCAGATATGACCTGCACTCCCCCGTTCCGACGCTTGACGACATCAGCCTGAAGATACCACGCGGGAAAGTCACCGCCATAGTGGGAGCGTCGGGAAGCGGCAAAAGCACCATAATGAAACTGCTGCTCGGATATTATCCGGTTGAAAACGGGGAAATCCTGCTGAACGGGAAACCGCTGCATGACTATGACCTGCAATGGTGGCGCTCACGATGCGGCGCTGTGATGCAGGAAGGAGTGATATTCTCCGAATCCATCGCCCGTAACATTGCCGCTGCCGACGGCGAGCCGGACATGGAACGCATACGCGTGGCTGCCTCCACGGCATGTATAGACACCTATGTGGAGGGATTGCCACTGCGATATGAGACGAAGATAGGGCGCGACGGTATGGGGCTTAGCCAAGGACAGAGGCAGAGGATACTAATCGCGCGTGCCGTATACAGGAATCCTGAGTTTATTTTCCTGGACGAAGCCACCAACTCCCTCGACGCGGCCAACGAACGCGCCATCACGGAAAACCTCGCAAACTTCTACCGAGGACGAACGGTTGTAGTAATAGCCCATCGGCTCAGCACGGTGCGGGATGCCGACAATATCATCGTCATGGATAAAGGCCGGATTGCAGAGACCGGAACACATGCAGCACTCACTGCGTCGCAAGGCGTATACTACACCCTTGTAAAGAATCAACTTGAACTGGGTGACAGCTGAACCTTACTCACACCGAATTTGTTACTACATATGACAAAGTTGACACGGCACGCCTTACACCGCGTGTCAGTTTGTCAGTATCCATATGCGGATGGTGTGTCATAATGGCTCATCTGGGTCGTCGCATGAAGGATTCGGTCTCGGTCATTGACCTAAGTCAACTCCCTTCGACCTCACCTTCAAGCTCCTACCATCTGAACCATTCTGACTGCACCATCACCATCCGGACACAAAAATGGCGATATGCCAATTTTGACACATCCCCGTTTGGCACGAAATGTGCATGATAAGAGAACAGAAACAAAAACAACCTAAAACATATATCATAGAAATCATGAACATAAAACCGCTTGCCGACCGTGTGCTGATCAAGCCCACCCCGGCTGAAGAAACAACCCTTTCAGGTATCATCATCCCCGATTCAGCCAAGGAGAAGCCCCTCCGCGGCACAGTGCTTGCCACCGGCAACGGCACCAAGGACGAAGAAATGGTGGTAAAGGAAAATGACGAGGTGCTGTATGGCAAGTATGCCGGCACTGAAATCGAATTCGAGGGTGAGAAATATCTCATCATGCGTCAAAGCGACATTCTGGCAATCCTCAAATAACCTGAAATTGACAACCATAGCCCGGTAAAATTGGACTTTATCATAACAACCGAAAATCCAATCCCTCCGGCAACCGTCAGTTACAACTAAAAATACTAATCAAAATGGCTAAAGAAATAAAATTCGATATCAAAGCTCGCGAAGAGCTGAAAAAAGGCGTTGACGCTCTGGCAGACGCCGTAAAGGTAACCCTCGGCCCCAAAGGTCGCAACGTGATCATCGAAAAGAAATTCGGTGCGCCGCATATCACCAAGGACGGTGTGTCAGTGGCACGTGAGATCGAACTTGAGGACGCTTTCCAGAACATGGGCGCACAGCTCGTGAAAGAAGTCGCTTCCAAGACCGGCGACGATGCTGGTGACGGCACAACCACCGCTACCGTACTGGCTCAGGCCATCATCACACACGGACTTAAGAACGTTGCCGCCGGCGCTAACCCGATGGACATCAAGCGCGGCATCGACAAGGCCGTAGCTGCGGTAGTAGAGGGGATCCACGCACAGAGCGAGGAAGTAGGTGACGACTTCAAGAAGATCGAAGACGTAGCCCGCATTTCCGCCAACAACGACGAGGCCATCGGTTCCCTCATCGCCGAAGCCATGAAGAAGGTTAAGAAAGAGGGCGTGATCACCGTGGACGAAGCCAAGGGTACCGAAACCACCGTTGACATCGTTGAAGGCATGCAGTTCGACCGCGGATACATTTCTCCCTACTTCGTGACAGATACGGAAAAGATGCTCTGCACGATGGACAGCCCCTTCATCCTGCTTTACGACAAGAAGATCTCCAACCTAAAGGACATGCTACCGATCCTCGAAGCCACCGCACAGAGCGGTCGCGGTCTGCTGATCATAGCCGAGGATGTGGATCAGGAAGCTCTTGCCACTCTCGTTGTCAACCGTCTGCGCGGTTCATTGAAAGTATGTGCAGTCAAGGCTCCCGGCTTCGGCGACCGCCGCAAGGAAATGCTTGAGGATATCGCCATCCTCACCGGCGGCACAGTTATAAGCGAAGAGAAGGGCATGAAGCTCGAAGGCGCTACTCCCGACATGCTCGGCACGGCTGAGAAAGTAACCGTGAACAAGGAGACGACCACCATCGTCAACGGTGCCGGCGACAAGAATGCCATTGCAGCACGCGTGGCTCAGATCCGTTCACAGATAGAAACCACAAAGAGCGACTACGATCGTGAGAAACTGCAGGAGCGTCTGGCCAAGATGGCAGGTGGCGTGGCAGTGCTCCATATCGGTGCTCCTTCCGAAGTAGAGATGAAGGAGAAGAAAGACCGCGTGGACGACGCTCTGTCGGCAACCCGTGCCGCCATTGCAGAAGGCATCGTGCCCGGTGGCGGCGTGGCCTACATCCGCGCGATGAAGAACGCCGAAGGTTTGCAGGGTGCCAACGAGGACGAGACAACAGGTATCCATATCGTGCTCCGTGCCATAGAGGAACCGTTGCGCCAGATCGTGGCAAACGCAGGTGTGGAAGGTGCAGTTGTCGTGCAGCGCGTAAAGGACGGCAATGCCGACTTTGGTTACAATGCCCGCACAGGTGTTTATGAGAACCTGATGGCAGCCGGTGTGATCGATCCTGCCAAGGTGACACGTGTCGCTCTTGAAAATGCGGCATCCATAGCCGGCATGTTCCTTACAACCGAGTGCGTCATCGCCGACAAGAAGGAAGAGAATCCTGCTCCCGCAGCCCCCGCCGGAATGGGTGGCATGGGCGGCATGATGTAAAATTGCCAATATACAAATAATAAAGCAGACGCACCCGACTGAGTGCGTCTGCTTTATTATTTATATTGGAATAATGCCAGTCAGACTCCAAGCACAATAGCCGGATCAATATTCAAGCGCTGACTTATTACGCGTGCCTGAACAAGAGTAGGCTCTCTCTTACCTGATAGATACTCGCAAATACGAGAACTATTGATGCCAAGTAGTTTTGACAGAGCGGCCTGCGTCAATCCCATTTCATACATGCGAAGTTTGATTACTTCGATAAGCGACGGTTTGCTGATAGGATAATGCTCTTCATCATAATCCGCCACCAAATTACCAAGCAAGGTGAGTTCTACCATGCGAGGATCCTCTGCAGGCGTATCTTCAGGCAATGTCAGCATTAGATCTTCAACTTTCTTAAGAATAACCTGATACTGGATTTCGTTTTCAATTTTAGTCATATCCTTCGTTTATATGGTAGAACAATCTATTTTATCATATTCTGCGTGAGTCCCGATAAATCGTATCAGAACAAACTGAGGTATAAACTTAATAACAACCACCATTCGATAATCGTTTCCCTTTATATTAAAGACATAATGTTGGTTACCTACATAATCAACAGAGCTATAAGTTGCCTTAATATCTGCGAAACAGCGCCATTGTGCTTTTTTTACTACATTCACCCAATCCTCCAACGCTGTTTTAGATTTAGGATTTTTCTCGTAGTATTCACGAATGGTTCTTTCTGCAATTATTCTCATAATGAGGTGTCATTATTCCTATTACAAAATTACAAAGAAAATTACATATTAGCAAATTCTTATAAAAAATTATCCAATACAAAATTTCCCATGTATAGTTTTGATACGATAATATTATACAAAAATTGACGGTAATAGGCCTGTTATAAATGGCATATTACCGTCAATATCTCTTAGTAAGAGA
>CAJTYH010000061.1 GCA_910583675.1 uncultured Muribaculaceae bacterium
AACGGCGTGATGAAGTTCTCCGACGTGGAACTGGTGCCGCGAGACCACGTATGCCCGGAGTATGGTGTGCTGCTCCGCGACCGCTCCGATTCCCCGCAGCAGGGCATTCCGTACCGCGAGGGCGCATTGGCCGACTGGTGTGTGGAGGTCGGCGAGAGCCGCAACCTCGGCCTGTTGCTGAAATGCGCTCCCCACGCGTTATCCAAAAAGAACATGACCTCCTATTGGGACGTGTTCGGCGAGATTTTCGGTATGCCTATGCGTGTGGGAACTACCACCTCGCAGAACCCCGCCGACCGCAAGCAGATTGAGGTGATGCTCGAGGAGATGGGCGCGGCGGGATGGGCGTTGTTCCCGGAGGGTACGACAATAGACATAAAGGAATCTTCGCGTGGCGACGCTTATAATGTCTACGACAAACGCATTGACCGTGCCAACTCCGAGATGTCAAAAGGCGTGGTCGGACAGACCATGACCGTTGACGACGGTTCCTCAAAATCGCAGTCAGAGACGCATCTTGAAGTGTTCGAGAATCTATGTGCCGCCGATGCCAAGCTGATAGCATACGTTATCAATGACGACCTTATTCCGAAAATGATCCGCCTCGGATTCCCCCTTACCGGGCTTACGTTCAAGTGGGACGATGCGGCCACATACTCACCGGCGGAGCAGCGCGAACTGGAACGTATGCTCTTGCAGTTCTTCGACATCGACCCGCAGTATTTCACTGAAAAATACAAAATCCCGATTCTCGGCGTAAAACAGTCTTCCGGCTCTTTTTTCGAGTAGGGGGTGAGGATTCCGAAAAACAGGAGGCCAAGCCCCGAGACAGACAAAAAGAAAAAGCCGACCATTACCGCCTGTTTAATCAAGCGTTAACCACCCTTTACGAGCCGCAGGTGCTTGCACTCGCCGGAGGTGTCGGACGTGTGGAGTTCAACCGTGATGTGTTCGACCGCGCCGTGCGCGAGGTCTTCGCTCGTGGAGGTTTCTCCCCGGATATGCTTGCCGATCCCGCCGTGCGTCCGTTGGTCGAGGAGACGTACAACGCGCTTAACCGCGCCGTCGATACGGCCATCAATACCGAGACCCCGCCGGAACTGACCGCCGCGCTCCAAAACAACGCTTTCATATTCTCCGGCTTCAAGACCTACCATTCACTCTCGGAGGTCGGCCTCGCGCTCACCGATGCGGACGGCCATGTGAAGCCTTTCGACACGTTCCGCAAGGACGTGGAGGCCATTGATGCCCGGTATAACACCAACTATCTCTATGCCGAGTATAACCATGCCGTCCACACCTCGCAGATGGCCGTTAAATGGCACGATTTCGTGGCCGACGGCGACCGCTACAACCTGCAATACCGTACCGCAGGGGATGAAAGGGTGCGCTCGGAACACGCCGCGCTCGACAATATCACGCTCCCGCCGTCTGACCCGTTTTGGCGCGACTATCTGCCGCCGAATGGTTGGAATTGCCGCTGCGACGTGGATCAGGTGCTGCGCGACGATTATCCTATGTCAGACCCGGAGACGGCCAAAGCCGCCGGGGACGCTTGCACCGACGAGCCGAAAGCCCGCATGTTCCGCTACAATGCCGGACGCGAGATGACACTGTTCCCCAAGAAACATCCATACCTCCCCAAAGGGTGCGGCTCTTGCGACGGTCGCCTCAATCTTGCTTACGACCCCAAGCGTGAACAGTGCCGGATCTGCCGTGTCGTTCACGAGCAGCAGCGCAGGGTCGAGGCAAAGCGGCTCTATGACCGTCTTTCAAAGGACAGCAAGTATCGGGGTGTGGAGTATGACCCGGTGTCCGGCGGCATAACCGCCGCCCATGTGGGACACAATACCACATCCAATAATGCACAGGTTCTGCGGTGGGGCATGACAGGCGCGGATCTTGAAAATGAGGTGCAGCGGCTTCTGTTCCAAAGCGGCCATTCGGCTATCCTCTGCGACGAGAGCAAGAAGAAAAAGGGTCGGACGCTCCCGGCTCTTGATATGCAGCTCGACGGCGTGATGATGGATATTCGCTCAATAACATCGAAAAAAAGGCATTATGGCTCTGCGCTCCGGGATAAGAACAAGCAGCTTGCGAGATATAATGCCCGCTCTGATGTCCGTATTGCCGCCGATACCGTGTGCCTCTATTTCCATGACGGCAGTATGTACCATCCAAGCAAAATTACCAACGGCGTTAAATGGCTTAAACGGCAGACACGACATTTACAGGTAAAGCATATTGTCTGTGTGGTGCGAAAGGAGGACGGCTCGGCAGATATTCGCCGACATGATGTATAGACATAAAAAAAGCCCGCAGCGCGGGCAGGTTGCCGCCTCCTCGAAAGAACCCACAGCGGCCTCCTATGGGATTGCAAAGATAGACATTCTTTTTCATACAACAAAATAAACCCCAACACTTTCAACAAAATGGACGAAAAAATTACAGTTACAGCCGAGTTCTCGCAGACCGATGTCGCCGCAGCCCTTATGTGTCTCGGCGAGGAATTGACCCCGGAGAGATGGGAGCAGGTCAAGGCCGCTCCCTCAAAGATAGATTTTCAGAAGATAGAGGACAAGTCCGACCGTATGCAGGTCAAACTCGGCCTTATCTCCCTGCTGTTTCTGAATCTCGCCGATTAGATCCGCGCCGCCATGCCACGCAACATTTACGACGATATTCTGAGCGATGCCCGCGTGAAGCTCACGGAGCTGTTCAAGGACAATTTCCGGCAGCAGGGTTTCTTCGGCGAGAAGTGGGTGGCGACAAAGGCGAGCAAGACAAACAAACGCGGACGCGGCTCTATCCTTATCGTTACCGGGGCGATGCGACGCTCCATCCGTTCGATGATCCGGGGAATGGCCGTGGTCTTCACCTCCGACCGACCATATACAGCCCTGCACAACGAGGGCGGCAATTTCGCCGTTACCGTCCGCTCCCACTCGCGCACGTCTAAGAAGACCGGGAACACATACACCGTGCGCTCACATTCCCGGCAGATGAATATGCCGCAACGCCAGTTCATAGGCGACCACGAAAAGGTGCAGCAAGCCCTCGGCGACATTGTTTTCAAACGGCTGCAGGAGTTCTCGCAACGCCTTGCCGATGACTTTAACCGACATTGATATGAGATTACGCATTTTTACCGATTTAGAGGCGCGTCTGTCGCGTGTCCGTCTCGTGGATGACAAATATATCTACTGCCGACCTAAACGCGACCCTGACGCAAAATTACCGGGAGTTCCGGCCATTAACCATGTCGGCCTGTGGAACGAGAATACGGCACGTCTCACGCAGATGCGTCCGTTCAACCCGCCGGGAATCTTCGTGGAGTTTCTCCCGGTGCTGTGGTCGCCGCTCTCTCGTGGAGCGGTGCATGGCGATATGACGGTGAGGCTGCATTTCGTAACGGCCACGCTCGCGCAGACCGACACGCCTTACCGCGACGAGGCTCTGCGCCGCTTCCGGCTGATCCGCGCCGTCAAACTCGCCTTGAACGGCTTTTCGGGTGGCGCGGATGAACAGGGACGCAGTTTCTCGCAGTTCCAATATTCCGGCTCGGACACCGACCATAACCATGAGCAGATATGCGAGGATTTGGAGGAGTGGCGAACCCACTGCATAGACTGTTCGGCCTCCGTCGATGACGGCTACATTCTCACACCGCGCAATGTTACCCTTGACACAGGCGACATCTTCGCCGACGCTTTCTCCGAGGAGATGGTATAGACACAACACCGCCCGCAGTTTCGGTTCTGCGGGCGGTGTCGCTTTCATTCCCCCATGTCTATGTCGTCGAATAGGGAGGGCTGTGTGTCGCGGGGCTTGTCGGAGAATCCCTCCAGCCCACGCCGAAGATAGCTGAGGAACGTGTGGTAACACATCGGATAGACAGGGTACACAAAATGCCTCCACACCTGTTTGTAGCATTTCGCAAGGTTGCCCTCCTCGTAATGCTCGCGGGTGATGTCGCAGACGTGCTGTATGCGCAGGAGTGTATTTTTGTGAGGTTTTGTCGCCATGTTAAGAATTTAACCGCTATCTTTGCAACACGTTCCACGGTGTTGCCCGTTGTCAAGCGATTTATCCTTGCGGCGGGCGCGCTTCTTTTCATGGCCTTGCTTTCTTTTTGTCGTAAGGCTCGACCGTTACGAACCCCTCGATATGTTTACTCACTAATCCCGAACCGCCGCATACCGGGCAGATTTCTTTATGTCTGCCTGTGTGGTTTCCGGCTTTGTCGAATTCCTCGACTATCGCCATACCCTCGGCCTTGCAGTTGCGGCACACCTCTATGGTGTCGCGGGCAAACTCCGTGCGCTTTCCCATAAGGCTATCCCTCCGATTTGGGTTCTACAAAGAATGTCTCGTCCTGCACCACGTCGATGCAGCAGGCTTCCATCACTACCTTGCACTCGTCAAGGTCGCGCTCGGCAAGGAGTTTGTCCTTTGCCACCTCCTCGACCATGCGCACGTAGTTCTTGCCTTTGATTTTGAGCAGTTCGAGAATCCCTGCCCACGTCATGCCCTTGCGGGCTTTCAGCTTGGGATTGCCTGTGCGGAAGCCGAGGATGCCGTGCGTGGTCTCCATGCTCTTGCGCTTGGTGAACAGTTCCTCGCGGTTCTCTACCGCGAACACCTGCATTTTCTCGAATGCGGCCTTTTTCTCCGCGTCGAGTTCGGCCAGTCGGTCGGCGTAGTCCTCGCGGATTTCCACGAGTTTGCCGTCCATTTCGGCGGTGAGTGATCGCTGCTTTGCGTCGGCGTCGGCGTATGCTCTGAAAGCCTCCTCCATCGCCTCGCGGCTTACGCCGCTGATGATTGTTTTCTTTTCTCTTTTTGCCATTTGTCTGTTGTTTTAATGGTGATTAAATGATGGGTGATTATCCCTTTGATATTTTGATTTGTCCGGCGCGGAACGAGTTGATTCTATCCTTGCGCTCTTTATCGTTTTTTTGCGCTGAAATACATTGCTTTGTAAGCATTGCATACTGCTTCGAATCGCTCTTTATCCATTTCCGTCGTTTTTCGTGTTTAGAGGATTGTTTTGCAGCTCTGTCACGATAGCGTTAGCCATTTTTACAGCGACTTCCGCAACTTCCGCATAGGTAGGTCTGTCGCTTTCCCGGTTGGTAAGATACAGCCCCATGCAGTAGGTTGCCACATTTTGGGCTGCGTCCATGCGGTAGCGTTCCCAGTCTACTTTGTTCTGATCTGCCATTTTGCGGTTCATCGCTATCACCGCGTCCATGTACTGCTTTTCGATTACTGTCATATTATTTTTTTATTGATGGTTGTTATTCTTCTTCGCAGTCAAAGTCGGGCAGGTAATCGGCGAGTTCTGCCTTTTCGTGCGCCCAGTCCGAAAGCCACCGCATAAGGGCTGCGTATTCGGCCATCTCAAGGCTGCTCGTTACCTCGGTGATGTGTGAGGTTATCTCGTTTTCAAGTGCTTTGCGGCTCATTCGTTGATGTATGTAAATTCACCATTCAGCACTTTTACAGGCTCGCCGACCCCCATTACCCACACGCCGTTGTTGCCGTTGTTTCCCGGAGGTGTCGGAATTACCTCATGGATACTGTCCGGCGTGAGATTGGCGAATTGTGATCCTACTGCCCGACAGCAGGTGATTCGGATTTTCCGCGTTTTTTTCATGCCGGGGCAGCTAAACAGTTTTTTGCGGGAGCGTTCCTGCACGGTAATATGGTTGAAATGATACATTTTCCCGGTCAGTCCGCAAGCGGTGCAACGGTAAGTGTCGTATGTGGAGCGGCCATTGTCTCCGCCTAATGTCGTGAGGTTGGTTTTCTCCCATTGGTGGCCTCCCTCGTTCATGTGTACCTCTATCATGTCTCCGGGTTTAAGTCTTGTGGAATTATATATTGGCAGTCTGATGTGTATATTTTGGTTGAAGCGGTGATTTTATCTGCGTCCGGCTCTTCCCTGCGGGTGCTGTCTATGCCAATCTCCTTGAATTTAGCGGCAACAGTCTGCAAGGATGCTTTTGTATATACCCCGGCAAAGCCGTATCGGGTATAATAGGTCGTTACCGTCTTGCCTTTGGTAACCTTGATGTAGACCGTGATATGGCCGACACCTTTCACCTGCTTGTTGAGGTTCTCTTTTTTCTTCTCTGGCATAATTATAAATCTTTGAATTGTTCGTCGAGTATCTGCTCCCAGTCTTTGTTTAAGCCTATGGCTTGGCAAAGTCGCACATTCAGAATGAAATTCTTAAAATGTTCTATTAGACACGCTTTCTGAATATGGAGTGCGGCAATTGCCTCGTCGTATTCCACGACCCCGACCACGTGGCCGTCATTGCCCATACAGGTTTTGGTGCGCTCTTTTAGATGTTCTATTGCTGTACTCATGCCTGTATCAGTTCAGAAGATTGTTATCCGTGCCAAACCGCGCTTCGTATGCTATCTTCTCGGCCACCTCGTTCACGCTCTTTGCATCTTTTTGCTTGCGCAGGAACATATTGTAGATGGTGGTGAGCCGTTCAAGAGAGATTTTGTTGAAATTGTCGGTCTTTGCCGCTTGACACGCCACGCCTTTTATGTAGTTTATCCCCTCGTCGCCTTTGCCGATCATGCGCAGCCAACCTCCGATGGCCGCTATCACGCGCTTGCGCATCTTGTCTGTTTTAGCATCCTCCGGGTTCAGTATCTCGTTGAGGTGGTCGCAGAGTTCCAAGAGTTCCGCGTTTGTAAGATCCTTGCTGCTCTCCACGCCGTAGCCGGATATAAGAGCCAGTTTCATGTCCGCGTCCATGTTGAGCCGGGCGCAGAGCGTGTGGAATTTTTTAAGCAGCCACTTCTGCTGTTGTGCCGTAACTGTTGCCATAATATCTCGTTTTTATTGGTTGGTCTCCTTGTCTATTATTTGAGCGTAGTATTTGGCCGCACCCTCCGGCCATATCACAAACTCCTCGCCGCCTCCCTCCGCGGTGGCAAAGCGGGTCGTGGGGTATGCCTTGAAACCCTCCACGCGGATCTTCACCTCGGCCAGTTTGCGGACGTGCCGCGCCACCGCCGGATAGGGCTTGCCGTTTTCCTCGTGGGCGATGAAGATGAAAAGTTTGTCGGGGAATTCGTCCATAAGCGAGGCAAAGGTGCTGCGCGTGAACCCCACAAGCGCGGTTATGGAATCTATCACCACAACCTGCGGACTTTTGCGCTTGCGCAGCCTCTCGCGCAATGCCGGGATCTGTTCCTTTGAGTAGACCACAACCTTGTTGCCGACCTCGGCCATGTTCGCGTCTAACCAAGAGTTTTTGAATGATAGCGACAAGCCCTGTTCGATGGTGTCGTAGGCGGCTTTGTCTACAAACTGCGTCAGATAGGCAAGAAGCGAGAGCGCGAAATGGGTCTTGCCGCTGCCGCTCTCCCCGAAGATGATCCACGCGCCGCGCAGTTCCGGCTTCCCGAATGTGGCGAGCCACTCCCCGGTGAAGTCGGCGACCTTGAAATTCGCGTCGCACACGTTGCGGTTGCTTAATGCCTTTGCCATTGTTTAATTGGTGTTTGACCGGGGTTTAACCCTCGGCTGATTTCAGTTTGAGGGCGCACACAAGGCGTTTTACGCGCCGCAGGTCGTTGTCGGCATCGTCAATGATACGTTCTATCTCCCGGCGGTCTTCAAGGCCGTTGGCGGTGCATACGGCCTTTATGTCGCCCCGGTTCACAACAGGCATCGGTATGAATTTGCGGCCTATGCGTGAGTATATCTCCTTGTAGCCTTTGCGGTTGTTCACCACTCCGCGCTCTATCCGCTTTTTGAGGTATTGCGTGGCGCAGAGGACGATTCCCACGGTATCTTCCAGTTTGTTGTATATGGTGATGAAGAAGTGCAGCACCTGGTCGGAGAGTTTGTCGGCCTCGTCCAACACTATCAGAACCCCCTCTCGGCGTTTGAGCTGCCGTATGGCCTCGCGCATCATGTCGGCCACCGTCGAGCCGCCGGGTTCTGTGCCGAGGCTCTGCAGCAGTTCCCCGAGAAACTCCTTGCGGTTCCAATATTCGGAGCAGCTCAACGCTATCACGTTTCTGTTGCTCCCGGCATATACCTTTATCGCCTGACTTTTGCCGCAGCCCGCGTCGCCTGTAACGGCCATCACGAGCGAGTGCCGCTGCGCGTCGGTCAGCACCTGTGTCATGCGCCTGTAACCCTCGGTCTCTATCACGACCCAGTTGCGCGGGTCATAGCCGATTTGGTTGCCTACCGTGCGCCACATGTCGTCGGAGATTAGATCCCAGTTGCCGTTGAGTATCTGGCTCACGGTGGCCGCGCTCACGCCACGCAGGGATTTGGCGGCGGCGTTTTGGCTCTCCTTGCTGTCTACATACGTCCGCAGTTTGGCGGCTATGGCTTCTTTTTCTGTCTGTTTCATTTCCTATATTAGTTTTATGATTATCCGTTAATCAATAGAGGTCGCGTGTCGATTCGGCTATGCCCGCGCCCGCGCTTTCCTCGTATGCGGTCTCCTCGGTTACGTCTGTGTATTCGAGGCGGTATTGGCTCTTGCGGTCTTTGTTCTGTCCCCGGCTGTCGGTGAGTATGCCTGTTATGTATGGGTTGCCGAGGTCGGGGTGGCGCAACAGGCTCTCACGCGCTATCTCGGTGGCTTGCCTGTCGTATTCTATCACGGTGCGTTTCAGTTCGTCGTTGAAGTCCTTTACCTTTTGCAGTTCCTCCGCGTCTCCGGGACGGCGGTCGGCAAGTGCCATCGGCTGCAGGTGCTTTTCTTTTAGCAGTATGCGGATGTCCCCCTCGTCGCTCACGGCCAAGACCTCTTGCATATTGTCGGGGTCATATTTGATGCTCCACCGCAGGTGTGCGTATTTTCTGAATTCGAGGTCGAAGCTGTCGTATGTCCTGCGCTCTCCGAGAAGCCGGACGTTGAGGCCGCTGCCCTCCAATGTGTTCTTGTAGCCTGTCTCCTGCCCGAAGTTCAGCAGGTAGCTTTCAATCGGCATCGGCAGAAGTCGGTCGGCGGGTATGCGGCTGAATCCGGCCACATATTCCTCGCGCTTGGCGGCGCGTTCCGATTCGATGATCCATTCTATCTGCGCCCTTACCCCGGCCTCGTCGGGTATCTGCCCCTTGTGCGCGTTGAGCCATTCCATATTGGGCTGGCTCTCCTTGCGGGAGGTTATGCCGTAGCCGCTCCAGTTGCCGGAGCATTTTTTAGCGTATTTGTGGTTGAGCCGTCTGAAATACGGCTCTATCGGCTTGGCCTTTGCGTTGCCTACCTGTGCCGGGGTTACATATTCGGCCATGCCATAGGTCGGCAGCATGATTTTGATTTGATAGTTGTCGCTCTGTATCTGCACAGGCCGCAGACGTTGGCCGAAAAGCTGCGCCGTGTGGTTCGTCGCATCGCGGAGCGCGGCTTTTATCAGTTCCGGGCTTTCTTGATAGCCTGTGGCGTAGCCTATCGGGTATTTGTTGAAAGGATCGAGTACCACTACCACCGTCATGCGGTTGCAGTATGTGGTACGACCGCCGCGCTTCCCCTCGGTGCGCTTTTTGTAGTATAGCTCCACCGTCCATCCGTCGAGCGACCAGAACAGCATCGGCGCGGTCGGTGCAAAGCGTTTGTTCTGCATTCCGTAGCGGTTCATATATTCCTTTGCTCCGTGCCGTCCGGCGTTCACAAGCCATCCGAGTTTCTGCAGCCATACCAACATCGTCCAGCGCGTCACTTTCGGCCATCCGAAAGCCTCGCATACCGTATTGTAGTAGTCGGCCACCTCCTGTCCGTCGAGGTTGGTATGATGCTCCAAGAATTTGGTGAGCCATGCCACCTGCTCCGGGGTCGCAACCCTCGCGGCGTTCTTGTTGCGGAACTTACCCGAAATCAACACCTCGTAATTGGGCTGGCCTCCTCTGAAATATTCTTGATATTTGCGCTGTAGCACTCGCGGGTTCTCCGGGAGGCTGTGCGGGTAGATGTCGGCCACGCGGGGCAGGTGCGCCGCCACCGCAGCCCAAAAGTCGCTCATCTTTACCCGGCGGCTTTTGCCGACTTTTTTCTGTTCGGCCTCGGCTTCCATGAGTTTCA
>CAJTYH010000062.1 GCA_910583675.1 uncultured Muribaculaceae bacterium
GCGAACCGAAACCGGTGGTGATGCCGTAGATGGGTTCCTTCTGGGTCTCCATCTTCCGGTCAAGATATTCACGACAACGGGTTATCCTGGCTTTCGCATCTTCGCTGAGTGCGAGTTTTATGCCGTTTTTCAGAATTTGCTCCACTCGGTCGATGGTCAGTCGCTCGGAGCTTATATGATGAGTTTCCACTTTTATCAATTAGTAATTAGTAATTATCAATTAGTAATTTGGGGTCAGAGGGGTCAGAGATATCAGAGGAATCAACAGATTTCTTAATTTCTTTTTTCTCAACTTCTCAATTTCTTGATTTCTTGCTTGACTTCTCCTGCTCTTACTTCTAACTTCTATTTTAGTGCCTCACGTATGAGGTTGGTATCGGCCATGTTGGGGAGAGTGACGCGGAGGAGGGGAGTGCGCTCCATCTCACGCCGTATGGCGTGGATGGCACCCTCGTTGCGTGCCCATGAACGGCGTGCTATGCCGTTGTTCACGTCCCACAGCAGCATTTCCCTGATGGCATTGTCTGATGCCTCCGATCCGTCGATTACCATGCCGAATCCGCCGTTGATGACTTCTCCCCATCCTACTCCGCCTCCGTTGTGGATGGATACCCATGTGGCACCGCGGAATGAGTCGCCGATCACATTGTGCACGGCCATGTCGGCTGTCAGGTTGGAGCCGTCATAGATGTTGGAGGTCTCACGGTAGGGAGAGTCGGTGCCTGACACGTCGTGGTGGTCACGGCCGAGAACCACAGGCGCCGTAATCTCGCCACGCCGTATGGCATCGTTGAACGCAAGCGCTATGCGGGTGCGCCCTTCGCTGTCGGCATAAAGGATGCGTGCTTGTGAGCCTACCACAAGGTGGTTTTCCTCAGCCTTTCTTATCCAGTGAAGATTGTCCTCAAGCTGTCCCTTTATTTCTTCCGGTGCTTCCGGCAGCATCTCTTCGAGCACGCGTGCGGCTATACGGTCTGTGGCGGCAAGGTCTTCCGGCTTGCCTGAGGTGCATACCCATCTGAAGGGTCCGAAACCGTAGTCGAAGAACAACGGCCCCATTATATCCTGCACATAGGAGGGGTAACGGAAAGTGCCGTCCTGTTTCATTACGTCTGCACCGGCGCGGGATGCTTCAAGCAGGAAGGCGTTCCCATAGTCGAAGAAATACATCCCCTTTGCAGTCAGTCGGTTTATGGCTGCTACCTGACGGCGCAACGATTCCCTTACGGCCTCCTTGAAGCGTTCCGGCTCGTCGGCCATCATGCGTTGCGATTCCTCGTAGGAATATCCTACCGGGTAGTATCCCCCTGCCCAGGGGTTATGCAGCGAGGTCTGGTCGCTTCCGAGGTCTACGGGGATGTTTTCCTCTGCCAGACGTTCCCATAGGTCGACTATGTTTCCCTGATAGGCGAGCGAGACTGTCTCCTTGTCAGCCATGGCCTTGCGTGTCCTTTCGATAAGTTCGTCAAGGGAGGTGTGGACTTCGTCTACCCACCCCTGCGACTTACGTTTTTCAACGGCTTTGGGATTTATTTCTGCAGTGATGCTCACAACTCCGGCGATGTTTCCGGCTTTGGGTTGTGCGCCCGACATCCCCCCAAGCCCTGCCGTAACGAATAGCATCCCGGTTATCGTGGGGCGTTCGGGCGAAAGGCGTTTGCGTGCGGCATTGAGCACGGTGATGGTTGTGCCATGCACGATCCCCTGAGGGCCAATGTACATGTAGGAGCCGGCGGTC
Source organism: uncultured Muribaculaceae bacterium (assembly GCA_910583675.1). Classification (GTDB taxonomy): domain Bacteria; phylum Bacteroidota; class Bacteroidia; order Bacteroidales; family Muribaculaceae; genus UBA7173. Next base: position 1,739 of record CAJTYH010000062.1, read on the forward strand.
ATCTGGCCGTATTGGCTCACTCCGAGCGCATTGAGGCGTTCCCAGTCGTCGGCCTTGGAATAATTGGGGATAACCATGCCGTTTGTGACAACCACGCGTGGTGCCCGGGGATGGGAGGGGAACAGGCCGAGCGGGTGCCCGGAATACATGACGAGTGTCTGTTCGTCTGTCATCTCGGAGAGATATTTCATCGTGAGGCGGTACTGTGCCCAGTTCTGGAACACGGCTCCGTTACCTCCGTATGTGATCAGTTCATGTGGGTGCTGCGCGACTTGCGGATCAAGGTTGTTCTGGATCATCATCATTATCGCTGCTGCCTTGCGGGAGCGTGCCGGATACATGCCAATGGGACGTGCCTTCATTTCGTAGTCAGGGCGGAAACGATACATGTATATGCGTCCGTAGCGATGCAGCTCGTCGGCAAATTCCTTTGCAAGCACTGCATGATGGCGCGGCTCGAAATAGCGCAATGCATTGTGCAGCGCGAGTTCCTTTTGTGCGGGGGTAAGTATCTCCTTGCGACGTGGCGCGTGGTTGACATCGGGATCGTATGCCTTCGGAGTCGGGAGATCGGCAGGTATCCCTTCTGCTACTTGCCTGCGAAATTCTTCAGTGGTCATATTGTAAGTCAAAGGAGTTTCAGATTTTGGAATTAACTATGTCAAGCACATCACGCTCGGCGCTTTCCGTTGCGGCTGCAATCCCGGCTGCTTCCGACAGTAGCGTCTCGGCCACTCCACGGTCTTTAAGTCCGGCAGCGTTGATCTTTACGTTCAGATATGCTCCGAGGACTGCGCTGCGGGCGGCGAGGGCACCCACTCCGGCATCGCTGACAGAGGCCGGATTCCCGTTTTCCGCCATGGCTTTAAGCAGCGGGAACACTGCATATGCCGCTTTCATGGTGCGCAACGGCACCTGCGTGGCATAAAGCGTGGCATCCTGTATGGCTTGCGTGCGAGCGACCTTCTCCTCTTCGGTGGCTTTCGGCAGTTTGAAGGAATCCATTATGCGGTTGAACGCAGCGGTGTCTTCATCCACCAGTGCAAGAAGTTCCTTGAGGTGCGCTTGTCCCTCTTCTGCAGCATCGCTGAAGGTCTCCCACTGGTCGTCCCATCCGGGTTTGTGTGCGGAGAGGTTGGCTACCATGGTGCCGAGTGCGGCTGCGAGCGCTCCCATGTATGCGGAGATGGATCCTCCACCGGGTGCGGGCGATTCGCTGGCGGTCTCCTGTGCGAACCCCCGACAGGTGAGGTCTACAAGCCCTTTGGCGTTTTCGGGCGCAATGAGCGATTCTATGACCTTTTCCTCGGCAATGAACGGTTTAAGGTCGTCCAGTCCCATTGATGTTATTGCCATGCGGATGATCTCTTCATCCGAGATGCCTGTGGAGCGTTGTTGCTTCTTGAGGAAATATTTTCCGGCTTCGATGAGTGTGCGGCGTGGTACCAGTCCTACGATCTCAGTGCCGGTAACCCGTACTCCGCGTTCGTTTGCGGCACGGCAGACTTCGTCGAAGGCTACATGGAGAGGAGTGGCGGCAATGTCGGTGATGTTCATGGACACCTGCGCTATGCCGTACTCGTCAATGTACCATCCTATGGCTTTTGTGCCCTTGAGGGTGCCCGGTATCATGACCTGCTTGCCGTCGGGACCTATCACGGGTTTATCGGTGACCTTGGGGCCTTGACGCATCGGGCGTCCTTTTTCGCGCACGTCGAAGGCGATGGCGTTGGCCCTACGTGTTGAGGTGGTATTGAGGTTGAAGTTTACGGCTATCAGGAAATCGCGTGCACCCACCACTGTGGCTCCGGTGCGTGCCATGTCATCGTCAAATTTGCGTGCGCCGAAATCAGGTGCTTCCCCCTTCTTGTCGGCACGTTCGGCGAGTCCCTCGTATTCCCCCTTGCGGACTACGGCGAGATTCTTGCGTGCCGGTGTGAAAGCTGCCGCCTCGTAGCAATATGTGGGCACGTTCAACTCGTCTGCGATCCTTTTTGCGAGTTCGCGGGCAAGTGCGGCGCATTCTTCGAGGGTGATACCGGAGACAGGGATGAGCGGGAGCACATCGGTAGCGCCGATACGTGGGTGTGCACCGTGGTGCTTGCGCATGTCTATGAGCTCGGCTGCATGCCGCACTCCCTGGAAGGCTGCTTCCACCACAGCTTCAGGAGATCCCACGAAAGTTACCACCGTGCGGTTGGTGGCTTCTCCGGGATCTACGTCAAGTACCTTCACTCCTTCCACATCCTTGATGGAAGCTACTATGCTGTTAACTACGTTCATGTCGCGCCCTTCACTGAAATTGGGCACGCATTCGATGATCCTCTTCATGGCAGATTGATTAATTCTTTTCAGACAATCGTTAAGTTTTTTGCAAATATAATGTATCCGCCCCGAAAAACAACTCGTCGGAACCATATTTTTGAGCATGTTTTGCGACAATTCTAAATGCGCTGCCCTTGGACGGATTCTCAAACCATATTGTGTGGTTTTACTATCCTGTCAAAATTATCAATTGCCCAATTTATGAGGTTGCCGATATGAGGCATAAGACTGTTGCCCACTTCCGTCAGCGAGTATTCTACCTTTGGCGGGATTTCGGGGTAGATCTTTCGTTTGATCAGTCCGTCGGCTTCAAGGCTTCTCAGCGTTTCCGTCAGCACTTTCGGCGAGATGTCGGGGATTGCTTTGCCTATCGTACTGAATCGTGTGTTGCCGTTTTCTGCAAGTATGCAGAGTATGAGGAGTGCCCATTTCCCGGAAAAGTGCGATATGACGTTTCGTACCGGACAAGACTCCGTGCGGGTGAATTTTTTTAGATTTTCTGTTATCGGAAATGCGTTCATTTTCAACAATAGTTACCTTTGGGAAAGTACCTTACATTTGTGTAAGTTCTTGCATATGTTGTAGTTGTGGAGTAAATTTGCGCTATCAAAACAATAGCGTATTACGAATGTAAAGTTAATCACTTTTTAAAACATATGCAATATGAATGAGCTTGTAATGGTTGAGAGTGGAAACAAATTCACTCATGCTTCTGTCGGTGCCCTCAGAGGATTCGAAGGGAAACAGTTTGTAAAGGAGGTCACAGGTGCCACATCCTGTGAAATATCTTTCGGTACGTTGCCTTCCGGGGAGTCTGTTCCGTTTTTCCACTCACACAAGGGAAATGAGGAAAATTACATAATACTGTCAGGGTCTGGAAAGTTTCAGGTCGACGACAAGGTCTTTGACATATCTGAAGGTTCAGTGGTCCGTGTGGCCACCGGATGTGACCGCAATCTCAAATGCACTTCCGAAGTTCCCATGTCGTATATCTGCATCCAGGCCAGGGAGGGCAGCCTTGTGGACTATACCATGACCGATGCCGAGATTACTCAGCGTGAGAATCTGCTCTGACGACATAAACTGTGTATGGTAGTGTCAATGCGGAGGTATGCAAGTCTTTTTGCGCACTTCCGCTTTTTATGTTTTTTTAACAAATCTGTCGTGTTTGCTTTTTGATGTCTATACTAATTTTGTGAAACCTTAAATTAGCTATAACCTTAACTTAGATTCAAGTATGAGATTTAGAAAAGTATTGATGGTGCTGATGGGCGGTTGTGTGTCCATGGCAGCCATGGCAGGTAGCCATGTTTACAGCGCGGGAGATTTCATTATGCCTCCAATGGAGTGGCGACCGGTTCCGCTGTGGTTCTGGAATAATGCGCAGGTAGAGGAGGATGAGCTGGCTGATCAGCTTGAGCAGATGATAATCACTGACTTTTATGGGGGATGTGCCATCCTTCCTTTCGGTGCTTCGTTCAGGCCGGAATATCTGTCTGAGGAGTATTTCAGCCTTTATGGGAAGGCGATAGAGAAGGTTGAGGAACACGGAGCAACCATGTCTATTTATGATGAATATGGTTTCCCAAGTGGAAGCATGGGAGCCATAAACGGTTCGGGTGTCACTACTTTCAAGAACAATCATCCCGATCATACGATCAAGAGGCTTGACAAGCAGGAGTTCAAGACACAACCCGGAAAGACGTTCAACCGGCGTCTGTCGTCGGTGAAGAACCTAATGTCCGTAGTGGCCATGGAGAGTGGTTCACGTGAAATCATATCGCTACGTAACTACATGGACGGCACTTCGCTGTCATGGAACGTGCCTGAAGAAGGGGAGTGGACGGTGATGTTCTTCACCTGTGTCACTGACGGTGATCCGAATGTGGATTATCTCTCCCCCGAGGCTGTGCAACTGTTTGTGAACGATACGCATCAGGGGTATTATGACAGATTTTCTGGGGCGTTCGGAAAGACTATCAAATCGACATTCTTTGATGAACCGACCATGTATCGTGCGAACGGGCGCATGTGGACGGCGGATTTCAATCAGAAGTTTGAGGCAAAATATGGATTCTCTCCCGAGTTGCTTTATCCGGCACTTTGGTATGACATAGGCGAGAAGACCGCAGCTGCACGCAACATGATGTTTGGCATGAGGGCAACTCTTTATTCGGAAGGCTTCATGAAAACCATAGGTGACTGGGCTGAGGCGCATGGCATCCATTCCACCGGCCATCAGGATCAGGAGGAGGTGTTGAATCCGGTGAGCGTAGCCGGAGACCTGATGCTTGTGGGCAAACACATAAGCATGCCCGGCATAGACAAGATCGGTGGTGACCGTCCTGCAGAGCATTTCTATAAGGTAGTGTCATCTTCGGCAAATAACTGGGACAAGACGTTTGTCATGTCGGAGACATACGGCGACATGGGCAACATCTCAATGGAGCGCATGTACAATATCGCTACTGAGCAATATACCAAGGGTGTGAACCAATTGATACCCCATGCGGTATGGTATGATGCCGCCAATGTGGCTTTTAAGCCGGAATTGTCGTGGCGCAATCCGCTTTATAATTACGGTCTTGCAGACTTCAACAGGTTTCTGGCCAGACTTAATTACATGCTCGCAAGACCCGGTCGGCATGTGGCCGATGTTGCGGTTCTTTACCCCATAACGACGCTGCAGGCGGGGCACTATCTTGACGGCCCTAAAGGATTCATGCAGGGTGGTGTGGATGTTCCTGGTACCGATTACAATGTGGTATCGCGTGTGCTTACCGATGAACTTGGTGTGGATTTCACCTACCTGCATCCTGAAGTAATTGACGATCGTTGTGAGGTGCAGGATGGACGACTGGTAATGAACAACGAGATAAACCGAGAGACTTTTTCGGTGATAATACTTCCGGGCACAAAGGCTCTTACTTCAAGCAACCTTGATAAAATCGTAAAATCGTGGGAGGCCGGATGCACAGTGGTGTTCACGACCCAGTTACCGGACAAGTGTGCCAATATGGATGGAGATGATGCCACAGTGTCGGCTGCGGTGGCTCGCATGCTTGCCGGTGAGGAAGGGTGCGGTCGTGCGATCTTTGTAGAGAATCCTACTGCTGAGACTATTTCAGCAGCCCTTGAGGAGGAGGATCTGGATGTGCGGTTCATCTCCGGCAGCCATCCATTCAATTACATCCATAAGTCGGTGGATGAAAAAGATGTATATTACTTTGGCAACATAGATCCTTCCGCGGCCGAATGTACGATATCCATGCGCGGTGATCTTTCTGGCCATACATTGCTTGATCCACGTTCCGGTCGAATGGTTCCGGCTGAGTTCAACAGTGTGAATGGTCGGACTGAAATAGTATTGTCGCTGGCACCTGGTCAATCCATCTTCCTTGTGGACAACAGTCTGGTTGATCTGACCGACATGCCTGATCCGACTCCTGACACCGGTTATAGCGTGGAACTGGATTTCAAGATTGAAAAAGTTTCGGCCGGCGTATGTTTCGCAGGTCGCGATTCGCGCAATTATTACATGTGGCAGATCAATGTGGAGAATCCTGAAAATCCGATGCTACGTCCACACCGGTGGTTTGACGGTAATCCGTCTCTTCTTGGTGAAGTGGCGCTTGGGGACAAGGTGAGTGTCACAGACGGTGAATATCACAATCTCAGGATTGTGATTGCAGGCGACAATCATGCCGCTACTTACATTGACGGTGTCCTTGTTGACGAGCGTGACGGCCAGTATCCTTACGGACTCATCGGCTTCAGGGAGACACACAGCGACACTGCCGGAAGTGAGGAAGCCGCTTATTTCGACAATGTGAAGGTGGTCGCCCATGAAGATGGAAGCGTGCGTTTTGACGAGGACTTCTCATCTGAGGTCAATCCATTCTCTGCCGGTACCATAATCGAAGGACAGCTTTATGCTGCCGGCGCAATGAATTGGGACTGTTATGCCTGGGGTGCACCTTCCAACGGGATCCATTTTTCATTGGAGGCGGATATGACCTTGGTAAAGGATGACATAGCGTTCGTGTTTGCCGAGCAGGCTCCTGACACATATTATATGTGGGCGGTGAATATCTTCGACGGGAACGAACCCCGTATACGCCATCATATCTTCAACGCCGGGAATCTGACGTGGAACGATGCAATTTTCACCTCATTCAGCAAGGAGGAGATACAGAATAAGCCGCATCATGTGAAAATCGAGGTGGAAAGTGCATACATACGCACTTACATAGATGACGTGCTGGTGGACACGTATCTCAGTTGGTCTGAGAATCTGCGTCCCGGCTTGGTGGGTTTCCGCATAGACACTACAGGGCCTCAGTGCGACGATGCCTACATAGACAATGTAAAGGTTGTGGAGTATGCTGCAGACGGATCGGAAACCGTTACCCTCTTCGATGATTTCGAGCCTAATACACCTGCATGGTTTCCTGATGCTAAGATAGAAGATGTGGACGGCAATAACATGCTTCATATTTATGGAGACAATGTCCTGTATAAGTGGATGCAGTCAGTGACGCCAAAAGATAGCGGCTTCACGATTGAGATGGATGTCGAGATAGAAAGCCTGAATGCAGGAATATGTTTCGGCGCATCAGATACCCGGAATTATTACATGTGGCAGATCAACAACGAGAGCTATGCCAATCCCATGCTGAGGCCGCATCGTTGGGATAATGGAAATCCGTCGCTCCTTGGAGAGGTGTCAATGCGTGGAAAGGTGGATCTCATGTCAAACCCTGTCCACAAGGTGCGCATATCTGTGGCCGGTGACAGTATCTGCTCCACATTCATAGACGATGTCCTGGTGGACAAGCGTAAGGGTAAGTTCGCGCCGGGGCATATCGGTTTCCGTCAGACCCATAGCGATGCCTCAGGAACATATGAAAGCGCTTTCTTTGACAATATCCGCATCACATCCAATGAAGACGGCACTGTGCTTTACAGCGACGATTTCTCCGGAGAGAATACTTTCAGCTACGGTGACATAATTGACGGAAGATTGTATGTGAAAGGAGCCATGGATGTAGACCGGTATTCATGGAATTGGAAGCATAATGATGTATGGTTCACTCTGGAAGCTGATATGACACTCGTAAAGGACGATGTGGCTTTCGTGTTCTCGCATCTCAATGACGATGATTATTATATGTGGGCTGTAAACGTCTTCGATGGAAATGAACCACGTATACGTCATCATACATTCGATGGCGGCAGACTTGATTGGAACGATCATATATTCAACCAGTATACCAAGGATGAGATTCTTGGCACGGAGCATCATGTGACTGTAGAGGTGAAAGGCGCAAGGATCAATACCTACATAGGTGAGAAGCTTGTGGACACATATTTGAGTTTCTCTGACAAACTGAAGCCGGGGCATGTAGGTTTCCGCATAGACACGAGGTCGGAACAGCGTGACGATGCCTACATAGACAATGTGAAGGTTGTGGAATATGATGCCGACGGAACGCCAGTTGAAAAACTGTTCGATGATTTTGAGCCTAATACTCCCCGTTGGTTCCCCGATGTGTTGATAGAAGAGGTTGACGGAAACTGCAAGATGCATATCTATGGTGACAATGTGCTGTATAAATGGATGCAGACTGACAGCCCCGTATTGGACGGTATAGTTTCCGTGGAGGAAAATGAGGCATCCGTTGATGTTGAGTACTTCAACCTTCAGGGAATGCCGGTGGCCAATCCTTCGAGAGGTCTTTATATTGTCAGGAGAGGACACGTTGCCACAAAGGAAGTGATCCGTTGAGTTTTCACGTCTGGTGACGGTATTTTATGCTTTGCCGATATCCGGCTGATGAATTGTAAATGGCGGCGTGTCAGGCAGGACATGCCGCCATTTGTGTATTCGGAAGTATATGTATGGCATTTCCGGTTTGTTTGGAATGATTGGTAATTACAATAGTTCGTTAATTTTTGAATAATTAGGCCGAATCACGGACACCGAAAA
>CAJTYH010000063.1 GCA_910583675.1 uncultured Muribaculaceae bacterium
GCTGCTAAATCGGCTCCCGAATATTAACATTCATTATTAAACACCCTCTTATTATGACCACTGCCACGAAATCCTGAAGGTTGAGCCGCAGACTGTCGTCAAGGAAAAACACTATGCCCAGGGCACCTATAGTGGTGAGCGTGGCTGCGAGCACGGCGGGGAAGGCGCTCACATTACGGTGTCGTCGGTAGTGATCGCTAATGACAATGATATTGTCAATGATAAGGTTAAGCGAGATTGTGATTCCGGCGAGAGAATAGAGCTGGATTTCGATATTGAAGATGTAGTAGAATATCGTTGCGACTGCCAGCGAAAGTAAGAGAGAGATGGAAATTACCGCCATATATCTGATGTTGCGGGTAATCAGTGCCACGAACGCCAACAAAATGATAAGAGTCAGTCCGGTGCGTATGTAAATATTTTCAAGCTCCGACAAGATGCTTTCTGTCACATCGTTTGTAAGCGTCATCACATATCCCTTTTGCAGCTGCATTGATGCGAGCCGTTCCTTCACCGCTTTCGCCACTTCAATCTGGTTGGCATCCTCGTCGGCATAGACATCGCAGAAAATGGAGTTCAGCCCGTTGATGCGGTGGTAGCCAGAAGGCTCGGCTTCGGTATGTCTGAACGTGGCTATGGCATCAAGACGCACTGACCCTTTGTTTGGCACAGGTACAACAATCTTCGATAAATCATTCAATGTGACATCGCCGGTAGTGGTTCTCACCGATAGCCACTGTCCTGCGTCGGTAAGCGCTGTGCCGATGAAAGTGGATTGCTTCTGCTCCACAATTGCTCTTACAATGTCGTCGGGAGTTATTCCTAATTCTTTGAGCTGCTCGCTGTCGTAGGTGAGGCGCCATTCCATCGGTGTGGCGCCGTTGATCTGCACGCGGTTAACACCTCTGGTTTTGGCAAGCTGTGTGCGGATGTTATCGTCGGCGTACCGCATTATCTCTGACGATTTGCCGGGCGCATTGATGGTGTAGGTCAACACCGGCATTGCCGACTGGCTGATGGTTCTTGAGACTGTGAGATGTGGATAGCCGACCTCATCAGGCAACTCGGACCAGGTCTGCCTGATAATGGCTGAAGCCTCAAACCGCGCCTGCTGAATATCAGTATGATTGTCAAGTGTGAGGTCTATGCTTCCGCCTCCGTTCCACGAGGTGGAATTGATGCCGTTAACCCCCCGTACGCGGGCGAGCATTGATTCGAGACGGCTTGTCACCTGGCTCTCCACCACGCGTGCCGAAGCCGAGGGCATACTGAAGCTCACCGAAAGACGTGGCAACATGCGAGAGGGCATGAGCTTAACCGGCAGACGCGGAATCAGGGAGCATCCGAGTATGGCGAGTGCGATGAATATTACGATTATCGAGAATGAGCGTTTCATTCAATATCAATCATCTTGTTAAAGTCGAAATCGTAAAGGGTGAGTTTCCTCAGCCTGTAATAGCTACGCCAGTAGTTCTGGAGTGCGCGGATATAGTTGGTGTTGGCGTTCTGCTGTCTTGACTGTGAGAGGGTGAGCGAATTGATGTCGGCTTTCCCGATCATGAAGCGCTGTTTGGTGCGCTCGTATGCTATATCGGCGAGGTCCATTGCTTCCATGGCCGAGGTCACCAGGTGTTGTTGGATGTTGTAGTCGCTCACAGTCATTATCACATCTTCTTCTATTGTAAGTTCTTCCTGACGCGCCGAAATCTCGGTCACATTAAGGTCGTTCTGTGCCATGTTCACACGTCCTTTGCGCACTCCCCAGTCCACGAGGGGTATGCTGACAGAGAACGACACAAGATCCTGCCTGAGCGGATGACGATATGCCTCGCTGAATGTGGGAGCCACCTGATTGAAACCCACCGAGGCGTTGAAATTGGCATTGAATCGCGACTCCATCTTGGTACGGCTCAGCGTGCGTTGCGCCTCAAGTATGCTCTGCCTGTGCTGTAGCAGTGTCGGGTTGTTGGCGCGAGCCTGTTCCACAGCTATATCAGCTTGGATCTCCCTTGCGAGAGGCACAGCCGGGAGTACCACCGAAATGTCGGCGTCCTGACTCAAGCCAAGAAACGTTGCAAGCCCCGAACGCGCTCTTTTTAACGATATGCGAGCATTGTCAAGTGTGTTTTGTGCGTTCACACGGTCAAGTTTCAATGTCAGAAGGTCGGCTTCGGAGATTGACTGTATTCTAAAACGCCTTTCTCCTGTGATGAACAGTGTGTCGCACGACGCGAGATTATTCTCTGCCAGACGCAGTTCCTCCTGCGCGAGGGCAAGAGCGAAGAACAGTTCCACAGTGTTTTCCGCCACCATCTCCATGTTATAGATAAGCTCTTTCTTGGCTTTCTCAAATCTCAACGGTTCTATTTTCTTGTCCCATTTGAATGAGTTGAAACCGATGAGGTTCTGACGGTAGCCGATTCTGACGGGCACCGAGGAGAACTGGTTGCCGGTGTAGTCGCCGAAATTACGCATATACTCCACCCCGGTTTCAAGATAGAACGTACCGCCCGTGAGGTCGAAATTCTGCGTGATGTTGAGCATTCCCGAGGCACTGTACATCTGTTGGGCGCGATAAACGTCAATATTCTCCTGCGAATCGTATCGCTGACGGATATAGCGGTTGTATGAGGCCGGAGTGAGTTGCAGCGATAGCGACGGCAATCTCTCGGCTTTGAACGAGCGGTATTGCCAGTAGTACGACTGGTACATGTTCTTCACCCTGAATGCCTGCAACGAGCTGTCATTGGCTATTGAGATAGCGTGTTGCAGCGTGAGGTCGACCTTCTGGGAATATAGTGCAAAGGGGAACAGAATCAGTATGCTAAGCAGTAGTTTTTTCATCGCGGCGATAAATTAACCAGTAAACGATCGGTATGACAAATATGCTGACCAAAGTGCCCACCGCCATTGAGCCGATCATGGCTATGGCGAGCGGCTGCTGAAGCTCCGAACCCATATCGTTGGTGAAGAGCATCGGCACCATGGCGAGGATTGTGGTCAGCGAAGTCATTATAATGGGACGCAGCCGGCGCAGTCCGGCAGTGTGTATGGCTTCTGTCAGTGGCATACCCCGGGAACGCAGATCGTTGATGGCATCGAGTTTGAGGATGGAGTCGTTCACCACGATGCCGCACGTCACTATTATGCCTATTGCCGACATTAGGTTGAGAGAGTGGCCGCAGAGCCACAGTGAGATCAGCGCGAAGGCTGTGTCGACAGGTATCTCGGCCAGCACTATGAGTGGCTGCACGAAGCTGCCGAACTGCGCGCAGAGAATAAAATACATCATCAGCACCGAGATCAGCAGAATCACAGCGAGTTCTTTCATCAGTTCCATGTTCGAGAAGATACTTCCGGTGAAACTCACCTCCCATTCAGGGGCGCGTTCCACCGCGGCTTTTATTTCCTCCATTTTCTGGTTCGGATCCTCCACATCGTGGAAATCAAGAGGAATGAACTCGCCGTCTGAGGCGGCAGTGATGCTCTTGAGGTTCTTGGCGTGCTCTATATGCACCAGATATGACAGTGGCACATCGCGCACCATCGTGTGGGTAAGCACGTTTTCTACCGTAACGTTGTCACTGGCGATGGTTATGGGCAGATATTGCTGATATGAGCGAAGCACACCGGCGTTGTTGGCATTGAAAGCTGTGCGGAGGGCGTGTGCCACCTCGGCGTAACTTATGTGATAGAGCAGCAGTTTCTCACGGTCTACCACTATGTCCAGACGGTCGTGCATCGGTGTGGGATCGGTTGTTATACCCTTCTCCAGAGCCAGTAGCGCGTCTATGTCGGCGTCTGGCGATTTGTCGGTGCGGTGCAACCGTGCTTCGAGATCGGGTTCGTCGGTAGAGAATATCTTCTCAAAGATGTTCTCGGCCGGCATGAACTCCACAGTAGCTTGCGGGAACCGGTCGGCCACCCATTCCTGCACTCCGGATTTGAGTCCCGGCAGCTCGCGCGGATTGCTGGCCTGGAGATATATTTCAGCTTCGGAAGGGGAAAGCTCGTTGCCAGCATCAAGCAGATAATCCTGCACGCCTATATAAGCCGAGTTGGCTGTGAGCTTTGTGGAGTCAAGGGCATCCACTGCCTCCTTCACCCTCCGGGCATTCTCGTCAATGTTGATGTTCTCGTTCCATTCCACGCGAGCCACCATGTCGTCGCGGTCAATTTGTGGCATGCGCTCCACCGGAAGTATGCCGAAGAGCAGCACGCAAGCCGGCAGAGTGAGCGCCGTGAACACCAGGCAGACTGTCTTGTGAGCGAAACACCAGTCCATAACAGCAGTATATCCTTTGGCAAGCGCCCTGTCGGCGTTGCCGGTCTTCACCTTGGGTGCCGACCGACTGAAAAACAGACGGTATATCACCGGCAGCAACATTATGCCGGTGATATAGCTCACGGCCAGTCCGGCCGTGATGGCGAACGCTTGATCGAAGAATATGGCTCCGGCAATGCCGCTGATGAAAACCAGCGGCACGAACACCGCTACCGTAGTGAGCGACGAGGAAAGCATGGGAGTGATCATCTCCGATGTGCCCCTGTCGCAAGCCTTGGTCAGCGACAGACCCTGCTGACGGTACTGCATGATATTTTCGGTCACGATCACCGAATTGTCAATCATCATGCCCACAGCCAGGATAAGTCCCGAGAGTGATATGATGTTGATTGACACTCCGAAGAGGTAGAACAACAGGAATGTGATGACCACTGACACCATAATGCTGATGCCGATTACCATCGAAGAGCGTATCTCGCCCATGAACAAGGCCGTGAGTGTGAACACCAGTATGAACCCGAGAATGAGGTTCTGCACGAGGTTCGAGATGGTGTAGTCAAGCAGCTCGGTCTGGTTGCGGCTCTGAGTAAACTTTATCTGGGGGTAAAGGTTCTCGAAATGGTCAGTAGTCTCTTTCAAGGCGCTTTTCAGCTTGTCCATGTTTTCCTCGCTTTGCTTTATGATAGCGAGTGTCACGGCGCGTTTGCCGTTGAAATAAGAGTAGCCCTGTGGATTGTCGTCCACAACCTCCACCTTGCAGAAATCTCCAAGCTGCATCAGGCGGCCGGCCTTTCTGATAAAAATGTTTTTCACATCCTCTGCTGTGCGCAACTGTGTGGAGACGTTGATGCGGTATTCGTAATATCCGTCACGCACTGTCATCGATCCCGCTTCGGCATTGTTGTCGTTCAGCGCCCGCTCAATGTCGGCTACCGAAATGGCAGCAGACTCCATCTTCCCCCTGTCGGGCACTATGCGAAGCTGCCGTCGCGGGATTCCGGTGATGTCAGCCATGGCGATTTGCGGCATCTGCTCTATGCGTCGGCGCACCACATTCTCGGCCACTTCGGCCATCTGCAGGAAGTCGCCGCTGCCGTCGCGCAGTGTCATGTTGAGATAGAGCACAGGGATGTCGGTGGCGGAAGCCTTTATGGCCTTCGGACGACTTATCTCGCGCGGCAACGAGCTCATGGTGGCATCGATTTTCTCGTTCACCTCAATGAATGCGAGGTCGGTGCTCACCCCGTAGTCGAAGTGCAGGCGTAGCACCCCCATGCCGTCGCGGGTCTCGCTCCTTATCTCATTGAGGCCTCCTACCTGCAGCAACTGTCTTCGCAGCGGGCCTACCACGGCGTTCTCCAGCTCGCGGGCACAGTTGTTACCTCCCGTCACCTGCACGGTGATGTTTGGTATGTCAATTGTCGGCAGCAGCGATACCGGCAGCGAGAAATAGGTGACACATCCTATTATAACGGCTGCGAGAAAGGCCATGACCACGGCTATGGGGCGGTCAAGAAGAAATCTTACCATCAGTCGCTGATAATTTTTACGGGAGCCTCATGTGCGAGATTCAGATTGCCGTCGGTTATCACTTCGGATCCGGCCACGAGACCGTCGGTCACCACATATTCGTTCATGTTCTCGAGCGAGGTGGTCACATAGTTCCACAGAGCCTTTCCGTCCTCGTGGGTAAACACCACCTGCCGTCCTCCGCTTCGAAGCACCACGGCACTCTTGGGCACCACCAGCGCCTGCTCCACCTCGCGCTTCACGCTCACCTGCACATTCATGCCATCGAAAAGTCCGGTTCCGCTCCCCACGGTGGCCGTCACCTTCACCATGCCGTCGGACTCCACGATGGGGTTCACAGCACTTACGGTGCCGTTGAAAGTGCCGTCGGAGGCATATGGCGAAACCTTCACCGCGTCGCCGATATGTATCAGCGGCAGCTCGCTTTCCAGCACGGTAAAATCCACTTCCATTCCCGAGGTGGAGAGTATGCGGCAAAACGGCTGTGCTCCGTCGGGATAATTGCATGCTTTCTGAAACATGTTGGCCACCACGCCGTCGAAAGGGGCGCGCATCGTGGCTTCGTTGAGTGCCTTCTCGGCCTCGGCAAGGTTAATTTCGGCTTGCGCCACTCCACTGCGCAGGCGGCTGAGAGCCATCACCTCTTCCGGTACCGTCTCCTGCATAGCCGGATCGTAGCCCTGCCCGATGAGCACATCGGCAAGGTCAAGCCGCGCACGCTCCAAATTGTTGCGCGCATTGGTGGCATTGTTTGTCAGCTGGAAGCGGTCAAGCACCGCAAGCACATCACCTTTTCTGACCTTTTGGCCGTTTTTCACCATTATTTTTTCTATCGGCGCACCGGAGGTGTTAAAGCGCAGGTCGGCATAGGCCCCGGCGGCGATTTTGCCATTGCTCACCACTTCGTGGGTGAACATGCGCGGCTCCAGTCTCATCACCGTCACTTCGGCGGCATTCGACTGCACACCTATCATTGCCACCTCATTCTTCTCGGCGCATTGCTCTTCGTTTTTCTTCGTGCATGCCGCAAGAAGCAACGATGCCGTTGTAAGAAATGTTATTGTCGACAGGTGTCTCATATGGTTTGTTTGCTTAACTACGGTTCCTCGACTTTTTTAATTGATTCTTCCGATGACAAATATACTGAATAAATTAGAATCCAAGTGCATTATCTTCGACAAATTGATGAAATAAGGTGCGTTGCTTCCTCGCGCATCTCATCGATGGCTTGGGAGGGGGTCTTTGGGTCTGAGGTCAGCAGATAATTCGCCTCGCAGCGCATTTTAGCGCTGTCTGCCGGATTTTCCGCGTAGAGCTTCATCAGGAGATAATGAGGATAGAAGCGGTTGGGTAGCCTATGGGTGGATCGGATGAAATAGTGTTCTGCCGAATCCGGCATCCCGAGCGACTGATAGCATTTGCCGATAAGGTTTAACGGCATAGGATCAGAGGTTTTCGGCAGAAGTTCGTTGAAGCTGTCGATAGCCTCGCGGAAATTTCCATTCTGATATGTCGCGTGGGCTTTACGGAACTCGGCGTTTATATCAGAATCGGGTCTGTTGCAGAAAAAGAGTATCATTGCCGCGGTGGATGCCGCTACCGCCATCAACCGGAGCGGTAGACTGCGCAGAAGCATGAAAGCGCAAATCACCGTAAGACCGATGAACCATCGGAACTCTGCGAACTGCAGGGGATATGATGCCATGCATGTCACGGCTATTCCCGCCACCGTTCCTGCCATGCCATACAGCCTGCTGCGCATATAAAGCCCGCATGCAAGCAGCAATGACAGCAAAAACATAACCCCGCAGAGCCACCCGAAAGCGATAGCCAGCTGAAGATATTCATTGAAAACATACACCGGAGTGCCGGCGACCATCGCTTCGTTTCCACTGTCCATCCCCTCGCGGAAATACTCCTCCTGCGCATCTCCATAGGCTCCTTCAACATAATCCCATCCTACCCCTTGGTGAGGTGAGCGGGCTACAGCCAGAGCTGCCACTTTCCACATCAGCACCCTCCCGTCGGCTGAATCTTTTTTTATATGGTAGGCTCCATACCCTGTAGCGCATAAACCGATGCCGGTAACGGCGATTGTCGCAACCTGATATTTTCTGTTTATCGAAAAGATTTTTTCCCGATAAATGCCGGTCAATGTCACAGCTGAGCCTGCCAGAGCAGCAATCCATCCGGTGCGGCTCATTCCACCCGGCAGCAACAACACGCTGAGCAGCAGAAACACCCCTGCGCTCCATTTCATCCATTTCGCCCCGGTGCGCAGATAAATGCTGACTGCTACAGGAAGCACGCATCCCAACATGCACCCGTATGGCCCCGGGTTGTAGAACGATCCTGTTACCGGATAGCGGGGATGACCACTATCCACGACACCGAAAAGCTGCAACGCGCCCCATATCCCCTCTGTCAGACCTACCGCAAGCACACCCATGGCAGGTACTTGCCTCCACTCTATTCGGGCAAGCGCGCCTGAAATGAATCTGCATAACCTTTCGGGGGGCATTTTCGGCATCATTTACTTCTCAACGACATTACCGGTGATGGAGAGAGTGAATTCAGGATCGATGTTGCCTAAAATTTCTACCGTGCGCTCGAAACTACCTATCGGCTCATCCTCACGGAAGACAACCCGCATTATCGCGTCGCTATGGGGAGCGATGGTGTCGGAGGAGAGAACTGCAGTAACACATTCGCACGACGGCACCAACGCGTCAAGAACGAAAGGCTCATCACCATAATTGCCTACGTGAAACTCACCCACCACGGAATCACCCGCTGCAATGCGACCGATCTTCATGAAAGCCGGATACATAACCAGATTGGTTAACGGGCGAGAGAACTGATGACGTATTGAATCGCTGGTAAGTATGGAGGTATAAAGCCTCATTATCCGGGGATTTACAGCCGGATCACCGACTCCTAGAACTCGATTGTTGCGGTCGACAAGAAATGTTCGCAAGCCGTTAACCTCAGGGAAGCTGTTCAACCGGTTGAGGCTGTCGCGACTGTCTACTAAAATCTTTAGGTTACTGCGATTTTCAGTTTTTAAAATACGCCTCAATTCATCTAAATTGTTTGGGCAAACTATACAAAGGAAATCTACCTCGGTTCCAGCACTGTCTGACAAGGTTCTTAGCGCTTCGTTATACTTGTGTAGATGCATGCGACACGACGTACAATCATTCCCACCAATATATCGTATCAACCTAAAATCTGCATCCGGCATGTCAGCATCTATGGAATCACCCTTTTCTGTAATAAATCCGACGGTAGGATCAACAGTAATAACTTTTCCCAACCATGAGTTAACAACGGCTTCCACCTCCACGTTATTATGACTCCTCCTAAACTTTGTATCAATCCATCCGCAAGAAACAAAAGTAATGCAAATAAAACAGATTACTATCGTAATATAAATATTTTTCATTGATATAGAATCTGAAAACGTTGTTTCTAAAAATGTGATTATCTAATCACCACGAATGTTTGAGGTGGTAAAAGAATATCACGGGATTTGAATCATATGTAAGACCAGCGTCTGTAAATGTAGTTCTCCCGGATATATTCTCGTAGCTCAATATAAATTCTGCTTTTGGAGCAGAGATGTAATAGTCATCGTTCATCAGCACAGGCTTCCATATGAGATAAGGAAATTCATCAGTTGTGTCTATGCAAAAAGTTCTGCTGTCGCCTGAAATAGGGTTGTATTTGCTGATATATGTCCTATTGCCATAATCTGTCAGCAGTTCAAACGCCTGATAGCACATGTCAGCGGATGGCTTACAGAAGTATCCCAACCAATTTACGCTCCGGGTTGTACGGGTGAGTTCTTCCATTTCACGCTTATTCACATCCTCCATTTTAACCTCCGGAAGTTTGTCGGGAGAGTTGAAACAATATGTCTCTGCGACTACACAAGTATCGGATGTAAGATAATACAAATCGGTATTATACGGAAGTGTTACATAGACACCTTCCACATCTCGTCCGACAAAAGCGTTATAGTTGCTGTCCGTAGAGGAGTCGAAGAATTTATATGGCAAAAACAGTTTTTCTATTTTAGAGGGTGTTTAATAACAAGTGTTAACGCCACTACATAAAAAAAGCCTCCAT
>CAJTYH010000064.1 GCA_910583675.1 uncultured Muribaculaceae bacterium
CTCGCGACCCTCAGCTTGGGAAGCTGATGCTCTACCAACTGAGCTATTACCGCAACTTATTTGCGTTTGGTGATACAAAGGTAAGCACTTTTCCCGAAATCCCAAAGAAGCAACGCACTTTTTTATCCAAACTCCTTTTTTCAGGGTATATCGCGGAGAATTGCGTATTTTTGCAAGACCAAATAGACAGAGATCAAATGAGCCATCACAGCATTACCCCTATAGACAGAGAGTTGCCCGAATTTTCACGCATGCAACAGGTCAAACGCCAATTTTTCGCCATGCGCAATGGCATGCTCGCCCATCAGATGCGCTCACGCGGCTTGGAATATCGCGTGAATTTCGGCCTGAACATCCCGCAGATAAAGGAGATCGCAGCAGAATTGCTTGATTCTGGAATGAGTTCATCCGAACAACTGGAGCTTGCCAACCGCCTATGGGAGAATGCAAACACCCGCGAAAGCCGTCTACTTGCCCCGATGCTTTTCCCGGCTGACATCATGCCACCTCAGACCGCAGCCCAATGGCTTGCAGAGGCGCAGACAACCGAAGTGGCCGACCATCTGTGTCACTCGCTGCTCAGACACCTCCCCTTTGCCGCCGACATCGCTATCGCCCTCTTCAACCACGAAAAGGCTACCTCGCAACAACGCTACTCAGCGCTCCGTCTGCTCCTCAATCTGGTAATAACCGGCAAACTGGATCCGGTATCCCTGAAGCCTATCGCTGAAAACGCCATCACAGATCCACTGACGCGCCCTGTGGCACGCCAACTGCTTGAGGAAATAGAATTCCTCACAGAGTAAGACACAAAAAAGGCGATATGCCAATTTTGACACATCGCCGTAAAAAGGCTTTGATATAGGATTTTGAGAAATATCAACGCAGACGCGAATAGGAATAACCGAAACGCTCGAAAGCGGCGCGGTCAAGTGCTTCCCTATCAGCAGGATTTGCAATGGAAATCATCAGCTTTGCACGTTCTGGAAGCGACTTGCCAAGCAGATTGACCGCCCCATGCTCCGTGACAATGTAATTCGACTGGAAACGGGTGGTCACCACTCCCGCCCCCGGCGTGAGCACCGGCTTGATCTTCCCGATACCTTTGCTCGTGGTGGAGGTCATGGCAATCACCGACAAGCCCCCCTCACTGCGCGATGCGCCGTATACGAAATCATGCTGCCCACCTACACCGGAGAATATGCGGGTGCCGATGGAGTCGGCACATATCTGCCCGGTAAGATCTATCTCCAGACAGGAGTTGATGGAAGTGACCCGCGGGTTCCGGGCTATTATAAAAGGATCGTTCGTATAGGCCACATCCTTGAATACCATCTCCTTGTTGTAGTCCATCAGATCGTAGAGCCGACGCGAACCGAGCGCCAGGCATGCCACCGACTTGCCAGGCATTACCTTCTTTAGGGAATTGTCAATTACGCCATTTTCTATGAGAGGCAACACCCCATCGGTCATAGCTTCGGTATGAAGCCCGAGATGCTTATGATCGCCAAGGGCACGGATCACGGCGTTGGGGATTCCCCCGACACCGATCTGCAACGTAGCACCGTCGGGAATCAAGGCAGCCACGGCGTTGCCAATGGCTGTCTCCACCTCTCCAGGCTCTGGTGTGGGCACCTCCACAAGCGGATCGTCCACCAGCACCGCCGCTGCAATCCGCGACATATGTATCACAGGATCACCATAGCTGAAAGGCATATGAGGATTGATCTGCGCTATTACAGTCCTGGCGCACTCCGTGGCCGAAAATGCCAGGTCTGCGCTGACACCATAGCTCACATAGCCGTCGGCATCGGGCATGGAGCAATTGAGGAGAACAACGTCAGACGGCCATATGCCGCTGCGGAAAAGCTGCGGCACTTCTCCGAGAAAACGGGGTGTGGTGGCACCGTACCCCTCCCCTATCCACCGGCGCACATTGTTGGATACGAAGCATGTATCCACGAGAAACGAATCCTTGTATTCCTCACGGCAATAGGGCGCCTCACGGTTGGAGACGGAGAATCCGGAATGGAGCACCACGCCGCGCAGCTCGTCGCCACGCCGTGTCATGGCATCCACGAGCGTCTCGGGGATGGATGTGCTCCCCTGTATGTAGACGTGGTCGCCGCTCTTTATGAGCTTTACGGCCTCGTCTGCCGACATAATGTTCGGATAGTTCATGGACGAAAAGTTTTTCATTTTACGGGATGATCCTTGTGAAAAGCGGAGAGACGTTCGGAAAGGCGCCGGAAAGCGTCATCGTCGGAAAGAAGGCTCACGCATACGCGTACACCCTCCTGCCGGCTCCCGGTTGATGGCAACGAGATCGTAGACACACCGTAGCGGAGCAACTCTTTCTGCAGCATATCACCCGTCATGCCGGGATATCCCATCGTGAAGAAAAATCCGTCGGATATAGGCTGATCGCCATCCATCGCGTAGACAAGGTGGAAACCATTGTCAAGAAAGCACTTTTTTGCCAATGCCGCACGACGGCCATACTCACGCGTCTCTGCCACGAAATCAAGCTTTCCCTCAACCGCCGCCTCAAGCATGGCAGCGAAGGCATGCTGGGAAGAATGCGCCGTACCGGAAGATGCACAATAAAGCACCCCGTACATGTATGCGTCACCGAAAGTAGGCATTTCGTAGAATTCCTCGAAGAATGGGTAAACGCGGTCTGCCACGGCCGGCGACATGCACACCATGGCTATGCGCTGCCCGGCATAACTGAATATCTTTGAGGCAGAGACGAGCATTATGACACGGTCTGTCCACTTTGCCACCGTCGGAACGAAAGGTGCCTGATAGGGCACGCCGTAACGGGTGCGGAAGTCCATGCCGAGATATGCATGGTCTTCTATGATTATGACATCATGCTTCTCTGCCATGCGGGCAAGTATGGCATATTCCTCGGCCGTAAGGTTTGTCCACGCCGGATTGTTGGGGTTGTTGTACAATATGGCGGTCACGTTCCCTTTTGCCAAAATGGCATCCAGACGCTCTTCAAGCGCAGCGCCACGGCAATCGTAGAAGTCAAGCGACTCCTGGTTCAGACCAAGAAGTTTAACCTGATTATGCTGCGCAGGGAAACCCGGGTCAAGGAAAAGAATTGTGTCGCGACCGGGCAATCTTTGTCCCAACAGCAAAAACAGCGTGAAAGTGGCCTGCATGGATCCTACCGTCGGAACGATGCACCGAGGAGGTATATCCACGTCGAGGAACGCCTTGAGGAACTTGCTTCCGTTCTCCTTCAGGGATGGGATGCCGATTATGTTGGGATACTGGTTGGCAATGCCTGTAAGGAGGGCGGCACGTTCGGCCTCTATCCCCACCGGCGATGCCGGCAAACCGGGATTCCCCATCTCCAGATGCACGAAAGGTTCCCCCAGATGTGGCTCCAGGCGCATTGCAAGCGACAGGATCTGACGTATGGTGGCAGAAGCGATGTTGGGAATGTTCATCGCCTGCATCTCCTGTTCAAGAATATGGTTTGATACTGGTTGCATGGATTCTGTATTTCCGGTGACTTTTATGTTAGATCAAATGGAACGTGCACGTTCAAGTCCGGCACGGAAAGCGGCCAGATTGC
This sequence comes from uncultured Muribaculaceae bacterium, assembly GCA_910583675.1. Taxonomy (GTDB): domain Bacteria; phylum Bacteroidota; class Bacteroidia; order Bacteroidales; family Muribaculaceae; genus UBA7173. Next base: position 3,593 of record CAJTYH010000064.1, read on the forward strand.
TCTCCACCACCTTCTCCCCCTTGGCACGGAATACGGTGCATATGCCATCCTCTATGCGGTCACACGATATGCCTATGAAGGGAGCGGCAGCCCCAAGGAGCACCATGTTGGAGGCACGGACTGTGGCAACCTCCTTGGCCACGGAATCCATGTCGAAAGCAACGGTATGACCATGTTTTTCCAATGCGTCAGCCACTCCGGCGACATCAGGATAATTCGGGATATTGACAAACGGCGTGGTATTGGTGACTATCCATCCGTCGGGCTTGAGCCATTGAATGTATCGCAATGCTTCCATCGGCTCAAGGGACACTATCATGTCGGCCTTACCCTGAGGAATGAGATCGGAGGATATGGGTGATGAACTGAGACGTAGGCAGGACATCACATCGCCGCCACGCTGGCTCATGCCATGCACCTCGGCTTGTTTGAGACATAGGTTGTCGGCCAAAGCCGCAGCCCCGAGTATGGTGGCAATGGACAGGATGCCCTGACCGCCAACTCCGGCAAGTATAATATCAGATTTCATATTTCAATCTCCTGCTTCAAACTTATTGCTTTTTTTCTTTGGCATGACGGCGTGCCGTCTGGATGCATTCACGGCGCGACACGATCACCGACAGACCCTCATATGCGAACTCCTCGGCGAACAAGGCTCTCATCTCTTCGAAATTTTTTGGAAGCGAATCTATGGTGCGCACATGAGCCTTGTCGGCACCCAGACCGAGGCATATGTCCTCAAGTTTGCCTGTCCCTTGCGAATCCTGACCGCCGGTCATGCCGGTGGTCAGATTGTCAGATATGATCACCGTCATTGGGGTGTTCTCGTTTATGGCATCCAGCAACCCCGTCATTCCGGAGTGGGTGAAAGTGGAGTCGCCGATGATAGCCACTGCCGGCCTGAGACCTGCGTCCGAGGCTCCCTTGGCCATTGTTATGGATGCACCCATGTCCACACAAGTGTCTATGGCGTTGAATGGCGCAAGCCAGCCGAGAGTATAGCATCCTATGTCGCCAAAGACCTTTGCCGACGGTGAGGCCTCCAAGGCGGCATTCAGGGCGGCATATACGTCGCGATGGCCGCAACCCTGGCACAGGGCGGGCGGACGAGGCACGACTATACGGGATTGTTCCGCTACGTCGCGAATCAATTCGCAAGCCTTGTCTGGCAAAACCTGTGCCAGACCGGCAGCAACATTGTCGGGTGTAAGCTCTCCAGTCAACGGAAGCACTCCGTCAATCTTGCCACGCACTTTCACTCCGCGGTCAAGCAACCCACGGAGCGCCTTTTCTATTACCGGTTGCCCCTCCTCCACGACTATTATCTCATCGCAGGCATCTGCCAGACGAGCCACCAGAGCCACAGGAATGGGATATTGTGAAACTTTCAACATCGGATAGGGACATCCTTCAGGGAAGCACTCGCTTACGTAATTGGCGGCAATGCCGGATACCAATATGCCTACCTTCCTCTCCACACCGGGAGTGAAACGATTGAAAAGAGACTTCTCGGCTTCCTCCTCCATACGTTTGCGATCCTCGAGCAACTGACGGTAACGCACACGCGAGTTACCGGGCATGAGAACCCATTGGCGCGGATTGTCTGGATAATGCATCTTGTTTTCAGGAGAGGCCACATCGTCAACCGCCACCACTGCCCTCGAATGAGCCAGACGAGTGACCATGCGAACCATCACCGGCACCTTAAGGCGCTCCGAAAGCTCAAAGCCGTAAGCTGCCATATCATAGGCTTCCTGCTGGGTAGAAGGCTCCAGGACAGGCATGATGGCAAAATCGGCATAAAAGCGGGAATCCTGCTCATTCTGCGATGAATGCATCGAAGGATCATCAGCCGAGATCACAAGCATTCCACCATTGGCCCCCGTCATGGACGAGTTCACAAAGGGATCAGCCGCCACGTTAAGCCCCACATGCTTCATGGAAACCATGGAGCGTTTGCCGCAGAACGACATCCCCAACGCCTCTTCAAGGGCTGTCTTTTCATTTGACGACCAATGCGAATGTATCGCCCGCTCGCGAGCCACATCATTGGACTGCACATACTCAAGAATCTCTGTCGAAGGGGTGCCCGGATAAGCGTAGGCTCCCGACAAACCGGCATTTATGGCTCCCAAGGCCAACGCCTCGTCGCCAAGTAAAAGTTTTCTGGTACTCATGGTTTAGACTGTTTGGTTGCGGTAACGAGGGAGCATCGCCCCCGTCCACTCCACAATGGCAAATTTACAAAACCGTCCCCATATCTTCACCTCCTCCTGCTATGTTTTGCAACATATTTCCACCGCACCCCGATCCCCGCCCAAGGACGCAAGTACAAAAACAAAAACAATTTCAATCAAACACTATATCTAACAAATAATTGTTAACTTTGCATGAGAATGGTTCAGTCCATTCATGATATTCTGAAATAACTAATTACATGCTCTCTTGCAAGTACCACCAGAAGAGTTTTAAGCATATATACCATTAGAGTAGAGTCTTGAAATTTAAAAACATCCTGCTGTTATGATTCGACTAATTATATCGGCCATATTTTGGTTAGGAGGATATTCCACTATTATTAGCAATGCTTATTCCAATTCAATCGCAGAGGATGCCATATTGAAATATCAAGAATTTTTGCGTGAAGAAGCCAAGGAACACAGAGCATTCTTAGAAGCCTCTTTCGAAAAGTTGATAATGGTGTTTTCTGGGGGTGTTATCGCGTGCGTGGGCATTCTTACATGGTTAAACTATGGAACAAAACGCGAAATCGATCAAACAGTTAAACGACATTTCAACGCAAAAGTCAACCAACGCATTCAAGAACAATTACAAGCCGTACAGAATGAGATTGATTCAACCTTGAAAGAATTAAAAAATCGTTCCAATTTAATTGAAAAGATATTAATGGAGCTTTCAGCCAAAGAGAACGCTGAAAATTCGGAAAATGGAGGTAAAAGGAATAATTCCTCAGCAGACAACACTTCCAATCATAAGACACAAGCCGGAAGAGTACTATGGGTAGACGATAATCCCGAAAACAACTATTATATAATCCAATTGCTTAATAAAGCCGGAATTATTACAGACACGGCAACATCGACGGATAGGGCCATTGAGCAGCTTCAAAAGGGGGACTATGATTTGGTAATATCAGATATGAACAGGAATGGAATCCCGGATGATGGCTTAATCCTCTTAAAACAAATAAACAAGAAACATCTGTGCGTACCTGTCCTATTTTTTACCTCAGACTATTCAATGTCCAAATACAGTGATGAAGTCTATCAGGAAGGTGCCATATACATAACAGACAAAACATCCAATCTTATAGGATACGTCCAACGGCTCCTAAAGAACGATTCTGATTAATCCATTTTTTTCAGGCTTAAAATCAGACAACTACCTTTATCGCTATAGGATATACCACCTCCTCATTCTCATTTCGTAGCACATCGTTCCAAATTGATCAATATACAGCGTATAAATCAATTGCTACATATGTTTTTATATTTTTGAAAACGACTTGTGGGTTTGTCGGGAATCGTCATCTGAATACGAGTGCCAAGGAGAGGGCTTAGATAACGCTCTCGGAAATAGCGTTGATCTTTGAAATTGCAATAAGAGGTTATTTCTGCTAAAGAGCGAGGTTCTTTGCAGAACTCCACTATTTTTTCTTCGATTGTCATGTCAACTTGACTTGTGGGTTGACTTGTGGGTTGACTTGTGGGTTGACTTGTGGGTTGACTTGTGCCCGACTTGTGCCCTGCCGACAAGTCGGCTTCTGTTGTGGCGTAGACCTTCACTCGGAAAGCGGTGATTGTGTTTACATCAAAATCTGCCGGTGGATTGCCGTTGTCCTTGAGCATTTCTTGAACACGGGTCACACCTCTATTGAATTTATTAACATATTTGCCGACTTTCATCGCTTCAGCGACAAGAGGATTGCGGTAGTCGTTAACCGAAGGGAAATTTTCGGGTCGTGCTTCACCATACAATCCTCCGGCATTCATTATCTCTATATAGTCATCGAATTGATACAGTCGGATAGGCATATTCGACTGGTAATCCCTGTGCATACAGGCATTCATTACCAATTCGCGTATGGCTCCTTCCGGATAATTCCACACAGTTCTCTCCCTGAACAAAGATTCAGGCACAGGGCGTTGCGTGATTATTGCATCTTTCACAAAGGATTCCAATGTCGGCAACATCCTGTATAACGGGCCTTCAAACTGCCGTTCATTGAGGATTTCACCTCCTTTATCTTTGCCGGCAAATCTGACAAATTGTACATAGTCGCCCATAAGAAAATATTTCGGATTCCTGCCAAACAAGATAATTCCGGCATAGGTGGGGCAATCATTGTCGCGGTCGAACAAGTGAATTGACGCAAGCTGCTCCTTTATGTCGCGCGTATCCTCTGCAATAGTCTCCGCATCAAATATCTTAGGCAGATAAGAGGACTTGATATAATCAACATCCAAATCCTCTATTCTTGCATTAAGACATGGAGTGCCATCAAAGGTTGCCATAAAAGAGCAACGACGCTCGGTAAGGATGCGTTCCTCCGCCTCGGTCGCAATGTCACGACGAGGCCCTATACGGATAAATGCCCTGCCACGGTAACGCACAGGAGGTAAATCAGACGGGCGAACCTCTGCGACCAACAGGTCGCCATCAGGAAAGACGAACCGCTCGACTGACATAGTTGGCAAAGGAAGAATATTTCCGTCGGAACGAATGCCTGCAATCTTTTTAAGTAGGGCATCATCAACTTTCATCCCGGCAATGCCGCCGTCATCGTTTGCTCCTATGATCAGATAGCCATTCTTACGCGCTCCCGGCATATCATTGGCAAACGCACAAATGGCCTCACAGAACTTGTCCATGTTGCCGGTGCTTGTCGTGCGTTCCACACGATATGACTCCGTGGACTTAAGCAAGTCCAGTATTTCTTCGGGAGATATCATATCTGCAAATGTACTAAAACAATTTCAAATGAGGGAAGTATATGTCAGATAATTGTTAACTTTGCATAAGGATGGAAATACCCAATTTTCTTACAGGATACGTCCTACGGTTCCTAAATAGAGGATAGTCATCTATAGACAGACTGAATAAACAATGGCTTGCACAACTGAATTTATAGACTTTGTGTGCGAATCCCTTCGTCCGCTCGGCGAAGTACGTAGCCGAAAAATGATGGGTGATTACGTTATCTACGTCAACGGGAAATGCGTAATCACCGCTTGCGACAACAACGCATATATCAAGAAATTGCCCTGTATAGCAGATTTGATGTGTGATGCGGAAATCGGATCTCCTTATCAAGGAGCCAAAGAGACATATATCCTTGACTTTACTGATATTCGGAAGACTTTGAAAGTGATCGAAACACTTTGGGATCATCTGCAATATCCCAAATCAAAGACACGGAAAGAATGACAAAAGCACGAAAACTTAAATTATGCGATTGGACGCTTGTATTTACGACTGCGTTCATACTTGCATCATCCATGCAACTTGAAGCAACTGGTAGCCGTGGCACCGTGTGGGTGTGGACTCATGTGGTTATAGGCTGTCTGTTTTTTGCCAATGTCATATGGCACCTGTATCTCCATTTCAATTGGAAATCGTGGGTGCAAAGATTACGGAAACAAAAATCGCCTGTGACCCGTTGGCTTGCCATTCTTGCATTCCTCACATTAGTAAGCGCCCTTTTCGCCGTCCTCCATTGGATTGGCTCATACGTTCATTCACCGATTGGAGCCGTCCACGGCAAAATCGGATTCATATTCTTGATACTCGCCATCGGCCATACCATCAAACGCCTCAGATTTTTTAAACAAAAACAGCATTCCCATTAGACATAACCTCACAAACTGCATTTTCCTCAACTCTCTGATACATTTCATAAAGATAATAGCACAAAAAAGAGCTAAATCATAATGACTTAGCTCTTTTTTGTGTTGCCTTGGAAGGATTCGAACCCTCACAGGCGGAACCAGAATCCGACG
>CAJTYH010000065.1 GCA_910583675.1 uncultured Muribaculaceae bacterium
GATGCTGCTAAATCGGCTCCCGAATATTAACATTCATTATTAAACACCCTCTTATTATCTGTAATATTGTCGCACACGTCCACAATTTCCCCGGATTTCCCGATGTGAACCGTTGGCTTTACAGTAGTTTATTCGTATTTTTGTGGAGGTAATATGATCCTGAATTCACATTCCCACTGCATGGACAATGACCTGTCATATGTTTTTCCACTTGTGCAATAGTAAGGATATACCAGCATTATCATAAAATCAATTTCTATATCATGAAGCATCTGCTACTACTGGGGCTGCTGACGTGTGCCACGATTGCCGCATCAAGCAATCCACCTATGAAAGTTTCAGCAACTCCATCCAACGTGGTCGAACTCGCCATCAGCGGCTCTGCCGTCGACGAGGAGGGAGACCAACCCGTGGAACTGCACCTCAAACTCGCCAAGAACGGCAACTCACGTGCCCGCGAAATCTATCTGGCCGACCCCACCGTTTATGCCGAAAACGGGAAATTCTACATGGCCGGCACCCGCAGCTACGGGCCGAACGGCTTCACGCTGCTGGAAAGCGCCGACCTCCAGCATTGGGCATACGCCAGAAAGGACTCCATGATCCTGACCCAAGGCAACCAGACATATGGCACCTGGGGATTCTGGGCACCGCAGATTTTCAAGGACGGCGACAAGTACCTCTTCGCATACACTGCCGAGGAGCAAACCTGCGTGGCGAAGTCCGATGAACTGACCGGCACATACACCCAGTCACCTATTCAGGCCGTAGACAAGTCCGCCAAGAACATCGACCCCTTCATCTTCCGCGACGACGACGGCAAATACTATTTCTACCATGTGCGCTTCAACGGCGGCAACATCCTCCATGTGGCCGAGTTCGATCCCGAGACGTGCAAGTTCATAGGCAATGCCAAAGAGTGTTTCCGCAACACGGAAGCATGGGAAAATACCAATGCATATCCGAGCGCGCCGATCATGGAAGGCCCGACTGTAATGAAGATCGACGGGCTGTACTACATGTTCTATTCCGCCAACCATTACCTTAGCACCGACTATGCCGTAGGTTACGCCACAGCCACCTCCCCGATGGGGCCATGGACTAAGAATCCCGCCAGCCCTATAATCCACCGCAACATCGTAGGCGAGATGGGATCGGGACACGGCGATGTGTTCTTCGACAACGAAGGGAACATGCGTTATGTATATCATGTGCACCACGACGAGACAAAAGCCAACCCCCGTCGCACGCGCATAATAACCCTGAACGTGGACAAGTCAAAGGGACAGCCCTATACGATCACGGCAGACCCGTCATCGATCATAATCCCTACCATGCACCCGATAGACGGGAAGTTTTCCGGGTACGTGCGCCTCAAGCCGGGAGAATACAGCTTCACCGGGGTAGCTGAGAACGGCGAACCCGTATCGTTCGGCAATGTAGACGGCTCCCTTGCAGTAAACGGCGCACCGTTCACAGAGACGGAAAACCGCCTGGTGCGCATAGATGCCGACACCCGCAGGGGCACCCTCACCCTTACACCCGTCACATCCATGGAGGTCAAGGGTTCCATAGTGGACAAGAAGACCGAGATAGAATATGCCGGACGAGGCATATGGAGCTCCGAAGTCACACTTGACAGCAAAGTGTTGGGCGAATACATCAACCGCAACATCTATTTCGCCGTAGACGGCAATGACGAAATGTCGCTCAAGCGGGTGGCGGGAACCAACAGGCTCGCATATCTCCCCGACGGTGTCAACGGTGAGAACATACGTCTCAACCAAGGGACATACACACTCACCGTAGACATGAACAAGAGGGTATTCGACATCAACGCCGACATCGACCCCAACCGCATCAGCGTGTTCGGATCATCCGTGGCCAACGGCCAAGGTGCCGAGAACTTCAGGGGCTATGCCTACAAATATGGCGAACTGCTAAAGAAACGTCACGAAAGCGGCCGCAGCACCAATCCGCTGTACACCTCAGGAGTATCAATCGGCGGGAATACCACCACAGCACTACTGAACCGCTACGACGATCTCACCCGCGATTTCGGCAAATTCGTCATCATCGGCCTCTCGCTCGGCAACGAGGGGATACACAATGCGACCAATCCACGCGACATAATGTCTAAATTCCGCCAGAACATGCTGAAACTGATAGAGCAGGCGCGTGCCGACGGGAAAATCCCGGTTGTAATGAACAACTATACCCGCGACGACTTTACAAAGACCGACTATGCGAACATAAAGCAGACCAACCTCTACATACACGAATGGGACGTGCCCTCGTTCAATACCCTGGGAGCCATTGACGACGGCACCGGACGATGGGCTTCCGGATACATGGCAGACGGCGCGCATCCCAATGCCAGCGGACACACCGAATTCATGTATTCTATGGTTCCGTCGCTATTCGATGCCTTGATAGAGGGTAAACCTCTCCCCGTGCGCGACATAACCCACGAGCTGACACTTGAGGACAAAGCCACGCTGGAATTCACCCCCGAAGAGACCACTCACTCATTCACGATCTCATTGCGAGTGAAAGGCGCAACGCCGGGCAAGATCCTCTCATTCACCAACGGCATACGCAAAAACACGACCGGAGCACTGGTGCTCAATGAAGACGGAACAATCACTTACGACTCGCCCCAAAAGACAGATTTCACGACCGAGACTGCCCCGATTGCCGATGAAGGCTACCACTACGTGACACTCACGCATTATTATGCATGGGGACGCACGATGCTCTACGTGGACAAGAAGCTGCTCGGAACCACAGAGGAATCGCTTGTGCCCGGCACATTCACCATCGGAGATGACGCAAACAACAGCAGCCAGACCCTTTCAGAACTTTATTTCTGGCGTGCCGGCATGAACGACAAGGAAATGATCTCGCTCGCGGCAGGAAAGATGCTAAAGTCAAGCCTTGAGCTTTACACTCCGATGAACCTTGAGGAAGCCACGGAGGAAGCCGCAGAGGATGGCGCACGCACCATGACAATGTCCAACAAGGCTCAGAGCCTCAACGCCGTGACATACCGCATTCCTGAAACAGGCGCCATAAACGGCACTGAGGCCAACCCCACCACCGCCACCCCGGTAGCGTATTACGCCCCCGACGGGCGTATGATAGCCCCTGCGGAAGCCACAGACGGCATCTACATCGTCCGTTACTCTGACGGTTCAGTCCGCAAACTGAAACTCTAATCCATCAAATTCCCAATTAAGCCTCCAAAGGAGGCGTGCGAAGTTATAGCCCCGCCCCGAGCGTTCCAATGGTGCGCTCGGGGCGGGGTTTGCGTACATATCTGTGGATGTGATGTTATATATCCTTTTAATCAGCTTGCCGGGAGCGAGGTAATCTCCGAAAGGATGGCCACGGCGGTTTCCACGGTCGGGACATTCGACACGGAGAATGAGCGCCTCCCATTCTTCTCGCGGATTTTCACCCGCTGCGAATTTTGCTGCAGATAAGTGATCAGTCGTCCGAACGACGGGCTTTGGTAATATGCCTTGTTGCTGTCGTCCACGAAATACATATACATGATCCCCTGTTTGAGCGACACTTTCTCTATGCCAAGCTGACGTGCCAGGCGTCTCAGACGCGGCACACGCATCAGTTCGGCTGTCTCAGGCGGTATCTTGCCGAAACGGTCAAGCAGGTTGGAGCGGAACTCCTGCAAGTCTGTCTCACGTTCTATGGAGTCCAATTCGCGGTAAAGGGCTATGCGCTCGCTCTCCTGAGGCACATAAGTCGCCGGCAACAACAGTTCAAGATCGCTTTCTATTACGCAGTCAGCCACGAACTCCTTCTCCTCGCCGCTGTTGTCCTCTGCCGTAAAGGTGTCCGAGAATTCCTGGGTGCGCAGTTCAGTTACAGCCTCCTTCAGGATCTTCTGATACGTCTCATATCCCAGATCGGCAATGAAGCCGCTCTGCTCGGCACCGAGCAGATTGCCGGCACCGCGTATGTCAAGATCCTGCATGGCGATATGGATTCCGCTGCCGAGATCCGAGAAACTCTCTATGGCCTGAAGACGGCGGCGAGCCACGGGAGTAAGCGGATTGCCGGGAGGCACCATGAGGTAACAGAATGCCTTGCGCGACGAACGCCCTACACGCCCGCGCAACTGGTGCAATTCCGAGAGACCGAAATTCTGGGCATTGTTGACAATTATGGTGTTTACGTTGGGCATGTCTATGCCGCTCTCCACGATGGTGGTGGCAAGCAGCACATCATAGTCATGGTTGGCGAAGTCTATCACCGCCTTCTCAAGCTGCTCGGGAGGCAACTGCCCGTGAGCTACGAGGGTGCGTGCATCCGGCACCACACGCTTCACCATCTGTTCCAACTGGTAAAGACCCTCTATGCGGTTGTTTATGATGAACACCTGCCCGTTGCGCGACAATTCAAAATTGAGCGCCTCGGAGAGGATATCGTCGTTAAGCGTATTTACCGAAGTGAGTATGGGATAGCGGTTGGCCGGGGGTGTGGTAAGCGACGAAAGATCCCGCGCTCCCATAAGCGAGAATTGCAAGGTTCTCGGTATGGGAGTGGCACTCATTGTTATGGTATCCACATTCACTTTCATCTGCTTGAGCTTCTCCTTTACCGCCACGCCGAACTTCTGCTCCTCGTCAACGACGAGAAGTCCGAGATCCTTGAATTTAACATCCTTCCCGACAATGCGGTGCGTGCCTATGAGTATGTCTATCCCCCCCTCGGCAAGGTCGTGCAGTATCTCCTTGGTCTGTTTTGCAGTGCGTGCGCGTGAGAGATAGTCTACCCGCACCGGGAAATCCGCCAGACGATCCTTGAAGGTGTTGAAGTGCTGATATGCCAGCACGGTAGTAGGCACCAGCACGGCCACCTGCTTGCCGTCGGTGGCCGCCTTGAATGCGGCACGGATGGCAATCTCGGTCTTCCCGAAGCCCACATCGCCGCATATGAGTCGATCCATCGGGCGCGGACTCTCCATATCCTTCTTCACGGCTGCAGTCGCCGTAAGCTGGTCGGGAGTGTCCTCGTATATGAACGAAGCCTCAAGCTCATGTTGCAGATAACTGTCAGGAGCAAAGCTGAATCCCTGCTCATCCTTGCGTGCCGCATACAGCTTTATGAGGTCGCGGGCGATGTCCTTCAGCTTGCTCTTGGTACGCTCCTTGAGTTTGTTCCATGCACCGGAGCCGAGTTTGTTTATCGTAGGCTCCACCCCCTCCTTCCCGCGATACTTGGCGAGCTTGTGCAAGGCATGGATGCTCACGAATATACAGTCGTTGTTCTTGTATATGAGCTTGATCATCTCCTGGGTGGAACCGTTGACCTGCGTGCGCAACAACCCTCCGAAACGACCTACGCCATGGTCTACGTGCACGATGTAGTCGCCCGGCTCTATCGCGCTAAGCTCCTTTAGAGACAGGGCAAGTTTTCCCGAACGTGCACGGTCGGCCTTAAGGGTGTATTTATGGAAACGGTCGAAGATCTGATGATCAGTGAACACGCAAATCCTGGACGTGTGATCCACGAATCCCTCATGCAGGGTGGAGATTACCGGGGTGAAGGGTATGTCGTCCCCTCGCTCGGCGAAAATGGCCTGTAGGCGGGCAATCTGCTTCTCGCTGTCCGACAGCAGATAGATCACATATCCGTCTGAAAGCAAATTCTTGAAAGACTCCGAGATGAGGTCGAAGTTCTTATGGTACAGACCCTGCGGAGTGCAATTGAAATCTATCTCCGCCGTGGTGTCCCCAACGCCGTTTCCGCCCGGATTCGTCCCCGTCCCCCGGCCTGCCCCGGCAGAAAACTCCATGACCGGAAAAGAGGCGAGCCGTGCGCCGAAGCGCTCGGCATCAACAATGTTTTTCAACGCGTCGGCATCCCCTTCACCGGCTATCATGGCTGAAGAGCTGAATGTTTCGGATGCTATGGCCCGGATGCGTGACAAGGTAAAATCCTTGTTGCGCATTGCGATGAGAGTGGAGGGATGCACGAACTCCAACAGGCTCTCCCCCCGACCGTTGTCGTCGGCGTTCACGTTGGCGGATATGGAGACGGAGTCCACCTTGCTCTCGGATAACTGGGTCTCTATGTTGAAAGGGCGTATGGATTCTATCTCGTCCCCGAAGAGGTCTATCCTGAACGGGTATTCCGATGAATACCCGAAAATGTCGATTATGGAACCGCGCACCGCAAAATGACCCGGTTCATAAACATAGTCCTCCTCCTTGAATCCGTTATCGCGCAACCAGACCTGCGTCTGTTCCAGGTCGATCTCCCCTCCCGCCTTCAAGGTGAGCGTATGGCGGCTCAATGCCTCGCGTGAGGCCACGCGCTCAGCAAGCGCCTCGGGATATGTCACAACAGCCCGCAAACCTCCTCCGTCGGCAAGCCTGTTGAGCGCCTCTATGCGCATTATCTGCGAAGGGGGATCCTCCCTACCGTATTTTATGTCGCGTTTGTAGCCCGAGGGGAAAAGCGCTACGGCATCCTCTCCGAGCAGCCGCGAAAGGTCATGGCACAGGTAACCGGCATCATCAAGCGAATCACCCACCACGAGCAAAGGATACTTCGACAATGCCGGCATTGCGGCAATGGCCATGGCAGCCGCGCTTCCAGAGAGACCGCGCAGCTCTACCGGCTTCTTCTTTTTAGCAAGCGCCACGGCACCGGCAAGGGCATCGCGACGCGCGGGACTCACTACAAGTCCCTCCAATTCATTTAAGGTCACTTACGACTTACTTGGGTTTACTATTTAGCCTTTGGGGAAAGAATCTCCTTGTAACGCGCCCGGTCGCCCAACACGGCGGCCGCCGTATCAAGGTCTGCATCATGCTTGAGCGCCTCTATGGTGGCACCACGGTTGTAATAATACCTCTGGAGTATCTCGGAAGCGAGATATTCGCTTATGGTCTTGCGGTTCTGGTCAAGATCGTGGTTTAGGTCATGCTTCAATGTCACCTTCAGCGAATCCAGTTGCGCCTGTACCTTGTCATTGAGGTAACCCTCGGTCTTGGACGCTTTCTCAAGCTGCTCAAGAATCATCTCGCAGGTACGGTCATACTTGAACTTGTCGGGATCTATGAATCCCTTGAACTCGTTGAATATGGTATCGGTGATCTCAAATACCTCTGGAGCGGGCACCGAATCGTGGGTGGCCGCATAGCGGTTTGCGAAATCAAAGCTCCAATTGTCACGCACGATATTGTAGACAAGACGGTTACCTTCGGGATACTCCACCTTCACATCCGGAGTGATGCCCCCGCCGTCACGCACCTCTCGGCCATTGGCCGTGTGCCACACAGTGGTGAGGCTGTCAGGGATCCGCGCTACAGTGCCGTCGGGATTGCGATGGCTATAGTCTATGGCCTGGATAAGACGGCCTGACGGTATGTAATATTTGGCGATGGTCACCTTCAGCAGTCCGTTGTAGGGCAACTGACGTGTGCTCTGCACAAGCCCCTTGCCGAAACTGCGCTCACCCACGATCACGGCACGGTCAAGATCCTGCAATGCACCGGTGACAATCTCAGCTGCCGAAGCAGATCCGCCGTTCACAAGCACAGCCAGAGGGATCTCGGTATCCACCGGCTTATGCGTAGTCTTGTATATCTTCTCGTTAAGCAACCCCTTGCCACGGGTGCGCACCACCTCGGTGCCCTTCGGCACGAAAAGTCCCACCACTTGCACGGCGCTCTCAAGCAATCCTCCACCGTTGCCACGGAGATCAAGCACGATGGACTTCACCTCGGGACGGCTTTTCAGGTCAAGCAACGCATCGCGGGTCTTTTCGAAAGTCTTCTCGTTGAATGTGGTCAGCTGAATGTAGCCTATGTCCCCTTTCACGACACCGTAATACGGTACCGGATCAAGCTCTATCTTCTCGCGGGTAATATCGAAGCTGAGGACGCTGTCTGCCGTATACGGGCGGTGAACCGTCACGGCCACCTTGGTGCCGGCCTGTCCTTTGAGGCGCTTGCTTATGTCGGAGCTGTGCAGCCCCTTGAGGGAATCACCGTCTATGGTGACAAATACATCCCCCGGCTTCAGGCCTACCTTATGGGAGGGAGACCCCTCGCGCGGCTCGGTGACATACACCTTGCTGTCGCGCTCACCTATGTATGAGCCTATGCCGCCATACTCACCCGTGGAGATCGTAAGAAACTCATCCTGATCTCCCTCGCTTATATACTCGGTATAAGGATCGATCTCATTGAGCATCGCTCCTATGGCCGTGTTCATGGACTTGTCAGCATCTATGCTATCCACATAGTTGGTCTGCAACGCCTTGTATATCGAAGTGAATATGTCAAGGTTGCGCGATATGTCCCCCTTGGGACTTCTGGTTGCCGCAAAGGAGACAAGTGCGGTAGTTATGGCCGCAACGGCAAATATGACAGGGAGTTTTCTCATAATCAGAATTAATATTGTGAAAAGCGGCAACCGCAAAACAGCCACCTTCGTTTTGTATCCGCGAAATTACACAATATAATAACAATCCCCGCATACTTTTTATCCAAAAACCCTTAAAATTAACATCTCCCTTAGCAGGTTTCAAGACGTTCTTGGATTCCGGACTACCATCGGAATATGTCTAAAAATTACAAAAAACGCGCTCAAACCACGCCGGCACAACGAAAGAGTTGTACAACACCAATACTATGACAGACAACAGGAATACACTTGTCCGCTTCGCGCTATAGCATACGGCAGAAAGCAGGATTCCCAATATTGATGAAAGTGTAAAGATCAGTGAAGCCCTGACAGATGCGAAATCAAACAAATAAAGCGGAAGTTCCAGGATCAATCTTCCCAACAATACTGCAATGACAGCCGACGACATTGACAAGGCCGCATCATTCCGGTATTTCTGAAGAAGCGCATACGTAACGCCGAAGAACCATATGCTTTCGCTCCATGAGGCGTTCTGATCGCCATGGATTGCCAATACCCAACATATGCACAGAAACGCACCGAGCGAAATTGCGGCAACCTTAAGAAAATTCAATGTCAATTGTTTCATATTTTTTTTTGCAAATAAAGAAATAATATCTTGCTTATCAAAAAAAAACGAATTTATTCAACTTTATTAACATTCAAACTCCTCTAAACCCATCCCTCAATGGCCGTAGGCATTTAACCAAATTCCATTTTTATTTATTTCGTTTATTTTTAATTTTCGCCTTGCCTCAAAT
>CAJTYH010000066.1 GCA_910583675.1 uncultured Muribaculaceae bacterium
TTCTCCATGACAGCGGAATCCAGTTCAAGGGAAGTCACAACGTTGCGTTTGCGACGTCCTTCACGACCGGTAACAGCCCAAGGGCATTGCTCCTTAATCTCCTCTGCCGTGCGACGCGGACGCTGAGGCGGAAGCACCACCTTTTCCATCATCTGCCCTACAATTCCATCTGCGAGTATCATCAACGGCGTCCTGTATTTGAAGGCAAGGTCAAAACCGAGAGCCACGAAATCAGCCATCTCCTGCACGGTGGACGGCGCGAGCACTATGAGATGGTAGTCGCCGTGACCACCCCCCTTGGTGGCCTGGAAATAGTCGCTCTGTGACGGATGGATCGTTCCTAAGCCGGGGCCTCCACGCATCACATTTACGATCAAGGCAGGCAATTCAGATGCCGCCAGATATGAGATTCCCTCCTGCATAAGGCTCACTCCGGGAGAGGAACTGGAGGTCATCACGGCCTTGCCTGTAGCTGCACCACCGTAGACCATATTTATGGAGGACACCTCGCTTTCAGCCTGAAGCACGACCATGCCGGTGGTATCCCACGGCATCAGAGCCTCAAGGGTTTCAAGCACTTCGCTCTGGGGAGTGATGGGGTAGCCGAAATAGCCGTCGGCACCATAGCGGATGGCAGCATGCGCTATGGCTTCATTTCCCTTCATCAATTTTATTTCATCTTTCATATCATGAAGAGGTTGAGAAGTTTAAAAAGAGAATAAATTAAGGTGCGCAGAAATCCATGTGATCCTACACAAGATCACTTTTCTATCACCTTGTATACTTCGATGCATGCGTCCGGGCACACCATGGCACATGCGGCGCACCCTATGCAGGCATCCTCGTTCTCGGGATATGCGAAGTGATAGCCCCTGTCGTTCACCTCCTTGGGCTGGAGGGCCAGCACGCCGCAAGGACATGCCACCACGCAAAGGTCGCACCCTTTGCATCGTTCTCTCTCAATGGTTACTGCACCGTGAATCTTTGCCATGTCGATAAAAAGATTGGTTTTTCCGGTTATAGAATCTAAATCACATGAAATCCGACTTATGTTTTTTCCCCTGCAAACGACAAGGGGAAAACGCAGTCGCTTTACAACTCACAAAGTTAGTATTTATTTTTTTCTTTGCAACATTTTAGAAATTTTTATAGCATTTTTTTTGAGTGTCGCCCCTGTATGCCTTCTCAGGAGGCTTCGGGCAACCGACTTAAAAGTTCCCGCTTCACATCCGTCACCCTCATAACTTCCATCCCAAATATTTCCCATAAGTAAGCCGTCGAAATTATTTTATATCATCGGAGAGAGAATTTTCGAGGGGTTTTAGTCCGAAGATGAAGGAGTGTAGCGGGCTACACGACTGAAGATGAGGGCTAAAAGCACCGAAAAAGCTCCGCCAATGATATAAAGTGCTTAAATTCATATATGACGTAATAATTTTGATGACTTACTTATCAACCCTAAAATCAAATAAAGTAGTGAATATTGCCATACCGGAAATTTTTATGTAACTTCGCGGCGATGAACAAGTCAATGACACAATCACGTTTCTGATACGTCTGACAGACCAGAATTTGAACAAGTATAATAATAACCATCAACCATGAAGAGACTTATTTTTGCAATTTTCTCCGCCGCGGCGCTTACCGCCGGTGCCGGTGAAAAACTTACCGGAACCCCCATCGGCACCCAACAGTGCGTAGACTACGACACAGGACAGCCATCCACCACAGTGCATACCGTAGAAACATTGTTCGACGGTGATTTCGACACATATTTCGCCACATATGCCCGCTCGTATACCTGGGGAGGACTTGACCTCGGCACACCTCATATAATAGAGCGTGTGGGATGGGCACCACGAAACGACTACTGGGAAGGGGAGGATCGGGTAAAAATGGCCGTCATACAAGGGGCAAACTCCCCCGACTGGCTTGACGCCGTGCCTCTGTACATAATCACTGAAAAAGGTACCGTAAACCAGATGAGCTACGGGGATGTGAACTGCTCCAAAGGCTTCCGGTACGTAAGATACGTAAGCCCGTCGAACGTTCGTTGCAACCTTGCCGAACTTGAATTCTACGGCCATGAGGGGGAGGGAGACGAATCCAACATGTTCCAGTTCTCCAATCTTCCAACGGTCATCATAAACACCGTCAACTCAGAGGAACCTTACGACAAGGAGCACGACATCACGTCTAACATAATCATCCTTGACAAGAACACCTACGATACCAACGCCCCCGGCACGGTACGTGAACGCGGCAACTCATCGCGCACGCATCCAAAGAAACCCTGGCGCATAAAATTCGAAAAGAAGCAAGGTGTGCTTGATGCCCCTGCAAAAGCCAAGAAATGGACGCTCATCAACAACCACAGCGACAAGACCCTCATGCGCAATGTACTGGCATTCGAGATATCACGCCGCATGGGCTTGGACTTCACACCGTATTGCCAGCCTGTCGACGTAGTGCTCAATGGCGAGTTCAAGGGATGCTATCAGCTGTGCGACCAGGTTGAAGCCAAACCCGGACGTATACCCGTAACAGAAATGGAACCAACCGACATCGAAGGGGAAGCCTTGACCGGAGGATACCATTTTGAGATAGACTCCTATGCAAACGAAGAGCCGGAAGGCACATGGTTCAGCTCCGAAAGATCCAAGATACCCGTGACGGTGAAAAGCCCTGATGACGGCGGCACCCCCGAGCAGTTCAACTACATCTATAACTATTTCAGCGAACTTGACAAGCTCGTGCATGCACGCAACTTCAGCGATCCCGTAGAGGGCTACCGCAGCAAACTCGACCTGGACTCATACTTGCGTTATTTCATCTGCCAGGAGATAATAGGCAACGCGGATTGCATCTGGAGTGTGCATATGCACAAGGAACGCGGCGACGACTTGATCAAAGCCGGCCCGATCTGGGATTCGGAACTCGCATTCGACAACGACCACAGGGTATATCCCACAAACAAGCTCGATCAACTTGTGACGCTTGCCGGCAGAGGCCCGATTGCAAACGGCATGCTGACTTTCCACAAACGCATATTCCATATTGACCTGAACTCAAGGAAAGAGCGCTCACGCATATGGTCTATAGCACGCAACGAAAGCGACCTGACCGGCGAGTCACTTTGCGCATACATTGACCACTGGGCAGAACAGATGAAGACCTCGGCAGACCTGAACTTCATGCGTTGGGACGTGCTAGGCAAACTAATATTCACCAATCCGCGCGCAGAGAATTCATTCGAGGAGGCAGTGGAGAACCTCAAGACATATATCAGAGAACGCATCACGCGTCTTGACGAGAAGAACTTCCTTGACTATGATCCGGAAGCGGCATCAGTGGCACTCCCCAATGCCGATCCTTCATCATCCGTAGAAGCAGAACTGATCATATCAGGCAACTGCGTGTCACTGGCTGACGGCGGCGCTTTCAGCGTATACACCACCGACGGGCGCCTGTGCTTTGAAGGGAAAGGCACCACCTCTCCCCTTACTCCAGGCATATACATCATCCGTACCCCGAAAGGTGAATCGGCAAAATTCTCCATCTGATTCCACCCGAGTATATTAAAATCTTAACTCGTTTGCCAACAAGAATAATTTTGATTATTTTTGTTGGCAAACTTCATTATCACACCATGAACACAATCACAAAAAAGATTCTCGTATCGTTCATATGCCTTGCGGGGACAATTCCGGCCATCTCGGCATGGACACCCGAAAAAGGTAAATTATATGAGATACGGTCTGAGAGGGGGCTTCTATTGGACAATCAGGACAGCAGCGACAACAATGCCGGCATTTTCATAGCCAAACCGGTGGAGGGAAGCACTGCGCAGGTATGGCAATTCGTGCCTGTCGAAAACCGTCAGGACATATATTGCATAATCAGTCCGGTCACCGGGATGGCGATAGACAATGGCGGAAAAGGCGAAAAAGAATGCGATGCCATACTCTGGCCATTGAGCCTTGACAACCGCAACCAGCATTGGCGCATCACCGAGGCTGCCAACGGAGCCGTAACCATTTCATCGGATCTTACGGGATTCAACCTTGGATCAAGCGATGCAGCCCCGGTTGGTGAACCTGTGCGACACCGTGTAGCCACCGGATCTACAGGGCAGATATGGAAGATCACACCCTCGTCAGTAAAAATAAAGACCGACGCTTTCCGAACATCAAGCGACAAAGAGTGGGAAAACGAGCGAATTTTCGCCATAAACAAGGAACCGGGGCATGCCACATTCATCCCTTATGCCAACGCATCGGAAATGAAATCCGATCCGGCATACGACCATCCGTGGGAACGCACCAATTCCAGCCGTTTCATGCTTCTTAACGGCAAATGGAAATTCATCTGGTCAAAGAAACCGGAAGACCGTCCCGCCGATTTTTACAAGACGGGATACAATGTTTCCGGATGGGATGACATAACGGTGCCGGCCAACTGGGAAATGGAAGGATACGGTACACCGATATACACCAACATCACATATCCGTTCCGCAACAATCCCCCATTCATACAGGGACAGCGCGGTTACACAGTGGTGGACGAGCCGAACGCCGTAGGCTCATACCGACGCGACTTCACCATTCCGGCCGATTGGAAAGACAAGGAGATCTTCATTCATTTCAACGGCGTGTACAGCGCCATGTACCTTTGGGTGAACGGCAAGAAGGTCGGATACAGCCAGGGTGCCAACAACGATGCCCGTTTCGACATCACCAAATACGTGCACCCCGGGAAAAATACTGTGGCAGTGGAGGTATACCGGTGGTCAGACGGAAGCTACCTTGAAGACCAGGACATGTTCCGTCTCAGCGGCATCCATCGCGACGTATATCTGGTGGCCGCCCCCAAGGTACAACTCCGCGACATGTATCTCACATCATCACTGAACGACAAATTCGACCATGCCACACTGAACGTAAGGAGCAAACTGCGCAACCACACAAAGAAAAGCGCCAATGCATCGGTGCGTGTGTCGGTGCTTGACACCAACGGCAGCCAACTCGCACAATTCACCACGCCCGCAACTAAAGTGGCACCATCGCAGGAGGTGGCCGTAGAGGGAATAGCGGAAATATCATCCCCGGCTCTATGGTCTGCAGAGACCCCCAACCTCTATACCGTGAACCTCGAACTTCTTGACGACAAAGGCAACGTGACGGAAGCCACCACCCAGAAATACGGATTCCGCAAGATAGAGATACGCGACAGCAAGGTATACATCAACGGCAAACTTACCCTTTTCAAGGGTGCCAACCGCCACGACACCCACCCGCAATACGGCAAGGCCATACCGGTGGAAAGCATGATCGAAGACATCCTGCTCTTCAAACGCCACAACCTCAACACCGTGCGCACGAGCCACTACCCCAACGACCCGCGCATGTATGCCCTGTATGACTACTACGGACTGTACGTAATGGACGAGGCAGACCAGGAGTGCCACGGCAACCACTCCATCACCAACAAGCCTTCGTGGGAAGGCGCGTATGTGGATCGCGGAGTGCGCATGGCCCAGCGCGACAAGAACCACCCATCGGTGATCTTCTGGTCGCTTGGTAACGAATCCGGAGGAGGAAGCAACATCACGGCAGAATACAACGCTATAAAGGCCATTGACGACCGTATCATACACTACGAGGGGATGAACGACCAGGCCGACATAGACTCCCGCATGTATCCCTCCATCGAAAGCATGATAGAAACCGACC
Source organism: uncultured Muribaculaceae bacterium (assembly GCA_910583675.1). Classification (GTDB taxonomy): domain Bacteria; phylum Bacteroidota; class Bacteroidia; order Bacteroidales; family Muribaculaceae; genus UBA7173. The sequence continues at coordinate 5,733 of CAJTYH010000066.1, forward strand.
GCCAGAATCGCGGCAAACCGTTCTTTCTTTGCGAATATGCGCATGCCATGGGCAACGCCATCGGCAACCTGGAGGAATACTGGGACTATATCGAAAACCATTCCGAACGCATGATCGGAGGCTGCATATGGGACTGGGTGGATCAGGGTCTGAACAAGAAGGGGGAACCGGAAGACCATTTCTATTTCGGTGGCTCATTCGGAGACAATCCCAACGACAACGATTTCTGCATCAACGGCATCATAACCCCCGATCGCCGTGTGACACCCAAGCTGCTCGAGGTAAAGAAAGTCTACCAATACATCGGATTCAAGCAGCTCGGCACGGACAAGGTGGAACTGCTGAACAAGTACACCCATCTCAACCTGTCAGATTTCGACATCGACTATACTCTCCTTGAAAACGGCACACCGGTCGCCAAAGGGCACCTTGACATCCCCTCTACCCTGCCGGGCGCGAAAACCGTGCTTGACATACCGGTAGGAAACGACATGAGGGACAGCGATGCGGAGTATTTCGTCAATTACGAAGTCAAACTCAAGAACGGTACCATCTGGGCACCTAAAGGCCACACCGTAGCCTCGGCACAGTTCGCGCTTAATACTCCCGAAAATGCCCCGGCACAGTTCGATGCCACATCAGCCGAAATAAAGCCGCTTGACACATACGTGGAGAGCCGTCGCTTCCTGCATGCTGAAAACGATCATGTACGCGCGAAATTTGACAGCAAGACCGGACGCATGACCAGTCTCCGCTATGGCGACCGCGAGATGATACACGGCATGGAAGGCCCCGGATTCAACTGGTACCGCTCCATCAACAACGACACCCGCGACTGGATGGAAACACCCGTGGAAGTAAAGGATTTCACCTATTCGCTGTCTCCGGACGGGAAGTCAATCAAAGTCGTGACGGATCTCGAAGCTACAGTAGGATCCGCCAAAGTACCCCACAAGGTAGTCTACACCCTTTATGGCAACGGCATAGTGGACGTGGATGCCTCATTCACCCCATCGGAGAAATCCAACCTCCCACGCCTGGCATTGCAGACATTCCTGAATCCGGCTCTTGAAAACATAGAGTGGTATGGTCGCGGCCCGATTGAGAACTATCAGGATCGCAAGAACGCCGCAAATGTTGGCAGATACAAGAGCACGGTAAGCGACATGCGCGAACACTACGTGCGCGCCCAAAGCATGGGAGGACGCACCGACGTGCGCTGGCTCACGCTTACCGACAACCAAGGCAACGGAGTCCGCATAACACCGGTAGGAACCATAGACTTCACGGCATTGCACTACACCGATCCGGATCTCTGGAACGTGAAATACGGCCACGATCTTGACAACATACGCCGTGCCGAAGTTGTCCTCAACCTTGATTGCGTGCAACGCGGTCTCGGAAACGCAAGCTGCGGCCCCGGCCCTCGTCCGAAATACAACATCGACGGCGGCAAGACCTACAGCTATTCTTTCCGCATCGAACCTGAACGCGCCACAAAATAACCCCAATCCATAACCAATGATCCGGTGCAGAGATATTACGATCTCTGCACCGGATGATTGTTTAGGTTAGTTAGCCAACAAAATGAAAAGTGATTGTGAACAGACATTTATTATTTGGAAAGCCACACAGAGTTTTCCGATAGGCACAACCTACACCGTTTGATGCAATTGGCACTGTATTGAAAAGGATTACTGCCATTCATCTTTCAACAGAAAATCGAATAGTCCGGTAAAATATATTCCGTCATCATCGGTATATGGCATTATTTCATCGCCGACAACTACAATCTTTTTGAATGAATCGGAAATTTTCAAGAGGGACGCGAGTTCCTGCTCCCGCTTTTCCTCCGACGGTATCGAGTACGCAGACTGGATATAATATTTTTGGCTTCCTTTGTTGGCGATGAAGTCAATCTCACGCTGTGAATATGACGTTTTACCGTCTTTCATTTCACGGGTTTCTACTACGCCCACATCCACAAGATAACCGAGCACACGCAAATGATTGTATAGGATATTCTCCATTATGTGCGTCGGCTCCTGTTGGCGAAAATTCAACCTCGCGTTTCTAAGACCTATATCTATACAGTAGTATTTCTTATTGGTTTCATAATAGCGTCTACCCTTGACATCGTATCTTTCCGCGCTTTCAAATAAGAAGGCATTTTCAAGATAGTCAATATAGGATGATACAGTCTTGGAATCAATCTTCATCCTCTGCACCGATTCAAGGGTGTTTGCTATGCGTGCCGGATTAGTGAGCGAGCCAATGGAACTGCACAACGAGGTGGCAAGCCGTGAAATAGCGAGTTCATTCCTTACTTTATTCCTTTCCACCACATCATCAATATAAGTTTTGTCCCACAGGTTCTGAAGATAGTTTATTTTCTGCTCATCATGGGAATAGTGGATAAGACGCGGCATCCCGCCAAAGGTTGAGTAAACTTTCCATGCCTCGCGGACATCATAGTGCAATGCCTGATAAAACTCTCGGAAGGACAAGGGAAACACCCTTATCTCATCGCCCCTGCCACGGAATATAGTCCGTATGTCTTTTGACAGGAAACGTGAGTTACTGCCAGTCACGTATACATCTATATTGTCATGGCTATTAAGGCCGTTTACAAGCCGCTCAAAATTCTCAAGTTCCTGTATCTCGTCAAGAAAGACATAATAATTCTCGGTATCGCTCTTTATTAGTGAGTAGATATTATGCTTTACAGCTTTTGGATCAAGAATGTCGAAATCATATTTGTCATCATCCTTGTCAAAATCCAAAGCTATGATATTTTCAGAGGGCACTCCTTGTTCAGTAAGATAATCCCGATATATGTGACTTAATAGCCATGATTTGCCACACCGACGTGGACCGGTTATAATCTTTACCTCACCGTTATCTCTTCTGATAATAAGCTTGTTGAGATAAGAGTCTCTCTGTATGTATTTGGGTTCGCTCATTTTCCTATTCCGAATTCACTGCAAATTTACAGTGTTTTCGGAATACAACCAAATTCTATATTTACTGCATGGCTTCAATCTTTCCGAAAAACACATTATATGCCTCGCTGAAAGCGACCGAACCGATAAAATCCTTATATTTCAACGCATTCATAGACTTCGTCACAATTATTTGGAAAGCCACCTGACGGGGAAAACTTTCTCTACGGCCTTTCGG
>CAJTYH010000067.1 GCA_910583675.1 uncultured Muribaculaceae bacterium
TAAATATGTTTTACAGCATATTTTTTAACGCTTAAAAAATTAACGAACTATTGTAATTATGCAGACTAATTAAAATATTTGGGATAATCGCGTGTTATATATTTTAGTCGTGGATCTGTCATCATGTAGCTAAAATGTTATTTCTGTAGGTCTATCGAATAGTCTTGACGAAGCAATTGGATTTATGAGAAAAATTGGATGGATTTTGCGTAGGATATTGCTGAAATTCAATCTTACCCGTTTGCTTACTTTCGGGTACAGATCTGACATTGCCGAACGCAACATCCTGGTAGGATATCTTACCTATCTGATACTTGGATTCGCCTTTTTGATGTTGCCATGGGCCAATCGCACGGATCACTCCTGGATAGACAATCTGTTCACGGCGGCTTCAGCCATATCTACCACGGGGCTTGCCACGGTGGAGATCTCTGAGGCCTATACGTTGTTCGGTCAGTTCGTGATCCTGTTTTTGGTGCAGCTTGGAGCCATCGGTTATATGACGCTCAGTTCCTACATCCTGTTCCGGCTCACACATCATGCCACCAATTATACCGGCAAGGTAGTGAACGCTTCGATCGGAGTGCCATATGGGATGAGGCTGCGCGACCTGATAAACAATGTGATTCATTTCACGGTCATATTCGAGCTGATAGGATTCGTCGCGTTCTACATTGTCTTCAGCCATTTGTCTATTGATATGGCGGCATGGAAAGCGCTTTTTCTGGCTGTATCCTCCTTTGGCACTGCCGGGTTCAGCCCTTTCAAGGATTCCCTTTGCTTGTTTGACGACAATCTGGCGGTAAACATCATCGTGGCGGTTCTGAGTTATGCAGGGGCGATGGGGTTCATAGTCATTACCGATCTTACAAACAAATTGAAAAGCCGAAGTTATGTGATTTCGTTTACCACGAAGGTGATATTGCTGATCACGGGTATTATGACAGTAGGTGGAACCTTGATTCTCGCACTTAGTCCCGGAGGAGTGGAAGGTCATGACTTATGGGATAGGTTGCTGTATTCTTTCTTTCAGACAATGTCGGCCATGACAACTGTGGGCTTCAACACCATGGACATGTCTACGCTCAGGGTGGGGCCTATATTGATATTCTCACTGATAATGTTCATTGGCGCGTCTCCATCCGGTACGGGCGGCGGTGTGAAATGCACTTCAGTTTCAGCCGTATGGGGTTTCATGGTGTCGCGTCTCGGTCTAAGGAAGGACGTTACGTTTCTCGGGCGCGTCATACCGATGTACAGGGTGGATTCGGCGCTGACCAATATAATCGTCTACGGTGCGGCGATATTCGTCGGTTGCCTTGTGCTGGCGTATTGCGAACCGTTCAAGCTGTCGCAGATCCTTTTTGAGGCTACCTCGGCAATCGGCACCGTGGGTCTGAGCACGGGGATCACTCCGGATCTGTCCGTAGCGGGTAAGTTCGTGATCATCGCTCTCATGTACATAGGCCGCGTAGGGGTGATCACATTCGGCTCAGCCCTTGTCATAAGCACCAAGGAGAAGCACTTTGGGAAAAGGCAGGAGTCTGATCTCGTGGCGTGAGGAGGTTGTCGCGTGGAGCTACTAATCATGTAGCAAGTATGGAAAGGAACTATTTTAATAAAGGAAATTCGGCTATTGATGAATAGGACTGATACTGTATCCACTCTGTAAGCCCGCTGTCTTTTTGAGGTCGGCCGACTTGATAGGTTTCGCCACACCCGTTGAGGAGTATGTTTCCAGGTTCAAATGAAATTAAAGACCAATATATTCCACCATCGGGATTGAATGTGCAGGAATTAGGCTGGAATTTTGAGTTGTCTATTTTTAGATCGTTTTTAGTGAAAGCTAAGTTATCGGGCATGATGTACATTGTATATTCGCCGGTGTTCTGGTTCTTCATCATGCGGATGTTCTGGAAAAATAACGTGCCCTTGTTGTTGTTCCTGGCTGCTGCCGCTCTTATGTATACCATGCTTGGATTGACCATATAAACGAACATGTGACGATTGGTATTGATTTCGCATGCCGGTAAATCATCAATAACGCCATACATTACACCAAGACGCCATTCCTGCAGGCATTTGCCTACCTCGAACTTCGATGAGCATCGTTTCATCTCATACGGATTGGCCGTAGCAATATCCTCTATCTTTTCAAGGTCGAATCCATTTATATTCAGCATATCTCCGTTTCGCTGAATGACCAAAGTCTCGATTTCTGTAGGAAAAGAGACTGTGCCGTCGGGGGCGAATACGGTTTTATGATGTACATTGGCGCTTGGCACCTCAAGGATTGCTTGCATTGTACTGTCTTTCTGAAAATACATGATGCAGACCGAGTCTGTAATGACGGCTTCTGCTGTGTTACTTGCGTATACACCTTTGTACTGGGCAAAATTTGTAGCTGCCGATGCAATGACAACCGATATGGCGCATATGATAATGGATAGAAACTTTTTCATTTGTGGCGTGTGGATTTTTGATATGCGAAATTACTGAATTTTTTGAGATTCCGCATACTGTCAATGTTTTTATTACTATTGTATAAAGTGTTAAATACGTTGAGAATAGCTCTTTTTTATATCCGTAGGCCGGATAAGTGCTACATGGGCGTTATAAACGACTTTGATAATCAGCCGATTTGCACTAATAAGAAATAAATGCTAATTTTGCGTGATAGTAGCTTTGGGCAGGTGCCTAAGGCTATAGACTCCAAATTGTTGAAACCAAAAAACACGAAATACAGCGATGTACAGAACTAACACTTGCGGTGAACTCCGTATTGAAGATGCCGGAAAAGAGGTGACTCTGGCCGGATGGGTGCAACGCGTGCGTAAAATGGGAGGTATGACTTTCCTTGACTTGCGCGACCGTTACGGTATTACACAGATAGTATTCAACAACGATACAGATGCCGCCCTGTGTGAGCAGGCCAACCATCTGGGTAGGGAATTCGTGGTGCAGGTCAAAGGAAAAGTGGCCGAGCGTACGGCCAAAAATCCGAACTTGCCTACCGGCGACGTGGAAATCATAGCTACTTCGCTGAATGTCCTGAACCCGTCGGAGGTGCCTCCCTTCACCATAGAGGACGAAAGCGATGGTGGCGACGACCTGCGCATGAAGTATCGTTATCTTGACTTGCGCCGTAATCCGGTGCGCCGCAATCTGGAGCTGCGTCACCGGATGACCATGGAGGTGCGTCGTTACCTTGACTCCAAGGGATTCCTTGAGATAGAGACACCGATGCTTGTCGGTTCCACTCCGGAGGGCGCGCGTGACTTTGTTGTGCCTTCCCGAATGAATCCCGGCTGTTTCTATGCCCTTCCGCAGTCTCCGCAGACGCTTAAGCAGCTTCTTATGGTTTCCGGCATGGATCGGTATTTCCAGATCGTGAAATGTTTCCGCGACGAGGATCTGCGTGCAGACCGTCAGCCTGAGTTTACTCAGATCGACTGCGAGATGAGTTTCGTGGAGCAGGAAGATGTGATCAACCTTTTCGAGGGGATGGCAAAACATCTGTTCAAGGAATTGCGCGGTGTAGAGCTGTCGGAGCCGTTCGTGCGGATGCCGTGGAGCGATGCCATGAAATATTACGGCAGCGACAAACCCGACCTCCGTTTCGGCATGAGGTTTGTTGAGCTGATGGATATAATGAAAGGCTCGGGATTCGCAGTGTTTGACAATGCCGCATACATAGGAGGTATCTGTGCCAAGGGTGCAGCCGGCTATACCCGCAAGCAGCTTGACCAGTTGACCGACTTCGTGAAACGTCCGCAGATCGGTGCAAAGGGTATGGTATATGCGCGTGTGGAGGCCGACGGCAGCGTTAAATCGTCGGTTGACAAGTTCTATTCGCAGGAAACACTCCAGAAGATGAAGGAGGCGTTTGCCGCCGAACCGGGCGACTTGATCCTTATACTGAGCGGCGATGATGCCATGAAGACCCGCAAGCAGCTTTGCGAGCTTCGTCTTGAAATGGGCAACCGCCTTGGCTTGCGTGACAAGAACAAGTTCGCATGCCTCTGGGTGGTGGACTTCCCGATGTTCGAGTGGAGCGACGAGGAGCAGCGCCTTATGGCCATGCACCATCCGTTCACTCATCCCAAGGATGAGGACATACCGATGCTTGACACGGATCCGGCCGCCGTGCGTGCCGACGCATACGACATGGTAGTGAATGGCGTTGAAGTAGGTGGCGGTTCTATCCGTATACATGACAGTGAGTTGCAGGCCAAGATGTTCGAGATCCTCGGGTTTACCCCGGAGAAGGCTCAGGAGCAGTTTGGCTTCCTTATGAATGCCTTCAAATTCGGTGCGCCTCCTCACGGTGGGCTTGCCTATGGGCTTGACCGTTGGGTTTCGCTTTTTGCCGGTCTTGACAGCATCCGTGACTGCATCGCTTTCCCGAAGAACAATTCCGGCCGCGACGTGATGCTTGAGGCTCCCGCTCCGCTTGACCAGAAGCAGCTTGACGAGCTTCAGCTTGAGCTTGCTCCGGTCGAGGACAAGAAAGCGTAATGCTGTAGGCATGACAATGTTTGTAGTTTTAATTGTGAGGTGAAGTTGCCGGTTTAAATGGATCGGGCACTTTGCCTCACATTATTTATGCCATTAGATTATGAAGATCAAGGAGATTATAGCCGCCATAGAGGCATATGCACCCCCGTCGCTGCAGGAGGGGTATGACAATACGGGCTATCAGACGGGCAACCCCGAGGAGGAAGCCACCGGGGCGTTGTTGTGTGTGGATGTCACGGAGGATACGGTGCGGGAGGCTCTCGAAAAGGGGTGTAACCTGATAATATCCCACCATCCATTGCTGTTCAGGGGGGTGAAATGTGTGATCGGGCGTGATCGTCCGGAACGTGTGCTGGCAGAGGCTATCCGGAGGGGGATCACGATATATTCATCGCATACGGCCATGGATAGCGCCAATGGCGGTGTGTCGTGGCGCATGGCTGCATCGCTTGGCCTTGTCGGGGTGGAGGTGCTGGTGCCGTCCCGTGCCGGTGCGGATACGGGGCTGGGGGTTGTAGGCGACCTTCCGGAGGCTATGCCGATCGCGGACTTCCTGCCATTGGTCAAAGAAGCATTCGGATGTGAGGTGCTGAGGGTGTCGCGTTTCAGTGAGTTGCAGACTGTTCGCCGGGTAGCGCTTTGTGGGGGAGCGGCCGGGGAGTTCTTGCCGGAAGCCATCGCTTCCGGAGCGCAGGTGTATGTCACTGCAGACTGTAAGCTCAATCAGTTTCTGGATCATGCGGGCGATATAGTCCTGGTTGATGCAGGGCATTTTGAGACCGAGGAGTGTACAAAGCGGATTTTTTTCGACGTAATAACAGAAAAATTTCCTAACTTTGCAGTCTGTTATTCAGAGACTGAAAAAAATCCCATAATATATTTGTAAGCAGAAATGGCTAACGATAAAATCAAAACCGAGAACCTCTCTGTGGAGAGCCGCCTCCGCTCCCTCTATGAGCTTCAGACTATCCTCACTGAGATTGACCGTATCAAGATTATCCGCGGCGAGTTGCCTCTGGAGGTAAAGGATCTGGAGGATAACCTTGAAGGTCTTCGTACGCGTATCGCCAACTATACCGCTGAAATCGAAGAGTTCCGTGTGAGGCTTGCGCAGGAAAAGGAGAAGATTACAGACGCCCAGAATAAGATAGCGCGCTACAAGGAGCAGCTTGACAATGTGCGCAACAATCGTGAGTTTGACCTCCTTACAAAAGAGGTGGAGTTCCAGACACTTGAAATCGAGTTGTGCGAAAAGCATATAAATGAATATTCACGTCAGATCGAAAACAAGACAGCCGACATAGACGTGACCAAGGAGAAGATCACCGACAACGAACATATCCTTGCCGAGAAGAAAGCAGAACTGGAGGAGATCGTGACGGAAACACGTCAGGACGAGGAGCGCCTCCGTCAGCAGGCAAAGGATCTTGAGGCGCATATCGATGACGAGCGCACGTTGACGGCTTTCAAGCGCATCCGCAAGAATGCACGCAACGGTCTCGGTCTCGTATGCATACAGCGTAACGCCTGTGGCGGTTGCTTTAACCGCATCCCCCCGCAGAAGCAATTGGAGATAAGGATGCATAAGAAAATAATCGTGTGCGAATACTGCGGGCGTATTATAATAGATCCTGAGATTGCAGGTTTGCCGGAATAAGTTTCTGGAAAATGCCCGAAGCCGAGGCGGCAGGGAACGTCCCTTGAAGTCTGGCTCTTTCGCCAATAGGAATATCCCCGTAGCGCCTTTAAGCAAGGATGCGCTACGGGATTTTTTTGATCTTAATTTTTGATTTTGTTGATGTATTGGTCTGAAATCTGTTTTTTAAGGGCATTTTGTCGTTTTTTTTGTCAATAGGCGGTCTCTTTGCTGTTTTTTTTCTAATTTTGCACTCTGTTTAAGCGACCCGTCCACCGGTTATGCGGAAACCCATCCGTTTGAAGTCAATCGCAAGTGGTAATGGATGTAAAAAAGAGTTATTGTTCCGCACATATATGTTTATGTTGGGTTTGCCGATAGGTAATTAAAAGTCTTAGAAAAAGTATGAAGCTATTACAAGCCAAATTGGCTAAATATACCGCACCTCAGGAGGCTAAGGCGGCTGGAGTTTATCCCTATTTCAGGGCTATTTCTTCAGAACAGGAACCGGAGGTTATCATAAACGGTAAGAAAGTGCTGATGTTCGGCTCCAATTGTTACTCCGGTCTTGTTTCCGATCCCCGTATCAAGGAAGCGGCTATTGAGGCAATAAGAAAATACGGTACAGGATGTGCTGGTTCACCGTTCCTCAACGGCACGCTTGATCTTCACAAGCAGCTTGAGGCCAGGATAGCGGAATATATCGGTAAGGAAGATGTAATGATTTATTCGACCGGCTTTGAGGTGAACCTCGGAGTTGTTTCCTGTCTGACCGGTCGCGAGGATTATATACTTTGGGATGAGCAGGATCATGCTTCCATAATAGAGGGACGTCGTCTCAGCTTCTCCCAGTCATTGAAATATCGACATAACGACATGGAGTCGCTGGAGAAGCAACTCCAGAAGTGTGCGCCGGATAAGGTTAAACTCATCGTTACGGATGGCGTGTTCTCCATGGAGGGCGATGTGGCGAATCTGCCGGAAATCGTCCGTCTTGCCAAGAAATATGACGCTCAGGTGATGGTTGACGAAGCTCATGGCATCGGCGTGTTTGGCAAGGGAGGCCGAGGCACATGTGATCACTTCGGTGTCACGAAAGATGTGGATCTTATCATGGGCACATTCTCCAAGTCATTTGCGTCGTTGGGAGGCTTTATCGCCACCGACAAGGAAATCACGAATTTCCTGCGTCATCATTCCCGTTCATATATCTTTACGGCGAGCATCACTCCAGCTTCCACGGCAGCGGCGCTTAAGGCGATTGATATCATGGAGGCGGAGCCGGAACGCCAGGAGCATCTTTGGGAAATGACGAATTTCGCCCTTGATGGTTTCCGGAACATGGGATGCGAGATCGGACATACATCCACCCCCATTATCCCCTTGTTCATCCGTGACGACTTCAAGACGTTCGCCATTACACGCGATCTCTTTGAGGAGGGCATTTTTGTCAATCCGGTAGTCAGCCCGGCTGTGGCTCCGAATGATACGTTGATACGTTTCAGCCTTATGTCCACGCATACGCGTGAACAGGTGGAAACGGCATTGGAAAAAGTCCAGAAAGTATTCCGCGCCCATGACCTCATCCCTTGATGGGGAAGTTATAAATAAAACGAAACGCTCCGTTGTCGCATCGTTTGACAATGGAGCGTTTCGTTTTAATGTCCATTAGTCGGCCATTATGGATCGGATGATCATGCCGGCAAGAGTCATGCCGAAGATGGCTGTTATATGGCATAGTGATCCGTTGGTCGTTTTCTTGTTGAAATTCATGGGGGCTTGATCTGGGCGCAAACCAAATTCTTGTCGCGTTTCTGCTCCGAGATTGGGTGACAACTCCTCTGAAAAGACACATCTGAATTTCTTTGACGGATACATTCCTGTCTTTTTGAAGCGGTGACGCAGGGCTGCTGCAAGCCGGCATCCTGTTACAGTGCGGAATTCTCCGGTTTTTATCCTGGCGGGATCTGTTTTCAGCGCCGCCCCCATGGATGAAAACAGGCGCGGGCGCTTCGCGCGCGTAGCATTATATATAAGTAGAGCCTTGTCGGAAATGGAATCAATGGCGTCTACTACATAGTCGTATTCTTCGAGATCGTATTTCTCGGCTGTCGCTACGGTATAAATGTCCGTTATTGCATTGATGTCGGCTTGTGGATTTATTGTTAGCAGGTGTGCCCTCATTGCATCGGTCTTTGATTGGCCAACGGTTTCCGTCGTGGCCGGCACTTGCCTGTTGATGTTTGATACGGCCACTTTGTCAGCGTCGACAATTGTCAGACTCCTTAAGCCGGTTCTTATGAGAGCCTCGGCAGTCCAGCTCCCGACTCCGCCGATCCCAAAAATTATCACCTTTTTTTCATTTAATTTTTTCATGTTTTCTTCACCCAGCAGGAGAGTGGAGCGGTCGAAAATGTCGGTCAGCGCATACATTGGATTGTCTGTTCTATGAATGTTGTTGCTTTTTGTCGGATTTTGCAGTGCAAAATTAGCGAAAATTCCATTGATTGGAACGGAGGAAGCAGTGGATTTGCTGATCATCTGTCGTGAAGGCAATATAGTTTATGTGTGAAAATATATTTATAGGTATCGTCTTTTAGGTAGGTATCCCCCCTAGTTTTGCTGTGTTTGGTGGTAGTATTTGTGGCGCGATGGTCGAAAAACGTGTTATAGGGCATATTTTCGGAA
>CAJTYH010000068.1 GCA_910583675.1 uncultured Muribaculaceae bacterium
TCAAATTGACTACCTTTGCAAAAATATTTCTAAGCCAAACCGTTTTTTCATTAATCATATCTTTAACGCATGAAGCATCATCTACTCCTTGCCCTGGCTTTGTCGGCCACAGCATCTGTCTGGGCCACAGGGAATGTAGCAGTGCAGCCGGTCTCATTGGCAGACAACGCGCATACCACCATTGTAAAAGCAACAAAACCGGCAAAGGGCACACCTGCAAAACCGATCAAATCCATCAGACGCAACGGTGTCAACACCATTGTAAACCCGCTTGTAAAACCCAGCCGTATCTCACGGATAACACCCTCCCCCTCCGCGGGACTTCGCGAGAGTTTCGAAGGATGGGACGGCACGACCCCGGGATGGCTCCCCGAGGGATGGACAACGGAGAGCAACAGCACGGCAACGCTTACCGACAACCAAAAATGGAACGTATGGACTCCGCAAAGCAGCAACTACCCGGCTCCAACAGACGGAAAGTCATATCTGACCATATTCGTAGCCGGCAGCGACAAGCCACAGGACGAAACGGCCATATCGCCGGCGTTCAACGTGGAAGAGGGGATGCAGCTGACATTCGACCTGTATACTCTCACCCCATATTATTTTGACTGGCAATACTACAACGCCGACGAAATGACTTTCTCAAAATTCGAGAAAGTAGGAGACGTATGCGTGCTCATCCGTGAAGTAGGCACAGAGGAATGGACGCAGATCTACAGCCTGACAGATGCCAACGTCGGCAAAAGCGCCTTGGAAATGACATGCTCCACCTCCGGAATGCTCGAACAGATCTCTGTATCACTTGCCCAATATGCAGGAAAAACCGTGCAGATCGCATTCCGCTACTACGGTACCGACTGCGACACGCTCTTCATAGACAACATCTTCGCGGACTTCCCCCCGATGCCGCTCGAGCCATATCTCGAACCATTCGAGACATTGTTCTTCGGATTCAACAAATTGGCTTCATGGTCTGTCGCCGGAGTTCCAATCGCGATATATCCCGCATATGCTGATATTACATGGCAGAACTACACATATGTACCAGATGCGACGTACCTCTGGTCATATTACGACCAGGACAGCAAGTCCACAGCAACGTCTGACGACCCGGACATGCTCACCCTCAACTACAAGCCCGACTTCTCCACACCTGCAACTACCCAGAACAACTTCATCGCTCCCCCCACCCTCACCGGCATCGCACCGGGATACCGCGAGATCACTTTCCAGGCGGCACATCCGCTAATGCAGCTCGGTGGCCGCGCTGAAATCGCATTCACCGACGGATCAACAGACATATTCGGCCTTCTTCCGTTCGATCCCATGGTATCCGGCCTCACACAAGCTCTCACCGAAGAAGATGCGGGCACCGCCGGCATACCGGTATTCGGGCACGAGAATGGGGTTGATGACTTCTGGACGAAATACACCTTCGGAGAACCAGCGACGGAGACGGAATTCGTGACACTTGACGCAATAATGAACTTCATATATCCGTCGGCATCACCTCTGGTAGTTCATGGAGCACACATGCTTGCCATGGGCAAGGTTTCTGCTGAGGCTGAAATAAAGTTCGAGATACTCGGCCTCGCCGACGATTATGACATATCAGTAGCACCCGTCCTCACATCGGCCACATGCAAGGGAGAAGACATAATCACCTACGAGTTCGGCTCATCCGACTATCTGACCATTTGCGCCGACTTCGATGCTCCTATCGCCCTTGACTACTCTTACACTGCATACGTTATCCGAATAAGTGGTTTCAGGGGGACCGGCATACAACGGTTCTCACCCATGATCTCGGAATATCCCCATCCGTATCTCTGCCATGGATGGATCGAGAAGACTATCACCAACGAAGGACTGCCACGCAAAAGCTGGTCTTCCGTCGCCACAATCCAAGGAGAATACGGCGACCTTATGTCGGCATTCGCCATAAACCTTGACGGTGAATATCCTTATCTTCACTCCGACACTGACAAGATCATAGTCGGCGACGGCATGGTTACAGTGCCTATGGAGAGCTTTTATGACGGTTCGGAGCTGACTGTGGAAGTGCCTAACGGCATCAGCGCAAAAATAACCGGTCGATACAATGCTACTGAACTGAAAGTAAGCGCCACTGCTCCCGAAGCATTCGCCTCCGATAAGATCACCGTCACAGCCCCGGGAGTCAAGAAAGTCTTTGAGGTAACCAAGCTCGCAGGCATCTCGACACCTGACACAGACGGGCTGGATGCGGTACCGGTTTCATACTTCACTCCCGACGGCCGATCTGTAGCTCCGGAGGAAGCTTATGGCGGATTATTCATCGTAAGGTATTCCGACGGTTCAGTGCGCAAGCTCACACGATAAGCCTCCATTGATTCCGTCTAGTCCTGTATTAAAGGCCCACGGCATTTGCCGTGAGCCTTTTTTATTCCCGGGAAACCAGACTTCACACAGTCAATTTGCAAATCCGCAGAGTTTGTCTAAAATTTCTCAATTCCAACTGAATTTATTAATTTTGTGACATAAACAGATTGAAGAAAATGGAAAAGAAATTCAAACGCACCCTTGTCACCACCGCTTTGCCATATGCCAACGGCCCCGTGCACATCGGCCATCTCGCCGGAGTATATGTGCCGGCCGACATATACACCCGTTTTCTCCGTCTACGTGGAGAGGACGTAGTAATGATAGGCGGCTCCGACGAGCACGGGGTGCCCATCACAATAAAAGCACAGAAAGAAGGAGTTACGCCACAGGACATCGTGGATCGCTACCACAAGATCATCAAGGATTCCATGGAAGAACTCGGCGTTTCGTTCGACATATATTCCCGCACTACCTCCGACATACACGAGGCGACTGCCTCCGAATTTTTCCGACGCCTGTACGACAATGGACAGTTCGTGGAAAAGTCGTCAATGCAGCTCTACGACGAGAAAGCCAACCAGTTCCTGGCAGACCGATATGTTACAGGCGAATGCCCTCATTGCCACTACGAGCACGCATATGGCGACCAATGCGAGCGTTGCGGCACATCGCTCAATGCCACAGACCTGATCAATCCCAAAAGCGCCATCACAGGCAATACACCGGTGCTCAAGGAAACCAAGCACTGGTACCTGCCGCTTGACCGTTGGGAAAAGCAGCTCTCACAGTGGATCCTTGAAGGACACAAGGAATGGAAGACAAACGTGTACGGGCAGTGCAAGTCGTGGATCGACCTCGGACTGCAGCCGCGAGCCGTGAGCCGCGACCTTGACTGGGGAGTGCCGGTGCCGGTGGAAGGTGCCGACGGCAAAGTGCTGTATGTATGGTTCGACGCACCGATCGGGTATATCTCCAATACCAAGGAACTGTTGCCCGACAGATGGGAAACCTATTGGAAAGATCCCGAGACCAGGATCATAAACTTCATCGGGAAGGACAACATCGTATTCCACTGCATCATATTCCCCGCCATGCTCATGGCATACGGTGACAACTACCAGCTCCCGGACAATGTGCCGGCCAACGAATTCCTCAACCTCGAAGGAGACAAGATCTCGACCTCGCGCAACTGGGCCATATGGCTGCATGAATACCTCCGCGATTTCCCGGGCAAACAGGATGTGCTCCGGTACGTCCTCACGGCAAACGCACCGGAGACAAAGGACAACGATTTCACATGGCGCGATTTCCAGAGCCGCAACAATTCTGAACTGGTAGCCATCCTTGGAAACTTCGTCAACCGCGCGATGGTGCTTACCCACAAATATTTCGAAGGGAAAGTGCCCGCTGCCGGAGAATTGCTGCCGGTAGACCTTGATGCATTCAAGGAGATCCACGAGACAAGCGACGCACTTACCGGAGCACTTGAGACATTCCACTTCCGCGAGGCGCTCAAGGAAGCCATGAACATAGCACGCACCGGCAACAAATACCTTCAGGAAACCGAGCCATGGAAAGTCGCCAAGAGCGACATGGCACGCGTGGCCACCATACTCAACGTGGCCATACAGATATGCGCCAACATAGCAGTGGCATTCGAGCCGTTCCTACCCTTCATGAGCGGCAAGCTGTCAGGCATGCTCGGACTTGACAAACTGTCATGGGACATGCTTGGCAAGACAGATCTCATACCGGCGGGGACACAACTCGCACAACCGGAACTCCTGTTCGAGAAAATAGAAGACGACGCGATACAGGCACAGCTTGACCGTCTCGCCCGCATACACGAGGAAAACAAGCTGAAAAACTGGCAACCGGAGCCGCAGCAACCCGACGTGCCGTTTGACGATTTCATGAAGGTAGACATCCGCGTCGGCACCATTTTGGAATGCAAACGTGTGCCTAAGGCCGACAAGCTCCTGCAGTTCCTGATTGACGACGGCATGGAACAACGCACCATCGTGAGCGGAATCGCAAAATACTACAATCCTGAAGACCTCACAGGCAAACAGGTATGCTTCGTAGCCAACTTCGAACCACGCAAGCTGAAAGGGGTGCTCTCACAGGGTATGATCCTCTCCGCACAAAACCCTGACGGATCCCTCGTGGTCATAGGGCCGACCGGTGCGGTAACTCCCGGAGCGCAAGTTAAATAAGATAGTTTCAGGGGATTGCCTGAACTCACACGGGCAATCCCTACATATATCCAGCCCATGCAGCAGCACACTCACTCCTCACGCCCGCGCATTCTTATCATATACACCGGTGGCACCATCGGGATGATAGAGGATCCGCACACACAGACGCTAAAGCCGTTCGACTTCAATCACCTGATTGACAACGTACCTAAGATCAAGATGCTCGATTACGACATCGAGCACATACAATTCAATCCGCCCATAGACTCAAGCAACGTCTCACCGGCGCATTGGAACCAGATAGCCTCTGAGATAGGGCGCAACTACAACAATTTCGACGGGTTCGTAGTGCTGCACGGCACAGACACAATGGCATATACCGCCTCTGCGCTCTCATTCATGCTCGAACATCTACGCAAGCCGGTGATCATCACCGGCTCGCAACTTCCTATCGGGGAAGTGCGCACAGACGGAGAGGAAAATTTGATCACCGCACTGCAGATCGCTGCCGCAATAGACCCTGTCAACGGTGAACCAATGGTGCAGGAGGTTGCCATACTCTTCGAGAACTATCTTTGGAGGGGAAACAGATCCACCAAGATGAGCGCCGATAACTTCAACGCCTTCAAGAGCAACAACTACCCCTCGCTGGCAAAGATCGGTCTCTCCATACAGTTCAACAGCGACTCCCTCTGGCGCGTACATGACAGACTGCCGCTGAAAGTGCACACAGGACTTAACACCGACATAATCGTAGTATACGTCAATCCCGGCATGACCGAGCTTTCCTTGCGTCAGCAACTTGACACCCCGGGGGTCAAGGGCATAGTGCTCAAGACCTATGGCGCCGGCAACGCACCAGATTGCAAGTGGTTTCATCAGGCAATAGAAGACACCGTAAAACGCGGGGTGGTGATACTGAATGTGACACAATGCGTGAACGGAGGAGTGCAGCAGAAACGATACGCGACCGGGCACCAGCTCGCCGATGCCGGCGTTATCTCCGGCCACGACATCACTACCGAAGCCGCGCTTACGAAGATGATGTTCCTCTTCGGCCTGGGGCTAAGCCCGCGGCAAGTTGCCAACTGTCTGCGCCACCCAATTTGCGGCGAGATGAGCATCTGAGCACATGACACATATAAAATAAGAAAGCCTCCTTGCGGAGGCTTTCTTATTTTATAATAGCAGCAATTATGACTATATATCAAAACGCAAAGCCAAGGGAGTCTGCTTTCCGGTGAATTTCCCGTTTACGTATGCCGGTTGTCCGTTGACCCAAGTCTGCTCTACCTTGAAGTTTAGGCGCATTCCCTCATACGGGCTCCATCCGCATGAACTCAACACATCCTCCCTTCTTATCACATAATCGGCATCCGGATCTATCACCACAAGGTCTGCCACATAATGCGGCCTCACATATCCTCTCCTTGACATCCTGTAAAGACGCGACGGAGCCCCGGACATCTTTTCAACCACATCCTCTATGGTGAAAAAGCCCTTGCGGGTAAGTTGCAACATCACAGGAAGCGCAAACTGCACGGAGGGCATACCGGAAGCGGTCGTCAAAGCATTTCCACCCAACTTGTTGGCAAGCAAATGAGGCGCATGGTCTGTAGCAATGACATCGATACGCCCCTCGGTAATGGCACGAAGCAACGCACGCCGGTCGCTCTCCCCCTTGATCGCGGGATTGCACTTGGTAAGTCCACCCGTAGCGGCCACACTATCCTCGGTAAAACACAGGTAATGGGGACAAGTTTCAGCCGTTATGCGCTTCGAAGCTACATCACCCGGCTCAAAAAACTGAAGCTCCTCGGCCGTCGTCAAATGCATCACATGAAGTCTGGCACCGGTCTCCCTTGCAAGGGCTACAGCCTTATGGGTAGCCTCCAGACAAGCCTCGCGAGATCGCAGACTGCTGTGAAGCCCCACCGGAATCCCCTCGGGATACTGCAAAAGCATACGCGCCTTGTTCGAAGCGATCACATCCTCACTTTCCGCATGGCACGCGATCACATAAGGGAAACTGGAAAAAAGCCTTCGGATGATCTCATCGCGGTTCACCAGCATACCACCGGTAGAACTCCCCATAAACAACTTAACACCGGGAATGCGCGTATAATCCGCCGAAAGTATCTCGTCAAGATTGTCATTGGAAACACCAAGGAAGAACGCATAATTTGCAGCAGATGCCTCAGCGGCACGAGCCATCTTAGCTTCCCACGCTTCCAACGTAGTGGTCTGGGGCGTCGTATTGGGCATGTCGAAAAATGAAGTTACTCCCCCCGCCACGGCCGCACGGCTTTCAGTCATAATGTCTCCCTTCTCGGTCATCCCCGGTTCACGGAAATGCACATGTTCATCAATGACTCCGGGAAATATCATCTTCCCCTCGCAATCAATGACATCATAATTCTCCGCAGGAATCTCCGCAAGATTTGTATACCCCACGTCCACCCTCGTTATAAGGTAATCCTCAATGACAACGCTCCCTTTAAAGCGAAAACCATTGCTAAAAATAAGTCCGTTTGCTAAAACCTTGGGCTTCATCATCAATACAGTTTCAGAATCCGGCTCCGTTCAGCAAAATCTGCCAACTACGGTTTCTTCGGATATTTGCGAGTAATAGAATCCAGTTTCAATTTAATAACCCCGAACAACGCCTCACCAAAAATGCCGGACGACATCTTTGAAGTACCAAGCACACGGTTCACGAAAATTATAGGCACCTCCGTGACCTTGAAACCACACTTCACCGCCGTGAACTTCATTTCAATCTGAAAGGCATAACCCTTGAAACGAATCTTGTCAAGTTCCATCGTGCGCAACACATCGCTACGATAGCACGCAAAACCGGCAGTCGTATCCTTTATGTCAAGCCCAGTCACAAACTGCACATACTTGGATGCGAAATAAGACATCAGCACGCGACCCATCGGCCAGTTCACCACATTTACACCAGTAACATAACGCGACCCTATGGCCACGTCTGAGCCTCCTTCGGCACACTCTTTGTACAACGCCTCAAGATCCTTAGGATTATGCGAGAAATCAGCATCCATCTCAAACACATAATCATAGCCATGAGCCAAAGCCCACTTGAACCCCTCTATATAGGCAGTCCCCAACCCGAGTTTACCAGGACGCTCAATCAGAAACACACGTCCCACCCGTTCTGCCATCTTTTCGCGCACGATCCCGGCAGTACCGTCAGGCGAATTGTCATCAATTACCAGAATGTCAAAACTGTGCGTCAGGGAAAGCACCGCATCTATTATCGCCGCAGCATTCTCCCTTTCATTATACATAGGGATAATCACAAGCGAATCCCGACGCGTCCCAGGCTCATTAATGACAGGTTCCAGAGTATTCATAACAACCAAATGAAGCCCGCCAAACGACCAGCTTCTTCAAATCCTTTTTTATCTACAACAAAGATACACACAACTTTTAAAACCACCAAGAAAATCACCTCAAAACCCCTCTCCCCCAAATGCGCCCCGCGCCCCGGTGATCGCGCGTGTACGCGCGATACTCCTCGTGTCCTCCCTCCTCTCCGGCTCCCGGAGCCGGAGAGGAAGGGAAGGAAGAAAAGGAGAAATTAAGAAATTGAGAAAGGAGGGGAAAGAGGAGGAAGGAAAGGGGCGGTAGGGAGCGCCCAAAAGAGAGAGGGGAGGGGGAGGATGGAGAATGAGGGTAAGGGGAGGAGGGACCCGGGGAGGGGGGCTGCGGAGGGGGGAGGATAAAGGGGAGGGGCAAAAAAAGGGAGCGCCCCGCCACACTGGGTGTGACGGGGCGCTCGCTGATAGGGGG
>CAJTYH010000069.1 GCA_910583675.1 uncultured Muribaculaceae bacterium
CCGATGTCGGCGCGGGGCTGTCTTATGTAAGAAATAAAATTTGCTTGTGTCAGGCTTTTATAAGCCTGAAATTGCCGGAGATCATTCCTCTGCGGTAGCCACCTCGCTCTCCAGGATCTCATCCTGAGGCTCCTTGATGTTAGGCTCCTCAAGCCCAAGCCCTTTCTTGCGGTCAATGACCTTAAGCAGAAGCCCGATAAGCAGAGCCGCAACACCGAGCGAAGCAAGCATTACCAACGGCATCGTATAATTGTAACTTACCGCAGCCTCCTCGGCAGTCATGGTTCCATTGGCCAGACCCTCCACGATCTGCGGATTGGTTCCGTCCAGAACCTTGCCGATCAACAACGGGAAAAGCCACAAGCCTATATTCTGAATCCAGAAAATCAATGCATATGCCGAACCGATGATCTTGGAGTCCACCAACTTGGGCACACTCGGCCAAAGCGATGCTGGAACAAGGGAGAACGATGCCCCGAGCACCAGAATGGTAAGATAAGCGATGCACACGCCACCCACCGGGCTACCCTTGAACATCGGAAGCACAAAGGCGAACGTCAGGTGGCAAGCTATCAACAGCAGCGAACCGATCACAAGCATGGATGCTGCCTTACCCTTGTAATCCACGTAGTTGCCAAGGATCGGAGTGATGCCCACTGCAAGCAGAGGAAAGACGGCAAATATGGCAGCTGCGGACTGACGCATGAAGCCGAATACGCAATAGGCCACCAGAGCCACTATTGCAAGAGCAAGCAAGCCATACTTTTTCACGGCACCCTTGGAGAAGTTGCTTGCAAAGGCAGCGATCGCAACCACTATCATTATCACATACTGTATAACCGTCACCGTGTCAGATCCCCAGAAAGAATCCGCGGCAGGAGGATTCAGGGTCAAATTGCACTGGAGCATGTTGACAGCATATTTCTGGAACGGGAATATGGCCGAATAATAGAGCACACAAAGAAGGGCGACAAGCCAGAAACCGCTGCTGGAAAGGATCTTGCCTAGATCCTTCAACTGGAAAGGATCGTCTTTTTCCTCCTCCATATGCGTCTGCTCGTCAAGTTTCTTGTCCATGAAGAAATATACTATGAACATTATGAGGGCGATCATGAGAAGTACCACGCCGAAAGCCACCGAACGGGCAACGCTGATATTGCCACCAAGCTCGGCGAACATCGGGGAGAAGATCATACAGGTAGCCACACCCAGACGAGCCAGTGCCATTTCCGAACCCATTGCCAAAGCCATCTCACGACCCTTGAACCACTTTACGATACCACGGCTCACGGTAATGCCGGCCATCTCCACGCCACAGCCGAAAATCATGAATCCAACGGCGGAAAACTTGGCAGACGCAGGCATCCCTTCATAGAACGGGGATATGCCAAGCTCATCGAAAACCGGGATGTAGTTCAGATGTTCGGTGAACCACACATCAAGCGAGCTTCCCATGAAGGCATCCGTAAGCGCATACCAGTTTATCGTAGCGCCCACAAGCATCACCGCGCCCGAAAGGATCGCAGTGAAACGCACCCCCATTTTGTCCAGGATGATACCTGCAAAGATCAGGAAGAAGATAAATACGTTAAGGAATGTCTCAGACCCCTGCATGGTACCGAAAGCGGTGGAATCCCACCCTCTGGTTGACTGCAGGAGATCCTTGATAGGGGACAGTATGTCCATGAAGATATATGAACAGAACATGGCGAATGCCAGCAGACCAAGAGCCGTCCACCTCGCCCAGGCTTTGTCATTCAAGTTTCCGATAGCGTTTTTTGTCATCTTTATAAAATTATGGTAATTGGATTTCTAAATTCTGGCAACCGGTCACAGGCATATCACTGCTTGACAAGCTTGGCCGACCTTGATCCGGACTTCACGATATAGATACCGTCAGGCACCTGCTCCACGTCGATCACCGTATTTCCCGCAGGATCAGAGGCAACGTCGGCAATTTTCATCCCGGCGGCATTGTACATCTGTATATTGTCGCCACATGTGCCGCTCACCAAAAAAGAGGTTCCTCCGGAAGCCATCTCAACGCACAACTCTCCACCGTCCGGCGAATCCACATCAGCGATCCCGGACTCTTCTATGGGCTTTATCATTATCGAACGCGCCCTGTCGTTCCATGTATCCCCGACGTAAGGAGTAGATTCCTTCCAGGTTTCCTTGGATCCCCTAACCATAGCATCCCCTGTACACAGGGTCACTTCGTACCCTTCATTGATCTTGATCGATGATACGTCCTTTGCCTTTATGCCATAAACGGCCATATCGGCCTGGGTGAACGTCCCAACGGGGAGACTGACGGCATATCCGCCATAATTTGCGTCCTGATAAAAGGTAGCCACAGGCTCATCCGTGGTCTTGGTCTCGAATATACGGTTGATCGTGGTAGCCCACTCGTTCAGGTTGCGTGCCTCGCTGTTGTAATTCCAGAGGAAACCGCCAGTAACACCGGTATTGTCGCGCCAATGCTCGAACCGCGACTGCATCTGCCCGAGGTCGCCACTTGCCTCGCAGTCAAAACCCACATGCATCGGCACATCCCCGAACACCTTCCAGTCCGCAGGATTGTTTCCCGCGCCGCCGCCGTAAGTCTGCAAGTATATCAGCTCGCATGTACCGGGCACCTCGTTCAGCTGCTTCACTACTTCCTCCCAGTATCCACGGTTCATATATGGAGCCACCGTGGTCTTGTAGCCGATCTCATCCATCATCCGATGGAATGCAACGGCCGAAGCCACGTCGTAATCCTGTTCCTGGTCATTGTTTACCGCCACGATCTCGGGAATAGCCTCCTTCAGGGCCTTGAAATTCCTGTAAAGCATCGTCTCTTCCCCGGTGCCGTCGCGTTCTATAAGTTTCTTGATCTTACCGTAGGAACCGTTTCCCCATCCCCCTATGCAGATCTCTATGCGGTTTATGGAGGTGGGAGCCTTGAGCAGGGACTGCACGTCGCTCACATATCGTGGCTGATACTTGTCAAAGACATAGGCGCCGTCCTGGCATATGATTCCTCCGGCTTGAGCGGCCGTCTGGTTGTTCCAGTCATAATCCGTTGTGAGGGTTCCGTCCTCCTCCACGTTCACGTTGAACAATATGGCAGTCGTGTATCCCGAGTTACGCAGATTCGTTATGGCAGATGCGCGGTTACGACGTATGTGTCCGCAAGCATATATCGCCGATTGGGCATACATATCGGCAGCCCCGGCAAGCAATAGCAAAGATAATGTGACCAGCTGTTTGATCCTTGGTTTCATTTCGTATTATTTTATTGGTATTTTGGTTATGTGCACTGCACTTGGCAAAGTTACAATAAAAATACGGAATATTTCCCCATAAGTATCTGATGCGAATTATTTTAATGTCCGCATAAAAGATTTTTTCCAGACTATTTTCTCGAAAGCCGTGACACACGGTCACTTATGCAGTTGACGATGAGAAGGAAAAACCAGAAAGCCACAGAATTTTGCCACTCCGATTAATTTACCTAAATTTGTCCGGTGCAAGCCCGCACGCAATTTCATGAATTTCACCCCGCATGAGTTCGCAATCAAAACCATATACATTCGACCGGGTGGTGAGGATGCTCATCACAATAGTAGTGTTCGGAGCCATCATCTGGCTCATAGACACATTGAAGGATGTGCTGCTCCCTTTTCTGGTTGCATGCCTGATAGCGTATCTGTTTGAGCCGTTTGTGCAATACAACCGTCAGCTGTTGCACCTGAAAGGACGGATAGTGGCGATTTTCGTGACACTGTTCGAGGCGATCTTCCTTTTCGGACTTCTATGTTATTTCTTCATACCATCAGTGGTAGTGGAAATTCGACATATGGGCGAGCTGTTCCAGCACTATTCAAATACACAAATATCCATAAAATATTTCCCGCCGGAACTTCATGACTGGCTGCGCAGGAGCATAGACTTCGACCTTCTTGCAAAAAAACTTGCAAACCAGGACATGAATACCGTGATAGACCGTGCGATGGCTCTCATAAACGGAGGTCTGCACGTAGTGCTTGCCATAGTCGGCTGGCTTATAGTATTTCTGTACGTAATATTCATAATGCTCGACTATGACCGTCTCATGCTCGGGTTCCGCCTCATGGTACCACCCAGATACCGCAAGATAACATACAAGATCGGGCGCGACATAAAAGACTCCATGAACCACTACTTCCGCGGACAGGCATTGATCTCATGCTGCGTAGCAGTCGTCTATTGCGTCGGTTTCTCACTGGCCGGCCTTCCGTTGGCGGTCGTCATGGGACTAGGCACTGCAGTGCTGTTCATGATCCCATACTGCCAATACCTATCCATCATCCCAGTCACACTCCTCTGCCTTGTGGACTCTGCAAGCGGAGCCGCCGACTTCTGGACTATGTGGTGGGAATGTATCGCCACGTTCGCCGCCGTGCAGGTCATAGGCGACCTCATCCTCACCCCGCGCATCATGGGAAAAGCCATGGGATTGAACCCCGCCATAATACTGCTCTCGCTCTCCATTTGGGGAAGCCTGTTGGGATTCATAGGGATGATAATAGCACTCCCACTTACAACCCTGTTGCTCTCCTACTACGAACAGTACGTGATCATGCGCAACAACCACGAGACACCCGCGCAAAGACGCAAGGAAGTCAAGGAGATAAAGGATATGACTATGATAGACTGAACATATGTATCCGCATGGCGAGGGAACTGTCAGAACGGTTCTCTCCCTATTCGAATGCGGCTTTGCGCCAACGCTCGATCATAGCCGACATGTCGGGCGGCACCGGACAGCTGAAAAACATCTCCTCCCCGGTAACAGGATGCACGAACCCCAACGTGCGGGCATGAAGCGCCTGCCGGGGACAGACATCAAAGCAATTCTTCACGAACTGCCGGTATTTGGCCGAAGTGGTGCCGCGCAGGATCTCATCCCCTCCATAACGGGCATCATTGAACAACGGGTGTCCCATATGCATCATGTGGACGCGTATCTGATGGGTACGACCGGTCTCAAGCACACACTTCACGGCAGAGACGTACCCCAGCCGCTCCATGACCTCGTAATGGGTTACCGCATGCTTGCCGACCTCTCCCCCTTCCGGAAAGACGGCCATACGCAACCTGTCCCTGAGGTCACGGCCTATATTGCTCCTTACAGTACCCTCCGCAGGAGACGGGGTTCCCCAAACCACAGCCACATACTCGCGCTTGGTTGTCTTGTTGAAAAACTGACGCCCAAGATGAGTTTTTGCATCGGGTGTCTTGGCCACGACAAGCAACCCGGAGGTATCCTTGTCTATGCGATGCACCAACCCCATACGCGGATCATTCGAATCATAGTCAGGATTATTGCGAAAGTGCCATGCCAGCGCATTCACGAGGGTACCGCTGTAATTTCCATGCCCCGGATGCACCACAAGACCGGCCGGCTTGTTCACCACAAGCACATAGTCATCCTCATACACAATATCAAGAGGTATGTCCTCGGCCACCACCTCGAACTCGTAACGTGGACGATCCATCACAATAGTGATCACATCGTCCGGCTTTACACGGTAGTTGGACTTCACAGGCTTGCCGTTGACAAGGATGCAACCGGCCTCAGCAGCCTGCTGTATGCGGTTGCGCGATGCCTTCTGCATGTGGTCTACAAGGAACTTGTCTACCCTGAGGAGCTGCTGTCCCTTGTCGGCCACGAAACGGAAATGCTCATACATGCCATTGGCATCTGGAGAAGAGCCGCACTCCTCCTGATCGCCGTCCATGTATGGATCCGCATCTTCTATATCGTAATTGTCCTCTATAGGCTCAAGCATGGCGCATCATTCTATGTCCAGTTCCTCTATGGCATCGTCTATGGCGAGAGTATCCACATCCGCGCCTGTCTCCAGTTCCTCTTCTATTCCGGTGCCGACTTCCAGAGTGACTACGGCGGAAACCGGTATGCGTGCACCAGGCTGAAGGGAAACACCGTTGAACTTGGCACCAAGCACAAGCCCGCTGTATTCAGAAAGCACAGGCACTTCCCGCACTTCCCTTATGCCCAGCCCCTCGAACATGGAGCGAGCCTGTCTTACCGAGGCATTGTAGAAATCCGGTACGGTTACAAGTTTGGGAGAAAAAGCCACAATTGTCATATAGACCGATCCGCCCTTCTTTATCTTGGCACCTGGGATAGGCATCTGCTCCACCACAGTGCCCGGCTTCGCATATGCGTCAAAAACCGAATCTGACAATACCGGACGCAATCCCGCAAGATCCACATTGCCGGCGGCATTCGCGTATGCCTGACCCTTTACGTCCGGCACCATCCGCTCTTCCCCGTGGAATGTCCAGTAATCCAGGAACAGAAGCAGAAGCCATATCGCCACGCATGAGGCAGCGCAAACATAGATGAAATTCATCAGAACGGGGTGACGTTTTCTGAAACTCCTCCTCGGCTTCATTTCATACTCGTCTTCTTCGCGGCACCCACGCCTACCGGAACGGTTGCTCCGGGTGTCATATCCGTAATCCTCATCTGCTTGACGCACATTGCCACGCATCGGTGCCCGACGGGATCTGCCGCCGTCACGCTCGTCAAAATCATCCGCCCAGTCACGGTCGCGTTGGCCGCGCTGTAATCCGCGTCCTGAACCGCCGAACTCATCGTTATCGAAATCCATGTCACGCCGTGGCATCCGTCCGCGACTTCCTCCACGCGGGGTGTCATCATAACCACGGTCATACCGGTCTTCATCATCATAATCTCTCATGCGGCAAAATTAGTAATTTTTTGCCGTTCACGATTCTCCCGCCACATCACCTCGGCGGTTATTTAACAAATATTTTAGCGGCCACACCCTATTTTAGAAGTAAAAGTATTAACTTTGTGGCTTGAAAAAGAATTTCCTTCCGGAAGACTGACTATGCGCAATCACCTAATAAACCGTTTTTTGATGGCGCTTGCTGGCATAATGATACTTGCCTCCTGCGGCGAGTATCAGCGAGCACTCAAAAGCCCAGACCCGAATTACAGGTTCGAATTTGCAAAACGCGCCTTCGAACAGAAACGATATGTACAGGCATATACACTGCTGAAAGACGTTGTCACCCAACTAAAGGGATCAGACAAGGCCGAGGAGTCCATGTACCTTCTGGGGCTGAGCTACTACGAGAACAAGGAGTATCCTGATGCGGCAGCATATTTCAAGGCATATTACCAGAGATACCCCAAGGGGAAATTCACTGAACTGGCCCGGTACTATGCAGGATATGCCTACTATCTCGACTCACCCGAGCCGCAGCTTGACCAGTCAGGCACAATCAAGGCCATAGAGGAACTTCAGGGATTTCTTGACTATTTCCCGCGTTCCGACAAAGTGACTTTGGCACAGAACGCCATATTCGAGATGCAGGACAAACTGACACTCAAGGAATTGCAGAACGCTCAGCTTTACTACAACCTCGGTTCGTATCTCGGCAACAACTACGAAAGCGCCATAATCACGGCAAAAAACGCCATAAAGGAATACCCCTATTCCAAATACAAGGAGGAACTTGAGATGCTCGTGCTGAAAGCGCGATTCCAGGAAGCCAACCTGTCGGTAGACGAGCGCAAAGTAGAGCGCTTCCGCGATGTGATAGACGAGTACTACAGCTTCATAAACAACTATCCGGACAGCCCTAAGCGTGAAGAGGCTGACAACATCCTCAAGATCGCCCGCCGCTACGTAAAGGACTGACAAACCACAAATTCGACAAAAGCAAATAAAGATACAGAGTTATGGATTACAAGAAGACAAATGCTCCGCTTAATACCGTGACCCGCGACATGATGGATCTCTGCAAGGATACCGGCAACGTGTACGAGACTGTGAGCATCATAGCCAAGCGTGCCAACCAGATCGCAGGAGAGATGAAACGCGACCTTGACAAGAAACTTCAGGAATTCGCCTCACTCAACGACAACCTTGAGGAAATTTCAGAAAACCGTGAGCAGATTGAGATCTCACGCTACTACGAGAAGCTCCCGAAACCGACGCTCATCGCAGCTCAGGAATACATTGACGGCAAAATCCATTACCGCAATCCGGCCAAGGACAAACTCGGTCTTGACGACTGAACTGTACGATAATAAACAATCTAAGCAACTTCATAAACGACGTGGGGGTGCATC
>CAJTYH010000070.1 GCA_910583675.1 uncultured Muribaculaceae bacterium
CAATTCTATCACTATATCTTTCCGCATTTCACTTTTTTGTAGTAACTTTGCACCTCAAAAGAAACGATATTGGTATGATTACGCAAGAACAACTGAAAGAGATGGTGGAGCGCAAGGATGCTCTGAAAAAATATCTTGATGTTGACAATAAGAAAATACAGATAGAGGAGGAGGAACTCCGCACACATGTGCCCGACTTCTGGGAGCACCCCAAGGAGGCGCAAGCCCAGATGAAGAAGATCAAGGATCTGCAGGCCTGGGTAAACGGGTATCAGGATGTGGAGACGGCGGTAGACGAGCTTTCCAACGGCTGGGACTTCTACAAGGAGGAACTTCTTGAGGAGTCGGAGCTGGATGCCCTCTATGCCGATGCCGTGAAGAAAACGGAAGCCCTGGAGCTTCGCAACATGTTGCGCCGCGAGGAAGACCACATGGGAGTTGTCCTCAAGATCAACTCGGGTGCCGGCGGCACGGAAAGCCAGGACTGGGCTTCGATGCTCATGCGCATGTATCTCCGTTATTGCGAGAAGCACAACTACAAGACCTCCATCGCGAACTTGCTCGAGGGGGACGAGGCCGGAATCAAGTCCTGCACCATCAATGTGGAGGGGGATTTCGCATATGGCTACCTTAAGAGCGAGAACGGTGTGCACCGTCTGGTGCGCGTCTCTCCATATAATGCCCAGGGTAAGCGAATGACCTCTTTCGCGTCTGTATTCGTGACTCCACTTGTGGACGATACCATTGACGTAAAGATAGAGCCGGCGCTAATGTCGTGGGATACCTTCCGAAGCGGTGGCGCCGGTGGGCAGAACGTGAACAAGGTGGAGTCCGGTGTGCGTCTGCGCTACCAGTATACCGATCCCTATACAGGGGAAAAGGAGGAGATCTTGATTGAGAATACCGAAACCCGTGACCAGCCTAAGAACCGTGAGAATGCATTGCGCCACTTGCGTTCGATCCTTTATGAGAAGGAGATGAACCATCGCCTGGAGGAACAGGCTAAGGTGGAGGCCGGGAAGATGAAAATAGAGTGGGGATCGCAGATACGCAGCTATGTGTTTGACGACCGTCGTGTAAAGGATCATCGCACGGGGTTCCAGACTTCCGATGTGAATGCCGTGATGGACGGAGACCTTGACGGGTTCATAAAGTCATACCTTATGGAATTTGCAGAGTCAATCAGCAATGAGTGATCTTTTCGACAAGTAAGCATTGACGCATTGAATACATCTATGTCCGGCGGTTCAGTCTGCGAATCTGCCGGGCATTTGCTTTTTTCGGTAGTAAAGTAACCGCCGGTCTCCTCAGCGGGGACCGGCGGTTGATGGTCTAAATAGTTGATGTCTGCGGAAGGATTGTTTTATGTAGGTTTTGAAGCGTAGTCTGCTTCCGCAGCTATGTAATCTATTGCTTTATTATCTTTACGTATATAAGACTGCCCGGGGATGGAAAGGTTTAAACCGGTTTGAAAAAAATCCGCAAAAAAATGGCTGCCAAAAGTGCAAAATATGAAATTGATTTGAAAAGCCGGAATATTGGTATTGCGGATTCGTGAGGGAAGATGTAATTTTGCGAGCGGGGAAGGGGTGACTACATCACATTTTTGCAAAAAAACAAGTATATGTTAAGGAAAATACGTATTGGACTGGCTGTTGTCGTATGGATAGCGATAACTCTCCTGTTCCTTGATTTTACGGGAGTGGCTCATGCATGGTTCGGATGGCTTGCCAGGATACAGTTTTTGCCGGCGTTGCTGGCGCTGAATGTCGGGGTTGTGATGGCCTTGGTCGTATTGACATTGCTGTTCGGACGTGTGTATTGCTCGGTGATATGTCCCCTTGGCATAATGCAGGATGGAATCGCGTGGTTCGGCAAGAAAGCGCGCAGGAACCGTTACGGCTATTCTCCCGCCAAGAACTGGCTGCGCTACGGTGTATTCGTGGTTTTTGTGATTGCTCTTGTCTGCGGGATCGGTTCCCTTGCGGCTCTTCTGGCACCTTACAGCTCATATGGACGTATTGTCCAGAACCTGCTTGGGCCGGTATGGGCGTGGGGAAACAATGTGCTGGCATATCTGGCCGAACGCGCCGGAAGCTATGCGTTTTATGAGGTAGATGTGTGGGTGCGTGCCTGGACAACGTTTGCCGTCGCTGCGGTGACTTTTGTGGTGATTGCCGTGCTTGCCTACCGCAACGGACGCACTTACTGCAACACTATATGCCCGGTGGGCACGCTGCTGGGTATTCTTTCCCGTTTCTCCCTGTTCCGTCCGGTGATAGACACCTCCAAATGCAACGGTTGCGGTTTGTGTGCACGTAATTGCAAGAGCGCTTGCATAGACAGCAAGACGCATACCGTGGATTTCTCACGGTGCGTGGTCTGCATGGACTGTGTGGAGAAATGTCATCAGCATGCCATCAGCTATACCATGCGCCGGCGACCGGCAGCAGTTGCAGAACCCTCAAAACAGAAAACAGCAGCGGTCTCAGACGATGCTCGACGTCGTTTCCTTGGTGCCACGGTGGCTGTGGCATCAGCATCAGCCCTGCATGCCGCAGACAAGACCGTGGATGGTGGACTTGCAGCGATAACCGACAAGAAGAAGCCTGAGCGTCGCACACGCATAGCGCCTCCCGGAGCCGTGAGTTTGCGGCATATGGCACAGCATTGCACGGCATGTCAACTTTGTGTGGCGGCGTGTCCCAACGGTGTGCTCCGTCCGTCGGGCGATCTTCTGACGATGATGCAGCCTGAGGCTTCCTATGAGCGTGGATATTGCCGTCCGGAATGCACCAAATGTTCCGAGGTGTGTCCAGCGGGTGCAATAAAACTTGTTGACAAGGCAGACAAGTCCTCGATACAGATCGGCCATGCCGTGTGGGTAAAGGCAAACTGCGTGCCTCTCACGGATGGTGTGGAGTGCGGCAACTGTGCCCGCCATTGTCCGACGGGTGCCATACAGATGGTGCCGTCAGACGCTTCGGATCCCGATTCCGTGAAGATTCCTGTGGTCAATCAGGAACGCTGCATCGGTTGCGGGGCATGCGAGAACCTATGCCCGGCGCGTCCGTTCAGTGCCATATATGTGGAAGGCCATGAGGTGCACAAATATATCTAATCCTAATAGTCGTTGATGATGAATAAAACAACCGGAAATATGAACCGCCGCGAGTTTCTGCGGCGTGTGGGTGTCGGAACTGCGGCCGTGGGAGCTACGATATTGCCCGGATGCAGTCCGAAGGAAGAATCCTATGCGGATGCCTACTCCGCGGACGCTTCAGACATACCTACCGACAAGATGACATTGCGCACCAATCCCAGCACAGGCGACAAAGTGTCGCTGCTCGGTTTCGGTTGCATGCGTTGGCCTACCGTCAAGGGGGAAAGTGCCCGTGACGGAGCGGAGGATATAGACCAGGAGATGGTAAACCGTTTGGTAGATACTGCCATAGCCCACGGCGTGAACTATTTCGATACGTCCCCCGCTTATTGCCGAGGACTTTCGGAGCATGCCACGGGCATAGCGCTGAGCCGCCATCCGCGTGACAAGTATTTCATCGCCACAAAGCTATCGAATTTCGCCCCGTCCACATGGAGCCGCGAGGCTTCCATAGGGATGTATAGGAATTCGATGAAGGAGCTTCAGGTGGATTACATCGACTACATGCTGCTGCATGCCATAGGCATGGGTCGGGGGATGGAAGAGTTCAACGCCCGTTACATAGACAACGGGATGCTTGATTTCCTGCTTGCCGAGCGTGAGGCGGGGCGCATCCGTAACCTTGGATTTTCCTATCACGGAGACATAAGAGTGTTCGACCATCTGCTTGCCAATCATGACAAATACAAATGGGATTTCGTGCAGATCCAACTCAATTACCTTGACTGGCAGCATGCACAAGGCAACAATACCAATGCGGAATATCTTTATGGCGAGTTGGAGAAACGTG
This sequence comes from uncultured Muribaculaceae bacterium, assembly GCA_910583675.1. Classification (GTDB taxonomy): domain Bacteria; phylum Bacteroidota; class Bacteroidia; order Bacteroidales; family Muribaculaceae; genus UBA7173. Next base: position 3,954 of record CAJTYH010000070.1, read on the forward strand.
GCATACCGGCAGTGATCATGGAACCGCTGCTGGGAGGCCGTCTGTCAAAGGTTCACGACCATGTAGTGGCGCGTTTCAAGCAGGCGGAGCCTGACAGGAGCGTGGCATCGTGGGCGTTCCGTTATGCCGGCACGCATCCCGGGGTGCTGACGGTGCTCAGTGGAATGACATACATGGAACACCTGACCGACAACTTACGGTCGTTCTGCCCTTTGAAGCCTCTAACCGATGAGGAGATGCAATTCCTTTATGACACTGCGGATATCATGATGCAGTATCCTACCATTCCGTGCAACGACTGCAAATATTGCATGCCTTGCCCCTACGGACTTGACATACCCGCGATTCTTACGCATTACAACAAGTGCGTGAACGAAGGAAACGTGCCCGAGAGTGCTCAGGCGGAGAACTACCGCAAGGCTCGGCAAGCATTCCTTGTTGGATATGACCGTTCGGTGCCCAAACTGCGTCAGGCCAACCATTGCATCGGTTGCCGTAAGTGTGTATCGCACTGTCCCCAGTCCATAGACATACCTGCGGAACTGGCGCGTATAGACGGTTTCGTGGAGAAGTTGAAGCAGGGAACGTTGTGATGGCAGTAGGAAAAGAGGAACGGGAGGCAGCCATAGCGGAACTGATGCAGACCGGTTGCTCGTGCGTGGTCTGCAATGGCAACGGCACGCGCAGGTTTCACCGGAAAGGGGTGATCGACCTGTATGAGCTGCTTATGGAGTCACCTGCCGAATTGCATGGTGCCTTTATAGCCGACAAGGTTGTGGGGAAAGGTGCTGCGGCGCTGATGGTGCTTGGTGGCATAGTCCGTGTCTGGACTGCGGTGATAAGCCACCCGGCTTTGGAACTGTTGGAGCGGGGAGGGGTGGTAGTGGAGCATGCAGAAGTCGTGCCCAATATCATAAACCGTGCCGGCACGGGGATCTGTCCGGTAGAGGAACTTTGCGCTTGTGCGTCCACGGCGGAAGAGTGCCTTCCGCTGATACGCCAATTCATTGAAAACAATAAATCAAAACAAGGAAACGATGGAAGCAACGGTAAAACTTCATTCTTATAGTTACGGTGATTATCGCACTTATCTTTATGCGACGCTTTTCATTGCGGGCAACATAATCTTCCCGCAACTGGCTCATCTGATGCCGCAGGGAGGGCTTGTGTGGCTGCCGATATATTTCTTCACGTTCATAGGTGCTTATAAGTATGGATGGCGCGTGGGATTGCTTACGGCGCTGTTTTCCCCGCTGGTGAACCATCTGCTGTTCGGTATGCCCGGTGCGGCTGTGCTGCCGGTGATATTGCTCAAGTCCACGGTTTTGGCGTTGATTGCGGCAGCTGTGGCAAGGCGTGCCGAGAGTGTGAGCCTTCTTGCCCTCTTAGCTGTGGTGGCAGGGTATCAGATTGTCGGGACTTTGGGTGAGATGCTGATGGTGCCGGTATGGACAGACGCGCTACAGGATCTGCGTCTGGGATGGCCGGGAATGCTCCTGCAGGTAGCCGTAGGATATGCGGTACTTAAATCGCTGAAATAAACAATGCAATATAAAATGACAACGGGCACATCCACGTCTTGAACGGCGGATGTGCCCGTTGCGGGTTTATGAAAAAAATCAATCCTCGAGGTAGTAGACGATGGTGGATACCACGCGTACTTTCTTGATGGAAGGGTTGGAAGTGTCGTCTATGGAGAACTGACCCTGGTTGGCGGTCTTCATCTTGCCTACCTGCGATCCGGAGTCCTTTGCAAACTGTGCGGCGGCCTCGCGTGCGTTTTTGGTGGCATCGGCGATCATGGCAGGCTTTATGTCGTTAAGGGCAGTGTACTGGTAGTTGATGTATGAGTTGCTGAAGGGGATGCCCTCTTTCAGAAGTTCCGCCTGACGTTCGATAAGTTCCTTTACCTGTTTTACCTTTGCCGTATTTACGGTGACGGTGCAGCTCAACGAGTAGTTGTATTTGAAGTTGCCTGATGAGTACTGGTTTGTAGTGGCGTTGTATGTATCGGGCGTACCGATGGTAATGTCTTCTTTGGTGATGCCGTTGGATGTGAGGAAAGCGACGATCTTCTGGTTGTAGGAGGTCATCTGGTCATATAGCGCCATGAGATCGTTCCCGGCTACGCTGTACTGTATCGGCCATGTCACATTGTTGGCTTCCACCTCACGCTCGGCCAACCCTTTCACTGTTACCTGACGGTCGCGGAAAGCCATGTTGTTTATTCCCGAACGGATGAATATCCCCAGGAAGAAGATGCCGGCAGCAATCAGCAGTGCGGCGATGATGTTTGTGGAATTTAGTTTCATGATGAAATAGTTTTAGTTGTCTTTGTAATATGACTTTCGGCGTTGGTCAGGGTTTAACCGGTAATTATGCGAAATTATAATGCAGTGAAAACGGGTGTCCGTTGACGCATGAGCATTATGATTGCAAGCATTGTTATAATGCGTCCGACGGTGGTTTTGTTTGTGGGGTTTCCCGGATTTTCTGTTTTTTTAGGCATGTGGGCTGAAAGGTATGCGCGTAACTTTGCGGACGTTGATTCTAAAACAATAATGTTTATGCAAAAAGAATGTATAGAGCGCATTGAGGCATGTGTGAACGGCCTCCGGCTGGAAAGCTCCAGAAAGATAGACATGATAGTGCTTCACTGCAGTGCGACCCCGCAAGGACGAGATGTCACGGTGGATGATGTCCGGCGATGGCATCTGCAGCGTGGTTTCGCCGATGTGGGCTATCATTTCGTGATAAGGCTTGACGGGACGGTGGAGACAGGCCGTGCGATAGACAAGGTCGGCGCACATTGCAAAGGGCATAACAGAAATTCGATCGGGATATGTTATGTGGGCGGCGCTGACGACAAGTTGCGCTCGAAGGATACGCGCACACTGGAGCAGATGCACACCCTTGATCTGTTGCTCCGCAGGCTCCGGGAGGTCTATCCAAAGGCTGTGGTGAGGAAGCACCGGGAACTGGCCGCAACCGACTGCCCCGGTTTTTAATCGGATAGGATTTGGTTATAGTCTATCCGTATTGTAGCGCATGTTTATGCATGCATATTTATACCATGCTAAACAAATGATAAAAATGATGAAAAACAAAATTTGCAAATGTGTGGATTGTGTGCTATATTTGTGAAATAATCAATCAGATATCTTAAATTTGATGCCTATGATACGTAAAGCAGTTTTTTTGTGTTTCTTCTTGCTAT
>CAJTYH010000071.1 GCA_910583675.1 uncultured Muribaculaceae bacterium
CTGCCGTTCCTCGGCTCTGAGTTCCTCAAGCAGCGCCTTGCGGTCGGCCGCTGACATACCTTTTAGGGTTTCTTTGATGTTTTCTGTCATTTTGTTTATTTTAACTGGTTAGTCACTGATTACTTTATCGTCTGTAAGAAGTCTTGCAAAAGCTCGGTCTCGCTCCGCTTTGGTATTGTACTTCTCGAAAGTCCTATAATCGGTACCTGCAACATGGCGTGCCTTTATACGGGGAGTCGGGTAATCATCTTTGCGGATAATTATAAATCCGGCTTTCAACACTTTGTCTTGGCTTTTTCTGTCCATGCTTCAGTCCTCCTCTTCGTAACTTTGCATCTCCGCCTCCTGACAGAGCAAAGCGTCTTCATATTGCTCGTAGGTCCATTCGTTGACCTCGTTGTAGAATTCCTCGCGCTCCTCGCTCGTGAGGGTGGCGGCTGCCTCTAGCATTTGGGTTTTCAGGCTGCCGATGGCTTCTCTGGTTTCCTTTCTCATGTCACTTATTTTTTTAGGGTTGTTTGTTTTCGTCTTATGGCGCGCAGCTTCTTGAGCAGCGCGTCCAGTTCGTCACAGTCAAGCCGGCAGAACCGTTTACCGGCTATCCGGCTGTCCATACACAGGGCATCGACTTTGCCCCAGTCTGCCGTGTCAACATCGAGCAGTTGCATCTGGTGGAGAACGGAGCTGCGCTTCTTACGCAGTATCTCACGGAGATTGTTGTGTTGATCCGGTACGCCCATTCATTTAGAGGGATTAAAAAATGTACATGGACAAACAACTTCCTTCCCGTCATGCAAGGTACGCACACAGAATTCTCCACCGCACATAAACGGGCTGTCGCTGACAACCTCATGCCTATCTCCGTTCAGATCGACCATGGCTGCACCTTTCACCATCCGTTCCTTGAACTGATGGAATTTCACACTCGTGAATGCTATGGCCTGCTTGCCGGCACTTTGATAGGCAAGCAAGCCCGTTCCCAAAGAACGGCACATGGCGAGCAACGTGCCCTCAACCTCCTTGCGAGGCATTACATACTTGAACTCAACTTCCTGTTCCGCTACATCAGGGTATAGCATGATAAAATCACTTTTCTTCATTTTTTACTTTATTAGATGGTTTCCAATCGATACTCACTATTGCCATTACTTCACCGCTACCGCCGCAGTCGGGGCACGGCACGGTCTCATCTGTATGCAGATCACCGTGAAACCACCCTTTGCCGTGGCAATAGCCGCACACATGCCCTTTGCTGACAAATCCCTCCTTGTGTATGCGTCCGGGAGGAGTCAGATTGATAATGGTCTTTTTCTTGCTCATATTATCACGAATTGAATGTTAAAATTATACTCTTGCATCAGACGCCGTATTTGAGGAACCCGCCTCGGATCTTTGCCGTAGGGGTATTCGATGCACCGGGATCTGGTGTCACACCTGATACCCTTCTTGCGAAGTTTATAAAGGAGGTTCTTGCGCCTCATCGCTCTTCTGTCCTTCATCGAGTAATGCTTTTGCGGCTCCCTCCTCCCATACGGTGATCGGTTCGCCCGGGTGATCCAGAAAACGGCTTTTGCACATGGCCTTGAAGCAGCTGACAAATATTTTCACATCCGCGTCATATTCAACTTTCTTAGCCGGGCGACCCTCGGGTTTCATTCCTTCGGCATGGCTAATGAATATGAGAAGCTTGTTGGAATGGTGCTCCTTCATTTCGCAGTATGCCTGATAGCTCAGGCCGCTGTACTGGAAGGAGTCTATTATCACGATCGGCGCGCTCTTCTTACGGCTCAGGCGCTCGCTGAGCTGGTCCATCGGCTCCCGGTCAAGAACCATGAGGCGCTTGCGTGTATCTTCCATGCCGTGACGCTTGAGGGACTTCTGGAATGACAGGCTCGTTCCCTCCTCCAGACTGTCATAGATAACCTTGCCGAAGCCGCAGAGATATTTGGCAAGCTGCATCACGAACGACGTCTTGCCGTTACCGCTGGCTCCCCATATTATCCACGTGCCGCTCTTTGCCGGGTTGCCGATGGCCGCCTGCCACTGCCCGGTGAATTCATAGCTCGGGATTTTCATGCTCAGGATCTCACCCGGGCTGTATGCTCTTTTAAGTTTCATCTTCTATTAGTTTTTCCTCTTTGCACTCTTTGTCTATTCTCTCCACCCGGTATTTCAGATAGCCGAAGTTTATATGCGGCGGGTGATGGATCGGGCACCGCTCTCCTACCCTCACCTCCGGCAACGGGATATAAGCCCCACGCCATATATGGCCTTGATACGGCCCGGCATCAATTACACGGCACGCGCTGCCTACCACGAGCCAAAGGAAATCCTGTCCCCGGTCCTCAAGTGTTATCTTAGTCATCGCTCTTTTGTTTTTCAAGTTCCTTGACAAGCAGACCGGCAAGAGTCACCGCGGTTTTGGCGATGGCAACCGGGGCGCCCCATGCCGGTTCCCCCTCCTCCGTCACTTTATCAACTATCGCGGGATTGCCCAATATGGCACACATCGCGTCCTTGGCAATCTCATACCTGCGCTGTTCCCAGTCAGGCTGACTACTCTGTAATCGCCGGTTCATGGCAATCACCGCATCCATATATTGCTTCTCTATTACCGTCATCATACCCCTGCCCTCCTCATTTTTTCTATTTCGGTATATACCCGGCGAAGGCCGCCTTTGGAGGCGTTCACTATGCGGTTTATATCCGCATCCGACGGGGCGTTCACCTTGGCGACGATGGCGGCCTGCGCCTTCATGAACTTCTCACGCTCCTTCGCGTCGTCCGGGGTGACCTTGCTGTATGTATCCCCATAACGGCTGAACATCTCGGTATAGCCCACTTTCTTGCCTTCTATGGCACGGGTTATCTTCTCCTGCAGCCCGTCGGCACCCATCATGTACCACCCGCAGCAGCGTTCGGTGGCGTTCCATAAGGCTTTCAGCTCAAGGAAAGCCTCGTACTGCAGATCACCGGCCTCGTCAAGGATTACCAGAGGGGTGTCGATGGTGCGCAGGTAGGCCACAAGATCCTCGTAAACGTCACTGTAACGGCCGTAGGAGCCGACACCGAACTCTTTTGCAATCTGGCGTATGAGCTTGAGTTTGGTCTTGACCTGCGAGCAGTCTATATAAACCGCATGGCGGTGCTGCTTCACATACGCCCTTGCCGTGAACGTCTTGCCGATATTGGGCATGTCGCACATAATGGCGCTGAGCCCGCTCTGCTGGCACACCTCAAGCTGCTTGCTGATGAAGGCGTATGTCGGTGTCATGGCCGCCGTCCATTCCATCTCTGTACGGAGCTGGACCCCTAAGCGCCGGGCAATGCCTATCCAGTTGGCATCGCTCACCTGACGGTCATAATTGCCCTTCTTTATGGCGTTATAAACACTTGGCGCAATCCCCAATGCCGTGGCATGGCGGTTGTCGCTCGGATAGTTCTCACGGTCCGCTGCTATGGCTCCGGATATCCGTTTCTTGATTTCGTTTGTTATCTCCATTTCAATGCTGTTTAACAAGTTCTTTTATCACATTTTTTAATAGGTGCCTTTACTTCTTTCCCATACCACGAACACCAATAATATGGCTGAAATAAATTTGGTGAATGAGTGCAATGTTTACAACTTTCACACAGGTGGATCTTACTCATTTCAATGCTGTTTTAATATTATTCAAATCCTGTTTACCGCGTCAGCCTGCACACCCGCCACATTCATGTATTCCGAATAGTCCGTGTCCGCTTCCGGGACTGTAATCTCAACCGGTACCGCCTCTGCCTCCCTGATGGCAGTGACAACCTCCTGCCGGGTGACCCCGAGCCGGTGGATCTTGTTTTTCCTCACCATCGAGTCGAACTGCGCCACATACTTGGCCTGCTCCGTGTATGCCTCACGGTCAGCGTCGGTCTGTTCGGCCGTCGCCTCGTTATACCGGGCAACCATCCGGCAGGTGTCGATAAGCCGCCCGTTCTGGTAGACATACACCTCACCGATATTGCCGTCCGCATCGGGCAGCCAGTAGGCGTCAACCTTATAGTTACGGGGCTCGAGCTTGGAGATGATCTCCGGACTCGACAGCCGGTACTGGTTGTATTGCACCGTCAGGTAGGCGTTCTGCTTGATGCTCGTTTCGGTGTGCTCGCCGATAAAGCGGTACAGCACCGCCTTATCCCACGGTGCAAGATCCGGGTTCTGGCACCGGCAAAGCACATCCCAGCGGGTCATGCCCGGGAACTTCTTCTGGTTGGGGTGCATCTGGGAGTTGTATTCGTTTATGGCGGCTATGTCATCGGCCACCAGCTGCTCGTAGCCGTAGGTCGGCACCCTGTAGGTGTTGTTTAGTTCGTCATACACCTTCTCAACTTTCGGACGGTTGGCTTCGAGGGCAGCATACCATCGGCCGATGTTCTGCTGGCTGCGCTTCTCCACACCGTACTTCTTCGCCCGGTTGACATGCTCCTGACGCTTCTCCCTCGAGTTGCCCGGGTTACACCACCTGATAAGGGGGAACACCACGCCGGCCTGCATGAGCCCGTCGGTGAACTTGTTTACCAGATGGTGCTCGACCTCTATCTGTGCCGGCATGTACCATCCGTTGCGGTCCAAGGTCTGGAACATGTTGCGCATACAGTCGAGGAACAGGTCTTTGTCCTTCTTGCGGTTGTAGGCATACCCTACCACAGCACCGCTTGCGACATCGCTCACGTAATAGGCGTGCACGTAGCTCCCGTCGTGCATCGGGCGTGGAAGGTCACGGTCATCCGCCGAGATTTTGCTGAAGGCATAGTTCGGACTCCGGCGCAGATGGTAGGGACGCTGCGAGTTGTTGAAATCCCATTGCGTCTGATGGACCTGTGCCAGCAGTGCCCTTGTCTTGGGCTGCTTGAGGTAGTTGGCTATGGTGCCCTTGCTCAGCACCACTGGGTTGCCGGACTTGTCAGTGAAGTCATCCGGGTTGAAGACCTCGCCCGTTTCAGGATCATACACCTCGAGGTCGCCGGTCACGAACCGGTTGTACATCTCGGCTACCACCGTATCGTAGGGATGCTCCGTCATGGCTCCGAGGCCGCGTATAAGGTCGGCAATGCTGTAAGTGACCTTGCGCCTGTTCTGGTTACGGAACTTGCGGCTGATAAGGCTTTCGTAGCCCTGAGCCTTGAACTCGTTGACCCTCCTCTTGAAACGGTTGACGCTGACGGGCAGCGTGTGGCCGAATTCCTCTCGGTAATAGTTGATGGCACCCGCAAGCTCGTTCCAGTTGACCGGACCGCCCTTCATGGCACGGCGCATAATAACCGTGTCTGCCATCACATCGACAACCGCCTGTATCGCCGAGGCGTTCACGGTATATTCGTTTATATGCTCCGGGGGTAACGCGCTGCCGTCCTCGAAACGGAACCGGGTATAGAACCCGCGTGCCTTCGCATCGATATGGAAGTGGCTTGCGAACCACATTCTGAGTATCTCTGAATTCATATCTCCGTATTTTTCTTTTATTTTATCTTGAAACCTTTGCGGCATTGTCGCTATCTCCACGAGAGCATAGCTGCCTAAACCTCTACCTTCTCGCACCACGTTAATTTTGCCCTCTCTTTTATGCCATTTATAATTAGGGACCGACATTATAGGATCGGGCTCCCGCGTCAGGTCATGGAACGATATACAGGCTATTTTACCGTAGTACTCCATTATTTTTAATGATTAGAGCGCCGCCGCCATTTGTTCAACCTCGTTCTGAAGCTGCATGAATTCGGGTATACTCAGGTTCTTGTAACTGTTCTTCTTTACGCCGTCAACCATAACCACAACCTCACTGCTGCCGAAATCGGCAACTATCTTCACGCGGTGACCGAACGTCTGAGTCATGGTGCGGTCTGCCGTCTGATGGGTCGTCTCACATTCAGGCGTATAACCCT
>CAJTYH010000072.1 GCA_910583675.1 uncultured Muribaculaceae bacterium
AACGACCCCCTGATTAACAGTCAGGTGCTCTAACCAACTGAGCTACTGAAGCATCTTTTGTTCATGAAATCGGGATTTCCCGATTAAGATGAGCATACCCCTCCGGGTTTTGCGTTGCAAAATTACGCTTCTTTTTCGATATGTGCAACCTTTTGCGGAATTTTTTTGGAAATTTCTTCTCATGCGAATCTTTGGGCGATTAAATTAATGAAATAATTCCTTAATTGTTGTGAAGGTGAGGAATAATTGCTTAATTTTGCAAAAGATTAAAGTGGAGCGGTGTGCCTGTTTGCACGCGCCATTCTCTTGCAATGAAACTACACTAACAAACTATAACTTAAAAATCAAACATTTATGTGGTTAACATCCTCATCCATAGGCAGGAAACTGATCATGGCCGTAACCGGCGTGTGTCTTGTCCTATTCGTGACGTTTCACGCATTGATGAACGGAGTGGCACTCTTCTGGCCAAGCGCCTACAATGAAGTGTGCCTTTTTCTGGGTGCCAACTGGTATGCGCTGATCGCATCCGCAGGTCTGGCCGCACTTTTCATCCTCCACATCATCTATGCCCTCTGGCTTACCGTGCAGAACCGCAACGCCCGTGGTTCGGAGCGCTATGATGTGACTTCCCGTCCCAAGCAGGTGGAATGGGCTTCCAAGAACATGCTTGTGCTCGGCATCGTGGTGCTTGCGTTCCTGGTGCTTCACCTGATCCAGTTCTGGAGCAAGATGCAGCTCGCCGAGATCTGCGGCTTCGAGGTGACTGATGCCGACGGCCAGACGGTTCCTCCCGCTGCCGGTACCTGGTTCCTCGCCATGGCTTTCCGCAATCCGCTGACCCTGCCGGTCTACCTGATCGGTTTCATCGCCTTGTGGTTCCACCTTACCCATGGTTTCTGGTCGATGATGCAGACCGCCGGATGGAACAACGACACATGGATGTGCCGTCTCAAGACCATCGGCAATGCTTGGGTAAGCATCGTCGTGGCTCTGTTCGTCGCACAGGCCATCGTGTTTACCGTGCAGGCTCATCGTGGCACCTACAACAATTGTCCCGCGCTTCAGGAGCAGTACATGGAAATGGCAGCCCATGGCAAGAATACCTTCACCATGGCTCCCGCCGGTGCATGCGCTCACTCGCAGTGCGCTGCGTCCGAATGCGTGCCGGCTAACTGCGCTCCCTCCAACTGCACATCTTCGGATTGTGCTCCCGCTGATTGCGCAGCTTCCTGCACTGAGAATGTAAACGTAATCGTAAACGAATAAATCACCCATCAGATATGGCCGACAATAAGAAAATCGAGGGCATGATCGACTCCACGCCGATTATGAAGGATTACGCCGACATAGAGTCGTCGAAACTCCCCGAATACCAGATTGACAGTAAGATACCTGAAGGTCCCGTAGCTGAGAAGTGGACCAACTACAAGGCTCACCAGAAACTGGTGAACCCCGCCAACAAGCGCCACCTCGACATCATCGTGGTAGGCACCGGCCTGGCAGGCGCATCCGCAGCCTCCACCCTTGGCGAGCTTGGCTTCAATGTGATGAACTTCTGCATCCAGGACAGCCCCCGCCGCGCACACTCCATCGCCGCACAGGGCGGTATCAATGCTGCCAAGGACTATCAGAACGACGGCGACTCGGTTTACCGCCTGTTCTACGACACCGTGAAGGGTGGCGACTTCCGCTCCCGCGAGGCCAACGTATACCGTCTGGCTGAGGTGTCAAGCAATATCATAGACCAGTGCGTGGCACAGGGTGTGCCTTTCGCACGCGAATACGGCGGCCTGCTGGCAAACCGTTCGTTCGGCGGCGCACAGGTGAGTCGCACATTCTACGCAAAGGGTCAGACAGGCCAGCAGCTTCTGCTGGGTGCCTACTCTTCGCTTAACCGCCAGATCAAGAAAGGCACCGTAAAGAGCTACAACCGTCGCGAGATGCTTGACATCGTGATAATCGACGGGCGTGCCCGCGGTGTGATCATGCGCAACCTCATCACAGGTGAGATAGAGCGTTATGCCGCACATGCGGTGGTACTTGCCACCGGTGGCTACGGTCGTGCTTTCTTCCTGAGCACCAACGCTATGGGTTGCAATGGCTCCGCTGCCGTACAGGCCTTCAAGAAGGGCGCATACCTTGCGAACCTCGCGTTCACGCAGATCCACCCCACATGTATCCCCGTCCATGGTGAAGATCAGAGCAAGCTCACCCTCATGAGCGAATCGCTCCGTAACGACGGACGTATCTGGGTGCCCAAGAAAAAGGAGGACGCAGAGGCCATCCGTGCCGGACGCAAGCGCCCCACCGACATTCCCGACGAGGATCGCGACTTCTATCTGGAACGCCGCTATCCCGCTTTCGGTAACCTCTGTCCCCGCGACATCGCATCGCGTGCCGCCAAGGAGCGTTGCGACGCAGGTTACGGCGTAGGTACCGGCAACGCCGTATACCTTGACTTCAAATATGCCATCCAGCGTCTGGGAGCCGATGTGGTACGCGACCGTTATGGCAACCTCTTCGACATGTACCAGATGATCTCCGACGACAATCCCTACGAGACCCCGATGATGATCTTCCCGGCAAGCCACTACACCATGGGCGGTATCTGGGTTGACTACGAGCTTATGACCTCCATCAAGGGTCTGTTCGCCATCGGCGAGTGCAACTTCTCCGATCACGGTGCAAACCGTCTCGGCGCCTCCGCTCTCATGCAGGGTCTTGCCGACGGATATTTCGTGCTCCCCTACACAATGCAGAACTACCTCAGCGACCAGATCAAGGTGCCCCGTTTCTCTACGGACGCTCCCGAGTTCGACGCAGCTGAAAAAGGTGTGCGCGACCGCATCGCCAAGCTCATGGCCATCAAGGGTACTAAGTCGCCCGATCAGCTTCACAAGAAGCTCGGCCACGTGATGTGGAACCTCGTGGGCATGGGCCGTACTTTGCAGAGCCTCGTGAAGGCCGTGGACGAGATCGAGAAGGTGCGCAAGGAGTTCTACTCCGATCTTCGCATCGTGGGCAAGGCCGACGATCTCAACACCGAGCTTGAGAAGGCGCTTCGCCTCGAGGACTTCCTCGTCATTTCCAAGATGATGGCTATCGACGCACTCCACCGCAACGAATCCTGCGGCGCACACTTCCGCGAGGAGTACCAGACTGCCGACGGCGAGGCTGCGCGTAACGACCAGGAATACATGTACGTTGGCTGCTGGAAATACACCGGCGACAATGAGAAGCCCATCCTTCTCAAGGAGCCGCTCAAATATGAGGCAATCAAGGTTCAGACCCGTAATTACAAATCGTAAAAGCAACCACGTAGAAGCCCGCACGGAGGCTTGTCCTCCGCAGCCGGCTTCCACCAGATAATTCAGACCAACATTTATGGAAACAACAATCAACGTAAACTTGAAGATTTGGCGTCAGCGTGGTCCCAAAGAGCCGGGCAAGTTCGTCAAATATCGCGTAGAAAACGTGTCAACAGGCAGCTCCTTCCTTGAGATGCTTGACATGCTCAACCAGCAGCTCGTTGACAAGGGCGAGGAGCCTGTAGTGTTCGACAGCGACTGCCGTGAAGGTATCTGCGGCATGTGCTCGCTTTATATCAACGGTCACCCCCACGGCCCCGTGCAGGGCATCACCACTTGCCAGCTCCACATGCGCAAGTTCCACAACGAGGAGGAGATCACTATCGAGCCTTGGCGCTCGGCTGCCTTCCCCGTGGTACGCGACCTCATGGTAAACCGCAACGCCTTCGACCAGATCCAGCAGGCCGGCGGCTATGTAAGTTTTAACTGCGGCGGCGCACCCGATGCCAACAACCTCCCCATCTCCAAGGAGGTGGCGGACGAGGCGATGGACTCCGCAACATGTATCGGTTGCGGTGCATGCGTGGCTGCCTGCAAGAACGGTTCCGCTATGCTCTTCGTAAGTGCCAAGGTGAGCCAGTTCGCACTGCTGCCCCAGGGACAGGTAGAGCGTGCCCGTCGTGCCCGTGCCATGGTCAGCAAGATGGACGAACTCGGTTTCGGTAACTGCACCAACACAGGTGCCTGTGCAGCCGAATGCCCAAAGAACATCTCCCTGAGCAACATCGCCCGTCTCAACCGCGAGTTCATCAAAGCCAAGTTGGCGGATTGATCCCTCTTCCCCCATAAGCCACAGCCCCCGCAGGACGAT
>CAJTYH010000073.1 GCA_910583675.1 uncultured Muribaculaceae bacterium
ACCCGCGACCCCGACCTTGGCAAGGTCGTGCTCTACCAACTGAGCTATTTTCGCAAGTTTTCCGTTCACAAAGACCGGCTTTGCCTCGCCAGGCACCCCGTTTTGTCGTTTGCGATGCAAAGGTACGCATTATTTTTGAATTGGCAAGCGTTTCCACAAAAAAATCACAAAAAACTCCATCCGTCTCCATCCAAACAAATAACAAAAAGCCTGATCCTCCACTCGTTACACACATGAGCTACTTTTTATTTTGTAAATTATAAGCCTTTATCTATCTTTGTGAAAGCATCATGTCGCAAAATCGCTTAAAGACTTTTTGCAAAAGATGCCCAATGACAGACCTTAACATAAATACCAAAAACAACCGATTATGGCAAAAGTCAAACCATTCCGTGGCATACGCCCTCCCAAGGAGTTCATTGAGCAGGTGGCCTCACGCCCCTATGACGTACTGAACTCGGACGAAGCACGCATAGAGGCCGAAGGGAATCCGAAATCGCTATACCATATAATAAAGCCCGAGATAGATTTCGAACCGGGAACCGACGAACACGACCCCAAGGTATATGACCAGGCTGTGGAAAACTTCCGCACGTTCCGCGCCAACGGATGGCTTGTTCAGGATCCGGAAGAGCACTATTACATATATGCGCAGACAATGCAGGGGCGCACACAATACGGGATAGTTATTGCTGCCAACGTCCACGACTACGTAAACGGCGTAATCAAGAAACACGAGCTTACCCGCCGCGACAAGGAGGACGACCGCATGAGGCATGTGAAAGTAAACAATGCCAACATCGAACCCGTATTCTTCGCCTTCCCCGACAACGAGCGCCTTGAACGGATAATACGGGAAGTCACCGCCGGACAACCGGAATACGACTTCACGGCACCCGACGGCTTCGGACACCACTTCTGGGTAGTAACCGACCCGGCGCACACGACTGCGATAACAGAGGAATTCGCCGCAATGCCGCACCTGTACATAGCCGATGGCCACCATCGTTCAGCCGCAGCAGCCCGCGTCGGTCTCGAAAAGGCGGCAGAAGAACCGAACCATACCGGGGAGGAGGAATACAACTATTTCCTCGCCGTGGCTTTCCCGGCATCACACCTCCGCATAATAGACTACAACCGCGTAGTAAAGGACCTCAACGGCCTAACACCGGCGGAATTCCTTGGCCGCCTTGAAAAAGACTTCATCGTGGAAGAGAAAGGAGCAGACACGTACACCCCCGCCGCCCTCCACAACTTCTCGCTCTACCTTGAAGGAAAGTGGTACTCCCTCACCGCACGTGAAGGAAGATACGACGACACCGATCCCATAGGAGTGTTGGATGTGACTATCTCGTCAGACCTCATACTCCGCGACATACTTGGCATAACCGACCTGCGCTCAGACAAACGCATAGACTTCGTCGGAGGCATACGCGGTCTCGGGGAACTGAAACGCCGCGTGGACTCCGGCGAGATGAAAATGGCTCTCGCCCTTTACCCCGTCTCCATGAATCAATTGATGGACATTGCAGACACAGGCAACATCATGCCCCCCAAGACCACCTGGTTCGAGCCAAAGCTACGCTCCGGTCTGGTAATCCACGAGCTGATCTGAAAACCCTTTACCCCCCTTACATAAGACAGCCCCGCGCCGATGTCG